>NZ_DCAO01000028.1:15890-20666 GCF_002311515.1 Thalassospira sp. UBA1131
GGTTGGCGCAATCCGGAAGTTCTGCTGATCGTTATGGCGGCTGCCATGCCGCTGTCCTTTTCGACCTGGATGGCGCTGCTAAACAACTTTTCGGTCGAAATGGCCGACTTCACCGGCCGCGAGATCGGCATCTTGCAGTCCTTGCGTGAAATCCCAGGTTTCCTTGCCTTTACCGCGATTTTTGTGCTGCTGGTTCTGCGTGAACAGACCTTTGCGGTTCTGTCTTTGCTGGTGCTTGGAATTGGCGTTGCCATATCGGGCTATTTCCCGACCGTGATCGGCCTTTATTGCACGACGGTTTTGATGTCGATCGGTTTCCATTATTTCGAAACCATGCAGCAGGCCTTGTCTTTGCAGTGGGTGCGCAAGGATCGCACCGCCATGGTCATGGGGCGGCAGCTGTCGGCAAAATCAATCTCGTCGCTGATCATGTTTGGCATGGTCTGGGTGATGCTCGAAGTTTTTGCCGTCGAGTATCGCTATGTCTATCTGTTCGGCGGTGCATTGACGGTCCTGGCCGCGCTTTTTGTCTGGGGGGCGTTTCCGAAATTTGCCGATGCCCATCCGCAGAACAAGAAGCTGATCTTGCGCAAACGCTATTGGCTTTACTACGCGCTGACTTTCATGAGTGGCGCACGCCGTCAGATATTTACCGTGTTTGCCGGCTTCCTGATGGTCGAGAAGTTCGGTTATGACGCAGCAACCATCACCTTGCTGTATCTGCTTAACCACGTGATCAACATGTTCCTGGCCCCCAAGATCGGCAAGATGATCGGCAAATGGGGCGAACGCCGTGCGCTGGTCTTCGAATATGTCGGACTGTTCATTGTTTTCGTCTCCTACGCCTTTGTCGAAAACCACATTCTGGCCGGTGGTCTTTATGTGATTGACCATCTGTTCTTTGCGCTGGCGATCGCTATCAAGACCTATTTCCAGAAGATCGCCGATCCGGCTGACATCTCCTCAACCGCCGGGGTCAGCTTTACGATCAACCATATCGCCGCCGTTTTCATCCCGGCGGCCTTCGGTTTGCTTTGGCTGATTTCGCCGGGTGCGGTGTTCCTTGCCGGGGCAGCCATGGCCTTTGTCTCACTGGTTCTGGCCCTGAACGTCCCACACGATCCGGAGCCCGGAAACGAGGTTATTCGCGGATACAAGTCAACCGCGATGCAGCCAGCCTGATCACCAAATATGTCTCAGACCAGAAACGCCTGCCGATCGTGGCAGGCGTTTCTGTTTGTGTTTGCCCTGCCTTTTTCGCAAAATCTTCAAAACACCGACATTTAAACGGGATTAGATTGTCGCGGTTTAACGCATAAGCAGGGACACGGCTCGATGGTATTCATTCACAAAAAAGCTGCCCGGATTGCCGGGATTTCGATGGCACTTGCACTGGTAAGCAGCACGGCATTGGCCGACAGCACGGTGTCTTTGCGCATCCTCGAAACCACAGACATCCACACGCATCTGGTTAACTATGACTATTACCGTGACGGCGAGTCAGACACGGTTGGTCTGGCAAAGGTCGCGACCCTGCTTAAGACCGCACGTGGCGAGGCAGAGAACGTTGTCTTTATCGATAATGGTGACCTGATCCAGGGAAATCCGCTCGGCGATTATATGGCCAAGGAACGCGGTCTTAAGGATGGTGACGTCCATCCGGTCTATAAGGCGATGAACCTTCTTGGCTATGACGCGGCCAATATCGGGAACCATGAATTTAACTATGGTCTCGATTTCCTGGGTAAATCATTGGCCGGTGCCAACTTCCCCTATGTCAGTGCCAACGTCTTTGTTGATGATGGCGATGATAATCCCGATAACGACAAGCCGTATTTCGAACCCTATGTGCTGCTGGATCGGGAATTTACCGATAATGACGGCAAGGTGCACAAGGCCAAGGTCGGTGTGATCGGTTTTGTGCCACCCCAGATCATGCAGTGGGACAAGGCCAATCTGGAAGGCAATGTGATCGCAAAAGACATTGTTGAGATGGCAAAAAAATATGTCCCGGAAATGCGCGAAAAGGGGGCGGATATCGTCATTGCCGTTCCGCATTCCGGTCTGTCGACCATGGCGCGTAATGGCATGGAAGAAAATGCCACCTATTACCTTTCCGAAGTCGATGGCATTGATGCGATCCTGTTTGGCCATGCCCACACTGTGTTCCCGTCTGAGACCTTTTCCGATCTTGAAGGTGTCGATATCGCCAAAGGCACGATCAACGGCGTTGCGGCTGTGATGCCGGGCTTCTGGGGCAGCCATCTTGGCGTGATCGATCTGACCTTGAATGTGTCTGATGACGGTGAATGGAGTGTCACCGACAGTCTGTCAGACGCACGTCCGATCTATCAGCGCGAAGGCCGGACCGTGACCCCGCTGGTTGAAGCCGATCCGGAAATCATTGCCGCGGTCAACGAAGAGCACGAAGCCACCATTGCCTATATGCGCGAAGGTGTGGGCACCACATCGGCACCGATCAACAGCTTCTTTGCGCTTGTGGCCGATGATCCCTCGATCCAGATCGTGACCAACGCCCAGAAATGGTATCTCGAAAAGATCCTGAACGGATCGGAATATGATGGTATTCCAATCCTGTCGGCCGGGGCGCCGTTCAAGGCCGGAGGTCGCGGTGGTCCGGACTATTTCACCGACATTCCTGAAGGCAAGATTGCGCTTAAAAACGTCGCGGACCTTTATATCTATCCAAACACCGTGCGCGCAGTATTGCTTGATGGTGATCAGGTGCGTGAATGGCTTGAAATGTCGGCAGGCCAGTTCAATCAGATTGATCCGAACAGCAGCGAAGAACAGGCTCTGATCAACCCGGATTTCCCGACATATAATTATGATGTGATTGATGGCGTGACCTACGAGATCGATGTCACCAAACCGGCCCGCTACAACAAGGCGGGCGAAGTGATCAATCCCGATAGTCACCGCATCGTCAATCTGAGCTTCGAAGGCAAACCGGTGACAGCCGATCAGAAGTTTGTCGTTGCGACCAACAACTATCGCGCAGGGGGTGGTGGCAATTTCCCGGGCCTTGATGGATCGACCATCATTGTCGAGGCACCCGATGAAAATCGTACGGTGCTTGCCAACTATATCCTGACCGAAAAGGAAATTGATCCGAAGGCGGATGGCAACTGGACCTTTGCCTCAATCGGTGAGGCGTCCGATGTAACGTTTGTTACCAGCCCCAAGGCATCCTCGGCTGTTAACGCACCCGACAATATCAGCTTCGTTGGTGAGGATCAGGAAGGCTTTGCCAAATACGTGCTGCAAACAAGGTAACCATTAGAACCTTGACATCGCCCAACGAAAAAGCCGCCCGGATCAGGCGGCTTTTTTGTATCTCGGTGTCTCTGCGGGCAATTGCCAGGCGCAGAACAGATTATTTCCGGTTTGCAGCCTGCGGGCCTTTGCCGCCGGGGCCACCCTGCTGTGCAGGGGGATTGTCTTCGCGCGGGTTCTTGCCGTTAAGGTAGGCCTGTGCGCAATGTTCGTCGCAATAAGGCTTGCTCGGCACGATTTTCTTGCCGCAGAAATGGAAGTCGTCATCGCCCGGATCGCCAAACGGCCAACGGCACATGCCCGGACCAAGATCAAAGATCGAAATGCCTTTGGTCTGCTGTTTGGGGGCCGGTGCCTTTTTCTGTTCTGCTTCCTCGGCGCGGCGCTGGATCGGGGACGGGCGCTTGGGCAGTCCAAGGCGGTGTGCCTTGCCAACGACGGCATTCTTGCCAACGCCCAGTTCCTCACCGATGCGTGCCGTGGTCCAACCCTGATTCCAGAGCGAGGTCAGCAATTCAATCTTTTCCGGCGTCCAGCTCATTTCGAGTATATTCCGTATTTCTTGGTCTGCCGGTCAGAATATCCGGCGGCAGGTGCTTGTTGTTCGATGTCAAACAGGGATACAGAGGTATCCGCTAATATCGTGTAACGCAAGGGTCTTGGAGATTCGCACCCCGGCCCGTCTGCGCGAACAGGGCAATTTGCATGTTGAAGCCACAATGTAAAGAGGGGATCGCGTTTTGGCAGGGTTTTTCATTGCAGTGACCGTTTTCCTTG
Organism: Thalassospira sp. UBA1131; assembly: GCF_002311515.1. Lineage (GTDB taxonomy): Bacteria > Pseudomonadota > Alphaproteobacteria > Rhodospirillales > Thalassospiraceae > Thalassospira. Next base: position 19,965 of record NZ_DCAO01000028.1, read on the forward strand.
CAGGCCATATTATTCCGGGCTTGCTGCGCGAAAGGCTTGTAAGACGTATCGGCTACCGCCCCTATATTATTGCATTCTCGATCCTGTCAGTTCTGCTGTTTGGCTGGGTCATTCACGAGGTTTTGGTCGCGGAGTCGTTTTTACTCTGGGACTATCAAACCTGGCAGGCACAGCTCCTTGTGGTTGTCATGTTGCCTGCCTGTATTTTGTGGGCCTGTGCCATTCTTCAACCCTGTCCGCTGTCAATTGGTCGAAAAACCGGCTTTGATCCGGCAAAGCCCGGCATCAATCGGTTTTGCCGTCATCCACTGCTGTTGGGCATGATCCTTTGGGGGGCCGGACACACGATCGCCAATGGTGATATCGTCGCCGTCCTGTTCTTTGGCGGCAGCAGCATTTTTGCCCTGATCGGGTTCTGGCGAATGGAAAAAATCCGGCTGCGCGGAATGACGGATGGCGAACAGGCGATCCTTCTGGCAGCAACCCGACGCTTTTCGCTGTCAGGCCTAAAGGATGCCTTTCGGGGGCGGGATATCCTAGCCGGGATTGTTCTTTATCTCCTTATCCTGGGTGGGCATGGGCATGTGATTGGTGTCGATCCGCTTGCAATGGCAGGCTGGTAATAATGTTTTGATCGCAAGGCTTGTCAGCCAAGGTTTTGACAGGGATACTGGAAATGCGGTGCAGGAAATCTGCACTGGC
>NZ_DCAO01000074.1:0-3242 GCF_002311515.1 Thalassospira sp. UBA1131
CGATAGGCCGGTTTGTTCAGAACGAAATCCGGAATTTCGTTACCGTTGTCGTCGTAACGCATTTCATCAAACAGGTTCTTGCCAAGGCCCGAACGTTTGATGGTTTTGAGGAACTGTTTGGGAATGATCATGTCGGTATCGACATTGATCATCGGCAGCGGTGCTGCAACACCGGTGAGCTTGGTGAATTTTTCCATTATCTTATCCCTTGCTTCCAGTTTCCCAGGCCAGACCGAGTGCTTCGATCAATTCTTCGGTCGCGTCGAGTTCCTGCGCAACGAAGTCCGGCAGGTTGATGCCGGTCAGTTGCGGCAGGAGGTGCTCAAGCACCGGTGCGCGGCCCAGACGAGGGGCACTTTCGCGGAAATTGATTAATGTGTGATCGGCCATGGGGAACCTTCCTTAACCGAGTTTGCGAATGTCGGTCAGATGACCGGTGATCGCAGCCGCAGCTGCCATCGCCGGGCTGACGAGGTGGGTACGACCACCACGGCCCTGACGGCCTTCGAAGTTACGGTTCGAGGTCGAAGCGCAACGCTCGCCCGGGGCCAGACGGTCCGGGTTCATCGCCAGACACATCGAGCAGCCTGGCTCGCGCCAGTCAAAGCCTGCTTCGATGAAGATCTCATGCAGGCCTTCTGCCTCTGCCTGTTCTTTCACAAGGCCGGAGCCTGGAACGATCATGGCATTGACGGTTTCGGCAACCTTGCGGCCCTTGGCGACTTCGGCAACAGCACGCAGGTCTTCGATACGACCGTTGGTGCAAGAACCGATAAAGACGCGGTCGATCTTGATTTCCTCGATCGGGGTGCCTGCTGTCAGACCCATATATTCCAGCGAACGGGCAATGGCCTTTTGCTTGCCGGCATCCTTGCCGTCAGACGGGAACGGAACGGTGCCGGTAACCGGAACGACGTCTTCCGGGCTGGTGCCCCAGGTAACCTGCGGGACGATTTCGGCGGCATCGATTTCGACAATCTTGTCGTAATGTGCGCCTTCGTCAGACGGCAGGGTCTTCCAGTATTCAACAGCCTGCTCGAACGCGGCGCCTTTCGGGGCCATCGGGCGGCCCTTGATATATTCAAAGGTTTTCTCGTCCGGGGCGATCAGGCCAGCGCGTGCGCCGCCTTCGATCGACATGTTGCAGACCGTCATGCGGCCTTCAACCGACAGCGAACGGATGGCCGAGCCGGCATATTCGATGACATAACCGGTACCGCCAGCAGTGCCGATACGACCGATGATCGCCAGGGTGATGTCCTTGGCGGTCACACCCGGATGAAGATCGCCTTCGACCTTGACCAGCATGTTCTTGGCCGGTTTCTGAACCAGCGTCTGGGTGGCCAGAACGTGTTCAACTTCTGACGTGCCGATACCAAAAGCCAGCGCACCGAATGCGCCGTGGGTCGAGGTGTGGCTGTCACCGCAAACCATGGTCACGCCAGGAAGGGTAAAGCCTTCTTCCGGGCCGACGATGTGCACGATGCCCTGACGGAGATCGTTCATCGGGAAATAGTGAATGCCGGTATCCTTGGCGTTCTGATCAAGGGTTTCAACCTGAATGCGGCTGTCTTCTTCCTTGATGCCTTCGGAGCGGTCAGAGGTCGGAACGTTGTGATCCGGCACGGCGAGCGTCAATTCCGGATGGCGCACTTTGCGGCCCGAATTGCGGAGACCTTCGAAGGCCTGCGGGCTGGTCACTTCGTGGACGAGATGACGGTCAATATAAAGCAGGCAGGTACCATCATCCTGCGTGTCGACCACATGGCTTTCCCAAATCTTGTCAAAAAGGGTTTTAGGTTGACCCATCTCGACCTCCTCATAATACATCGATCTTTTGAGCAGCAACGATCAAGCCGCCGGGTGCGGTTCTGAATGGGACGAAGATCGCGGCAGTACCTGCTTTTGACGGCGGGTGGGGCTTGGCGTTTCTCCGGCGCAACCGGCTTTATCCGGTTTGCGAAATTTTATTATCCAGAACCACGCGGGTTTGTTCGTTTTTGCCGCGGGAGTGCCTTTATACACGCCGCCTTCCAAATCGCAAGGTATCGGGCGCGTGTTTTTGGATGATGTACACTTTTAAATAGAGTGTGCCATTTTACAGCATCCCAGAGTAGCCAAATCAGCGTTTAACGATATAGGTAAGGGATATCTGATATAATGAAAGCTGATAAATTTATCGTCGGATTTCTGCGGGACTGCATTCTTTGAGGTCAAATCCGGCGATTCGCTATAATGCAACCAATGAGTGCATTGAGTGGCTTCTGGTCTCGCCCTGACCAGGGGCCGGAAACGAAAACGGGCCCACCCGAAGGTGAGCCCGTCTTTGTTCTGATGCTGAAAACAGCGAAGAATTACTTCTTCTTGCGTTCTTCGGCGGTCAGTTTGCCTTTGTGGCCGGTGGTCTGCTCGGCGATACGTGCAGATTTACCGGTACGGCCACGAAGGTAGTAGAGTTTCGCGCGACGTACGTCACCGCGGCGAACGACTTCGATTTTGTCGATGGCCGGGGAGTAAGACTGGAAGATACGCTCAACGCCTTCGCCCGATGCGATTTTACGCACGGTGAAGGAAGAGTTCAGGCCGCGGTTCTTACGCGCAATGCATACGCCTTCGAACTGCTGGATACGCTCACGGGTACCTTCAACGACTTTCAGGTGTACACGGACGGTATCACCTGCATCGAATTCCGGAACTTCGCGCTGCGCAACGATTTTGTCGAGCTGCTCTTTCTCGAGCTGCTGGATGATGTTGGTCATGGTTTAACCCTCTTTGATGTTCCCGTTTGCCACGTACCGGTCCCAAAGGTCCGGGCGTCGCGCGCGGGTAATTTCTTCTGCCTGAGCATGCCGCCAGGCTTGTACCTTGGCATGATGTCCGGAAAGCAAGATCTCCGGCACTTCACGCCCGTTCCAGTTGGCCGGGCGCGTGTAATGCGGATATTCAAGCAACCCGGTTTCAAAGCTTTCCTCGTCGACAGACTCGGTTTTGTTGACCGTTCCCTCGATGAGGCGAATGCACGATTCAATCAGGACCATGGCCGGCAGTTCGCCGCCCATGAGGATGTAATCACCGATGCTGATTTCCTCGGCCTCGTGTTCATCCAGAACCCGTTGGTCGATACCTTCGTAACGACCGCAAAGCAGGATGGCACCCGGGCCTGCTGCCAATTCGCGGCAGCGTTTCTGGTTCAGCACTTTTCCCCGCGGGCTGAGATAAATCAGCGGCAACTGCGGTGCAGA
>NZ_DCAO01000074.1:3372-4964 GCF_002311515.1 Thalassospira sp. UBA1131
GGATTGTCGTCTACAGTGCGGTGGCGGTCGGTTGCATGATCGCGGATGTCTTTGACATCAAGCGACCAGATCCCGTTTTCAAGCGCCTTGCCAGCCAAAGACTGACCAAGCACACCCGGAAACATTTCCGGGAACAGGGTTGCAACTTTTGCCTGCCACACAGACATCGATCAGGCCTCCTTCCCGCTGCCGGTCGCGGTTTCCGCGCCTACTGCATCTGCAGCAACGGCATCAGAATCGCGGTCGGCCTGAGAGTCCTTGCGGGGTTTGTTCGGACGACGGTTGCGATTACCGGGTCCGTCCTCATCCTGCAGTAGCCCCTCGGGCGGATTTACCACCATCTTGCGTTCCGAAAGAATGACCTCGGGCACGACTTCCTTGGTGAAGGGAAGAACAACAACCTTGTTCTTGGCTTCTTCGAGCGCGACTTCGATTACGTCGCCAGCGCCAAAATCAGCCACACCCCGTACGGTGCCAAAAACCGAACCATCAATGTGGAACGCTTTCAGGCCGACAAGGTCAGCAAGGTAGAATTCATCTTCTTCAACCGTGTCAGGCAGTGCAGCACGCGGTACATGGAGCTTGGTGCCCCGCAGCCGTTCGGCAGCGTCCCGGTCGTCCACACCTTCGATCTTGGCGATCAGCTGGTCGCGGACATGTCCGACAGGAGACAGCTTGTATTTCACGCGTCCCTTGGCGTCGAACAACGGGCCGTAACCGACAAGGTTATCCGGATCGACGGTATAGCTTTTGACGCGCACGGCACCACGCACCCCGTGCGGGGCGGTGATCATGCCGACGCAGACATAAGCTTCGTCGTTTTTGGATTTGCGGGTATCAGCCATTTCGGTTCACAAGTTTCCGGTATCTGATCAAAGCGTGCGTTCAGCGATTACTCGCCTGCAGCTTCTTCTTCAGCAGGTGCTGCTGCTTCGGCAGCGGCTTCCGCAGCAGCGGCAGCAGCAGCTTCGGCTTTCTCAGCTTTCTCACGAAGACGTTCCTGAGCTTTCGCTTTCGGAGCAGACTTCTGCGGCTGTTCGGTCGGTTTGAACGCGTCAGCCAGGCCAGCTTTGCCCAGGAAACGTGCAACACGATCGGTCGGCTGTGCGCCAACGGACAGCCAGTATTTGATGCGCTCTTCTTTGAAGGTTACGCGGTTGTCAGCATCCTTCGGGAGCATCGGGTCGTAGGTACCGACGCGCTCGATGAAGCTGCCGTCACGCGGGGCACGAACGTCAGCAACTACGATACGGTAGTACGGACGCTTCTTGGCACCGCCACGGGAAAGACGAATCTTGACAGCCATTCGGATAAGTTCCTTTCAGCTTGGGTTTGTAGTCTTCTAAATCATGACCCCGAGGGGCCTATTCACTTGGTCTTTGATCCGGCTTTGTGGGCCGGTTTTGGTTCCTAAGAGGAATTCTTGAAGAACCCATTTCAGAACCGGGGGCTTGGCTATTTCTTTTTGCCGAACCCCGGGAATCCCGGAGGCAAGCCACCGCCGCCTCCCAATCCCGGCAACCCGGGCGGCAAACCGCCCCCGCCACCGGTAAATCCTTTTGGCAAGTTGTTGAGGTCGGGCATATCGCCGC
>NZ_DCAO01000074.1:5119-10824 GCF_002311515.1 Thalassospira sp. UBA1131
CCACAGCCAGCGGCAATACGCTTTTTGCGCGATGCCTTGATCAGGGCCGGGTTTTCACGTTCTTTCGGCGTCATCGACAGGATGATCGCTTCCTGGTGGGTCAGAAGTTTGGGATCAAGCTTGGTCTGCGACATCTGTTTTTTCAGCGCGCCCATGCCCGGCAGCATCCCCATGATGCCGGAAAGATCACCCATTTTCTGAAGCTGTTTGAGCTGTGCCAGAAGGTCGTTCAGGTCAAACTGACCCTTGCGCAGCTTCTTGGCCATTTTCTCGGCGTCTTCGGCCTTGATGTTTTCGGCAGCCTTTTCAACCAGGCTGACAACATCGCCCATGCCAAGAATACGGTTGGCGATACGATCAGGATGGAAGGCTTCCATCTCGTCGATTTTTTCGCCGATACCGATCATCTTGATCGGGCAGCCGGTGATCTGACGCATCGAAAGGGCGGCACCACCGCGCGCATCACCATCAACACGGGTCAGAACGATACCGGTGATGCCGACCTTGTCGGCAAATTCCTTGGCAACGTTGACCGAGTCCTGACCGGTCATCGCATCGGTAACCAGAAGGGTCTCGACCGGGTTGACGGCATCACGGATCTGGGCGACTTCGCTCATCAGTTCCATGTCGATATGCAGACGACCGGCGGTATCAAGAATGACCGCGTCATAGCCTTCCTTGCGGCCGGTATCCATCGCACGTTTGGCAATCGAAACCGGTTTCTCGCCCATGACGATCGGCAGAATGCCAAGACCGTTATCGTCGGCCAGCACTTTCAGCTGCTGCTGGGCGGCCGGACGATAGATATCAAGCGATGCCAGAAGGACTTTCTTGTTGCGCTTTTTGGTCAGGTTCAGCGCGATCTTGGCGGAACTGGTGGTTTTACCCGAACCCTGCAGACCGACCATCAGGATCGGAACCGGCGGGGTGGAAGCGAGATTGATTTCCTCGCCTTCACCCAGCATGTTTTTCAGTTCGTCATGGACGATCTTGACGACCATCTGGCCCGGCGTGACCGAGCGCAGAACATCGGCACCAACTGCACGTTCGGTGGCGTTGGAGATAAAGGTTTTAACGACCGGAAGTGCGACGTCCGCCTCAAGCAGGGCGACGCGTACTTCGCGCATGGCCTCCTTGACGTCGGATTCTTTCAGCGCGCCACGTTTGCGCAGCTTATCGAGAACCCCGCCAAGGCGATCGCTTAGTCCTTCAAACATTCCAAATCCCGTCTGTGTTGCTGGTGCTTCCACCGTGTGCGCACAAAAAACTAAAACCCAGTGCTCGAAACTCGAGGACTGGGGGAGTCACCTCTTGGGCGACCTTTGGTGGGGAGGGTTTATTGGATCAGGGGGTGGGAGTCAAGCGCAATCGGGCGCAAAAGCGCGTTATTCTGCGCTTTTCATCCTGTTTGGCGCGCAATCGGCGATTCCGCCACTGTGCCCGGGTGTTTAACCGGCAGTCATGCCCGGCTCATGCCCGGAACTACGCAGGCTCAATCGCGTGATTGTCAATCAGACGCGCCTTGCCAAGCCGGGCGGCAACAAAGATTCGGGCCGGTTTTGTCACCGTATCACTGATCAGTTCCAGCGTTTCGGCATCGCGGACTTCAAGGTAGTCAATCGGATCAAATCCGGCAGACAGGATATCCTCGCGCCCCTTGGCCAAAAGCGGGCCAAGTTCGGCACCATTGGCAGCCTTGGCAGTGATGTCGCCCAATACCTTGTTGAGTGTCGGGGCAATCGCACGTTCGTCGGGTGTCAGATAGCGGTTGCGCGATGACATCGCCAGACCATCATTTTCACGCAGAATCTTCGCCCCGATGATCTCGACCGGAATGTTCAGATCTGCGCTGAAACGCCGGATGACCATCAGTTGCTGGTAGTCTTTTTGTCCGAAAATCGCACAATCGGGCAGGGCCTGAAGCAGCAATTTGGTCACAACCTGTGCCACGCCATCAAAGTGGCCAGGGCGGGCCGCCCCACACAGCACATTGGTCATCGCGCCATCAACAGAGACCTTGGTGGCAAAGCCGTCGGGATACATTTCCTCGACCGAGGGAGCAAAGCACAGCTCGACCCCGGCGTCATCGAGCAGTTTCTGATCGGCGGGCAGGGTGCGGGGATAGGCACCGAAATCCTCGTTCGGGGCGAACTGGGTCGGATTGACGAAAATCGAAACGATCACCCGGTCTGCATGTTCACGGGCAAGGTGTGTCAGGCTGATATGGCCATCATGAAGCGCGCCCATGGTCGGAACCAGGGCGACACGCAGGCCTTCGGCGCGCCAGTTGGCAACAGTCGCGCGCAGATCAGCGACAGTGTGAACAGTCGTAAGGGACATCGTTTTCGTCGTATCGAAGATTGCAGAAAATCGCGGCGGTCTGGATCAGACCGCGCGCAACTTACCTTTTTTCGCTAACCCAAAGCAATGTTCATCCGTCGGGAACTGACGGGTGCGCACTTCGTCGGCGTATTGGCCGACGGCCTCGGATACCGCATCGCCAAGATTGGCGTAGCGTTTGACGAATTTCGGCGTGAAGTCGGAAAACAGGCCAAGGATGTCTTCGGTGACCAGAACCTGCCCATCACAGGCGACCGAGGCACCAATGCCGATGGTCGGGATGTCGATGGCCTCGGTGATCTGACGTGCGACCGGTTCAACCGTACCTTCGACGACAACCAAAAAGGCACCGGCCTTGGCAACCGCCTTGGCATCAGCAAGGGTTTTGCGTGCGGTTTCTTCGTCGCGGCCTTGGCTTTTGAAGCCACCCATGGTGTTGACCTGTTGGGGCATCAGGCCGATATGGGCCATGACCGGCACGCCGCGCATGGTCAGAAATTCGATGGTTTCGGCAAGTTCGGCACCGCCTTCAAGCTTTACGGCGGCACAGCCGGTTTCAGCCAGAATATGGGATGCCGTGCGGAACGCCTGTTCCTTGGATTCCTGATAACTGCCAAAGGGCAGATCAACAACAACACAGGCATTTTTTGATCCGCGCATCACGGCCTTGCCATGGTTGACCATCATATCGACGGTCACGGCAAGCGTGCTTTCCATGCCATAGACAACCATGCCCAGTGAATCACCGACCAGAAGCAGGTCGCAATGTTCATCAAGGCGTTGCGCCATCGGCGCGGTATAGGCCGTCAGGCAGACAATCGGATCTTTGCCCTTACGGGCACGGAGTTCTGGGACGGAGGTCCGGCCCATCTTTTTGCTGGTGGCACTCATGACGTTTCTCCCCCGGTACAACCGGATTTCGCTGCCCGATCTTTGTCGAGCGTGCGGTCATGTTTACAATATCATGACCGCGATCGGGAAACCTTTTTTGCAATCGCGAAATAGGCAATTCGGCCAATAATCGGGATTCCGGGCGTGGGTTGGCTGATCGTTCGAAGGATCAGCGTCCTAAAATGCTATTGGCCGATTACAGGCACGCAGAAATCACAGACCTTCGGCAAGATCTTCAAGCATGTCGAGACCGACCGCCTCGATATGGCGGTTATCCTTGAGCGTAATCATTGCTTCCTTGCGCAACTGGGTCAGGGTGCGTGACACGGTTTCAATGGTCAGACCCAGATAGTCGGCAATGTCGGAACGGCTCATGGGCACGTTGATAGTCTCGCTGCTTTCGCCGCGGTGTTCCTGACGGCGGGCCAGCATCAAAAGGAAGGATGCGACCTTTTCCTTGGCGGTCTTGCGGCCAAGCAGAAGCATCTGATCCTGTGCGGCGGCGAGTTCATCGACCGCCATGCCCAGCATGCGTTTTTCAAGATGCGGAAACTTGTCGAACAGTTTTTCCAGCTTCTGGCGCGGGAACCGACATGCGGTTACCGGTTCAATCGCCTCGGCGGTATAGCTGTAATTGGCATTCAGTGCGAGGCCAAGAAAGTCACCGGCAAACAGGAAACCGGTAATCTGGCGACGGCCATCGCCGAGCAATTTATACAGCTTTACAGAGCCGGATGTGACGTTGAAGACGTAGTCTGCGTCTTCTGCCTCGTGGAAAATCGTCGTGTGCGGGTCATAGTGTGCATGCGTAAGCAATTGACGCAGCTGATCATGTTCATCGCCATGCAATGCGGAGCAAAAAGTTAAGTCCTTGATAGAACAGGCTTCGCAGATTTGGGGGCGGACTGCCATCGTAGACTCCGATGCTGGTGACCCGGTAGGCGGATTGTAAACAAATCTATCCGATGAGATAGCCCTGTTTCAAGCAATTCTAACTATCGCCTTGATGGAACTTCTTTGAGTTCCCCGGAGGCGTGACGTCATCGTCATCAAACAGAATGCGATTTGCCGCACCTTCCATATCGTCAAACTGCCCGGAACGCAACGACCACAAGAAGGCCCCCAGGCCCAGAAGCCCCAGAAACAATGCAATCGGGATCAGGAGAAGGAGGTTGCTCATGGCATTATATCCCTGCCTGCTGCGACAACGTGGTCGCCGGTTTGATGCCGACCCCGTCAGACTTGCCCGATTTTGCGTGTAAACGCAAGGCATTGGCGATCACGATCAGGGATGAGGATGACATGGCGATTGCCGCAAAAAGCGGGGTGACAAACCCTGATACAGCCAGCGGGATCGTGATCACGTTATAGGCAAAGGACAGGGCAAAATTTTGACGGACAAGCCGATCAGCCTTGCGGGCGACATCAATTGCCTCGATCACGGCGCCGAGCCGATCACCCTGAAACACGATATCGGCCGCATTTTGCGAAATTTCAGCAGCCGTCGCCGGCGACATTGATGCATGGGCGGCGGCAAGGGCCGGTGCGTCGTTGATGCCATCGCCGACCATCAAATCATGGTTGCCCCGATCAGCGCGGGCCTGAATATGGTTGGCTTTTTCGGTTGGCGACATCCGTGCCATCCAGCTGGTAATGCCAAGTGTTTCGGCAAGCTGGCGCACGGTGCTTTCGCGGTCACCCGACAACAGGGTCATTTCAAAGCCACGCGTGCGCAGGGTGTCGATCACTTCGGGTGCGTCGCTGCGCATCGTATCGCGGAAGACAAACCGGGTCGGGGCAATGCCCGGTTCAGATAGCCACAATTCCGGTCCGGTAATATCGGATGGCACATCGGCGTTTTCGGCAACATCGCAGAAAGCACGACTACCAAGCCGGATCGGACCCGCAGGACCCTGCATCATCAGGCCAAGGCCAGCTTGCTCGGTAACATTGGTTTGCGGGGTCACGTTTCCAGCGGCACGCACCAGTGCGCGGGATAACGGATGGTTGCTGTTGGCGGCCATGCCGGCGGCAAGCATCAGTTTGTCTTGCTGTGGTTCGCCGACCAGTTCGGGTTTGCCCGTGGTCAGTGTGCCGGTTTTATCGAAAATGATGCCAGTAATCTTGGTCAGTCGTTCAAGGGCGGTTGCCGATTTGACAAGAATACCTGCACGCAACAGACGCCCGGTGGCAATCACCTGAACCACCGGAACCGCAAGCGCCAGAGCGCAGGGACAGGTAATGATCAGAACCGCGATGGCATTCATCAGCGCATCCTGCCAGCCAATCCCACCAATCAGCCACCAGCCGATAAAGGTCGCCAGCGACAGGGTATGAACAACCGGCGCATAGGCCTTTGCCACCCGATCGGCGATCGCGACATATCTGGCACGGCCCTGTTCGGCATTTTCCATCAGACGCACGATTTCCGAAAGCAACGTATTGCCACCGGTTGCCGTGACTTCGATACGAAG
>NZ_DCAO01000091.1:0-3447 GCF_002311515.1 Thalassospira sp. UBA1131
CCGCCCGTTGCAAGCATGGTCGCGTTTTACATTCCGAGGATAAGACAATGAGTAAGAAACAGCCTCAGGACCTGAGATCGGCACGCTGGTTCGCCCCCGACGATCTGCGGACATTTGGCCATCGATCACGGATGATGCAGCTTGGCTATTCCGAAGACGATTTTCGTGACAAGCCAATCATCGGTGTCCTGAATACCTGGTCGGAACTCAATACCTGTCATTCGCATTTCCGCGAACGTGTTGTTGATGTGAAACGCGGTGTTGCGCAGGCGGGTGGTTTTGCAGTCGAACTGCCGTCGCTTTCAGTTGATGAAAGCTTCACCAAGCCGACCTCGATGCTTTATCGCAACCTGCTTGCCATGGAGACCGAGGAAATGATCCGGTCCCACCCGCTGGATGGTGTGGTTCTGATGGGCGGCTGCGACAAGACAACGCCGGGTCTGGTGATGGGTGCGATTTCGGCCGGTGTGCCGATGATCTATCTGCCTGCCGGGCCGATGTTGCGCGGTAACTATGCCGGCAAAATCCTTGGGTCGGGCTCTGATGCCTGGAAGTACTGGGATGAACGTCGCGCAGGTAACATCAGCGACGAAGAATGGCTTGGCATTCAGGGCGGTATTGCCCGGTCGGCCGGGACCTGCATGACCATGGGAACCGCGTCGACCATGACGGCGATTGCTGATTCAATGGGACTGACTTTGCCCGGTGCCTCTTCGATCCCGGCGGTCGATAGCGGTCATCAGCGCATGTCGGCCGATTGCGGACGCCGCATTGTTGAGATGGTGTGGGAAGACCTGACACCCGATCAGATCATCACCGATGCATCCTGCCGAAATGCGGCCATTGTCGCCATGGCAACCGGTTGTTCCACCAATGCCGTGGTGCATCTGATCGCAATGGCCAAACGTGCCGGGGTGGGTCTTAAGCTTGAGGACCTTGATGAGCTTGGCCGCACCACGCCGCTGATCGCCAATGTCCGGCCATCGGGCAAGGATTACCTGATGGAGGACTTCTTCTATGCCGGGGGCCTGCGCGCCCTGATGAAGCAGATGGAAGATCGTCTTGATACCAGTTGCATGACGGTGACCGGCAAGACCCTTGGTGAAAACCTTGAAGGCGCGGTGGTTTATAATGACGATGTCATCCGCCCGCTTGATAACCCGGTCTACAAGGAAGGCTCGCTTGCCGTGCTGAAGGGCAATCTGTGCCCGAACGGTGCGGTGATCAAGCCAGCCGCCTGCGATCCGAAATATCATGTTCATGAAGGCCCGGCACTGGTGTTTGACAGCTATCCGGAAATGAAAAAGGCCGTTGATGACGAGAACCTCGATATCACACCGGATCATGTGATGGTTCTGCGCAATGCCGGTCCGCAAGGCGGCCCCGGCTTCCCGGAATGGGGCATGCTGCCGATCCCCAAGGCGCTGATCAAACAGGGCCATCGTGACATGTTGCGGATTTCCGACGCCCGCATGTCGGGCACGTCTTACGGCGCGTGTGTTCTGCATGTCAGCCCGGAAAGCTATATCGGTGGGCCACTCGCACTTCTGAAAAATGGCGATACGGTCCGCCTTGATCTGCCAAATCGCTCGCTTGATATGCTCGTCCCCGACGAAGAGCTTGAAGCGCGGCGCAAGGCCCTGACACCGCCGGAACCGCGATTTGAACGTGGGTATGGCTACATGTTCTCGCGCCATGTAACCCAGGCCGATCAGGGCTGCGATTTTGACTTCCTTGAAACCGATTTCGGCAAAACTGCCGGCGAACCTGATATTTTCTAAGGACACCGACCATGACGGAATATGTATTGTCTGATGCCACGCGCGAAAAACTGATGCGCACCTCGACGGCGTCTGTTGCCACCCAGCTTTACAAGCGGGGCCTGCGCAACCAGTTCATTCAGGGTGTCCGGCCCGTGGCACCGAAAAAGAAAAACATGGTCGGGCAGGCCTTTACGCTGCGCTATATCCCCGCACGTGAAGACCGCAACCCGATCGAGGTGTTCCGCAACGAAGACCATCCGCAACGTGTTGCGATTGAAACCTGCCCGCCGGGTCATGTTCTGGTGATGGATGGTCGCAAGGATGCGTCTGCGGCATCGGCCGGGTCGATCCTTGTTACCCGCTTGGCTGTACGCGGTGGTGCCGGGATCGTGTCCGATGCCGGTTTCCGCGATGCCGAGGGGATCGGTGAGCTTGATATGCCAGCCTATTGTGCCGGTCCGTCAGCGCCGACCAACCTGACCAAGCATGAAGCACTTGATATCAATGTTCCGATCGCGTGTGGCGATGTTGCCGTCTTCCCGGGTGATGTTCTTGTTGGCGATACGGACGGGGTCATGGTGATCCCCGCACATCTGGCAGACGAGATCGCCGATGCCTGTGCAGGCATGGAAAGTTACGAGGCCTTTGTGATCGAACAAGTGGCCAACGGGGCGACAATTATCGGACTTTATCCCTGCACCAAAGAAGAGAATCACAAAAAGTATGAGGAATGGCTGGCAAGTCAGTAAAATCGCGGTTACGTTGACCTTCATGTAATCAATTTACCCCTATCCACGCATTCCAGAGGATCGATTGAAATGTCTTATACCCTGACAGGAAAACATCTGATTGCCGGTGAATGGGTCGCTGGTGAGACGACCTTCCAGTCCGAGCCGGCCCATGGCCCGGCCAACACCTTCCCGGTCGGCACACCTGCCCTGGTTGATCAGGCCGCAAAGGCCGCCGAAGAAGCCTTTTGGACTTACGGCTACTCAACCCGCGAAGAGCGCGCAAAATTCATCAACACGATTGCGGATGAAATCGACGCGCGTGGCGATGAAATCACCGAAATCGGCACCCAGGAAACCGGCCTGCCCGAAGCGCGCCTTCAGGGTGAGCGCGGCCGTACCGTCGGTCAGCTTCGCCTGTTTGCCAGCCACATTCTTGATGGCGAATATCTGGATCGTCGTTATGACGAAGCTCTTCCGGATCGTGCGCCGTTGCCGCGCCCTGACCTGCGTTTGATGCAGCGTCCGATTGGCCCGGTTGCTGTGTTTGGTGCGTCCAACTTCCCGCTGGCCTTCTCGGTCGCGGGTGGTGATACCGCATCGGCACTGGCTGCTGGTTGCCCGGTCGTGGTCAAGGGTCACTCGGCCCATCCGGGTACCGGCGAAATCGTTGCCCAGGCGATTGACGCCGCGATCAAGAAATGTGGTGTTCACCCGGGTGTATTCAGCCTGATCCAGGGTGGCAAACGTGACGTTGGCCAAAGCCTGGTACAGCATCCGCTGATCAAGGCGGTTGGCTTTACCGGATCGCTTGGCGGTGGCCGTGCGCTTTATGATCTGTGTGCTGCCCGTCCGGAGCCGATCCCGTTCTTTGGCGAACTTGGTTCGGTCAACCCGATGTTCCTGCTGCCGGCTGCTGTCAAGGCACGCGGTGCGGAAATCGGTAAAGGCTGGGC
>NZ_DCAO01000091.1:3503-20395 GCF_002311515.1 Thalassospira sp. UBA1131
GTTGTGATCGAAGGTCCGGATGCGGATGCATTCGTTGCCGCCGCCAAGGAAGGTCTTTCGGGTGTTGGTCCGCAAACCATGCTGACCGATGGCATGGCAGAAACCTATCGCGCCGGTGCCAAGCGTGTGGCGGCGACTTCGGGTGTCAAAGAAGTTCTGACGACGTCTTGTGATCTGCGCAATGCGACGCCGTATCTGTTTGAGACCACCGGTGAAAACTGGCTTGCCAACCATGAGCTTGGCGAAGAAGTCTTTGGCCCGCTCGGCCTTGTCGTTCGCGTCAAGGACGTTGCCGAAATGCGCAAGATTGCCAAATCGCTTGAAGGTCAGTTGACCTGCACGCTGCATCTTGATTCAGCCGATGCGGCAGATGCCCGTTCGCTTCTGCCGATCCTTGAACACAAGGCTGGCCGCGTTCTGGCCAACGGTTTCCCGACCGGTGTGGAAGTATCCGACACCATGGTCCATGGCGGACCATACCCGGCATCGACCAACTTCGGTGCAACCTCGGTCGGGACGATGGCAATCCGTCGCTTCCTGCGTCCGGTTTGCTATCAGAACATCCCGACCGATGTTCTGCCCAAAGATATCGCCTAAGCGATATCTCTTCGCGACAGCCTTGCTGAAAAGAAAAAGCCGCCCATTTGGGCGGCTTTTTTTGTTAGTCGCGGATTTGTCAGTCGCGGATTTGTTAGTCCCGGACTGTTGCGGTGGCCTGAAACATGTTTTCATCATGCCTGAGCAGGCTTTGACCAATCGCCCCTTGAAGGGCCAGATCCTTATCCCACGGAAGATAGGTGATGGTCGGGTTTCGGCTGAGTTCAGGTACCTGTGCCTCGTCCAGACCACGCCTGAGTTCCGGTTCCATCATGTCGAATGCCCGCGCACCCGATCCGGTAATGAAAATCTGTTTGGGGCCCAGCAGCGCAATCAGGTTGGCGATGCCATATCCCAATACCTTGCCAGCATGGCGGAACAGTTCGGCAAGACCGGTGTCGCCGCGGCGGGCCCGGGCAACCAGATCCATCATCTGTTCTTCACTGGGGTGCAGGTTGTTGGTATCGGGCAGGTCAATCACGCCGCGCGCATCACGCAGGATGGCATAGTCCCCGATATAGGCTTCAAGACACCCACGTCGGCCGCAATTGCACAGCGGCCCATCGGGTTGGTATTTGGTATGGCCAAACTCCGCAGCAGTCCCGAAGTCACCGTTATAGACCTTGCCATTCAGAACCAGCCCCATGCCGATCCCGTAGCCCAGCATGATCACGGCAAAGTCGCCATCATTATGCAGGTTGGTGTTTTGCGAGATCGCTGTTGCGATGCAGTTTGCATCGTTCGACATCTGAACAGCGCTGCCATATCGTTCGCTGAGTGATTTGACCAAGGGAATATGGCGATGACGGAGGGCTGGCGACCAGATGATCTCGCCGCTGTTGCTGTCGGTTACCCCTTGAATGGCGATGCTGATGCCCGCGGGCGGATGGATGCAGAAATCGCGATTGCGTTCGAGAAACCGGTCAATCAACGCAATCAGGGTTCTGGTCAACTCGTCCGCGCCAAGATCGCGGGTATTGATGCAGTGTTCGATGCTGCGTTCAATTTCACCCTTGAAATTGCCCAGCGCAATTTCGATCAGATTGATGGTGATTTTGACCCCGATGACGCAGGCGGCATTTGGCACCAGATCCAGCAAGACCTTGGGACGGCCACGCGTGGTGCCATTCCCGGTTCCGTTCGCGGTGCCGTTATTGTTACTGCCTTCGCTTTCCTTTACCAAACCCTGCGCCATCAAGTCGGCGGTTAGCGACGTGACAGTCGCAGGGCTTAGTCCAGTTGCCGTACCGATATCAATGCGCGCAGCAGGGCCATGCATGCGCAGATAGCGCAAGATCGCCGTCTGGGAGGGCTGGCGCGGTGTTTCGCTTTCTGTACGGCGCATCATGTGGTTGATCAGTATCCTTGTTAATATGCCCGTTCGGGCAATTTATATGTGCGAGCGGTCAGAGCAATCCGCGACGTGCAAGGTTGTTCATCAACGCGCTGATCCCGAACGTCCAGGGTTTAATGGCATCTGATCGGTCGACCTGATTGACCAGTTTGCCAAGGCTTGGCGTCGAGATGCTGACAAGGTCGCCCATTTCATGGGTAAAGCCTTTGCCCGCACCACCCCGGTCATCGGTCGGCGCAAACATCGTTCCCAGAAACAGCATGATGCCATCCGGATATTGATGATGTTTGCCTATCGCCTGTGAAACAAGGCTTTCGGGTGTGCGGCTGATCTGGCTCATGGAGCTGACCGCATCGAGGTGATAGCCCTCGGGTCCGTCGACGGCCATGGCGATATCGGCCGATTTGACATTTTCCAGCGTGAACTTGCCGTCAAACAGGCGGATGAACGGGCCAATCGCACAGGATGCGTTATTGTCCTTTGCCTTACCAAGCAACAGGGCAGAGCGCCCTTCGACATCGCGCAGGTTGACGTCGTTGCCAAGTGTGGCACCAACGATCTTGCCCTTTGATGTCACGGTCAGAACCACTTCGGGTTCCGGGTTGTTCCAGGTTGAAATCGGATGCAGGCCGACATGCGCACCATGCCCGACAGCTGACATGACCGGCGCCTTGGTAAAGATTTCCGCATCCGGACCGATGCCGACTTCAAGATATTGCGACCAGGCGCCCTTTTCGAGCAGCACGGTCTTGATATCGGCGGCCTTTTGCGAACCCGGTTCGATCTGTGAGAGGTCATCACCGATAATGCCGGTGATTTCGGTACGGATCTGATCGGCTTTGCTTGAGTCACCGCGCGCCTGTTCCTCGATCACGCGTTCAAGAAGGCTTGCAACAAAGGTCACGCCACTTGCCTTGATTGCCTGCAGATCATTGGGGGACAGAAGGTGCGGGGTGTTTTCATCGGCCCCCGGACGGGACTGGTCCAGAATATCACTGAGGGTAGCGACAGTCGGGAAGCTTGCCGGGTTTGAAAGCTTTGCCAGAACGTCATCAAGTTCAAGGATTTCGCTGACGGTCGGTGCGACACTGCTGATATCGCGCAGCGTTTCACCATCAAGAAGCACCGGTGTTGGTCCGGAAACGCGCGGGTCCCAGATGCGCCCGATCAGGACGGCATTACTTGCGTCATCGGGCAGGATGTCTTGGGCGTTGATGGGGAAGCCTGTGGTCATCTCGGTGTCTCGCTTGTTTATCTGTGGGTGGTGCCATTCACGGCACCCGTTGCATTGGTCGCGCCGGGGCCAGCCAAATGCAGAAGGTGCTCGGGCATTTTGCCCAGAATGATCATCCCAAGTACGTCGTCATGTGTGACATCTTCGGTTCTAACGCTGCCAACCAGTTTTCCGTTCTTCATGACATGCAACCGGTCAGAAAGGTCAAACACATCATGAAGATCGTGGCTAATCAACAAAATACCCAAACCGTCACGCTTTAATTGGTCAATCAGTTCGCCGACCATCTTTGTTTCATGAACACCAAGGGCCGCACAGGGTTCATCCATGATCAGTACGCGTGCCTCAAACAACAAGGCACGTGCAATGGCGACCGACTGGCGCTGCCCGCCCGAAAGGGCCGATACGGGGGATGTGAACTTTTTGAAATTCGGGTTCAGGCGATGAAGAACCTCGCGCGCCTTGTGCTCCATGGCGGCATCATCAAGAAACCCGAACTTGTCGGTGATTTCACGTCCCAGAAACAGGTTCTGGGCCGCGTCCAGATTGTCGGCAAGTGCAAGGTTCTGATAGATCGTTTCGATATTGTTGTCGCGTGCATCGCGCGCGTTCTCGATCTTGGCTTCCTTGCCATCGACAATGATCTTGCCGGTGTCGGCCTGATAGGCACCGGAAAGAATTTTGATCAGCGTTGATTTGCCCGCACCGTTATGGCCCAAAACGCCAACCACTTCGCCGGGATAAAGATCAATTGATACACCGTCAACGGCCTTCACCCCGCCAAAGCTGATATGGATATCTTGCATTTCGACCAGCGGATCTTTGGTCATGTTTGGATCAGTCATCACGGGTCTCCTTACGCGGTCGGGTCGCTGTAACGGCGATGGAAATACTTGTCACTAAAGACGGCGACGACAAGAACCAGGCCGATGACGATGCTTTGTAACGAGGTATCAACCCCCAAAAGCGCCATGCCGCTTTGCAGGCTTTGCATCACCAGCGCCCCGATCAGCGCGCCATAGATCGTGCCAAGTCCACCGGCAAGCGACGTGCCGCCAATGACCACGGCGGCAATCACGCGCAGTTCGTCAAGCGTGCCCAAATCGTTGCCTGCCGACTGCAGGCGGGCCGATGAAATGGCGGCACTGATCGCACAAAGGACGCCCATCAGGGCAAATACGGCCACCGTCATGCGTTTGACGTTGATCCCGGCCAGTTCGGCGGCCTGCGGGTTGCCACCAATGGCAAAGACATAGCGCCCGAAACGGGAGCGTTTGACCGCGATGGTCAGGATGATCGCGACAAGTGCAACAATCAGAAGCGGGATCGGAATACCATGCGCAATTTCAAGATTTTCTGGCGTGACCGGAATGCCCTTGTTTTCCAAAAGGCGTTCTGCCGCACGTGTAGGCAGGTGATAGGCATTCAGTGTCGCGACAACAATCAGCACCAAACCGGCCTTGATAATCGTGTTGGTATATTCGGCCCAGATTGGTTTGACCGGAAATTCGAAGGACAGGCGACGGCGGCGTTCCATGATCGCGGCGTAAATGATCGCAAGAATACCGATCAAGGCAACGATCCAGCTCCAGGTGGCGCCAATCGTTCCTTCGATGCCACCGCCCAGCAGAATGTAATTCTGATCAAGCGGGGCAACGGTGCGCCCTTGTGTGACCCACCATGCAGATCCGCGCCAGACCAAAAGCCCGCCAAGTGTCACGATAAATGCCGGGACGCCAAGGTAACCAACTGCAACCCCTTGAATGGAGCCGATCAGGGCACCAACGACAATGCCAACCAGAAGCGTCAGCACCCAGGTCAGGGGATGGTTGTAATCAAGAAACTGTGGCAGGAAATCGGTCTGAACGACCCCCATGATCATGGCGAGAACACCCAGGACCGCCCCAACCGAAAGGTCGATATGACGGGTGACAATGATCAGAACCATGCCGCATGCCATCACCGCCACAGAGGCCGTCTGAACCGACAGGTTAAAGATGTTTCGGGGCGTGATAAAGCGACCGCCCGAGGCAATGTCAAAACCCACCCAGATGATCAGCAGGACAACAGCGAGGCCAACCAGACGACGGTCGACTTCCATTTTCGAAAGTAGTCGTGACATGAAAAAGCTCGTAAAGCAGCGGGGCCGAACTGCGATATCTGCACGATATGTGAAATGCAGTCGGCCCCGGGTTTATGCAAGGTCGGAGAAAACAGGCTGGCCTAGTTGCAGGCCGCGACATTGCTGTTGGTCACGCCCTGGCAAACCACGTCTTTGGACACCCAGCCCGCATCAATCACCAGATCAAGTTTGTTCTGGGTGATCGCAACCGGATCCAGGAAGTAAGACTTCATGGTTACACCATTCGGGCTTTGCCAATCTTCGGTGCCGTCCACGTCACCAAGCTTGGTGCCCTTGGCAAGTTCAACGGCGATTTCAGCCGCGCGTTTGCCAAGAAGGCGCGCATCTTTCCAGACCGAAACTGTCTGGGTGCCAAGTGCAACACGGTTCAGTGCGGCATGATCGCCATCCTGGCCCGATACAGGAATGCCTTGCATGCCCTGTGCAGACAGTGCTGCAACAACACCACCGGCGGTGCCATCATTGGATGCGACAACGGCATCAACCTTGTTGTCCGCAGCGGTCAGGAACTGTTCCATGTTCCGCTGCGCAATCGCTGGCTGCCAGCTGTCGGTATAGGCTTCGCCAACAACCTTGATGTCGCCCGCGTCAATTGCCTTCTGCAGGATTTCAAGCTGTCCTTCGTGCAGAATGTTTGCGTTCGGGTCGGTCGGTGCGCCTTTGATGAAGACGTAGTTGCCTTTCGGTTGCTCGGCAAAAACGGCCTCGGCCTGAAGGCGACCAACTTCCTTGTTGTTGAACGTAATGTAATAGGCGTTCGAGTCTTCGATCAGGCGGTCATAGCCAACGACCGGAATGCCTTCGTTCAGGGCCTTTTCGACAGCAGGGCCAATTGATGCTGAGTCCTGTGCCAGGACGATCAGGGCATCGGCACCACGTGCGATCAGGCTTTCGATATCGGAAAGCTGTTTGGATGGATTGCTTTGGGCATCTGCGCTGATGTACTCAGCCCCCGCAGCATCCAGAGCAGCCTTGATTGCGGCTTCATCGGTTTTCCAGCGTTCTTCCTGGAAGTTCGACCAGCTGACGCCAACAGTCAGATCAGCAGCAAAGGCATTTGCAGACAGCAGAACGGTTCCGGCCAACATGGCCGTTGATAGGAGTTTTTTCATCGGTTTCTTCCCTGAATAAATGTGTCTTCTGGTGACATTTATTTTTGTTATCGAAAAAATGTTGACGTGAAGAAGGCGTCCTGTCAAATATTTTTTAGTGAATAAATTAAATTCATCGCTTTTCACGCATTTTTATATCGCAGTTTGCGATTAAGGGTTGAATTGGCGGTGTTTATAGTGTGGTGCGCTGCAGCAATTAATTTATTCACCTAAAATAATATGAAAAGAGACAGGGAACGTTATGACAGCGAGTTATCACGACATTGACGGTAAATCCGTGCTTGTAACCGGCGGTGCATCCGGGATTGGCGCCTCGATCGTGCGCGCATTCTGTGCGCAGGGGGCGCGGGTCGGGTTCTTCGATATCGATGATGCCGCCGCGCAAAAACTGATCGCCTCCATTAAGGAAGAGCACGGCGTAACCCCGGTCTACAAATCGCTTGATTTGCGCAACCAATCATCCATTTCCGATGCGGTTCGCGACATGTCGGTTGCGATTGGCCCGATTGACGTTCTGGTAAACAATGCGGCGCGCGATGATCGACATTCGCCCGAAGATATCAGTCCTGACAAGTGGCGTGATGGCCTGGATGTGAACATGAACCATCATTTCTTTTGTGCCCAGGCAGTCGCACCGGGGATGAAGGAAAAACGGTGCGGAAGTATTATCAATTTCAGTTCTGTGAGTTATATGATGGGCCTGCCGGATCTGGTAACGTACGAGACCGCAAAGGCCGGTATTATCGGACTGACACGCGCGCTTGCCCGGGACTGGGGGGAATATGGCATTCGCGTTAATGCGGTGACGCCGGGCTGCATCATGACACAGCGCCAGCTTGATCTTTGGATTTCTCCCGAGGATGAAGAACGCATTCAGGAGCAGCAATGCGTCAAACGCCGGCTGGTGGGGGATGATGTTGCACAGATGGTTCTTTTCCTGGCATCTGATGTTTCGTCGGCCTGTTCATCACAGAACTTCATCGTGGATGGCGGCATCGTCTGATCGTGTGTTTCGACGGGTGCCAAGACCGCTGCTCGCCCCGAGACCACTGCTCGAACTTGGAAAAAACAGTATATGTCGCCTGCAAATCTCTCTGATCAGCCAATCATCATCGATGAAAAAGCCAACCCGTATCGCGACTGCATTCAGGGTCTCGCCAACCAGCCAATCACAGTGGTGCGGTTGCTGCGCGATGCTGTGAACGAAAACCCGGTTGTTGCCAGTGGTCGCAAATTTGCCGTTCCCGAAATCAAGGACGTGGTCGGGCGTCTGGTGGAAAACCGCCCGCGCATTGCAATCATTGCTGGTGCGCCGGATCATCCGGCCCATCTTCTGGATCGTCCGCAGGCGCTGATGGCAGCCCTGCGCATTTGGGAAATGGGCGGGGTTCCGTTCCTGTTCCATGTACCGGTGATTTGCGATGGCACGGCGCAAAACAATATCGGGCAAAGCTATTCACTGGCATCGCGCAACCATACGGCGGCGGCGGTAAATATCACCTTTGAAGGCCACAGTTATCACGCGGCCTATGTGATTGCCGGCTGTGATAAATCACCTGCCGCTGTGGTGGCCGGTCTGGCCGCGGCTGATCATGCACGAGCCTGGCGTGGCGATCAGGCGCCGGTCTGGGCTGTGTTTGCACCGTCCCATGTTCTTAAAGGCGGCGAAATTCCCGAAGGCACGCGTCGTTTGCTTGATAAAATCGCCGCTGACTCCGATGCCGCCGGGCATGATGATCTTGGTGCCGATATCCGCGAAAACATGCGCTATATCCTGCAATGCACCTCGGACGAGGCGTTTGCAGGTTTGCTCGAACGTGCCCGGCTTCTGGGGATTATCGACGGGGCGCTTGAACGTCGGGTTCTCGATGAGCTGGCAACAGCGACCTGTGATTCCAAAGGTGGCATTTGTGCCTTTAACGGCACAGGTAATTCATCACGCACCATGTTGGCTGCCTTCGGCCTGACCCCTCCGGAACTGGAATTGCTGACCGATGTCCCGCCGTTCGAGGCCGTGGCAGCCGGGATCGATGCCCTGTTTGGTGTTCTCAACAAGCCGGAATATGCGATTGGCAATTTGCTGAAGGCGAACTTTGCCAATTTCGTGCGTGTTCATAATGCGACCGGATCGAGCAGCAACATGCTTTTGCATTTGCCATTCATGATGCGCTATGCCGGTTTTGATATCTCGATTGATGATTATCAGGATGTGCGCACCAAAACCCCGGTGCCGGAAATTTTCGCCCACAGCCTGACGGAAAACCGCGACACTTTTGTCTTGGCTCAGCAAATGGCCGAAGGCAAAAACCGCGGTATGGAAAGCATCTATCGCATTCTGGCCGATCTTGGCGTGGCGATGGATCTTGATGCGCCGACCATCCTTGGAAAAACCTGGGCAGAACGCATCGCCAATCTTGAAAATCCGGTTGATCTGTCGTTGGGCGATGCATCGGTCATTCGTGCCAACCCGGTCAGGCAGCGTTCCGGCGTTGATGTCATCACCGGCAGTTTCTTTGAAAACTGCGCGGTCAAGACATCGGGTATGAGCGACCGATTATTGTCGCACTTTGATGATCATGTTTTCATCGTGCGCTATTACGAAAATGAACATGTCTGTAATGCCGACTTTGCCTCGCCCGATTTGATTACACGCCTGATTGAAACCGATGGTGTTGATGAAGAATTGATTGCCGCAGTCGTGCGCCGCAATGGCGGAAACCGTGTCGATATGGATGCGCCAAAGGACATGTTCGAACAGGGGCATCTGTCCTTTGCGTTTGTCATCGGTGGGCAGGGGCCGGAAGCCTATGGCATGCCGGAAATGTTTTCGCCGTCGCAGAACTTGCGCCATCACCGCATTCTCGAAGCATCATCCATGCTGATCACCGATGGGCGGTATTCCGGGGTGACCAAGGGCGCCTGTATCGGTCATATGGTGCCGGAGGCCTTTACAGGTGGTGCAATCGGCTATCTTAAGGATGGCGATGTGCTGCGTCTTGATCTGACAGGGCTAACGTTGGATTGGCTCGATCCCGAGACATTCAAACGTGGGGAAGAGGTCGCATCCGATCCCCGCGACATTGCAGATCGCAAGCCGGTCTTTGATGCACGGTTCAAGCGCATGGCCGATCGCCAGTGCGATATTGCCGCAAGCAACGTGCTTGACGGGATTGGCAATGCCGCACGCGGTATCGTGCCCCGTGCTGTTGATCGTCGCGCAACCAAATCCTGGCGTTAAGCCACAAGGGTTTAAAGCATGTTGCATTTAATCTGCCCCATTTTGCCGGAGATAACCTTCTGTCCGGCGAGGAAAGGGCTGCAGAACGTAGCGGGGCTACGTTCAAGGGTCTTGACGCTGCGGGGCGGAAGGTTATCTCGGCCCGAAGGGTTTGTTTTTGGCGGCGTTTTGCGGCGTTACA
This sequence comes from Thalassospira sp. UBA1131, assembly GCF_002311515.1. GTDB lineage: Bacteria > Pseudomonadota > Alphaproteobacteria > Rhodospirillales > Thalassospiraceae > Thalassospira. The sequence continues at coordinate 13,363 of NZ_DCAO01000091.1, forward strand.
CCGTTTGACCGATGCGCCGCATCGCTCTGCACGCTGTGCCTTGCCAAACGGCACGCCAAAAACAAACATAATGGAGCAGATTAAATGCAACATGCTTTAACACACCAAAATGCAAAACGCCCCGTGCCGTATTGGCCGGGGCGTTTTTGATTGTCGCACGTGCTGGGCTTAGCCCATCCGCTCCGATGCGTAGCTTCCCGGGCTTGGCGGGAAGACGATGGTGCGGTTGCCGTTGATGAACGAACGGTGGTGGATATGGGCGTGGACCGCACGCGCCAGAACCTGGCTTTCGACATCGCGGCCAATCGACACATAATCGGCCGAGTTCTGGGCGTGGGTAATGCGCGCAATGTCCTGTTCGATGATCGGACCTTCATCAAGGTCAGCGGTGACATAATGCGCGGTTGCGCCAATCAGTTTGACCCCGCGCACATAGGCCTGTTGATAAGGGTTAGCGCCCTTGAAGCTTGGCAGGAAGGAATGGTGGATATTGATGATCTTGCCACTCATTTTCTTGCACAGGCTGTCTGAGAGGACCTGCATGTAGCGGGCCAGAACGATCAGTTCGACATTATAGTCAGAAACAACATCAAGAAGCTTTTTCTCGGCTTCGGGCTTGTTTTCCTTGGTGACCGGGATGTGGTGGAAGGGAATATCGTGATTAACGACAACCTTCTGATAATCAAGATGGTTTGACACCACGCCAACGATATCAATCGGAAGCGCCCCGATTTTCCAACGATACAGCAGATCGTTCAGGCAATGACCAAACCGCGACACCATCAGAAGAACCTTCATCTTCTCGGAGCTGTCATGGATTTCGTACTTCATGCCAAGTTCTGCTGCCGGACCCTCAAAGCCTGCGATCAGGGTTTCCTGATCAACACCTTCCTCGCTGACGAAGGCAACCCGCATAAAGAACAAGCCGGTTTCTTGGTCGTCAAACTGGGAGCTATCGGTAATGTTGCAGCCGTTATCTGCCAAATAGGTCGAAATAGCAGCAACCACCCCGCGCTGAGAATCGCAGGAAACAGTCAGAACGTAGCTTTTCATCGCGTCTGGCTTTCTCGTTTGGAATAATCAAAAATTGCCCGGCCCCGTCCATCGGGGAATGAGATAAGGCCGGGCAGAAGCATTAAATATCAAGTGTGTTCTCACGTTCCCAGCGGGAAAAGTGCGAAACGTAAGAATTCCACTCGGTTTGTTTAAGTTTGAGATAGGCACTTGAGAATTCCTTGCCCATCGCAAGCTGGAGCTCTTCGTTAGAGCCCATTTCACGCAGGGCATCGAGCAGGTTCAGTGGCAGATGCGGTGCATCCTTGATCGAATGCCCTTCCTTGTACATGTCGATATCGTAATGCGGTCCCGGATCGGCATTGGTTGCCATGCCATCAAGGCCGGCCGCGATGATCACGGCCTGAAGAAGATACGGGTTGGTCGCCCCGTCCGGCAGACGCAGTTCAAAACGCCCCGGCCCCGGAACGCGGACCATGTGCGTGCGGTTGTTGCCCGTCCAGGTCACCGTGTTCGGTGCCCAGGTCGCGCCCGACATGGTGCGCGGCGCATTGATACGTTTATAGGAATTGACCGTCGGGTTGGTGATCACCGCCATGGCAGAGGCATGCTTCATGATGCCGCCAAGGAAATGTTTGCCCTTGGCCGACAGACCAAATGGCATGTCATTATCGGCAAAGGCATTGGCACCATCATTATCCCAGACTGATACGTGGCAGTGGCAGCCATTGCCGGTCAGGCCCGGGAAGGGCTTGGGCATGAAGGTTGCGCGAAGGCCGTGCTTTTCGGCAATTGATTTGACCATAAACTTGAAGAAGGAATGCTTGTCGGCGGTTTTAAGCGCGTCATCGAATTCCCAGTTCATTTCAAACTGGCCATTGGCGTCTTCATGGTCGTTCTGATACGCACCCCAGCCGAGTTCAAGCATGTAATCGCAAATCTCGGCAATCACGTCATAACGGCGCATGACGGCTTGTTGGTCGTAACAGGGTTTTTCCGCCGTATCGGCCGGATCAGAAATTTCCGATCCATCGGTGGTGACAAGGAAAAATTCCGCCTCGACCCCGGTTTTGACATTGAGGCCAAGTTCGGCCGCCTTGGCGATCTGTGCTTTCAAAACGTTGCGCGGGGCCTGTTCGACCGGTGTGCCTTCCATGATGCAATCGGCGGCAACCCAGGCGACTTCCGGTTTCCAGGGCAACTGGATGACAGAGCTAGGATCAGGAATGGCGAACATGTCGGGGTGCGCCGGGCTCAGGTCAAGCCAGGTGGCGAAACCTGCAAAACCGGCACCTTCTTCCTGCATGTCGGCAATTGCCTGGGTCGGGACAAGTTTGGCGCGCTGACCGCCAAACAGGTCGGTAAAGCTGATCATGAAGTATTTGATGCCGCGTTCCCGGGCAAAGGCTGATAGATCCTTGGTCATCGAAGTCCCCTGACGAATTTTATCAATAACCATCGGTTTCCCGGGCACGCCTTGGGGCGCACCCGGTCCGGTGGTAGGTTAGCTGTTCTAGAATCCTCCCTGACCCGGAACCCAGTTGGTTCCGGCAAGCGGTACACCAGCCATGGCGGCCGCTTCGATATTCAGTGCGCAGAGATCCTCGGGTTCGAGGTTGTGCACATGATTTTTGCCGCAGGCGCGCGCAATGGTTTGCGCTTCAAGGGTCATGACCTTCAGATAGTTGGCCAGTCGCCGCCCGGCGGCAATCGGGTCAACCCGTTTCATCAGGTCGGCATCCTGTGTCGTGATGCCTGCGGGATCACGACCTTCATGCCAGTCATCATAGGCACCAGCCGTGGTGCCAAGTTCGTTATATTCTGCTTCCCATTTCGGGTCGTTGTCACCGATGGCGACAAGGGCGGCGGTCCCGATGGAAACCGCATCCGCACCAAGGGCAAGCGCCTTGGCAACGTCGGCACCATTTCGGATACCGCCCGAAACGATCAGCTGTACTTTGCGGTGCATGCCCATGTCTTGCAATGCTTTTACCGCCGGGCGGATGCAGGCAAGGGTCGGCTGACCGACATGTTCGATAAAGACTTCCTGGGTCGCGGCTGTGCCACCCTGCATGCCATCCAGCACGATGACATCGGCACCGGCCTTGACTGCAAGGGCAACGTCATAATAGGGGCGTGCGCCACCGACCTTGATGAAGATCGGCTTTTCCCAGTCGGTGATTTCGCGGATTTCCTGAATTTTGATCTCAAGATCGTCCGGGCCGGTCCAATCCGGATGACGGCAAGCGGACCGTTGATCAATGCCCATTGGCAGGTTGCGCATTTCAGCCACGCGGTCAGAGATCTTCTGACCCAGCAACATGCCGCCGCCGCCCGGTTTTGCACCCTGACCAATAACGATTTCAATCGCATCGGCGCGTTTCAGATCGCGCGGGTTCATGCCGTAACGTGACGGCAGGTATTGATAAACAAGTTGGGTCGAATGACCGCGCTCTTCCTCAGTCATGCCACCATCGCCCGTGGTGGTCGACGTGCCTGCCGCCGATGCGCCGCGTCCAAGGGCTTCCTTGGCCGGACCGGACAGGGAGCCAAAGCTCATACCGGCAATGGTGATCGGAATTTTAAGCTCAATCGGTTTCTTGGCAAAACGGGTGCCGAGCGTGACGGCGGTTTCGCATTTCTCGCGGTATCCTTCCAGCGGATAGCGCGACATGGATGCGCCAAGGAACAGCAAGTCATCAAAATGCGGGACCCGTCGTTTCGCACCACCACCGCGGATGTCGTAAATGCCTGTCGCGGCAGCACGCCGGATTTCCGAAAGGGTATAATCATCAAATGTTGCCGATTTACGCGGCGTCGTAACGGGATTTTTGTAGGTCATGGTCAGATCCTGTCTTTGGGCTGACGCGCTCGGATTTTGGATCCGCGCGGCGTTCAGCGTGCCGCATCAATAGGCGTCGAAATTATCGACACTGAAGTTGTAAAGCGTCCTGGCCGAGCCATACCGCGTGAATTCCTCGGGCTTCACATCCGTGATGCCTGCATCTGCAAGAAGCCTGGTCAGAAGCTCGATATGTTCGGCCCGCATTTCCTTTTTCTCGCAATCGGCACCGAGGCTTTTGACCGTGCCGCGCACAAAAAGGCGCGCTTCATAAAGTGAATCACCCAGCGCATCACCAGCATCGCCCAGAACAACAAGGTTGCCCGACTGCGCCATGAAGGCCGACATATGGCCGATATTGCCTTTGACGACGATATCGACACCTTTCATCGAAATGCCGCAGCGTGACGACGCATTGCCTTCGATCACCAGCAAACCGCCATGGGCGGTGGCCCCGGCATACTGGCTGGCATCGCCTTTGATCACGACTTTGCCCGACATCATGTTTTCAGCCACACCCGGACCGGCATTGCCATTGACCGTGACGGTGGCCTGTTCGTTCATGCCCGCACAGTAATAACCGACGCTGCCATTGATGGTGACATTGACCGGTGCGTCGATGCCGACAGCCACGGCATGTGCGCCGCGCGGATTGGTGATTTCGAAATCCTCAGGCACACCACTTTTATCAAGCGCATGAAGCGCCTGATTGAGCGCGCGCAGTTCGGTGGTTGCAAGATCAAACACTGGCATGTGTGTTCCTTCCTCATAGGACTGCAGAGTTTTTGCAGTCAGGTCGGCGCGCACGTGGCAGCAGCCGACAGGGTTCGTGTTAATCAGTGTTCCCAGAAATAAACCGTGGCCGGTTCCGGCTCCCAGACGCGGGCGTCTTCAATGCCCGGCAGGTTGACCAGTGCGCGATATTCGGACCCGAATGCGACATAGGCATCGGTTTCCGCCATCACGGCCGGTTTGCAGGCAATCGGGTCGCGGACAACGCCAAAGCCCGATTTGGTGCCAACCACAAAGGTGAAGAAGCCATCAAGGTCATCAAGCGCACTGGTCAGGGCTTCGCCCAGGTTTTTGCCCTTGGCCATTTCGCCGGTCAGATAGGCGGCCGCGACCTCTGAATCGTTCTGGGTTTCAAGGCGAATGCCTTCGCGGGTCAGTTCACGGCGAAGGTTGTTGTGGTTCGACAGCGAACCGTTATGCACAAGGCATTGGTCCGAACCGGTCGAAAACGGGTGGGCGCCAAGGGTGGTCACCGCACTTTCGGTCGCCATGCGGGTATGGCCGATCCCGTGAGTGCCACTCATGTCGGAAATCTTGAAGCGTTCAAGCACGTCCTTGGGCAGGCCAACTTCCTTGTAAATTTCCATCGCCGTACCCGTCCCCATGACGCGGACATTCGGACGAAGGTCTTCAAGTGCGCTTCGGGTTGCATCGATCTGATCGCTTGAAACCGTAATCACCGCATGGGTGTTTTTGGGCAGGATGGATGCGTTCTTGATCCCGGCTTTGCGCAGGTCTTCGGTCAGGCCGGCAAAATCTGTTTCCGGTTCCGGAGACTGGATCGTGAGTTTGACCAGATCATTCTGATCTGCGCCATAAATTGCGATGCCCGCACTATCGGGGCCACGGTCGGTCATGGTCACCAGCATTTCAGACAACAACGCGCCGAGCTGTGGTTCCAGACTTTTATCTTTAAGGAATAAACCAACAATGCCGCACATGGCAGGACAGTCTCCATTCTGTTTCTGAAACGGAGACTACCTGTTCGCGAATGCGGAATCAACTATGAAGAATAAAAATTTCTTCTCAGTGAATTGATGTTTTCACCGGAGTGAATGCTTATCCCCGGGCGGGATAGCAGATGATCGATAGGTAACGTATTGGAAATGAAAGAAGTTCTTCCGGTCCGTGGCGGGCATCGGCATCAAAGAACAGGCTGTCGCCTTCTTTCATGTAGTAAAGCTGATCGCCATGACGGTAACGGACTTCACCCTCAAGCATATAGATGAATTCCATGCCTTCATGCTGGAAGGCGGGGAAGCTGCTCGACTCCTTGGTCAAGGTTAGCAAATAGGGTTCGACCACCACACCACTGGTGTTGTTATCTATATGACCCAGCAGGTTATATTCATGGCCTGCGCGCGTGCCGCGGCGTTCAATCGCAACACCTTCGCCGGATTTCACGAACACCGCATTGCGCGGTTCTTCATAACGACGGAAGAAATCGGTCACCGGCACACCCAGTGCACTTGCCAGTGCCTGAAGCGAGGTCAGCGACGGCGAGGTCACGCCGTTTTCGATCTTGGAAAGCATCCCCATCGAAATCCCGGTTGCGGACGCCAGATCGGAAATCGTGATGCCCAGCTTCTTGCGGAGCGCTCGGACTTCATGGCCGATGGCAATTTCGAGATTGTTTTCCTTGGGTTCACGAAGCGCGTGCGGGTCCTGGGTGAGGGCGGCGGGTTTGCTCTTGGTGTCCATGCCTGATCCTTGCTCGCTATTGGCGGTGGTCTGCGGTGCTTGTGTTGTTTTGCTATTTGCCATGCTGGCTTGTCCTCCGTCACCGGTTTTGTCCCGGTGCGGGTCCGCTCGTTTCTGGTTTCCTCGAACGGCCACTTGATGCGGCCTGCTTTTTTATCGGTCGTATGTGCCCGGGCTTTTACCCTTATTGGTCGGCCATACGCCATAGGCATGACTTACACTGGCAGGAAATATTTATCAACTCCAGGGAAAATAAATTTCCGCAAAGGCGATATGAGAGGTGGGGATGGAAGTTGCTGCAATGCCGTAGAAAATAGCCTTTAAGGAATAAAAATTGAATAATATGAAAAATAATTATTGCGTTCGCGAACAAGATGCCGCCAAAATATGGAACAAAATAAGCCGATAATAGCGCGCTGATTGTGCGCAAAGGCAATCATATCAGGAGGCCATCACTATGACTGCAAGCTGGAGATTTTCAGCCCTTGCCGATCGGCATCGCGCGCTTGGTTCCAATCTTGAAGACTGGAGCGGGATGGGCACCGCCTGGACCTATGACAAGGATTGGGACGAGGAATATATCGCGATCCGCGCCAAGGCCGGGATCATGGATGTTTCAGGCCTGAAAAAGGTTCATATCACCGGCGCGCATGCATCCCACGTGATCGACTATGCCACCACGCG
>NZ_DCAO01000091.1:20520-29583 GCF_002311515.1 Thalassospira sp. UBA1131
GATGATTGCGTGATTTATCGCATGGGGCCGAATTCATGGATGGTGGTGCACGGATCGGGCACCGGGCATGAAGAACTGACCAAGGCCGCCATGGGCCGTGATGTGTCGGTTCGTTTTGATGACAACCTTCATGATTTATCGCTGCAAGGGCCGCTTGCGGTCGATTATCTGGCGGAATATGTACCGGGTATTCGCGATCTGCCCTATTTCCATCATACGCAGACGCAGTTGTTTGGCGCGCCCGTGATGATTTCGCGCACCGGCTATACCGGTGAACGCGGCTATGAGATTTTCTGTCGTGGTCAGGATGCCGGGATGATCTGGGATCGCATCGTTGCCGAGGGCAAGGATATGGGCATCATCCCGACCCGCTTTACCACGCTTGATATGCTGCGTGTTGAAAGCTACCTGCTGTTTTATCCCTATGATAACTCGCAGATGTACCCGTTCGAAAACGAAGGACCGGGCGATACCCTGTGGGAGCTTGGCCTTGATTTCACCGTCAGCCCGGGCAAGACCGGCTTCCGTGGTGCCGAGGAACATTATCGTCTGAAAGGCAAGGAACGCTTCAAGATCTTTGGCATCCTGTTTGATGGCAAGGAAGTCCCGGCCGAAGGGGCCGAAGTGTTCAAGGACGGGGCCAAGGTCGGTGTCGTGACCTGTGCGATGTATTCACCGCTTAAGGATCAGACCATGGCGATTGCCCGTCTGGCGGTTGATTGCGCCGAACAAGGTGTGCGGCTTGAAGTGACGGGTGAAAAAGGCATGCTCGGCGGAATGGCCCATACCATGCCATTTGACGACCCCAAAAAATTGAAAAGAACAGCCAAGGGTTAAGCCAAATGACCGGGGGCTGTCAGAGGCCCCCGGATCAACCGCCTGATCCCTTGGTTTCTGACAGAATGGGACCCGCTACCATGTCTGAGAGTCTTATCGAAGAGAGCATTCTTTCCCGTCCGACCTATGGCACGTTAAAAATCGTGCCCGGTCTGGCACATTATTTTCTGGCCGATGCATCCGGTGCCGAATGCGTTATCCGGGTCGTGCAGGAACTGCCGCGCGACATGATGGAAAAGGTACATATCCTTTATGTGCCGACCCCGGGTGAAGCCGCCCTGATTACATCGCTTTATGCGCTGGGTGCCAAGCGGTTCGAACATTTCCCGACTATTGACGAAGCCGTCGCCAAGCTTGGTGAATGGCTGTCAGACGCCAAGATGGGCAGCCAGCTTTATCTTGCCGGGACCGAAGGGCTGGTCGGGCAGGGCGTTGCCAAGGGGGAGGCATGTGGGCTGGATCATACCGCCGTGCAATGTGAGCATCGCGGCAGTCTGGCGCGTCGCGTTCAGTGTGTTCACTGCAAAACCATGATCGAGGACGTCACCACTCAGCCGGTCAAATGTCCGTCTTGCGATTTACTGTTGCTCGTGCGTGATCACTATTCCCGTCGTCTGGCGGCGTTTCAGGGAGTTTGCATCAATGCCGAAGACCCGTCTGAAGAAATCGAAATCAAGGAGGTGTTCAAATGAGTGCGTCCGATCATTTGATTCCGGTGGTTGTCAGCAACGTGGTCGAGGTCAACCCGATCATCAAACGGTTTGAATTCAAGCATGTGAATGGTGATGAACTGCCCGCCTTTTCGGGTGGGGCGCATATCGTTGTCGAGATGCTTGATGACGGCACGAAACGCAAAAATCCCTATTCGCTGATGAGTTCCCCGTTCGAGCGCGATCAGTATGCGATTTCGGTGCGCCGTGACGATACCGGGCGCGGTGGATCGAAATTCATGCATGAGCAGGTGCGACCTGGCATGCAGATGAAAATCTCTGCCCCGGTCAATCTGTTTGCGCTGGATCTGCGGGCGCGAAAGCACCTGATGATTGCGGGCGGCATTGGGATCACGCCGTTTATCGCACAAATGGCCCAGGCCGATAAGCTCGGCGTGCCGTTTGAACTGCACTATGCCGCGCGTTCAGTATCACAGGCGGCCTATATGGACAGCCTTGCCGATCGTTTTGGCGATCACGTGTCGTGCTATTGTGATGATCAGGGCGAGAGCGTTGATTTGGAAACGCTTTTATCCAATCAGCCCCTTGGCACGCATGTCTATGTCTGCGGCCCAAAGGGCATGATCGAACGGGTGGTCGAAACCGCCACAAGTCTTGGCTGGCCTGCCGCACACGTTCATTTCGAACACTTTCTGGCCCCGCCGGTTGGCGAGCCCTTTGAAGTGCATCTGGCCAAGGCCGGGATTGATATCACCGTGGGTGCGGAACAAAGCCTGCTTGAGGCAGTCGAGGCATCCGGAACCCCGATCAATTGCATGTGCCGGGGCGGGGCGTGTGGTCAATGCGAAACGGTGGTTGTCGCCTGCGACGGCGAGATCATGCACAACGACCACTGGCTTGATGAAGAACAGCGCGCGGCAAAGCAACGGATCATGCCCTGTGTTTCGCGGTTCCGTGGCAAACGCCTTGAACTTGATCTGTAAGGGGGATTTCAGTCATGACCATCCAGTTTAAGGACGAGAGCTTCCGCGGTGATTTCACCTACGCCAACAGTCCGTCAAACATCCCGCGTTTTCCGTTCCCGTTCCCGGGAGACGAATACATGTATTCGACCAATATCGAACCGCATCATGCTGCGCGTGCCGGCAGCCCGTTTGAAAATGCGTTTGATGTTGATGAACACTATGTCGCGGAAATGAAGGACCGCGCCCTTGTTCTGGCAGACGACCCCGGTCGGTGTCAGGCACTGCCGCATATGGAAACGGCGGGGTGGGACTTCCTTGAACTGGTGATGGTATCCAAGGCGCGCGACTATCCCGATCTGTTCAAACTGACCATGGATGGCGATCGCTGGCACTGGATCAACAAGCCGCTTCAGATCGACGATACCTTTACCTTTGGCGACAGTTCGACACTGCCCTGCCATCCGATGGAATATATCGGACGCCAGGTACAAGGCGATCACGCCATCCTTGATCAGCGCGATGGCAACCTTTGGATGGATGCCGGGATCATCACCGCACAGGCTGACTGGTCGCTTGATTTCGACATTGGCATGAATTTCTTTGAATGGCATGCGCCCGTGCCGCTGGCCCACGAACTGGGAGTGTTCCAGCGCGCTCTGAAATTCCTTTTGACCCTGCCACAGGGGCAGCCATCCCGGCGCCTGAACTGGACGCTGACGGTCAATCCACGTCTCGATACCAGCCCGGAAAATTATCCCAAATGGGGCCCGGACCGCATGACCGTGACACCGGAAAATATCGGTGAAAAGGTCCATCTGCGTGTGGAGCTTCAGACGTTTTGGCGCTTGCCGCGATCCAACGCGATCCTGTTTCCGATCCGAACATATTTGATGGCGATGAACGAAGTGGTGACCCAGCCGAAATGGGGGCGTCGCCTGCATCGTGTCATGCGCGATTTGCGGCCCGAACTTGTCGATTACAAGGGGCTGTCACGTTACCACCCGATCCTGGTCGAGTGGCTTTCACAATTTGACGACGGGGCGCCGACGTCACCGGGGATCTTCCCCGATTAACAAAGAACGAACCGGCACAAGCCGGGCAGAGGAGACGCAAAAACGGCATAACGCTTTTATTGGGGATTTAAGGCTATGACACTTCGTGTTGCAATTATTGGCGCCGGTCCGTCAGGCATGGCGCAGATGCGTGCATTTCAATCTGCTGCCGCCAAAGGGGCCGAAATCCCCGAGATTGTGTGTTTTGAACGTCAGGAAGACTGGGGTGGTTTGTGGAACTACACCTGGCGCACCGGTCTTGATGAATATGGCGAACCGATCCACGGATCGATGTATCGCTATCTGTGGTCGAACGGGCCCAAGGAATGCCTGGAATTTGCCGATTACACGTTTGAGGAGCATTTCGGCAAACCCATCGCATCCTATCCGCCGCGTGCGGTGATTTGGGATTACATCAAGGGCCGCGTTGAAAAGGCGAATGTCCGCCCGTGGGTGCGTTTCAGAACCCCGGTGCGCAGTGTTGAGTTTGATGAAGAAAGCCAAACATTTTTGGTGACTGCGCATGATTTGAAAAATGATGTGGTTTCGACCGGGGAATTTGATCATGTCATTGTTGCCAATGGTCATTTCTCGACCCCGAATGTGCCGGAATTCCCGGGTTTTGACACCTTTGGCGGGCGTGTTTTGCATGCCCATGATTTCCGTGACGCACTGGAATTCAAGGGCAAGGATATCCTGATCATCGGCACGTCCTATTCGGCTGAGGATATCGGATCGCAATGCTATAAGTATGGCTGCAAATCGGTGACGGTAAGCCACCGCACCAACCCGATCGGGTTTGACTGGCCCGATAACTGGGCAGAGGTCCCGCTTCTGACCAAGGTTGATGGCAATAAGGCCTATTTCAAGGATGGTTCATCACGCGACGTCGATGCGATTATTCTGTGCACCGGCTATCAGCATCACTTCCCGTTCCTGACCGATGATCTGCGTCTTAAGACCGATAACCGCCTGTGGCCGTTGGGTCTTTATAAAGGTGTCGTCTGGGAAGAAAATCCGAAGATGATGTATCTTGGCATGCAGGACCAGTTCTATACCTTCAACATGTTTGACGCGCAGGCATGGTTTGCCCGTGATGTGATCATGGGCCGCATTCCCTTGCCAGCCAAGGACGAGATGAAGGCCGACAGCAAAGCCTGGCGTGATCGCGAAGAAGGTCTTAAGGACGATCACGACATGATCTGGTTCCAGGGCGATTACACCGCCCATCTGATCGAAATGACGGACTATCCGATGTTCGATATCGAAGGGGTGAACAAGACCTTCGAGGAATGGGAACATGACAAGGCCGACGACATCATGGGCTATCGCAACAAGTCCTATCGCTCGCTGATGACGGGCAATATGTCACCAGCCCATCACACGCCGTGGCTGGACGAACTTGATGACAGCCTTGAAGCCTATTTGCAGGTTGAAAAGAAAACGGCTGCCGAATAGGCAGCCGACTTTCAGGACTTTCAAAGAAGCGGGCGCAAGTCCGCCGTCTCCCTTAACCAAACTCGCAGTCACCCCCACAGTCGACATGGCTGCGGGGTTTCTTTTGGGGGTTATAAGCCGCGGGATTCAGGACCGCGGCTTTTCCTTTTTGGGATCATAATGCGGGAAGGCGGTGATGATGGCGGGCAGGCGGACCATATGTCCGTCAAGCTTGCCAATCTCGACCTCGGTGCCGATATCGGCGTGCGCGATATCAACCCGCGCCAGTGCGATATTCTTGCCGAGAATAGGGGATCGCACCGCACTGGTGATCACACCGATCTGCGCACGTCCGATATGAACGCAATCACCATGGCCGACGGTGACATTGCCATCAATCTCGATCCCGACCAGTTTGTGCGATGGATGTTCCTTGCGCCGGATCAGGGCGTCACGACCGATAAAGTCATCTTCCTTTGATTTAAGCGGCACGGTAAAGCCGATCCCGGCTTCAAACGGATCGGTCTGATCGGAAAATTCATAATCGGCAAAGATCAACCCGGCCTCGATCCGAACCATATCAAGGGCTCCCAATCCCATCGGCGTCAGGCCGTGTGGTTTACCTGCCGCCCAGATGGCGTCAAAGACGGTAATGGCATCCTTGGGATGGCACCAGACTTCATAACCAAGTTCGCCGGTGTAGCCGGTGCGGGAGACGACAACAGGCGCGCCTTTGGCGTCACCGATCCGGCCGATGGTGAATTTGAACCAGTCGACTTCATCGATGGATGGCTGATGCGGTGGGGTCCAGATGACTTCGCGCAGGATATCGCGGCTTTTGGGCCCCTGAACGGCGATGTTGTGCATCTGATCGGTTGATGAGCGGATCAGGACATGCAGGCCAAGTTTTTCGGCCTGTTCACGCAGCCAAACACCGCTGTAATCATCACCGCAAATCCAGCGGAAATTATCCTGCCCCAGACGCAACAACGTGCCGTCATCAATCATCCCGCCATGCGGATAGCACATCGCGGAATAGACGACCTGCCCGATGCCAAGTTTTTTGACATTGCGCGTCAGGCAATATTGCATCAGTGCTTCGCTGTCGGGGCCGGTGATTTCAAACTTGCGCAAGGCAGATAGATCAATGACCACGGCCTTTTCCCGGCAGGCATAATATTCTTCGATCATGCCGTGGCCGGTATATTCATGGGCCAGCCAGAAACCCTTATATTCGACGAAGTTGCGGGTCAGTTCGCTTGTGCGCGGGTGGAAGGCGGTTTCTTTGGTCATTTTTGCTTCGGCCTCTGCAGTCGGGCGCCAGGCAACGGCGTGGCTGAATTTTTCAGCACCATCGTAACTTCGGATATGGATGTCGGTCGGTTTCCAGGCATTGGCCGCGGACGTGTCATCCGGGCAGGCTGATGACACACAGACAAGGTCGGTCATCGCACGCAACAGCACATAATCGCCCGGACGCGACCAGGGCTGATCGGCATACATCACGCCGTGATCATCAATGCCGGTATTGAAAAAGAAATTGATCGCCATCCAGCCGGCCCGCGGATCAACACCATGTTTGGCAAGGGCCGCGTTGAAATTGTCCGTGCAGTTCACATGACCGGGATAGCCGATATCATCGTAGTATTTCGCAGCACAGGCCATAGCAAAGGCGTCATGGCGCCCGCAGGTGTCTTGAACGACCTCGACCAGTGGATCCATGTCCTGATCATAGTATTTTCCGTGCAGGCCCGGCATCGGATAGGCATGGCCCATCAATGTGCGTGTGGTGGTCACATCCAGCGGGTTCTGAATGCTGCGATCAAGTTTACGCGCATCAAAACACTGAAAATCGGTGCATTGCCGCCCATCAACATCAAGAATCTGGATGTAATCCCCGGCCTTGATTTCATAGGCCTCGGCGGTGGCCGAATGCACACGCAAATCCACAACCGGATCGGCCAGCGGATCGGGCAGGGCGAAGCTGTAGGTATCAGAATGATGGGCGCGCTTGATCAGGGCGGTGATCGGTGTTGCGGTATTATGCGCATCGATCCGCATCAGCGGTGCCGGGGTGGCAATGATGACAAATCCGTCAAGCTGGATGGTCAGTTCGACCGTATCACCGGGTGGGCTGGCATTGCCAAAAAGCCGGTGGGCAAGGCAGGTTTCAAGTTTGATATCGCGTTTGCGCAAGGTCTTGGCAAAGCGCGTCAGGCTGTCATCAAACGGATCAGACAATAGATCCATCAAGCCGTGCGGCGCGCCATGTGCCAAAGGTTCAAAAATCTCGGGCCGTGCGGCGCCCGATGGTGTCAGGCCGATCAGCTCGACCGATTGCATGCCTTCGCAATTGCGCAGTGCGAGTTGATCGCCCTCGCGCACCGAAATCATGATCGCGCCGCGTCCGGGAATTTCATAGCGTTCGCGATTGCGCGCCATCGCGGTGCGTCCGGCATTGATAATGCGACTGGGGCGCGCAGCGCGGACAGCGTGCGGATAGGTTTCCGGTGTTCGGGCAAGGTCGATCATTGTGGCCTCGTGTGCGGTGAATGATCTGAAAGCGGCGAGCCTGAAGGGTATTTGGTGTTTTTACTTTATCGGGAAAAGGCAGAGAGGCCAGTTTTGACACTGGCCTCTCGCTGTGTCAGTTGAGCAAAGCAATAACCCAAGGGTTCAGGGCGTCATTGTATTGCTTTGCATCAATCAGATTACATGTCCTTGTAGGCTTTGTTCTCGTGAATGGCCATCGAGGCGATGGTCCAGATGCACACGCCAACACCAACAAGTGTAAGCGCCACGAGCAGAGCCGGTTTGTCAGCAAAGGTGAAGTAGGCTTCTGCACCTTCCCAACTGGTAATCGGAGCTGAGTTCATGTTTCAGTTTCCTTGTTTCAATGTGTCAGGATGATCTTACTCAGCCGGGGTCGGCGAAGTCGGATCGTTGGCGAATGCCGCCGGAACGGTGCTTTCCGGATATGCACTTACCGGTACTTCTGCCTTGTCGAGGCCAGCCACTTCTGCCTGTTCAGACACACGCAGCAGACCAACAAGCTTCAGAACCAGGGACAGAACGTAGCCCGGTGCGAAGCCAAGGATCATGAAGACGACAGCACTTGAAAGCTGACCAACAAACGAGATCTCCGGACCGGCAACGTTCTGGTAGCCAGACGCAAAGATACCGGCCATGACCAGACCCCAGACACCGCCAAAGCCGTGGACGGCAACCGCGCCAACCGCGTCGTCGATCTTGAATTTCTCGACAAGGATGTCGTTGAGTTTCGGCATGACGCAGCCGCCGCCAAAGCTGACGAGGAAGGCAAGACCCGGATAGTAAAGGTCAAGTGCCGGTGCAGAGGAAATCACACCGATCAGGGCGCCAGACATCATCCAGAACGGATCACGAGTGACCAGATACGCACCGATCATGCCGCCTGCAACGCCCATCAGGGTGTTGAATGCGAATGCCGACAGGGTTGCCGGGGTGTTGTAAATGGTCATCCAGGTATCGCCGGTATAGATGATGCAGCCGCCAAGGAAGCCGAAGAAGCCCATAACAATGAGCATCAGGCCAATCAGCGACATCGGCATGTTGTGGCCGTTGATGTTGTTGACTGTGCCGTCGGCATTGAAGCGACCGATACGCGGGCCGAGGTTGATCAGAACACCAAGAGTGAAGAAGCCGGCGATGGTGTGAACGGCACCCGCCGCACCAACGTCATGCAGGCCCCACTCGGTGGTGAGCCAACCATCCGGATGCCAGCCCCAGGATGCGCCAAAGACCCAGACCACAGCGCCCAGGAACAGGGCGAGGATGGTGAAGCCGGAAATACGGATACGTTCGATCACCGAGCCCGACATGATCGAGGCAGTGGTTGCCGCAAACAGCGTGAAGGCCGCATAGAAGATACCCGACGCGTTATCCGTCAGGTTCGGACCCATATATTCGCTCCAGGGCAGGCCTGCCTCGGANNCTCGGTGGTGAGCCAACCATCCGGGTGCCAGCCCCAGGACGCGCCAAGGATCCAGACAACGGAACCAAGGAAAATCGCAAGGATGGTGAAACCGGAAATACGAATACGTTCGATCACCGAACCCGACA
>NZ_DCAO01000091.1:29594-29949 GCF_002311515.1 Thalassospira sp. UBA1131
GCGATCAGGTTTTTCATACCGGATGCCAGTGCGTTCTTCGCACGCGATGCACCCATTTCATACGCAAGGAAGCCTGCGTGAATTGCAAGCATCAGTGCAGTACACCACCAATAGAATACTTCGGAATTGATGGTCGTTGCCATGCTGAGCGATGCTTCAAGGCTGTCCAGCCTCGCCATCAACTCTGGTACGGATTGTTCCATTTTAGTCTCTCCATCACAAAATGCCCCCCGATGGACATTCCTTTTATTAAAATTCAATTCCCTGTAGTGAACAAGCGCAAATGTGTTTTTTATTGTGCGTCGCAAAAATTACAGGAAAATCAATGATCTAAAAAAATATAGAATCGATCAAG
>NZ_DCAO01000091.1:30061-53715 GCF_002311515.1 Thalassospira sp. UBA1131
GACCGCGCGCCTCGCTTGGCTTAACGCCATAGGCGTCTTTATAGCTGCGAGAAAAATGGCTGCTGTTGGAAAAGCCGGTGGCAAAGGCGATCTCGGAAATGGTCAGGGCGCTTTGCGTCAAAAGCTTGCGGGCATGTTCAAGCCGGACCTGACGATAGGTTTCAAGAAACGACTTGCCAAGATGCTGATCAAACAGGCGATCAAGCTGCCGGGTTGAAAGTCTGGCGAAGCGCGCCATTTCGTCGCGGGTTTTCGGATCTTCGATGGTGGTTTCCATCTTTTCGAGAACCCGAAGCAATCCGGCATGATGGACGTTATAGCGTTCGGCAAGCGATGCCCGCTGCGGGCCGCCCGATTGCCCGACTTGTGTGTGCAGGTACCAGTCCGACACCCGGGTTGCGAAATCCGCACCAAGGTTTTCGGCGATCATGGCATGCATCATGTCAAGCGGTGCCACCCCGCCGCCACAGGTGATGCGATCCCCGTCAATGACAAACCGTGCGCGTTGCGGTTCCAGATCGGGAAAGGCTTCGATCAGGGCGGGGGCATGTTCCCAGTGAATGGTGAATTGACGTTGCCCCAGAAGCCCGGCGGCGGCCAGAACGTAAGCCCCGCTTGATATCCCGCCCATGCGCACGCCCCAGCGCGCCAGTTTGCGCAAATTGCCCAGCATCCCCGGTGCCTGCCATTGCGACGGATGTCCACCGGCACAGATGAACAGGGTGTGCAAACTGGTCGGGGCCTGTGACAGCGGGGTGGTCGGCACCATCGTGCCCGACGAGGACAAAACGTTTCCGCCCGCTGCCGAATAATTCAACACCTTGTAGATCGGCTGACCGGCCAGAAGGTTGGCCGCACGCAGCGGCTCAATCGCCGAGGCATAAGACATCAACGCAAAATCGGGCAGCAACATGAAACCGATATGCTGGGTGGCCGGAACCGGTTTGGCGTCAAGTTGCCCGGTACGCGGGGTGCGTGTGGTTCTGTTTTGGGTGTCTGAGCTCATGACGCCGGTATCCCGCGTTGGGCGACAATAATATCGCGATGTCGCATTTGTGTTATTGGATGTCTTTAATAGACAAGCTGCAATTCGCACCTCTGTCAAGATTGCTGGGTACCCGATGTGGGCAACAGCGAAAGATCGATGATGCGTTATTCAGCCCTGTCATTGCTTGGCAATGCATTTTCCAAGAACAAGAACTGGAGGCCGGCTTGGCGCAATCCGGATCCGAAACCGCATTACGATGTCATCATCATCGGCGGTGGCGGGCATGGGTTGGCAACCGCCTATTACCTTTCCAAGGTGTTTGGCGTGCGCAATGTCGCGGTGCTTGAAAAGGGCTATCTTGGATCGGGGAATATCGGGCGGAATACGACGATCATTCGATCTAACTACCTGCTTGAAGGCAATAACCCATTCTACGAGTTTTCGATGAAACTGTGGGAAGGCCTTGAGCAGGATTTCAATTTTAACGCCATGGTGTCCCAGCGCGGCGTGATCAATCTGTTTCATTCCGATGCCCAGCGCGATGCCTACACGCGCAGGGGCAATGCCATGCGCCTGCACGGGGTGGATGCGGAACTTCTTAACCGTGATCAGCTGCGTGAAAAGCTGCCATTTCTGGATTATGAAAATGCCCGCTTCCCCATCATGGGCGGGCTGATGCAGGCGCGCGGCGGCACGGTGCGCCATGATGCCGTTGCGTGGGGCTTTGCGCGCGGGGCCGATCAGAACGGCGTTGATATCATCCAGAATTGCGAAGTTACCGGCATTGAGCGCGATGGCGATCAGATCACCGGGGTTCAAACCACACGCGGTGCGATCACGTGTAACAAACTGGCCATGGCGGTGGCAGGCAGTTCAAGCCATGTCGCCAAAATGGTCGATATGCGCCTGCCGATTGAAAGCCACGCCTTGCAGGCCTTTGTGTCCGAAGGATTGAAACCGTTCATCGATACCGTGGTCACCTTTGGCGCGGGGCATTTTTATGTGTCGCAATCAGATAAGGGCGGGCTGGTTTTTGGCGGGGATATCGAAGGATATAACTCCTACGCCCAGCGCGGAAACCTCGCGTGCGTGGAACATGTGGCCGAGGCCGGCATGGCGATGATCCCCGCACTTTCGCGGGTGCGTATCCTGCGCAGTTGGGGCGGGATCATGGATATGAGCATGGATGGGTCGCCGATCATGGATCGCACCCATCTTGCCAACCTCTATTTCAATGGTGGTTGGTGTTATGGCGGGTTCAAGGCAACCCCGGCGTCGGGATATTGCTTTGCCCATTTGCTGGCGACCGATACGCCGCATGAAACCGCAACCGCGTTTCGCATGGACCGCTTTGCACGCGGTTATCTTCTGGATGAAAAGGGCGTTGGCGCCCAGGCCAACCTGCATTGAGGAAATTTGGTAATGAGTAGTCTTGTCAAATGTCCTCATTGCGGTTTGCGCCCACGCGAGGAATTCACAATCCGCGGCGAAGTCGCCACCCCGCGCCCAAATGCAGGTGCCGATGAAGCCGTATGGTTCGATCATGTATATCTGCGCGACAACCCGCGTGGTGAACATAGCGAATACTGGCATCATTCCGGCGGGTGTCGCCGCTGGCTGGTGCTAACCCGTGATACCGTGACCCACGAAACGTCTGACGTCGTCGATGCAAGCACCTTGAAATTGGGGGAAGGGGCATGACCAGTTTCCGTATTGATGGCGGTACCCTGATTGACCGCAATGATGTGCGCCGATTTACCTTTAATGGCGAGGCGCTCACTGGCTTTGGTGGCGATACGGTTGCATCAGGCCTTTTGGCCAATGGCAAGCAGTTGGTCGGGCGCAGTTTCAAATATCACCGTCCGCGCGGCATCCTGACCGCCGGGGCGGCGGAACCCAACGCGCTTCTGACCATCGGGCGGGACGGGCGGCGCGATCCCAATACCCGTGCGACCATGGCGGAACTGTTTGACGGGCTTGAAGCCAGATCGCAGAACTGCTGGCCGAATGTCAATTTTGATATCGGTGCGGCCAACGGGTTGTTGGGGCCGCTTTTAGGCGCCGGGTTCTATTACAAGACCTTCATGTGGCCGGCTGCCTTTTGGGAAAAGGTCTATGAACCCCTGATCCGCAAGGCCGCTGGTTTGGGGCGGGCAAGCTATGATCCCGACCCCGGCTATTACGAAAAATGCTGGGCACATTGTGATCTTCTGGTGATCGGGGCGGGGCCAGCTGGGCTTGCTGCTGCCCTGACGGCCGGGCGGGCCGGGGCGCGGGTGATCATTGCCGACGAAGGGGCGCAACTTGGCGGTGGTTTGATCGCCGAAGGAAGCCCGGTGGGTGGTAAACCAGCCGACACAGTGCTTGCCGATATCATTGGTGAATTGCACGCCCTTCCCAATGTCGAGATCAAAAAACGCACAACCGTTTTTGCCGCCTATGACGATCAGGTGTTTGGCGCGGTCGAACGGGTGCAAAAGCATCTGCCCGAGCACGAGATTAACCCCCATCGCGCCATGGAACGCCTGTGGCGGATTGTCGCCCGACAGGTGGTGCTGGCGACCGGGGCGGAAGAGCGACCGATTGTCTTCGGCGGCAATGATCGCCCGGGCGTCATGATGGCCGGGGCCATGCGCACCTATTTGAATGGTTATGGCGTGGCACCGGGTAAACGGGTGGCGCTGTTTGCCAATAACAGTCAGGCCTATCAGACCGCGATGGACCTTGAGGCACGTGGTATCGAGGTTGCCGCGATCATTGATCCGCGCACCTGCCCGAACATTGATTATGACGGTAAGGCACGCCTGATTGCCGGTGCGATGGTGCGTGATACTGCGGGTCGCAAGGCGATCAAGTCTATCACCGTCCGCCATGATGACGGCCGTGACGAGGTGATTGCGGTAGATGCCCTTGGCGTATCAGGCGGTTATAGCCCGATTGTGCATCTGGCCTGCCATCGCGTTGGCAAACCGGTCTGGTCGGACGCGCATGTCGGTTTCATGCCGCCGGAAAATACCGATGGCATGACGCCCTGCGGGGCAGTTGCCGGAAAAGCCGGTATTGCGGCCTGTTTTGCTGACGGCGGTGTTGCCGCGGTCAAGGCGCTGGCGGAACTGGGTGTGATGGGCGAGGCCGCATCACTCCCCGGTGTCGAACAGAGTGAGGAAAAAGTCGACCCTATTCAGCCGATCTGGCATGTCGCTTCAAGCAAGGGCAAGGCCTTTGTCGATTTTCAGAATGACGTCGCGGCATCTGACATCACGCTTGCCATGCGCGAAGGTTATGATCATGTCGAACTTGCCAAACGCTATACCACCAACGGCATGGCAACCGATCAGGGCAAGACATCCAATGTGAATGCCATTGGTATTCTGGCCGAAAACAAGGGTGTCTCGCCCGGCGAAATCGGCACAACAACCTTCCGCCCGTTCTACACGCCGGTATCGTTTGGTGCGCTGGTTGGCGCATCCAAGGGAATGGATTTCCAGCCGGTGCGCAAATCCCCCTTGCATGGCTGGGCGGAACGCAATGGTGCGAAGTTCGTCGAAACCGGGCTTTGGTATCGGTCAAGCTGGTTCCCGAAGGATGGCGAGACCTTCTGGCGTGACAGCGTTGATCGTGAAGTCAACGCGGTTCGGACCAAGGTTGGCATCTGTGATGTGTCTACCCTTGGCAAGATCGAGATTTTTGGTGCGGATGCGGCAGAGTTCCTGAACCGGGTTTATTGCAATGCCTTTCTGAAATTGCCGGTTGGCAAGGCGCGCTATGGCATCATGCTGCGCGAGGATGGCTTTGTGTATGATGACGGCACGACAAGCTGTCTTGGCGAAAACCATTACTTCATGACGACGACGACAGCGCTTGCCGCTGGGGTTTTGACCCATCTGGAATTCTGTGCGCAGGTGTTGTGGCCGGAGTTGGATGTCCGTTTGGCATCGGCAACCGATCAATGGGCGCAGATGGCGATTGCCGGGCCCAAATCGCGTGATGTTCTGTCCAAGATTATTGATGACGATATTTCGAACGAGGCATTCCCGTTCCTGGCGGCGCGCGAAGTGTCGATGTTTGGCGGGCGGCTTAAGGGGCGGTTGTTTAGAATTTCGTTTTCGGGCGAGTTGGCCTTTGAAATTGCCGTGCCTGCCGGATATGGCGAAAGTGTCGCCGATGCGATCATGGCTGCCGGGGAAGAATTCGGCATTACGCCCTATGGCACCGAGGCGCTTGGCGTCATGCGGATCGAAAAGGGCCATGTCACCCACGCAGAAATTAACGGCACGGTCACACCAGCCGATCTGGGGATGGGCAAGATGGTGTCAGCCAAGAAAGATGATTTCATCGGTCGGGTCATGAACCTGCGCGAAGGTTTGGTGGACCCAGACCGTCCGTCGCTTGTCGGGATCAAGCCGAAATCACCGTCGGACAAGTTCGCCACCGGATCGCATATCCTTAATCCCGGTGATGACGTCAGTCTTGCCAATGATCAGGGCTATGTTACCTCGATGTGTCACTCGCCGACATTGGGCCATGCGATTGGCTTGGCGCTGGTGAAAAACGGCCCGAGCCGCGTTGGTGAGGAAGTGACCATCTGGAACGGTTTGGCCGGAAAGACTGTCACCGGCATCCTTTGCAATCCTGCCTTTGTCGACCCGGAAAATGAGAAGCTCCATGCGTGATTATCCACTCGAAAACCGTAGCGCATTTCCGCCCCTCGTCGCGGCGGGTGCGGGTGCATCGATCAATCTCGCCCCGGTGACAGGTGGCTTTGTCATCCATGTGCTGGGCGATGCCAAAAGCGATGAAGCTGCCTTAAGCACGGCAATCAAAACGATTGCCCCGGATCTCGGCACCGATTTGCGCAAATCAGCGCCAAATCAGTGGTTCTGGGTGGGGGATGCAGATGTTTCTTCTGACCGGTTGGCAGAAATTCAGGCGGGGCTGGTCAATCAATTTGCACTGGCCGATCAGACGCACGGCCGGGTGCGCATGAGGTTGTCGGGCGTTTCGTCGCGAACGGTTCTGGCCAAGGGCACCATGGTTGATCTGTCCGCCGATGTGTTTGCCATGGGTCAGTCGGCCATGACCCAGATTGGGCACATCGGGGCAATGATCACGCGCATCGAAGATGACAGTTTCGAGCTGATTGTTTTGCGCAGCTTTGCCGGTAGCCTTTGGGATGAATTGCACCATATGGCGGCCGAGTTCCGCTAAGCCGGTTACTTGACCAAAACCGCCAGAAGCTTGTCGAGGAACACTTCGCAGCGGCCCAACTGATCAAGCTCGATGAATTCGTCGGGCTTGTGGGCCTGTTCGATACTGCCCGGGCCACAGACCACGGTCGGGATATCGCCAAGGGCCGAAAATGCGCCGGCTTCTGTGCCGAAGCTGACCTTGCCGGTGGTGTTGGCACCCGTGAGCGCCATGACAAGTTTGGTGACTTCTTCGTCATCGCCGGTGGCAAGGCCCGGCATATCGGAAATCACTTCAACCTCGATGCCGACATCGTCGTAAATCTCGCGCATTTCGGGCTGAAGGGTATTTTCGATGTAATCGTAAATCTTGGCTTTAAGTGCTTCGCGATCATCATTGGGCAGATTGCGGAATTCGAAATCGACAAAGCAATTCTGCGGAATGATGTTGAGCTGCGTACCACCCTTGATCACACCGGTGTGGAAGGTGGTGTGGTTCGGATCAAACTCGTCATCATGCGGGCCGTTTTCGCGGCATTCGCGGCCAAGCTTGCGCAGGAACACCACCAGTTCGGCAGCAAATTCAACCGCATTGACCCCTTCGCGCGGCAAAGACGAGTGCCCGGAACGGCCGGTGAAATGCGCACGCGCCGAAAATTTGCCTTTGTGCTGGGTGATGACCTTCATCTCGGTCGGTTCGCCAACGATGCACATGGCTGGTTTGTGTGGCAGATTGTTGATGGCTTCAACCAGACTGGGCACACCCAGACAGCCGACTTCCTCGTCATAGGTGAAAGCCAGATGGATTGGCACCCGAAGGTTGGCGTTCTTGAAAGTTTCCGCCTTGGTCAGAAGGCAGGCGAGAAAACCCTTCATGTCGCACGATCCGCGGCCATAAAGTTTGTCGTCGCGGATATCAATCTCGTAGGGATCGGATGCCCAGTTCTGGCCTTCGGTCGGGACCACGTCGCTGTGGCCTGACAGGATCACACCGCCCGCAACGTCCGGGCCGATGGTGGCATAAAGGTTGGCCTTGGTATCCGTCGGGTCGCGCACAACCAGCGTGTCATAGCCCAAACCGTCAAGAAACGCCTTCACCTCGTCAATCAGCGCCAGATTGGGCGTCATGCTGACGGATTGGTGGCGGATCAGTTTGCGGCACCATTCAATGGTATTTTCTGACGGGGCAAGTGCGGCGGTGGTCATTCGACGAATTGTTCCTTGAGGATACGTTCTTCAAGATTGTGTTCCGGATCAAACAGCAGCTTGATTTTCATGCTGCGGTCTTCGCGGATTTTCACGCTCGAGACATCGCGAACCTCGGTATAGTCGGCAACGGCCGAAACCGGGCGCTTTTCGGGGTTCTCGATCTGGAAAACGACTTCTGCGCCATGGGGCAAAAGCGCGCCACGCCAGCGACGCGGGCGAAACGGACTGATCGGTGTGAGCGCGAGCAATCCGCTTCCCATCGGCAGGATCGGGCCATGTGCCGACAGGTTATAGGCCGTGCTTCCGGCCGGGGTGCAAACAAGCGCGCCGTCGCAAACCAGTTCGGCCAGACGTTCAACGCCATCAACCTTGATGCGCAATTTGGCGGCCTGACGGGTTTCACGCAAAAGCGACACTTCGTTGATCGCCAGCGCACACAGGCTTTCGCCCGAAACGGTGTGGGCTTCCATCTGAAGCGGGTGAAGCTCGACCGTCTGCGCCTCTGCGATGCGGTCGGTCAAATTCATTTCGCGGAATTCATTCATCAGAAATCCGACCGTGCCCCGGTTCATGCCATAGATCGGCACCTTGCGGCCCATATAACGGTGCAGGGTTTCCAGCATGAACCCGTCGCCGCCAAGGGCTACGATCACGTCGGCCTTGTCGGGCGCAATGTGGCCGTATCTGTGTTTTAGCCGGTACATCGCATCCTGTGCGATTTTGGTTTCGGCTGCAACGAAGGCGATGGAATCAAGCTGCATCTTCGATCCAACGGATGTTTGGGGCTCGCCCGAAAGGGCATGGCCGAACAATAGAGTACGCTTTGCACTGAATTGCAAGGGGCTGCGTGATGTTCGTCCCCATGCGGATGTTTTGACTAAACACCAGTATGATTGACGGCACGAAAAAAACAGTGGAACCTGAAAGTTACGGGTTCCGATCCCCGGTTCAAATCAAAAAAACAGAACGGCGCGATGTCAAAAGAACCATTCAGCTTCTCTGCCGCCCTTTCCCGCATTTCACGTCCTGATGAAGGTCATGACGATGATGTGCTGGAAGTCGGCGAAAGCATGGAGCTTGATGGTGCATCCGAAACAGCCCTCGTTCCCAAACGGATCCGCAACCCGGATGCCACCCGTCAGAAGCTTCTGGACGCGGCGTTTGGTGAAATCCGTCGGGCCGGGTTCGGCGGGGCGTCAATCAGCAACATCCTTGAACAAAGCGGCTGTACGAAAGGTGCGCTTTATCATCACTTTTCCGGCAAGGCCAAACTGATCAACGCCGTGATCGAGGAATGCCTGCCGGGATATGTTGACGAGGTCTGGCTGGATGATCTCGAAGGGGCAGAGGATATATTGCCCGTGTTGATGGGGCAGGTGGATCGCTTGGGCAGCGAAAATGCACCGGCAATGCTGGCAGGCGGATGCCCCTTGGCGCGTCTGGCATCCGGTGCCGGGGAGCTTGATGAAAGCCTGCGCAAGCGTATCGATGGTGTGTATCGTTATTGGCGGCGCGGGCTTGCGTCCCACATCGGCAAGGCGCAATTCAACAAAACCGTCCGCACCGATATTGAACCCTCGGCCGTTGCGGAATTCATCATTGCTGCCCTGCACGGGTTCCTGACCCGCCCGCCTGCCTTGCGCAATCTGGAAACCCAGGATTCATTTGCGCGCGAATTTGCCCGCTATCTCAACAATCTTCGGCCTTGATCAGACTTAATAGCTAAAGCCCTTCGTTCTGAATTGCGCAGCACGTACATTCTTGTGTTGTCAGTATTTAATACAAATAATCAATGTAATATTGATTGCATTGACATTTATTTCTGATGAATTAGGTATATCGCACAAAATCATGATGAATTGATCATTGGAGACAGCCCCATGCGTTCCCTTATCCTTTCTGCCGTTGCGGCGGTCACTTTTGCCTTTGCGGGCAGTGCTGCGCAGGCGGAACGTCTTACCGAAAAGCCGTTGGTTGATGCCAACTGGGTTGCGGACAATCTTGATAACCCGTCGATGGTTGTTGTTGATATCCGCTCGCTTACCAAGGACGGCAACCCTTATGAAGCTGGCCACATTCCGGGTGCCGTCTTTGCGCCCTATGGCAAGTTTGGCTGGCGGGCCAAGGTCAATGATGTGGTTGGCATGCTGCCGCCGGTTGACGTGATTTCCAAACGCATCGGTGCACTTGGCATCGATAATGACAAACAGGTTGTCGTGGTGCCGGCCGGCCAGAACAGCTCCGACTTTGGTTCTGCCACCCGCGTTTACTGGACCTTCAAGGTGCTTGGTCATGACGCGGTTACCATCCTTGATGGTGGTCAGCGCGCTTGGCTTGCGGCTGGTAAGGAAGTCTCGACCGATCCGGTCGTGCCAAAGGCCGTTGCCTTTAATGCCAATTTCCGTCCTGAACTTGTTGCGACCGCCGATGATGTTGCCAAGGCGCGCGCAGAGGGTGTTGCACTTGTCGATGCCCGTCCGGTTTCGCAGTTCAAGGGCGAAGCAAAAAGCGGTGTTGTCGCCCGTCCGGGTGCCGTACCGGGGGCGAAAAACATTCCGCAGTCAAAGTTTTATAACGATCAGGATGGCGCCTTTGTCGCGGCTGACGTGATCGAAAACCTTGTGGCAGACGCCGGTGTTTCCAAGGACAGCAAGGAAATCACCTATTGCAATACCGGTCACTGGGCGTCGGTCGCATGGTTTGGCCTTTCCGAAGTGATGGGCAACAAGAACACGGCGATGTATGATGGCTCCATGACCGAATGGGCGGCGGATCCGAACCGCGAAATGGTGATCCCGGAATAACCGGATAACCATACGGCTTCCACCAAGCCGCGAACATTCTGGACGGAACCGGTCAGCCGGTTCCGTTTTCATTTAGATATCTGATTTCAGGTTATTGAGCCTCACCATGTCTGAAGCGACCTTAAAAGCAAATCCGGCAACACCGGGTTTCACCTTTGACAAAGGACCGGCGGCCATCACCGCCGTCCTGTTTGTCCTTGTCGGTATCGCAATTTCACAGGCCGTCGATCTTAAACAGGCCGTGCTTTATGGCCTTGGCGGATTGCTTGGCATTGCGCTTTATCATGCGTCCTTTGGGTTCACCGGCGGTTGGCGCCGCTTTTCGGTTGAAAAGCGCGGCCGTGCCTTGCGCGCACAGCTTTTGATGATCGGGGTTGCGGCGGCGGCCTTTATCCCGTTGCTGGCGCTTGGCAATCCGTTTGGCGGATCGGTCGTTGGGGCGGTTGCGCCTGTTGGCATGTCTGTGCTGATCGGGGCGTTTTTGTTTGGGCTTGGCATGCAGCTTGGTGGCGGCTGTGGCTCCGGCACGTTGTTCACCGTTGGCGGTGGCAGTGCGCGCATGCTGATCACGCTTGTCTTCTTTATTATTGGTGCGGTGATTGGCACGGCCCATCTGCCGATGTGGCTTGAGCTGCCCTCCTTGCCGCCGATGAGCCTTGGCCGTGAATACGGCATTGGTGGCGGGCTTGCCGTGACGTTTGGTGGTCTGGCGCTGGTGGCGTTGCTGACCATTTGGGTTGAAAAGCGCGCCCATGGCGGGTTGGAAGTTGTTTCAACGGCACCGCGCGAGGGGCTGGCGCGTTTCATCCATGGCCCATGGCCGATGATCTGGACCGGCTTGCTTTTGGCCGGGCTTAATGTTGCGACGCTTCTGATTGCCGGTCATCCTTGGTCGATCACTTTTGGCTTTGGCCTTTGGGGCGCAAAGATCGCGCAGGTCATTGGTGTTCCGGTTGAAACCTGGGAATTCTGGAACTGGGCTGGCCCGGCGCGTGCGCTTGGCAATTCGGTCCTGCAGGATAATACGTCGGTGATGAATTTCGGCATCGTGATCGGGGCAGCATTTGCCGCGGCCCTTGCCGGCAAGTTCGCACCCAAGGTTTCTGTTCCGGTTGCCTCCCTTATCGCGGCCGCCATTGGCGGGCTTTTGATGGGGTATGGTGCGCGTCTGGCGTTTGGCTGCAATATCGGCGCGTTCTTTAGCGGGATCGCATCAGGAAGTGTGCATGGCTGGCTGTGGTTCGTGCTGGCCTTTGCTGGCAGCTGGGTCGGCATTGCGCTGCGTCCTGTCTTTGGAATGGATGGTTTCCGGAAATGAGCGAGAAAAACACACTCCTGTTTGGTGCGGTCTTCCTTGCGGCAACCGGTGCCGTTGCGCTGGATCACTACAGCCACACCGCAAACATCCCAGCCATTGCCAATCCGGCCCCGGCCAAACTTCCGGCAGCGGGCAGTAACCCGTGCGCTGCCAATCCTTGTGCCGCAAATCCCTGCGGGGCGAACCCGTGTGCCGCGAACCCATGTGCAGCAAACCCGTGTTCAG
Organism: Thalassospira sp. UBA1131; assembly: GCF_002311515.1. Lineage (GTDB taxonomy): Bacteria > Pseudomonadota > Alphaproteobacteria > Rhodospirillales > Thalassospiraceae > Thalassospira. Next base: position 41,792 of record NZ_DCAO01000091.1, read on the forward strand.
CGAACCCATGCGCGGCTGGCTACAATCCGTGCGGTGCGAATCCATGTGGTGCGGGCTATAATCCTTGTGCGGCAAGCCCGTGTGGTGCCAATCCGTGCGCAGCCTACAACCCGTGTGCGGCAGGAAACCCTTGCAGTCCTTCCAGTCCGTGCGGTGGCTTTAACCCCTGTGGTGTGCGATCGGCTAACCCTTGCGCCGCTGCACCATGCAGCGCCAATCCCTGCGCCGCATTCAATCCGTGCGGCGCTTCCAACCCATGTGCGGCAGGAAATCCGTGTGCCGCTTACAACCCGTGTGGTGCGTCGCCCTGTGCTGCCTCGCCCTGTGCCGCGTCTCCGTGCGCGCCATCGGCAAGTAACCCATGTGCTGCCAGCAATCCGTGTGCAGCCTATAATCCGTGCGGGGCAGGGAACCCTTGTGCGGCATATTGATGCCGCCAAAGGCAGCATGCATTTGAAATTACAACGGCATGGCAGCGCAATTCTGCTTTGCCGTTGTGTGTAAAACGCGGGGCTGTCAAAAATAAGCTGTTTGACAAGGGGATAAAACTCTGCGCATGGTGTGGCTGTTATTTGATCGCTCCAGAAGCGTAGAGGGGAATTAACGCCCCTACTGTCGAGTGGTTAACCCAAGAACGCATTGAAGTATCCAGCTACGCGGGTGCTTCCAGAACTGCAAGGCGCAGACCTGATTACTAATTTTCACCGGGCGAAGTCCCAGCTGTCTGCAGCCTCCAATTTACGAGTTACCCTTATTTGACCCAGTTTTCCGAACTCGGCCTCGCCGAGCCGGTCCTTCGCGCGCTTGCCCAAGAAGGCTACGACGCGCCGACCCCGATCCAGGCACAATCCATTCCCTCTCTTCTAGACGGTAAGGACCTACTTGGTATCGCACAGACCGGTACCGGCAAGACGGCAGCGTTCGCATTGCCGATCCTTGACCGCCTTTCCAAATCCCAAACCCGCACGCCCAAAGGGGCATGCCGTGTACTTGTTCTTGCGCCGACGCGTGAACTTGCCGCCCAGATTGGCGAAAGTTTCCGTGCCTATGGCCGCTTTCTCAATGTTCGCACGGCTGTCGTTGTTGGTGGTGTTGCCCCTGGTCCGCAGATCAAGGCAATAACCCCCGGCGTCGAGGTTCTTGTCGCAACACCTGGTCGTTTGCTTGACCATGTCGATAGCGGCAAGCTCAGCCTTAAACATGTTGAAGTGGTGGTGCTTGATGAAGCCGACCACATGCTTGATCTTGGCTTCTTGCCGCCGATCAAGCGCATCATCAAGATGTTGCCGCGTGATCGCCAGAACCTGTTTTTCTCTGCCACCATGCCGACCCAGATTGGTCAGCTGGCAGGGGACATGCTGTCTGATCCTGTCAAGGTGTCGGTAACCCCGGTTGCCACCACCCAGGAACGCGTCGAGCAGTCGGTCTATTTGATCGAACGCACGCGCAAGCGTCAGTTGCTGGCAGAGCTTCTTGATAATCCGGCTTTCAAGCGCACGCTGGTCTTTACCCGGACCAAGCGCGGTGCCGACCGTGTCGCGCGCCATCTTGAAGCCAATAAAATCAGCGCGGCTGCCATTCATGGCAACAAAAGCCAGAACCAGCGTGAACGTGCTCTGAACGCCTTTAAGGATGGTCAGATCAACGTGCTTGTCGCAACCGATATCGCCGCGCGCGGTATCGACGTCGATAGCGTGACCCACGTTGTGAACTTCGAACTCCCGAACGTGCCCGAAAGCTATGTTCACCGTATCGGCCGTACGGCCCGCGGTGGTGCCAGCGGATCGGCGATTGCGTTTTGTGATGAAGAAGAACGTGATCTGCTGCGCGATATCGAAAAAACCACCCGCCAAAGCATTCCGGTGATTGATCGCCGTGATGCAAAGGCCGCAGCCGAGCAGGAAGCACTTTCCGACGAAGCGCGTGAAAGCAACCGTGGCCGCCGCAGTAGTGGTGGCAATGGTGGCGGTCAGTCGCGCGGAAATGGCGGACGTGGTGCATCGGGCGGCAATGGTCGCGGTGGTCGTCCGGCCAATGGCCGGAATGCCCGCAGTGATCGTTCAGATCGCAGTGATGCGCGCACTTCTGCGCCGCGTCGTGATCGTGATGATGCCCGCAAACAAACGACCCAAAGCCGCGATGGCGCAGACAATGCTTCAAGAGCATCGGCTGACAAGGCCCCTTCGAACCCGGCGCTGGAAAAATCCAAAAGCCGTTACAAGGGTGGTCTGAAGTCGAAACCTGCCAATGGTCGTGGCGGGAACCCTGAAAATAGCCCCCGTCAGAATGATGGTGGCAAGCGCCCGACGAAACGCGTTGATTCCAATGGAAATCGTCGCGACGGGGCGAAAGCTGACAATTCAATTTCTTCCGGTTTGTCCTTTATGGGCAGTGCCGAGGAACGCCGCGCGACTGGTAACGGGAGCAATAGTGCCCGAAATACCGGACCGCAAGGCAAGCGCGGCGGTGTAAACCGCAATCGCAATCATCGTGGCGTACAGTCCGGCGGGCAGCCGGGTGGTGCGGGCCGCGAAAACACTTCTGGAAAACAGCCGAGGCGTGAACGCGCCTGATTGTTTTTCAAACCCCTATAGGCGCACCCACGCGGGGTGTGTCGAAACGCCAATCAATACTCGATAGGAGATCTAAAGATGGCAACTGGTACCGTTAAATGGTTCAACGCAACTAAAGGTTTTGGTTTCATTCAGCCGGACGAAGGCGGAAATGACGTATTCCTGCACATCAGCGCCGTTGAACGCGCTGGCATGGGCCACCCGCAGGAAGGCGACAAAATCAACTACGAACTGCGCACCGACTCACGTTCGGGCCGCGTTTCGGCAGATGATCTGACCGCTGCCTAATTCGGCTTGTCCTTCCTTGTGAAGGGCGCCGTATTAACGAAACCCCCATCCGGGAAACCGGGTGGGGGTTTTGTTTTGCGTGCATGTCAGGGGCGCAAGAAGGCGATCTTGGCGCGGGTGGCGGCACTCAGGACATGGAAATGCATGGCATCGCGTGCGCCGGATGGGTTGTGTTCACGCACATAACGCAAGACCTGCTCGTGTTCGGCAAGCGGGGCGGCAATCGCCTTGGCGTTGGCAAAGGGCAGCATCTGGTTCTCGTGAATGATCTGGGCTGCGGGATGCATGGCCTTGGCAAACATCGGATTGCCCGACGCCAAAAGAAGAACTTCATGAAATTCCGTATCGGCGGTGGCAGCGGCAATCAGATCATCTGTCTCTAGCGCGTTTCGCATATCGGTGATGCTGGTCTCAAGCGCATCGAGGTGATCCTTGCTGCGCATCTGGGCCGCAAGGCCGGCAACATAGGGCTCGATCGCAAGCCGGAACTGATAAACCTGTCCGGCCTGGCGATTTCGGTCCTGACCAATCGGCGGCAGGTTCTGGCGATCGGTGATGTATACGCCTTTTCCGGCGTGGATGTGGATCAGTCCAAGTGCTTCAAGTGTGGCAAGAGCTTCGCGCAGGCTGGTGCGGCTGATGCCCAATTCGCTTGCCAGATTGCGCTGAGCCGGAAGCGAGTCACCTGCCTTTAGGCCCTTGTTTTTTATCAGGTTCCGAATGTCACGTGCGGCGCGTTCCGGGGCGGTTTCACTGCGTGTCATGTATTGTCCCGCATCTGGTCAGACCAGTTGAATGGTTTTTGATATTCAAAAAATGCTGATTTTTAAAGGAGTATGATCAATCGCATGCTGAATTTACGCTGAAGAAAAAATTATTCATAGACAAAAGATCAAAAAATGTGCAGCGTCAAAATCAGGCTAAAAATAACGCACATAATTTCAGAAACGATTAGACAGACGGGTAGAGGCTCATGAAACAATTCTTCAAAACTGCGATTGCTGCGGTGGTAATGCTTGCCGCTCCGCTTGGGGCAGCGTCGGCCAGCGCGCTCGACAGCATCTCCGAGGCCGGTGTTCTCAAGGTTGCCGTGCCGCAGGACTTTCCGCCATTTGGTTCGGTCGGGACCGATATGCAGCCAAAGGGCTATGACATTGATATGGCGGCCCTGATTGCCGAAGAGCTTGGTGTAAAGCTTGAACTGGTACCGGTCACCTCGAGCAACCGTATCCCATATCTCAACACCGGCAAGGTTGATCTGGTGATTTCCAGCCTTGGCAAGAACCCGGACCGTGAAAAGGTGATCGATTTCAGCGATCCCTATGCACCGTTCTATAACGGCGTCTTTGGCCCGGCTGATTTTTCGGTTGAAAAGGCAGCCGACCTTGCGGGTATGTCGGTTGGCGTGACCCGTGGTGCGATCGAAGATCTTGAACTGACCAAGATTGCGCCGTCTGACGTCGATATCAAACGCTACGAAGACAATAACGGCACGATTTCGGCCTTCCTGTCAGGCCAGGTTGACCTGATCGCGACCGGTAACGTGACGGCAGCCGCGATCATTGAACGCGACCCGCCGCGCAAGCCGGAGCCGAAATTCCTGATCAAAAATTCCCCCTGCTATGTCGGCCTGAACAAGGATGAGCCGGAACTCATGGCCAAGGTCAATGAGATCATCGCGGCTTCAATCGCTGATGGTCGTTTGAATGCGATTGCCGAAAAGTGGCTTGGTATTCCGCTTCCGGAAAAACTCTAGGCTTTTTGGCTGACTGACAGGATCGTTATAGATCAATGGCATATAAATTCGATTTCGGCGCCATCGTGCCGCATTGGCAACTGCTGTTTGACGGGGTCATTCTGACCACGGAGTTGACAGTCATCGGTGCTGTGGTTGGCGTCGGGCTCGGGATCATGGGGGCGTGGGCGCGTGCGTCGCGCGCCCCGGTGATCAGCCAGATTGTCGGCGTGTATGTGGAGCTGATCCGCAACACACCATTTCTGGTGCAACTCTTCTTTATCTTCTTCGGGCTTCCCGCACTTGGCGTGAAGCTGACCGAATTTCAGGCCGCCGTTTTGGCGATGATCGTCAATCTCGGTGCCTATTCCACGGAAATCATCCGGGCCGGCATTCAGGCCATCCCGCAAGGCCAGATCGAAGCAGCCCAAAGTCTTGCAATGAACCGGGTGCAAATTTTCCGTTATGTCGTGATTTTACCCGCGCTCAAGAAAATCTGGCCGGCCCTGTCCAGTCAGATTGTGATTGTCATGCTGGGATCGTCGGTCTGTTCACAGATCGCGGCCGAGGAATTGACATTCGGTGCGAACTATATCCAGGCGCTTAATTTCCGTGCGTTTGAAGTCTATTTCGTGGTGACGGGTTTGTATCTTGTGATGTCGATACTGCTTCGGATGGGCTTGAAGGTTCTCGGTAACTTCCTGTTTGAACGGCGGCGTCATGTCTGAATTTTCCCTGTGGGATATTGTTTATAACCTGTTGCTTGCCGCGCGCTGGACAGTGTTGCTGTCGCTTACGGCCTTTGTGCTTGGCGGGCTGGTTGGCTTGCTGCTTTTGATGGTGCGTACGGCTGGTAATCCGTGGGTGATCCGACTGGTGCGCGGTTATGTCGAACTGTTTCAGGGCACGCCGCTTTTGATGCAGCTTTTCATTGTCTTTTTCGGCTTGCCACTGATCGGGCTGGATGTGTCGCCATGGGTGGCGGCAACCCTTGGCCTGACATTGTTCACCAGTGCGTTTCTGACCGAAATCTGGCGCGGATGTGTTGAATCGATTGGCAAGGGCCAATGGGAAGCATCGGCAAGCCTTGGCATGAATTTCACCCAACAGATGCGCTATATCGTTTTGCCGCAGGCGCTTCGCATTGCCATCCCGCCAACGGTGGGGTTTTCGGTTCAAGTGGTCAAGGGAACAGCCGTGGCATCAATCATCGGCTTTGTTGAACTGACCAAGGCTGGCACCATGATTACCAATGCCACCTATGAACCGTTTACGGTCTATGGCTGCGTGGCGGTGATGTATTTCCTGATTTGTTATCCGCTATCGCTTTTTGCCCGCCACCTCGAAGGAAAGTTCCGCCATGTCGCTCGTTGAATTGCATGCCATCCATAAAAGCTTTGGCGAGCTTGAAGTTCTCAAGGGCATTGATCTTTCAATCGATGAGGGGCAGGTCATTGCCCTGATTGGTAAAAGCGGATCGGGCAAAAGTACGCTGTTGCGCACAATCAACGGGCTTGAGGTCATTGATGACGGTGTGATCATCGTCGACGGCAAAAAGATCAGCGACCGTGATGCGGATCTGCTTGGCCTTCGGCTTCAGGTCGGCATGGTGTTTCAACAGTTCAACCTGTTCCCGCATTACACGGCCCTTGAAAACGTCATGCTGTCCCCGCAGGTTGTCAAAAAGCAGTCCAAGGCCGAGGCCAAGCAAATCGCCGAGGAAATGCTGGCCAAGGTCGGGTTGGCGGACAAGATGATGCATTACCCCGATCAATTGTCGGGCGGGCAGCAACAGCGCGTGGCGATCGCCCGTGCATTGGCGATGAAGCCAAAGGTTCTTTTGTGTGACGAAGTGACATCGGCACTTGATCCCGAACTGGTCAACGAGGTGCTGGCGGTTGTTCGCCAACTGGCCGAAGAAGGCATGACGCTTGTCATGGTCACACACGAAATGCGTTTCGCGCGCGAAGTCTGCGACAAGCTGGTCTTTATGCATCAGGGCCGCATTCATGAAACCGGCGATCCGGAAGAAGTCTTTTCCAATCCCAAAACGCCAGAACTTTCAAGTTTCGTTGGCGGTCTTGCCTGATCAAATTCGCGTCGTTCATGATGCTTTTGTGACATCTGATGCGCAAGGCGCGGAAATGTTTAACGATTTCAGGTTGAAGCGCTAGAACGGTTCCCATGATGCCATGACAGGTGAGGGACGGTTTCGATGCAGGGTGATGGGGCAGGTAACGGGGTAAGTGATGTTGGGGCTGGTCAAAAGGCCGGGCTGTCGCCGATCATGGCGGTTCTGGATCGCTATCCGTTTCTTGTGCTTGGCTTGCTCCTCGTTGGGGCTTTTGCCTCGTCCAGTGCGGCACCCTTGGCCGGGCTTTATGTTGTCGAAGGTTTGGGGCAAGCCCCCTGGAAGCTTAGCCTTGTTGCGATTGTTCAGGTGTGTGTGACCCTGATTGTGAACCGCACATTTGGCCGTGCGATTGACCGGGCGGTGCCGATCAAGTTCCTGCTGGTGACCAGTATTCTGTGCTTTGGCATTGGTATGACCCTGCTGGGTCTGTTTCAGATTTACTGGGTTTATCTTGGCATCGCATCGATCCTGCTTGGGATTGGATCCGGTGCGCTTTCGGTGATGTATTCATTCGGGCGTCTGTTTGCCGAACAGACCGGGCGTGATGTCGTCAAGTTCAACGGCTTCCTTCGCATCCAGACATCGCTTGGCTGGATGGTGGGGCCGGCGGCGTCCTTGTCATTTTATGGCGTCTATGGTTTTGCCCCGACCTATTACGCAATTGCCGGACTTGCCGCGATCTGGTGTGTGACCTGTTTGGTAATTGTGCCGGGCGCATTCAAAACCCATCATCCCAACAGCCTGAAAACCGGGCAGAAAGTCCCGTTTAATTTTGGCCTGTTATCGGCCTGTGTGCCGGTGTTTTTCATCGGGGCGGCCAATGTGGTGTTTGTTTCGGCAATGCCACTTTATTTCTCGACCGAGTTGGGGCTGGTGGCGTCTTCGGCCGGATTTGCCCTGACGGTGAAATGCTTTGTTGAAGTGGTGGTGATTTATTTCTGCGCAACGCTGATCAAACGGGTGGGCGAGCGTAAGGGCATGTTGATCGCAGCCCTTCTGGGGGCGGTGTTTTTTGGCCTGATCTATCACGCCACAACACTTGTCGATGTGCTGGCACTCGCCGCGATTGATGGGCTTTATTACGGTATCTTTGCCGGTATCAGCATGACGTTCGTTCAAAACTTCGCCCCCGATCAGCCCGGTGTTGCGACCAGTTACTATGTCAGCACCCTGTTTGTTGGCGGGTTGATCGGCAACCTTTTGACCGGGGTGGTTGCCAGTGCCTTTGATTTCCAGACAACCGTTTTGATGGCCTGCGCGTTTGCCTTTGTCGGGGCGGTGGTTTTGGCGGTCATGCGCGATGCAAAGCATTCTGCGCCGGTCGGGCAGGGTTCATGATGGCTTGACTTTGATCGCGTCCCGGCGATTATCGCGCCATGAACGAAAATACTGAAAACACCCGTCCACGTTTGTTTGTTGATGCCGATGCCTGCCCGGTGAAGGCAGAGTGCGAACGTGTGGCCGAACGCCACCGGATCGAAATGATCATGGTATCAAACGGCGGCATTCGCCCGTCACGCAATCCGTTGATCAAGATCGTCATTGTCCCGCCGGAACCCGATGCCGCTGATGACTGGATTGCGGAAAACGCGCGCGCGTGTGATGTGATCATCACCAATGATATTCCGCTGGCATCGCGCGGGATTGAAATCGGTGCGCGGGTCCTGAAAGCCAACGGTCAGGAATTTACTGAGGCCAATATTGGCAATGCCTTAGCGGGCCGTGAAATTGCCGCCCACATGCGCGAAGTCACGGGCGAGCAGGGGCGTAATGCCGCCTTTACCCAGAAAGACCGATCAAAGTTTTCAAGCGCGTTGGAAGTTCTGATGCAGGCCGTTCTGCGCGGCTGATCAACCATTCCCCCAAAAAACACGGGCCGCCAGATATATAATCTGACGGCCCGCACACAGGTCCTGATTTGGTGAGGGAACAGTTCCCTCGAAATCAGGCTTCCCCCCTGCGTATCTTCATGAACGGCAAGGCTTAGAACGGATAGTGGCGCTTGCCGCTCTGGATCGTGATCCAGCGCATTTCGGTGAATTCATCAATCGATGCCTGAGAACCAAAGCGCCCGTAGCCCGATGATTTCACACCGCCAAATGGCATCTGTGCCTCGTCCTGAACGGTCGGGCTGTTGATGTGGCAGATGCCGCTTTCAATGCGTTTGGCAACTTCCATCGCACGCGGAATGTTGGTTGAGAAGACCGCAGATGACAGGCCATATTCGCTGTCATTGGCGATGCGAACGGCCTCATCCTCGTCCCCTGCACGAATGACAACACAGATCGGGCCAAAGCTTTCCTCGGAATAGATCTTCATTGCCGGGGTGACGTGATCAAGCAGGGTGGCATCCATCAGAACGCCGTCCTTGGCCTTGCCCGAACCGGCAACCAGTTTCGCACCCTTGGAAACGGCGTCTTCGACCAGTTCCTCGATGCGATTGACCGCCTCGACACTGACAACACCGCCAAGGATGTTTTCGGCCTTGGCCGGATCACCTGCGGTCAGCGTTTTGGCCTTGGCGGCCAGTTTGGCAACAAAGTCATCGGCAACCGCATTGTCAACGATCAGGCGTTCGGTCGACATGCAAATCTGGCCCTGGTTCATATAGGCTCCAAAGGCCGCACCATTAACCGCCTCATCAAGGTCGGCGTCATCCAGAACAAGGAACGGTGCCTTGCCTCCCAGTTCAAGCAGAACCGGTTTCAGGTGTTCCGCCGCAAGCTTGGCGATGATGCGCCCAACGCGGGTCGAGCCGGTAAAGTTGATGCGGCGCACAGCCGGATGGGCAATCAGGGTTTCAACGATTTCCGGCGCATCTTCAGGCGCGTTGGTCACAACGTTGACAACACCTTCAGGTGCGCCAGCTTCAACCAGGCAATCCCCGATCAGGCGATGCAGGGCCGGGCAAAGTTCGGACGCCTTGAGGATGACGGTGTTGCCATAGGCCAGCGGCATGGCAATGGCACGCGTGCCAAGGATCACCGGCGCGTTCCAGGGCGCAATGCCCAGAACCACGCCAACCGGCTGACGAATGCCCATGGCCATCAGGCCGGGCGTGTCAGACGGAATGACATCGCCCTGAATTTGCGTCGTCATGCCACCGGCTTCACGCAGCATGTTGGCGGCAAGATGGGCGTTAAATCCACCCCACATGCGCGTGCTGCCGGTTTCATCAAGGACCAGCTGACCGAACTGATCGCCCTTGGCTTCCATGATGTCAGCGGCCTTAAGCAGGATCTTGCGCCGTGCGCCCGGACCCATTTTCGACCATTCCGGAAAGGCCGCGGCAGCGGCGTCGGCAGCCTTGCGGGCATCGGCGGCATTGGCGGCGGCTGCGACAGTTGCAACTTCGCCGGTGACTGGGTTCTTGCGTTCAAAAGTGCGGTTGTTGGACGCACTTACGTCCTGATTGTTGATCAAAAGTTGGGCCTGATTCATGACGTTTCTCCTGAATTTTCATTATCTGCCGGACTGCGACGAAGCAAAATGTTGCGCATGACCAAACGGTCAATCGTCGCCTGACACAGCAGGGTGATGACCCGGACCTTGGCCCGGTTGATGTATTTTTCGGAGGATACAGTCGCATTTTTACCAAAATACTTCGCATCACGAAGTAAAATTGGTGGTTATCCTCCCCACTGTTGTTTTGATGTTTCAAAATAACAGGTTTGTATTCGTTACATTTTTTTTGTTTTTGACGGTTTCTTTGACCTTTTTTCCAGTAGGCAATGGAACGGTTCCAATGTAAAGGTGCCTAAATTGACAATTTAAGACGAAAAATTGTACATTTATACCTATAACTATTTGGGAATAGATAGGCGATAAAAAGGCATGATTGATCGACAAGGTCATCCATTTCCGGCCTCTGGCCGGGACGACGGTACCGAAAACCCGTTTACAGATCTTGTCCCTGTCGCAGCACAGGCAATGATGGATCGTTTCGATCACCCGTTGTCGCAACAGGCCTGGGTGATGAACGATCCGGCGCGGCGAGATCGCTGTTATGCTGTATTGCTGCAAAGTGGCCGGGCCGAGGTTGGCTTGCGGCATGGCACTATCAGTTGCACGGCCCCCGCCCTTGTCTGGTTGCCACTTGGTGAAACGCAGCGTTTTAGTGTTGGTCCCGGCAGTGATGGTTATTTGCTTTCGGTTGCCGAGGATCTGGTGGCGCGCCATTGCGGTGATGGCAGTTCTGTGGCAGGTGGTCTCGCCGGGAATGGCTTGCCTTTGCGCTTTGCTGCGGACACCGTTCATAACGTTACCCCGCACGAGGGCCTTGGAAATCAGGTGTTGCTTGAGCGCAGCTTTGAAGCCATCCGGTCTGAGCTGATGGGAAATGCGCTTGGTGCCAGTCTTGTGGTTGGCGCGCATTTACAGATTATTCTGACCATGGTTCTGCGTCTGGCAGAAGGCGTGATGGCGCAACGCAACCAGCACGGTCCGGGCTCGATCACCTTTCAGCGATTTTTGCAGGTGCTGGAGCTGCATTTTCGAGAACACTGGAATGTTGCCGATTATGCAAAGGCCCTTGGCGTCAGTGAACGGCGTCTGGGATCCGCAGTCTTGCGCGCAACCGGCAAGCCGCCCTTAACGATTATCCATGAACGTGTCCTGCGCGAGGCCTGCATGCGTCTGGAACAATCCCCGCTTGGTGTGGCGCAGATTGCCTATGGTTTGGGTTTTCGCGATCCGGCCTATTTCAGCCGGTTTTTCAAACGTTATATGGGGGAGGCGCCCGGCGCCTATCGCCGGTTGCGGCGTGCGCACGAGCGTGTGCGTGATGATACTTTTGCGGCCTGGCCATAGGCCCGCGTTGTCCGCCACAGGCGGAATGCCGCCGAATTCCCCTCAAGATTGAAGGTTGCGTTGCCTTTTTTTGATCCTACTTGTCTGCTTTAACCGTAACAATAAAGTCATCACCTGTTAGTTTGATTGGATCGACGTTGCGTAAAGGCAAAACCCTGTTTCTTGGTCTTTTGGCCGTTCTTGTCCTGCCATTTGGCATCAGCCTGGCAGAAGACCCGCCGGGTGAAAAAGCCAAGGAACGCTATACGTGGCGCAATGCGCCGCGCCATTCTTCGGGCGTGGCGCCTGATGCGGTCGCCAACCGGGATCAGGCGATTGTCATGGTGATGGCGGCCGAAACATTTGGCTGGCGCGCCTATTTCGCGGTTCATCCATGGATCATTTA
>NZ_DCAO01000049.1:0-6792 GCF_002311515.1 Thalassospira sp. UBA1131
CGGCCATCTTCCTCGATCAGGTAATGGCTTGAGACAGAACTTTCCGGATCACACAGGCGTTCGAGTGCCGCGGCACCCGATTGCATGCCAGTGTAATGCAGGACCAGAATATCAATCGGGCATCCATCCGGACGATCACCGAAATTGGGGGAGGGGTGGGAAATCATGTTTCCCGCTGATCGCGTTCTGGTGATCTTTTCCCCCATGCGGATCAATCCATTCCCTGTGCTTTGCGTTGGACCGGCTTGCGCAGCATGATGACCGCGACACCGCACAGAACGACTGTGCCCCCAATGATTTTAAGCAGGGAAAACGGCTCGTCAAACACAAGGAACGATCCCATCACACTGATCACCGGTGCCAAAAGGGTCCAGGGCACAACAACGTTCACATCCTGCGTCTTCAGCAAATGATACCAGAAGCCATAAGCCACAATCGATGACATCACGACCGTAAAGGCAAGGTTTGCATAGGCCACCCAGCTTGCGTTCATCACCGCTTCAAAGCCGTTCGGCTCAAAAATCAGGGACATGATCAGCAATTGCGGGGCCGCCATCAGTGCCATCCAGCCATTCAGTTGGAAGGTATCAATGTCGCCAAGCTTCTTGATCATGACATTGGCGACCGCCCACATAAAGGATGCAAATACGACCAGCAAAAGTGGCAATTGCAGTTCGGTCATGGTCGGGTCCCAGAACATGATGGTGACACCGATAAAGGCCAGTGCCATACCCGAAAGCCGTTTCCAGCCCAGCCGGTCATTAAAGAAATAGGTCGCAAGCATCGACGAAAACGGCACGCCCAAAAGAATGATGATGGCAACCGGCCCGGCATCAATCATCGAAAGGGCATAGAACAGAACCCCGAAATGCAGGCCGCCAAAGGTCACCGAAATCAGGGCCAGCTTGCCAAAACGTCCGCGCGGAACTTGCGTAAACGGGATCAACAGGATCGCCACAGCCGCAAAACGCATCGCCGTCAGGATGAAAGGCGGGATTTCACCAACCGCCCCTTTGACGGTAAGCATGTTCACGCCCCAAATGACGGCGACGGAAAAGGCCATAATTACGGCTTTGATCGGCATAACGGGGCCTTTCGGCAATAAGGGGAATAATGACCCCAAGAATATCAGATAGATACGCACACCCGCCCAAGTTTTTTAGACGGGTTTCAGTCCCTTGATCCGATGTTTCAGCGCAAAGCACAAATGAGTTGTTCTCAACTCATGCCTAAACTGTCTTGAAATTCGCGTAAGTTTGGTCAGCCCTGACCAAGCTCCTCGCGCAGCATTTCAAGTTCCAGCCAGCGTTCCTCGGATGCTTCAAGCTCCGAGCGCGCAGCATCCAGTCGATCCACCTTCTTCTGGAAACCGTTCGGGTCCTTGGTGAACAGGCTGCTGTCAGAAAGTGCATCCTCAAGGGTGGCGATTTCCGCTTCCAGTTTGGCCATCGCAGCAGGCAGATTGTCGTATTCGCGCTGATCTTTATAGCTCAGCTTGCCTGTGGGCTTGGATTTTGGTGCCGATGCCTGTGCGGCCTTTTTGACCTGTTTGGTGGCGGCCTTTTCTTCCTTGGCGGCCTCAGCGCGCGAAAGTCTGCGTTGGGCGATGTAATCGGAATAGCCACCGGCATATTCGATGGCCGTCCCATCGCCTTCCATGACGATGGATGATGTCACAACGCGATCAAGGAAATCACGATCGTGGCTGACCAGAAGAAGCGTGCCTTCATAGTCGCTCAGCATTTCCTGAAGCAGATCCAGCGTATCCATATCCAGATCGTTGGTCGGCTCATCCATGATCAGAAGATTGGTCGGTTTGGCCAATTGTTTGGCCAGCAGCAGGCGATTGCGTTCACCACCTGAAAGCGCGCCAACCGGGCTTCGCGCCTGTTTTTCATCAAACAGGAAATCACGCAGATAGCTGACAACATGGCGCGGATTGCCGCGCACCATGACCTGATCGCCACCAACATCACACAGCGTATCCCAAAGGGTCTTGCTGTCATCAAGGGCGGCGCGTTTCTGATCGAAATAGCTTGGATTAAGGTTGGTGCCGATCTTGATCGTGCCGCTGTCAGGTTCGATCTGACCGGTCAGCATTTTCAAAAGCGTGGTTTTACCGGCCCCGTTCGGGCCAATAATGCCAACCTTGTCGCCACGCAAAATACGGGTCGAGAAATCAGCGATGATCTGACGGTCACCAAATGATTTGGCGATATTGGTCGCTTCGATCACGACCTTACCGGATGTCTCACCGGCATCGGCCGCAAGCGACACGTTGCCGATGCGGTCAACCTGTTGGGAACGCTGGGCGCGCATATCGTAAAGACGGCGCAGACGGCCCTGGTTCCGTTTGCGGCGGGCTGAAATGCCTTGCACCGACCAGACGGTTTCCTGCGCAATCAGCTTATCAAGCTTGGCGCGTTCCTCGGCTTCCTTGCGATAGATTTCCTCGGACCATTCCTCGAACTGGGAAAAGTTGATCGCACCCTGATGCATCACACCGCGATCAAGCCACAGCACACCATTCGATACGGCATTGAGGAATGCACGGTCGTGCGAGATCACCACAACAGCACCGCGGAAATTCTTGATTTCGCCTTCAAGCCATTCAATCGTCGGCAGATCAAGGTGGTTGGTCGGCTCATCAAGCAACAGAACCTGCGGATCGGCAATCAGCGCACGCGCGATCGCGGCCCGGCGGCCTTCACCACCCGAAAGCTGTTTCGGGTCCGACTTTGGATCAATATCAACCGATGCCAGCAACATGTCGGATCGATAGGCATAGTCCTGTTCATGGTCATCAAGGGCCGAAAGCACAAAATCCTCGACCGTGTCATAGCCGTCGAATTTCGGTTCCTGATTAAGGTAGGCCACCTTGCAGCCCGGCTGAACAAAGCGTTCCCCGCCATCGGGTTCGATTTCACCGGCGATGATTTTCAAAAGAGTCGATTTGCCGCCGCCATTGCGCCCGACAAGGCATAGGCGGTCCCGGTCGCCAATGGCAAATGACACATCAGAAAACAGATCATTCCCGCCAAAGGTCAGGTGAATGTCATTAATATTGATCAGCGGTGGCGCCATGGAAAAACCGACAAGTTTGAAAATAAAACAGGGTCACAGTGACCGGCCCCCTGCAAACAGCAATTCGCGCACCGTTGCAAGGGAAATCAACTTTGACAAAGATAATCGCGAAGATCGGGCGGGCTAGCGGATACCGCGTTCTTTGCGGATTTGATCCCAGGCCGCATTGATCCGCGCCATCTTTTCGTTGGCCTGTTCGATGAATTCCGGCGGCATGCCCTTGGCCATCAGGGTGTCTGGATGGTTTTCGCGCGACAGTTTCCGATGGGCCGATTTCAGGTCATCGTCACTGGCCTCACGCGTCAGACCAAGCTGCTCATAGGGATCCGGGCCGTCTGACGCGGTGAAGGCATGATGAACCCGTTCAAAGTCGACCTCGGCAAAGCCAAAGATACGGGCGACCTTTTTAAGGTAGTCCTGTTCGGCCGGGTGCAGTTCGCCGTCGGCCATGGCGATTTGATAAAGCGCCTCAAGCACGCCTTCAAGGATGGCGCGTTCACCACGAAACATGGTGGCTATCTGATGGGCATAAACCTCAAACCCGTCTGACGACGACCGAGCCATGTCAAAGATGCGACCGACATTCTTTTCTTCGCCCGGCGGGATATGGAACACGCGTTTGAAGGCGTTGACTTCATCGCGGCTGACATGGCCGTCAACCTTGGCCATTTTGGCGGCCAGCACGACCACACCGGTTGCAAAGGCGATCTGGCGGGGATCATGCCCGCCAATTTGCGGCCCGCGTGCATTGCTTTTGATCTTGTCAACGACATGACCGGCCGCCGCGCCGAGAATTGCACCCAATGGTCCGCCCAAGGCAAAGCCTGCAGTTCCGCCAATAATTTTGCCCCAGATGCTCATGGGTGATCTTCATCCTGTTTGTTGTAATCCGGCGCGGTAGATTAGCTGAATGGATAGGTGATTAATCGGTGCCAATACCCGCGCAAAGCACAAACATAGTGCGCAGACGACGAAAAGAAATGACCTAATTTGCGGGAATTTTCGCCAAAGGTAGAGGGAATTAGTAATTAGTCTATACTTTAGTCTTTATATATCTACTGATGGTAGAATGTTTTATGGTTCTGAAAAACAAAATATAAAACCAAGAACCGGAAAATGAGGGGTGGAAGCATGTCTTTCTTGTCGCGAATGAAGCTGGTTTACCAGATCTCGCTGCTGAGCATCGTTGCTCTGGTGATTTTCGCCATTGTCGGGATCACGCAATTCGTTGCCGATCAACAGCGCCAATCTGCGCAATTGATCGCCAAAGCTGCGAGCGAAGACTCCCGAACCGTAAGTACCGTATCGCGCGCATTCCTTGATGCGCGTCGCCACGAAAAAGATTTTGTTATTCGACGAAGCGAGGAATATGTCACTGCCCACGCCGAAGCCGCCGCGCAAATCCGGGCCGGTCTGGAAGAGCTTTCCGGGCGTGAAGAACTTGGTGGCCTTCTTGAGCAGGTCGAGCAGGTCCAGACAGCCGTCGATAATTATGTGTCGGAATTCGCCACTGTCGTTGAACTGCAGCGCAAGGTTGGTCTGGACGAGAGTTCGGGCTTGCTTGGCGAAATGCGCAGTGCGGCGTCTGAAGTCGAAACTGCTTTGGCAGAAGTGGCCAAGCTTGAGGCGATGCTGGGACTGAGTGGCACCAAGGACCTCTCGATTGCGGTTTTGCAGATGCGCCGCGATGAAAAGGATTTTCTTGCCCGTCTGGATCCGGCCTATGTCGAAAGTGTCGAAGCAACTTCCAAGCAGTTCTCGGCAGCACTTGAGCGCGCCGGCAGCATTCAGGATGAAAAGAAGCAGCAGCTTGGCAAGCTGATGGATTCATATCTGGCAGATTTCAAAACCTTGGCCGATGCCGTTCTTGAACGTGAAGAATCCCTGGAACGCCTCAGCGCGTATTACGCGGCGGTGGAGCCGGTTCTGGAAACATTGGGCAATGAAGTCCGAACCGTTGCTGAAAATATGCAACAACGTGCCGAACAAATCGCTCATAGCGGGGTTCAGGTTACGTTTGCGATCTTTATCGCCGGTGCGATCATCATGATCCTGCTATCGACGGTTCTGGCACGGGCCATCGTGCGAGCCATCACCGGGTTGACAGACAAGATGGCCCGGTTGGCCAAGAACGACTTTGACGTCAAACTGGATGAAGCCGACCGCAAGGATGAAATAGGCGAAATGGGCCGGTCTGTGGTTGTCTTCCGCGAAAACGGCCTGGAGCGGCAAAAACTTGAAGCCCAGCAACGCGAACTTGACGAAAAGCAGCGCCAGCGCATCGAGGCGCAGGAACAGCACATTCGCGAATTTGACGATGATGTCGTCGCAATGATGAGCGAAGTGGGAACTGCCGTTCAACAGCTGCATTCCGTCTCCGAAGTTCTGCGCAACAGCGCAGCCACAGCCAATGAACAATCGACAACTGTTTCTGCGGGCAGTGAAGAAGCATCATCAAACGTGCAACTTGTTGCAACGGCGGCGACGGAGCTTTCGGCCTCTATCCACGAGATCGCCGGCCAGATCAGCGATACGTCGAAGATGGCCGCGACGGCGAGTGACCGTGCCCAGACAACCAACGATGATATTCAGGGCCTGAATGCGGCCGCCGTCCGCATTGGCGAAGTCATCAATCTGATCAGCGATATCGCCGAACAAACCAACCTTCTGGCGTTGAACGCCACGATCGAAGCCGCCCGTGCCGGTGATGCTGGCAAGGGCTTTGCCGTGGTTGCCAGCGAGGTCAAAAACCTTGCCAATCAGACCGCCAAGGCGACCGAGGACATTTCAAGCCAGATCAATGATATCCAGCAGGCGACACAGTCGGCCGTCGATGCAATTGATAGCATCGTTCAGATGATCAAGGATATTAGCGAGCGGGCATCTGCGGTGGCCGCAGCCGTCGAACAACAGACCGTTGCGACCAGCGAGATTTCCCAGAATGTCGAACAGGCCGCATCGGCAACCACCGAAATCTCAAACGCCATGCAGGGGGTTTCGTCGGCGGTGGCAGAAACCACCGAGGCTGCCGATGATGTGCGTGGTTCGGCCGATAATCTGGGTCGTCAAAGTGATGGTCTGAGTGAACGTATCGACAACTTCCTTGCAAGGATGCGCTCGATTTCATAGGTCGGCTGTAATAAGCATCATTTCACGTCTGCAATTGAAACAAGAGGAAAGAGTGATCTTTCCTCTTGTTTTCTTGTGGCTCACACCAAATGTGACTCAGCTGAGCAAGAAACAGACACCCGGCAAGTAACAGCAATCTCTTGCCCGTATTACAGGCCGAAATGGCCTCCCGACATTTGGGGCAGGCTATGCCTATAGGACGGACGGGCGTGACCGGTGTCTTTATTTCGTTGGTGATTACAAACCTGAACTGATGTCAGCGGGCGACAAGCTGTGGCAAAGGCGGGGTAACTTCTTGGGGGCCAAGATGAATTTCCTTTCCCGAATGAGACTTCTCTATCAAATATCGCTGATTGGTGCGGTGGCACTTTTGATCTTTATCGTCGTTGGCGCTGTGCAATTCATTGCAGAGCAACAAAGGCAGTCAGCCGAAGATGTTGCCGACAGCGCGCTGGAGAACAAGCTGGTTGCTGATGCGGTTTCGCGTGAATTTCTGAATGCACGTCGGCGGGAAAAGGACTTCCTGCTGCGCATGGATGAAAAATATGTTTCCGAGCATGCCAGTGTCGTCCAAGACGT
>NZ_DCAO01000049.1:6894-18026 GCF_002311515.1 Thalassospira sp. UBA1131
GCTCCAGGAAATCGTGACAGCCTTTGCCAACTATGACGCGAAGTTCGCGGTGGTTGTCGGTTTGCAGCGAGAAATCGGGTTGAACGAGGAAGAGGGGCTTCTTGGACGGCTACGTTCCTCGGTGCATAATGTCGAAGAGGCGCTCAAGAAATATAATGCCGACAACCTTACCGTTATCATGTTGATGATGCGCCGCCACGAGAAGGACTTTCTCGCACGCCTTGATCCAAAATATGTCGGTCGGATCGATGACCGCCTTGCCGAGTTCGGACCGGCATTGGCCGCCTCAAACATTCCCGCCGACGAGCAGGATAAAATCACCGACTTGATGAAGTCATATGTCGCTGACTTCAAGGCGCTGTCTGAAAAGATCCTGCAACGCGAAGCAGAGCTCGGCTTTTTGTCCGACTATTATGCCCAGGCTGAACCGATCCTTGATGAGCTAAGTGCATCGATCGGTCAAGTTGCTGCGACTGAAATGCAACGGGCTAAAAAGATTGCGGAAACCAGTCTGATTGTCACGGTCGCCATGTATGTCATAGGTCTTATTGCACTGATGGGGCTCTCGTTCTTGTTGGCGCGCGCCATTGTCAGTGCGATCAGCGGTTTGACCAACAAAATGACCCGACTGGCTGAAAACGACTTTGATGTCGATATCAACGAAGTAAAGAGGGCGGACGAAATTGGCGAGATGGGGCGTGCGGTTCTGGTGTTTCGCGAAAACGGTATCGAACGCATCAAGCTTGAAGCGGCGCAAAAGGCAGAGGACGAAAAACGCCGCAAACGCATGGAGACTCAGGAACGCTATATTCAGGAATTCGATCAGGCGGTGGTTGCCGTCATGGCCGATGTCGGAATAGCGGTGGAGCAACTCCATCAGGTGTCCAATGTGTTGCGCAACAGTGCTGAGACAGCAACCAACCAGTCGATGGCGGTGTCGTCCGGTGCGGAAGAGGCGTCTTCGAATGTGCAGTTGGTTGCCACGGCCGCAACCGAACTTTCGGCATCTATCAACGAGATTTCCGGTCAGGTCACGGAAACGTCAACCATGGCACAGTCCGCAACCGAGCGGGCGCGCAATACCAATGACAATATTCAGGGGCTTAATGATTCTGCGATCAAAATCGGCGAAGTCATCAGCCTGATCAGTGATATTGCCGAACAAACCAACTTGCTGGCCCTTAATGCAACCATTGAGGCCGCCCGGGCGGGGGATGCAGGCAAAGGCTTTGCCGTTGTCGCAAGCGAGGTGAAAAACCTTGCCAATCAGACGGGCAAGGCAACCGAGGAAATCACATCCCAGATCAATGATATCCAGCAGGCGACAAGCCTTGCCGTCGATGCAATCGACGAGATTGTCAAAATGATCTCCGACATCAGCGAACGTGCAGCTGCGGTGGCGGCAGCGGTTGAGCAGCAAACTGTTGCCACCAGCGAGATTTCGCAGAACGTGGAGCAGGCCGCCGCCGGGACAGAGGAAATCTCGGCTGCCATGCAAGGGGTGTCTGCAGCTGTCAATGAAACCAACGAGGCCGCTGGCAACGTCAATGTTTCGGCCAATAATCTTGGTCAACAAAGCGGTGATTTGCGGTCGCAGATTGATGGTTTTCTCGAACGGATGCGCACACTTTAACGGTGAATTGCCGATAAGTATAAGGCGGCAGGGGCTTTACCTTGTCGCCTTTATCGCGATAAAATGCCGACAAACTTCCAATGAATCTGGTCGGAACCTATGTTGGTGACCGGGAATACTGCATTACAGGGAACGTCGGATGGCTGATAAAACACGTATCGTCTCATCGTCACATCTTGTCTCGGAACGCGCAGCCGAACTGTCGGAACTTGAATTTGCGTTGATCCTGTCAGGCAACGCATTTAACCGCTGGATGGTGCGGTGCATGCGTGCCGCAGGCATGCCCGATGTGTCGGTTCTCGATATTCTGGTGCTGCACAATGTCAATTCCCGTGAACGGGAAAAAAGCCTGTCTGAAGTGTGCTTTGTCCTGAATGTCGAGGACAGCCATCTTGTGAACTATTCCCTTAAAAAGCTCCGCAAACTCGGACTGGTCGAGGGTGTCAAACGCGGCAAGGAAGTGCATTACGCGACCACCAAGGACGGCCGTGAAATGTGTGAGAAATACCGTCAGGTCCGCGAGGATTGCCTGATTGAGACTTTCCAGCGGCTTGGCGTCAATAGCGAGGAAGTCGGGGATGTCGCCAAGACCCTTCGCGCAATTTCCGGCGTCTATGATCAGGCATCACGTGCCGCAAGCGCAATGTAACTCGCGCTGCTGATACCGGCGCCAAGGTTTGTCCCTCGTATCCCCGACGTCCGGGAACAACACCTAGGGCTGAATAGGTAAAAGGGTGCGGTTGTAGGTCGGGGACATCACGATTTCGTTGAAACAGACCCGCATGGGGGCCCCGGCGACATAAGTCACGATTTCTGCAAGATCGCTTGGCTTTAAAAGACGATCAAGTTCTTCCTGCTCTATCGGTATCGGTCGTTGCTGAAGGATCGGGGTGGCAACCTCGCCCGGCGAAATGCAGCAACAGCGGATGTTGTTGTGCAGTTCTTCCTGATTGATGCTGTGCGAAAGATCGACGACACCGCGCTTGGATGCAATATAGGCCGGGCCTGCGACCGGGAATTCATGCTTTGCTGCCCAGGAAGCAATATTGATGATCAGTCCGTCTTGTTGATCGCGCATCAAGGGCAGGGTCGCGCAAACGGTGTTGGCAACACCGTTCAGATTGACGGCGACGATACGTTGCCAGTCTTTGATATCAAGATCGCGCCAATGCCGTTTCGGGGTGTTCACACCAGCACAGTTGATCAGCACATCAATTTTACCCATCGCGCTTTTGATTTTCTCGACCGTTTCAAAAACCTTGTCGCTGTCACTGATGTCGAGCGGGTAAATTTCAACTTTTCCCCCGCTTGCCGCAATGTCATCTGCAACTTGCCGAAGTGTCTCTTCGCGCCGCGCCGAAAGGGCAACGTGCGCCCCGCCAGCCGCCAGAGATTTGGCAATTGCCTCACCGATGCCGCTACCGGCACCTGTAATCCAGACAGACTTCCCCGAAAGATCAGACATTGGATTTTCCCCACTTGTTATTTGTTTGATCGCTAGTTGAATGCCCCCGGCAGGCAACAATAACAACAAAAATATCAGACGAATGGTCGGTTTTTGCGGGTTCACGCAGCCAGGGTTCTACGGTGTTGTTTCCCGCATTTTGCATATCTGCTATGAATTAAAGTTGACAATTTGTCGGCAAAATGTGATCAATGTGTCGGGAGGCTACTTTGGAGTCTCGATACGCGATAACGTGTATCGGCTTGCATCACACACAGGGAGACTTGAAAAATGTTGAAAAAAGCACTTTCGACTGTCGCAGTCGCAGCGATCACCATGTCAGCCGGCTTTGCATCCGCTGAAGAAACCTGGGACATGGCAACGCCGTATCCTGACGCGACTTTCCACACCCAGAACATCATTGAATTTGCCAAGGATGTGAATGAAGCATCCGGCGGTGAGCTGAGCATCACGGTTCATTCCGGTGGTTCGCTGTTCAAGCATGCTGACATCAAACGTTCGGTTCAGCGCGGCCTGGTGCCGATCGGCGAAACCCTGATTTCGCTGTTGGCCAACGAAAACCCGATCTACACCGTTGACGCGATCCCGTTCCTTGCGACTTCTTATGAAGACGCCAAGAAGCTTTGGGAAGTATCGCGCGAAGGCATCGAAGCAGCCCTCGCAAAAGACGGTCTTAAAGTTCTTTATGCTGTTCCGTGGCCGGCACAGGGCCTTTACACCGCAAACGAAGTTAACAGCGTTGCTGACCTCGATGGTGTCAAGTTCCGCGCCTATAACGCCACCACGTCCGAACTGGCATCGCTGACCGGCATGGTCGCGACCCAGGTTGAAGTTCCGGAAATCCCGACCGCCTTTGCAACCGGCATTGTCGAAGCGATGATCACTTCGCCGTCGACCGGTGCCAACTCCAAGGCATGGGACTTTGTTTCGAACTTCTATGACGTTCAGGCATGGCTTCCGAAAAACATGGTTATCGTAAGCGAAAGCGCATTCGATGGCCTGTCTGCCGACGTTCAGGCTGCTGTTCTTGAAGCGGCTGCCAAAGCCGAAACCCGCGGCTGGGAAATGAGCATGGCAGAAGCCGAAGAGAAAAAGAAAATTCTCTCTGAAAACGGCATGAACGTTGCTGCACCGAGTGCAGAACTCAAAGACGGTCTGGCAGCAGCTGGTGACAAAATGGTCGCTGGTTGGCTGGAAAAAACCGGCGATGAAGGCCAGGCCATCATCGACGCGTTCAAGAACTAAGCACCAGTTCTTGCCAATTGTCGGGGCCGGACGGCTGTCGTCCTCCGTTCGGTCCCGGACAATCCGCACATTTTAATGTTACTGTCCGTTAGGTACGATACGTCGCTTTGGGGATGATCGTTGGCGGAAAGGGGGACTGCTGTGCGCAGACTGCTAGATTATTTATTCAAATTCAGTGCCGTTTTGGCGGCCGCGTTCCTGGTAATCATTGCGCTGCTGATCCTCGCCCAGTCCTTGGGGCGTCTTGTCGGGATCGCCGTTCACGATGCCAATGAATTGGCCGGGTTCTCGCTTGCTGCCGGTACGTTCCTTGCCCTGGGGCCGGCGCTTCGCGCGGGCACCCACATCCGGGTCATGATCGTCCTTTCACACCTTAAAGGCCGTGTCCGTCGGACAATGGAAGCGATCACGCTGTTGGCTGCGATCTATCTTGCCGGTTACTTCGCCTGGTGGATGGCGGTTCTGGCCGAGGAAAGCTTTTCGTATGGCGATACCTCGCCCGGCGTTCTGGCCTTCCCGCTGTGGATCCCGCAAACCGCCATGGCCTTTGGACTGGTTGTCTTTACCATCGCTCTGCTCGAAGCATTTGTTGATCTTCTGGCTGGCCGCGAACCCGCTTTTGTTGGCGGCGAAGCGAACGAACTGAACGAGTAGGGGGCGGTCATGGACGTACTTCAAATCGGTCTTATCCTGATGGGCCTGCTGTTCCTGTTTCTGGGCGCTGGTCTATGGGTTGCACTTGCACTTTTTGCCATTGGCGTCTTTGCCATTGATGTTTTCACCAGTGCGCAAACCGGTCCGATCATCGCGACCACAGCATGGTCAAGCCTTGCGACCTGGTCACTGGCACCGCTGCCGCTGTTTATCTGGATGGGTGAAATCCTGTTTCGGTCCCGCCTGTCCGAAGACATGTTCACAGGTCTTGCCCCGTGGCTGAACAAACTTCCGGGTCGGTTGTTGCATGTAAATATTCTGGGCTGTGGTATCTTTGCCGCGGTGTCGGGGTCGTCGGCGGCAACGGCGGCCACCATCGGGCGCATGTCGATCCCGGAACTGCGTAAACAGGGCTATGCCGACAGCCTGATCCTTGGAACCCTTGCCGGTTCCGGTACACTGGGGCTTCTGATCCCGCCGTCGATCATTTTGATTGTCTATGGTGTTTCGGCTGAACTTTCGATCGCCCGTCTTTTCATTGCCGGCGTGATCCCCGGTGTGATGCTGATCATCATGTTCATGAGCTTCGTTGGCATTTGGGCCACGATCAACAAGGACAAGATGCCCGAAGCGGCCCCCAGCATTCCATTTGCTGAAAAGATCCGTGCATCCGGCCGTCTGATCCCGGTTATTGTTCTGATTGCGGCTGTCATCGGCTCGATCTATGGCGGGGTGGCAACCCCGACAGAGGCTGCGGCATTCGGTGTGGTCGGCGCGTTGATCCTCTCAGCCCTTAGCGGGTCGCTTTCCAAGGAAAGCCTGCTTGATGGCATTATGGGGGCAACCCGGACGTCCTGCATGATCTGCTTTATCCTTGCAGGTGCGGCGGTGCTGACGGTTGCCATGGGCTTTACCGGTGTGCCGCGTGAACTGGCCGCATGGATCGCCCAGATGGAGCTGTCGCCTTATGCGCTGCTCGGTGCACTGACGATCTTCTTTATCGTTCTGGGATGTTTCCTTGACGGTATTTCGGTGGTGGTTCTGACAACCTCTGTGATCCTGCCGATGGTGCAGGCTGCTGGCATCGACCTGTTGTGGTTCGGCATCTATGTCGTGCTGGTGGTCGAAATGTCACAGATCACGCCACCGGTCGGCTTTAACCTTTTCGTTCTGCAAGGACTGACAGGCAAGAACCTGTTCAAGATTGCAGTTGCTGCCTTGCCATTCTTCTTCCTGCTGTTGTTTGCCACCCTTCTGATCACCGTATTTCCGGGGATCGTTACCTGGCTGCCAACACAAATGAGTGGCTAACAGTTCATGATTTGAACTGACCAAAATACTCGAATTTTCTGACTACAGATGCCTGAAGGAGTGAGCATCATGGCCCCGCTCGACCAAAATTCGCCCGCCTCGCAGACCACCGGACAGCCGAAATGGCAGTTCTGGATCGATCGCGGCGGCACATTTACCGATATCGTTGCCCGCAAACCCAATGGCGCGCTTGTCACCCACAAACTGCTGTCGGAAAATCCCGAACGGTATAAGGACGCCGCCATTCAGGGCATCCGCGAACTGCTTGAGGTCGCCGACGGCGAGAAAATCCCGGCCGAGAAAATCGAAGCCGTCAAAATGGGCACCACGGTTGCGACCAACGCCCTGCTGGAGCGTAAAGGCGACCGTACCGTTCTGGTCACCACCAAGGGCTTCCGCGATGCGCTGCGTCTGGCCTATCAGAACCGCCCGCGCCTGTTTGATCGCAACATCATTCTGCCCGAAACGCTTTATGAAACCGTGATCGAAGCCGCTGGCCGTTTTGACGCGCAGGGTCATGAACTCGAAGGGATGGACCTCGATACCCTGCGGCCCGACCTTCAGAAAGTCTATGACAGCGGCATTCGTGCCTGCGCCATCGTGTTCATGCATGGCTATCGTTACACCGCGCACGAACTGGCCGCTGAAAAGGTCGCCCGTGACATCGGCTTTACCCAGGTTTCCGTCAGCCATCAGGTCAGCCCGCTGATGAAGCTGGTATCGCGCGGCGATACCACGGTGGTGGATGCCTATCTGTCGCCGATCCTGCGTCGTTACGTCGATCAGGTCGCCTCCGAACTTGGCGGCGTGAAATTGATGTTCATGCAGTCCAATGGCGGTTTGACCGATGCGGTCAAGTTCCAGGGCAAGGATGCAATCCTGTCCGGTCCGGCTGGCGGTGTGGTTGGCATGGTCCGCACGGCTGAAATGGATGGCTTCAAACAGGTCATCGGTTTTGATATGGGCGGCACATCGACCGACGTTTCGCACTATGACGGCGAATACGAACGTGATTTCGAAACCCAGGTCGCCGGTGTGCGCATGCGTGCGCCGATGATGAAAATTCACACGGTTGCCGCCGGTGGCGGCTCGATCCTGCATTTCGATGGTGCGCGTTTCCGCGTTGGTCCTGACAGTGCCGGTGCAAACCCGGGACCGGCGGCCTATCGCCGTGGTGGTCCGCTGGCGGTGACTGATATCAACGTCATGCTGGGTAAGGTGCAGCCGGACTTCTTCCCGAATGTCTTTGGCCCCGAAGGGGACGAGCCGCTTAATGCCGATGCCGTGCGCAAGGGCTTTGAGGAAATGGCCGCTGACATCGAAAAGAACACCGGCCAGATCCGCACCCCCGAAGAAGTCGCCGAAGGCTTCCTGCGCATTGCCGTCGAAAACATGGCAAACGCCATCAAGCAAATCTCGGTCCAGCGCGGCTATGACGTCAGCGACTATATCCTGCAATGCTTCGGTGGTGCCGGTGGTCAGCATGCCTGTCAGGTTGCCGACACCCTTGGCATGACCAAGGTCTTTGTCCATCCGTTCGCCGGTGTTCTGTCGGCCTATGGCATGGGCCTTGCCGATATCCGTGCGATGCGAGAACAGGCGGTTGAGGGAAAACTTGCCGCCGAAGGTCTTGCAGATCTGGATAAGCAGCTTGATGCCTTGGCGGTTGACGCGCTTGCGGAACTGAAAGAACAGGGCATTTCGGATGACAAGATCAGCCTGCTGAAACGCCTGCACCTGCGTTATGACGGTACCGACACCCCGCTGATTGTTGATTTCGGCGATGTTGATGCCATCACGGCTCAGTTCGAAGAACAGCACAAACAGCGTTATGGCTTTGTCATGACCGGAAAGCCGCTGGTGGTTGAGGCCGTCGCGGTTGAGGCGATTGGCGAAACCCAAAGCCTTCCGGCGTCGTCGGCTGAGCTTGATGGTGCTGAGGTTATGCTTAAGCCGCTTGCGACCCGTCCGGTCGTCTTTGATGGCAAAACCGAACAGACCCCGTTCTACAAACGCGAAAACCTGAAGCCGGGTGCGACTGTGCGTGGTCCGGCGGTGATTGTAGAGCCGGTCGGCACCACCGTGATTGATCCGGGCTGGGAAGCCAAGGTGAATGGCCAGGATCATCTGATCCTGAACCGTGTCGTGCCGATGAAACGTTCAGAGGCGATTGGCACCCAGGCCGATCCGGTGATGCTTGAAGTGTTCAACAACCTGTTCATGAACATTGCCGAACAGATGGGTGTGACGCTTGCCAATACCTCATACTCGGTCAACATCAAGGAACGTCTGGACTTCTCATGTGCGGTGTTTGATCAGGAAGGCCTTCTGATCGCCAACGCCCCGCATATGCCTGTCCACCTTGGCTCGATGGGTGAATCCGTTCAGGCGGTGATCAAGAACAACGACGGCAAAATGAAGCCGGGCGATGTTTATATGCTCAATGACCCGTATAACGGCGGTACGCACCTGCCTGACATCACGCTGATCACCCCGGTGTTTGGCGATGATGGCAAGGAAGTGCTGTTCTATGTCGCATCGCGTGGTCACCATGCCGATGTTGGCGGTATTACGCCGGGTTCCATGGCGCCAAACTCGCGCGTTCTCGAAGAAGAAGGCGTTTTGATCAACAACTTCAAACTGGTTGATCAGGGCACGTTCGATGAAAAAGGCCTGACCGACCTTCTTGAAGGTGCGAAATATCCGGCACGTAACCCGTATCAGAACATCGCCGATCTGCGGGCCCAGATCGCGGCCAATGAAAAGGGTGTGCAGGAACTGCGCAAGATGGTCGATCACTTTGGCCTTGATGTCGTGCATGCCTATATGCAGCACGTCCAAGACAACGCCGAAGAAAGCGTGCGTCGTGTGATCGACGTCCTGAAAGACGGTGAATACGCCTATGAAATGGACAATGGCGCGGTTGTCCGCGTCAAGGTCACCATTGATAAGGCAACCCGTTCGGCCACAGTTGATTTCACCGGCACGTCCGATCAGCTTGATAACAACTTCAACGCCCCGTCGGCGGTCACCCGTGCTGCCGTGCTGTATGTCTTCAGAACGCTTGTTGATGATGACATTCCGCTCAATGCCGGGTGCCTGAAGCCGGTCAATCTGATCGTGCCCGAAGGATCGATGCTCAATCCGCGTTATCCGGCCGCCGTTGTCGCCGGCAACGTTGAAACCAGTA
Source organism: Thalassospira sp. UBA1131 (assembly GCF_002311515.1). GTDB lineage: Bacteria > Pseudomonadota > Alphaproteobacteria > Rhodospirillales > Thalassospiraceae > Thalassospira. The sequence goes on from NZ_DCAO01000049.1 coordinate 16,393, forward strand.
TGCATGTCACCGATACGCTTTATGCGGCCCTTGGCGTGCTGTCGGGTGGTCAGGGCACGATGAACAACTTCACCTGGGGCAACGATACGCACCAGTATTACGAAACCATCTGTGGCGGTACCGGTGCCGGTCCCGACTTTGATGGCACGGCAGCTGTTCATTCGCACATGACCAACTCGCGCCTGACCGATCCGGAAGTGCTTGAATGGCGCTTCCCGGTCCTGCTCGAAAGCTTTGAAATCCGCAAAGGATCAGGTGGTAAAGGCAAACACAAGGGCGGCGATGGTGCGATCCGTCGTGTGCGCTTCCTCGAAGACATGACCGCATCGATCCTGTCCAACCATCGTCGCGTGCCGGTTCAGGCCTGCGCTGGCGGGGAGCCCGGTCAGCTTGGCCGCAATGCCGTCGAACGCATCGATGGCACCGTGATCGAGCTTAAGGGCACCGATGGTGCGGAAATGCATCGGGGTGATGTCTTTGTCATCGAAACCCCGGGTGGCGGGGGTTACGGCAAGGCCTGATCGGCCCCTGCATTACCAGATGTTGCGGACCGGGAACGTGTTCCCCCCTTAAACACCTGTTTGTTTCCGGTCCCCAAAGCCGCCTTGCTTCCCTGTTGCAAGGCGGCTTTTTCTTGATGTTGGTTCAAACGTTCCCACATTCAGATCAAATGGGGGGCAATTAGGGTTTAGACCCTGAAATCAACGACATTGCCATTGAGGCCCGTGATCAAATCAACGATGATCATGGATGTTGCTGCTATCTCGGATACGAAGGGTCAGATGCCTCCCCGCACAAGGCGGCTTTTCGTGGATCAGATCGGCCAGAACAGGACAGGAAGAGAGCACCGTGAAATTCTTCATTTTGAACAAGCGCTACTTCGTAATGACGGGTGTTGTGGTTTTGGCTTTGGCCTCTGTGATCTTGGCGACGGCCGTTGATGTCTGGTTCTGGGTGCCTGCAGTCATTTTCGGGTTGCTGGTGCTGGTTGGTATCCACGACCTGTATCAGAACAAGCATTCCATCCTGCGTAACTATCCGATCAGTGCGCATATCCGCTTCATCCTCGAAAGCTTCCGTCCGGAAATCCGCCAGTACCTGCTTGAAAGCGATCAGGACGAAATCCCGTTCAGCCGTCAGGCACGCGGCCTTGTCTATCAGCGCGCCAAGGGTGTCGAAGACAAACGCCCGTTCGGCACGATCGAGGAAGTCTATAAATCCGGCTATTCATGGATTACCCATTCCGTCGCGCCCAAGCACATCACCGATACCGATTTTCGGGTGCGCGTTGGCGGCCCGCATTGCAAGCAGCCCTATGATTGCAGCCTGTATAATATCTCTGCCATGAGCTTCGGCGCACTTTCCGGCAACGCAATCCTGGCGCTCAACAAGGGCGCCAAGAAGGGCGGCTTTGCCCATGATACCGGCGAAGGCAGCATTTCACGTTATCACCGCGAAGGCGGTGGTGACCTGATCTATCAGGTCGCGTCGGGCTATTTCGGGGCGCGCAACGAAGATGGCAGTTTTTCCGAGGAAAAATTTGCCATAACCGCCGCCGACCCGCAGGTCAAAATGATCGAGGTAAAGCTTAGTCAGGGCGCAAAACCCGGCCATGGCGGCATGTTGCCATCGGC
>NZ_DCAO01000093.1:0-1246 GCF_002311515.1 Thalassospira sp. UBA1131
TAGAAAAACAGATTGGCCATGCGTGTCCCCCGAAAGTCGTCACAGGGAAATAGCCCAACAATCACGAATGATCAATATGGCTGTCGCCTTGAACTTGTCCATTGCGCGAAATATCGATTTCACGCATTTCACGCCGCATATAATCCAGAAGCGACTGAACCTTTGCACTTCGGGTCACACCGCCCGGATAAACGGCATAGATCTCAAGATCCGGCAGCTTGCAATCAGGCAAAACCCGTATTAAGTCGCCGTTATCAATTTCCTGCTGAACATCACATAGCGGAACAACCGCCAATCCGTGACCGCCCCGCAGGAACTGCAATCTGGCTGTCGCGTTATCCACCCGAACACTGCCCGACACGCGGATATTTCGTGTACCCTCGGCACATTGAAGCGTAAGCGTCTCAGGAACCCGGCTATACATCACCCATTCATGTTCGGATAAATCTTCCGGGCTTTCCGGCAATCCGAACTTGCTGACATAGGACGTGCTGGCTGCAATGATCCTGTGGGTCTGATAAAGTTTGAAGTTCTTGAGTTCCGAATTTTTCAATGGCCCGGAACGCACGGCAATATCAATGCCGCGACCAATCAGATCGACAACTTCGTCGCTGAGATGCACATCGATCGAGACACCCGGATATGTTTGCCTAAACCGGTCAAGGATCGGCACAATTCGAAGTGTGCCAAGATGAACCGAACAGGTCAGCGATATTTTGCCCACCGGATCGTCACGCAGTTCTTCGACGCGTTTTCGCGCTGCTTCGGCTTCGAGGGAAATGGTGCGGCAGCTGTCGTAATAGCGCGCCCCCGCATCGGTCAGACTGAAACTGCGTGTGCTTCTGCGCAACAATGGCACGCCGAGGCGGGTCTCAAGCTGGCGAATTTGATGGGAAATGGCGGCACGGCTGAGCCCCATCTTCCGCGCAGCCGCAGAAAACCCGCCTTCGTCAACAACGCGGGCAAAGATCATCATCGCCCGAACTTCATCAAGTGCCGACATTCAATATGCTCATTAAATTTGACAATGTGTTCACTTCATCAATCTTTCGCAAATTCTGTCAGCCAGTTAAGATGAGAGCAAATGAATTCCACGCATGGAGGAACTGATGCGTATTTTGATGATTGTTACGTCGCATGATCAGATGGGTGACACCGGACACAAGACCGGTATCTGGCTCGAAGAGTTTGCAGCCCCTTACTATCGCTTCAAGGATGCCGGGGCAGAAATTACGCTGGCATCCCC
>NZ_DCAO01000093.1:1538-1778 GCF_002311515.1 Thalassospira sp. UBA1131
GCGATAACTGGGCTTCCTATGCGGTTGTTGACGGCAAACTTGTCACCGGTCAGAACCCGGCATCAAGCGATGCAACGGCCGATGAAGTCATCAAACTTTTGTCTGCATAAAACCGCTTGACCTTCCATCTACTGGAACCTCCATACTGCGTTCATAGACACCGATCATATGGAGAAATCTGATGGTGAAACTGAAGGTCGAAAAAATGAGCTGCGGTCACTGCGCAAGTGCCGTGACCAA
>NZ_DCAO01000093.1:1980-21734 GCF_002311515.1 Thalassospira sp. UBA1131
AGCCGCCAGTATTGAAAATATGCTGGCGGCTTTTCTTTACCCTGCCCATTCGTTTGTGCAACCCTCGCCACAAACTGAAAGCGGCACAAAATGACTTTTCATATCACTGCCCTGTGCGGAAGCCTTCGCCAAGCATCGATCAACAGAACGCTCCTTCAAGCGGCACAAAAGGTTGCAGGCTCCCATGGTGCAACCATTCATCTATTTGATGGCTTGGGCCACCTTCCGATCTTTAACCCGGACAATGAAGATACCGATGATCGCAATGTCGCGGCGTTTCGAGATGCACTTCGCCGCGCGGATGCAGTCCTGATCGCCAGTCCCGAATATGCCCATGGTGTCACCGGCGCGATCAAGAATGCCCTTGATTGGGTGGTGGCCAGTGGCGAATTCATGCAAAAGCCGGTCGCCTGCCTGAATGCGTCCGGCCGGGCAACAATCGCACAGGCGGCATTGATTGAAACCATTCGCACCATGGATGCACGTATCATCATTGAAGCGTGCATAACCATCCCGCTGAACGGAAAGAACTTTGACGTTGATGATATCCTACGCGACCCATCCAGCCGGGCATTACTTGAGACCGCGCTTCGACACTTAACGGCTGCTATGCCAAGCGAAATTCAAAACCACGCCATTTAGTCATACAAAAAAAGCCGCCCGTTTGGGCGGCTTTTTCTTTGGTCTGATGATTACAATCAGCCGAGGATTTTATCGCGCAGCAGCTTGTTGACCATCCCTGGGTTGGCCTTGCCACCCGTGGATTTCATGACCTGACCAACAAACCAGCCAAGCATTTTGTCCTTACCAGCACGGATCTCTTCAACCTTGTCCGGGTTCGCGGCAATGACTTCGTCAATTGCCGTTTCAATCGCACCGGTATCGGTGATCTGCTTGAGACCTTTTTCCTCGACGATCTTTTCCGGATCACCGCCGGTTTCGATCATGATTTCAAAGACATCCTTGGCAATACGGCCAGAAATGGTGTCATCAGAGATCAGATCGATCAGCTTGCCAAGGTTTTCGGCCGTTACCGGGCTATCGGCAATACCGACTTCCGCCTTGTTCAGCGCGCCGAACAGGTTGGTGATCACCCAGTTTGCCGCCAGTTTGCCATCGCGGCCCTTGGCAACAACTTCGTAGTAATCAGCCTTTTCCTTTTCGGCGACAAGAACACCGGCATCATATGCCGACAGACCGTTTTCACGCATGAAGCGGGCCTTTTTCTCGTCTGGCAGTTCCGGCAGTTCTTTTTCGATTTCCGAAATGAACGCGTCGTCGAATACCAGCGGAAGCAGATCCGGATCCGGGAAATAGCGATAATCATGTGCCATTTCCTTCGAACGCATGGCCCGGGTTTCGCCCAGACGCTGATCATAGAGACGGGTTTCCTGCTGGATTTCCCCGCCACCTTCGATCACTTCGATCTGGCGTTTTGCTTCGATCTCAATCGCCTGCATCACGAAACGGATGGAGTTGACGTTCTTGATCTCGCAACGCGTACCAAAACCTTCGCCCGGACGACGAACAGAAACGTTGGCATCACAACGCATGGAGCCTTCGTTCATGTTGCCATCACACGTACCAAGGTAACGCACAATCGCGCGCAGCTTGGTCAGGTACGCACCGGCTTCTTCCGGCGAACGGATGTCTGGCATGGAAACGATTTCCATCAACGCCACACCCGAACGGTTCAGGTCGATATGCGAATATTTCGGGTCCTGATCGTGCATTGACTTACCGGCATCCTGTTCAAGATGCAGGCGTTCAATGCCAACCGACTTGGTCGAACCATCAGGCATATCCAGAATGATCGTGCCTTCGCCGACAATCGGTTTGTCGAACTGCGAAATCTGGTAACCCTGCGGCAGATCGGCATAGAAATAGTTTTTGCGGGCAAAAACGCTTTCCTTGTTGATCTTGGCCTTAAGACCCAGACCGGTTTTAACCGCCTGACGCACGCATTCTGCGTTCACGACCGGAAGCATGCCCGGCATGGCCGCATCAACGAGGCTGACGTTGCTGTTGGGCTCGTTACCGAACTTGGTCGAAGCACCTGAAAACAGCTTGGACTTGGAAATGACCTGGCAGTGGACTTCAAGACCAACCACGATTTCCCACGGGCCGGTAGAACCTTCAAGAATATAGCTCATGGATCAGCCCTCCTGCCCGGCAGGTTTTGCGGTAAAGTTGGCAGCACTTTCGAGCACGCCGCCAACACGCAGAACGGTTTCTTCATCAAACGGCTTGCCAATCAGCTGAAGACCCAGCGGCAATCCTTCGGCCGAAAGACCGGTCGGCACCGAAATGCCCGGAAGACCCGCAAGGCTTGCCGGAACGGTGAAGACGTCATTGAGATACATCTTGACCGGATCACCTTCGTTTTTACCGATGGCAAAGGCCGCAGACGGTGCGGTCGGGGTCAGGATCGCATCGACCTGACCGAATGCACCTTCGAAGTCCTGATAAATGCGACGACGGACTTTAAGCGCCTTGTTGTAATAGGCGTCATAGTAACCTGCCGACAGCACATAGGTACCGATCATGATACGGCGCTGGACTTCCTTGCCGAAACCGGCAGCACGGGACTTCATGTACATGTCATCAAGGCTGTCGCCGTCATCCATGACACGCTGGCCGTAACGAAGGCCGTCATAACGTGCAAGGTTCGAGGACGCCTCTGCCGGGGCGACGATGTAATAAGTGCCCAGCGCATATTTGGTGTGCGGCAGGGTAACATCGACAACTTCGGCACCGGCATCGCGCAGCATGGCAACGCCGTTATCCCAAAGCTTGCTGATTTCTTCCGGCATACCATCAACACGATATTCCTTCGGAATACCGATTTTCATGCCACGGATGTCACCGGTCAGGGCCGCCTCGAAATCAGGCACAGCAATCGGTGCAGACGTGCTGTCCTTGGCATCGTGACCCGCCATCGAACCCAGCATGATTGCCGCGTCGCGAACGGTTTTGGTCATCGGGCCAGCCTGATCAAGCGAGCTTGCGAAGGCAACAATACCCCAGCGCGAGCAACGACCATAGGTCGGCTTCAGACCAACAATACCGCAATAGGATGCCGGTTGACGGATCGAGCCACCAGTATCAGTACCGGTAGCAGCCAGCGCCATGTTGGCAGCAACAGCCGCCGCCGAACCACCAGATGAGCCACCCGGAACCAGATCCTTGCCGGATTTGTCTTTCCACGGGTTGATGACGTTGCCGTAATAGGACGAGGTGTTTGACGACCCCATGGCGAACTCATCAAGGTTCGCCTTGCCCAGCATCACCGCACCATTGCCAAACAGGTTGCTGGTGACAGTGGATTCATATTCCGGTTTGAAACCTTCAAGGATATGCGATGCCGCCGTGGTCTGGACACCTTCGGTGCAGAACAGGTCTTTAACCGCAATCGGCAGGCCTTCCATTTTGCCAGCACTGCCCTTGGCGCGCTTGGCATCGGATGCCTTGGCCATTTCCATGGCCTTTTCCGGGGTTTCGGTGATGTACGCATTCAGATTGCGATGTGCGTCCATCGATTTCAGGTGTGCTTCGGTCAGTTCGACCGAGGTATAATCACCCTTTGCAAGCCCGTCGCGGGCTTCTGCAAGTGTCAGCTTTGTCAGATCAGTCATTATTCAACCACCTTGGGCACAACAAAACAGCCAGCATCGGTCATCGGTGCGTTTGACAGCACTTTTTGCTGGATATTGCCATCGGTGACTTCGTCCTTGCGCAGCGGCAGGGTCAGATCGGCAACAGATGTCAGCGGCTCGCAGCCTTCAACATCAACTTCTTGCAGTTCCTCGACAAAATCGAGGATACGGGTCAAATCTCCCGCCAGTTCGGAAAGGCCTTCTTCGGACACGTTGATACGCGAAAGATAGGCAATACGGCGAACTGTTTCCTTATCCAAAGACGACATGGATGAAAGTCTCTCTTAAGGAATGACAAAAAACCCGGCAGAGAGATATCTGCCAGAACGTGAATTACAGCGCGGAAACTAGCACCCCGCCGCCCCTGCCGCAAGGGTTCGAAGCAACGAAGAACGCCTGTTGTCGCGCTGTCTGGCAGATAAAACTCTCAGGTGCGAAAATATCACCTGCCCAGATCGGATCGGGGATATGAAAACAAACAGGCCGACAACAAGAATGTTGCCGGCCTGTTTCGTATTTATGTCCTGCCCCGTGTTACGCGACAGAATGCCAGATCGGCTTAGCCCGGGCTCATACCACGCAGACGTTCGGAACGACGACGCAACAGTTCGACGGTCAGAAGCAGCAGGATCGAGACAGATACAAGGATCGTCGCGGCTGCCAGAATGGTCGGCGAGATCTGTTCGCGCAGACCGGTATACATCTGCCATGGAAGGGTTTGCTGACGGGCAGAACCGACAAACAAGACCACAACCACTTCATCAAACGAGGTAATAAAGGCAAACAGACCGCCCGAAATCACACCTGGCAGGATCAGAGGCATCTGAACCTTGAAGAAGGTGGTGACCGGATTTGCCCCCATGTTTGCCGCCGCACGGGTCAGTGACTTGTCAAAGCCAACCAACGTCGCGGTGACCGTGATGATGACAAACGGAATACCCAGAACAGCGTGTGCCAGGATCACCTTTACATAGCCGACAAATGCCTGGTTGAGCCCGAGATTAAGCTCAAGCCAGTTGCCCAGCGGCGCGTAGAAGAAGAACATGCCGGTGGCCGAAATGATCAGCGGCACGATCATCGGTGAAATAAGCACCGCCATCATCGCCTGACGGCCCGGCACGTGCGACTGGCTGAGGCCAATTGCGGCAAGGGTGCCAAGAGAAACCGAAATCAGCGTCGCAATCGGCGCAATGATCAAGGAGTTCTTGAGCGGCACCATCCATTCATCGGTCCCAAGGAAATCGCGATAATGCTTGAGGCTGTACCCTTCTGCCTTGAAGCTCAGCATTTCCGGCGTGAAGGTAAAGAAGTTCTCGGCATTGAAGCTGAGCCAGATCACTGGCAGAAGCGGCGCGATCAGGAAGAAGAACACAAACGCACAGATAAACAGGAATGCGTTGTGCCAAAGAACCTGACCCGGCGTGTAATAGATCGGAACACCGGCACGATACCGACCGCTCCCGACCCAGTTGGCAAACCAGCCCATCGAAATACCGACAAGGAAGCCACCAAACAGGCCACCAAGCCCGCCGAAAATCATGCCAACGCCACCGAAAAGCACGCCAGTTGCCAGCGTTTTCTGTTTGCTTTTCACCTTGATGATTTTCGAGAACACAAAGGCCAGCGCCGCCCCGACCACAGCGCCGATGACGAACCCGACCCACGGGCTGCCAAAGATGTTGCCGGTAATGAAGCCGAACATTGCCCCTAACAAGGCCACCAGTGGCATCGTGAAGGTCATCAGTTCGGGCCGTCTTACGTACGAGATTACTTCATTCATGTTCTTAGCCCCCCAACTTCACGTTATCGATGCCCACAATCTTGTCATAGCACCAGTACAGGCCAAGAACGACGACGAGAAGGATGGACCCGAGTGCGGCCGCAAGGCCCCAGTTGAGCGAACTCGAAATATGATAGGCAATTCGGTTGGAAATAAAGACACCATCCGTACCACCAACGATTTCCGGCGTGATGTAGTAACCGATCGCAAGAATGAACACGAGGATCGAACCAGCACCAATACCCGGAACCGATTGCGGGAAATAGACACGCCAGAAGGCCGTCCAGTTCGTCGCACCAAGTGACTTGGCCGCACGTTGATAGCTTGGCGGAATGGTTTTCATCACCGAATACAGCGGCAGGATCATGAACGGCAGCAGGATGTGCGTCATCGCAATGACCGTACCTGTTGCGTTATTCATCAGAACAAGGCGATCGGCATCATTAACGAAGCCAAGCCAGACAAGGATTTCGTTGATCACCCCTTGCTGCTGTAACAAGACCTTCCAGGCCGAGGTTCGCACCAAAAGCGACGTCCAGAACGGCAGCAGAACCAAAATCATCAGGATACTTGCCGTACGCATCGGCAGATTGGCAAGCAACCATGCCACCGGATAGCCAAGAACAATGCAGCTTGCGGTAATGATCAACGCCATGATCAGTGTGCGCATGAACAGCGTCGTATAAATCTGCTGATTTTCCGGCTTCATCACGATCCCGTCAGGCGTCAGCGTCATATCGACGGAATTCAGGAAGTAACCCGGTGTCATGCTTGGCGAATAGAGCTTGATGGTTGCCCAGATATCAGCTGAGCCCCAATCTTTGTCTTCTTCGGTGAACGCCTCGCGGAAACCGAATTGCGGAAGCTGATCAATATTCGCAGCAGCCGCCTGCAAGGCGCTTGCGCCCGCACCGTTATAGCTGTTGATCGCCGAAACCGTATCAGGGTTGGTCAGGTCCATACCAAGGGCGCCATAAACGGACTCCCACGGATCTTCCTCGGCAACAGTGTCGCCATCGCGGATCGCGGCCCACAACGCAAAGTCGGTATAGGCACGTGCGGTCCAGGGCAGCAATTGAATGATTTCTTCCGACGGCACAAAGCCGACATCACCATTCATGTCTTCATCAGACATCAGCGCCATCAGTTCGCGGCGTGTTTCAAGGAAATCTTCGCCACCTGAGCCCGACATCATTTCGAACCAGAAAGAACCTTCTTCGAAGTTCGGATCGATGTCTTCAAGCGGATCCTGCCAAAGCTCACCGATATCATCAAGCGACCGCCCCGTGGTCCGGAACAAGGATGACAATCCGGATTGCTCGTAGTTCAGGCGAGAACCAAGACGGGTGTGCTGTTTAGCTTCCTCTGCCTTGAATAAATCAATGTAAAGATTGCGGTAAACGTTTTCGTGCGGCGGTTCCCCGCTTGATCCATCCCACTGGGAAAGCGCAATCACGGTTCCCGGGATCGTATTCGGCACAATGTCGTTTTCAACCGACCGGAAAAGCATCGAGAGAATCGGTACGATAAAAGTCACGACCACAAAGATCAAAAGTGGCGCAACCAGCATGAGCGCGCGCATTTTCTGGCGCATCAATGCCCTTCGTAGACTTTGTTTTAGCGGTCTGCCATCAGCAGCTAACACTACTTCTTGAGATGTATCACCCATTACGCCCCCGTAAGCCTGCCCCGGTGTTTTCGGTCTATTGTTTCGACCGACAATTTATTGTTTAGCGAATTGGTCGGTAAAGGGGGCCGCGAACGGCCCCCTACCCTTAGCTCTTATTGAGCAAGCCAAGCCTGGAATTTGGCATCGATGTCGTCACGGTAGTCAGCCCAGAACTCGTAGTTATAGAGGAACGTGTTCTTGGCGTTTGCCGGATCGGTCGGCATGTGCGGAGCCATGTCGATACCGAGTTCGGCGTGCTTACCAACGAGCGGAGCCGAGGAGAAACGAGCCGGACCGTACGAGATGTAAGCAGCCTGGTCAGCAAGACGCTGGGTGTCGGTTGCGAACTTCACGAAGTCCAGAACGCGGTTCAGACGCTCTTCCGGAAGACCGGACGGAATGATCCAACCGTCAAGGTCAAAGACCTGCGCGTCCCAAAGCATGGCGATCGGCTGATCCTGTTCTTCGATTGCGGAGAACAGACGACCGTTGTAGGTCGAACCCATGAAGACTTCGCCGTCAGCCAGAAGCTGCGGGGTGTCTGCACCAGCACTCCACCAAATAACACTGTCTTTGATGGTTGCCAGCTTATCAAGAGCGCGCTGCTGACCTTCCGGGGTTTCAAGAACGCTGTAAACTTCGTCCTTGGCAACACCATCGCAGAGCAGAGCCCATTCCATGTTGTTGATCGGGCGTTTTTCAAGCGAACGCATGCCCGGATAGGTTTCGGTGTCAAACAGGGCACAGATATCGGTCGGTGCCGGAGTTCCAGCCGGAACCATGTCTTCACGGTAACCAAACGTGGTCGAATAAACGATCTGCGGGATGAAGCAGTCACTTACGAGGAGATCACCAAAGTCATCTTCTGCCGAGGTGCCATCCGGCGCTTCTGCAAGAACTTCGTTCGGGTCGATTTCCATTGCGAGGCCTTCATCGCAAAGGCGCATTGCATCAGCAGCAACCACGTCAACCAGATCCCAGGTCACGTTGTTGGCTTCGTTCATTGCACGCAGTTTTGCAACGGCTTCGTTCGAGCTTTCATCCCAGGTGATCGAAACACCCGGGTTCATTTCCATATAAGGCTCAGCATAAGCCTTGATCTGGCTGTTCTGATAGGCACCGCCCCAGCTGACCAGCGTCATGTCGGACGCCATGTGGTCGTCGGCATAGGCTGAGCCTGCCGCCACAACAAGCAAAGCTGTTGATGCTGTAAGGGTTTTAATAAGCTGCATTAATAGACTCCCTGATTGTTTCCCGGACTATTCGTTGAGGACCAGCACCCGGGCGTACCGGTCCTGTATCTGCCTGACTAAAAGTTACGACGCGTCAAGCGCGCGGCAATCTTCTGCAAGCCAGCCAATCTCGATTTCCTGACCCGGCTTCAGACGCACCTGGTCCGGTGCGTTCCTGGTCTTGATGATAAACTCATCATTGCCGGCCACACGCAGGCGTGTACGGAAGATGTCACCCATATAGATGAATTCCAGCACCTCGGCCTTGAGCGTATGCGCATCTGCATGCAGGCGATCACGGTTGTATTCAACACGTTCAGGACGGATCGAAACGCGTGTACGTTCACCCACCTGGCTGACATTGACCGGAACGGCATCAATGATTTCGCCGCCATCTAGCTGGACAACACAGGTGTTGCCCTTGATTTCCTTGATGACGCCTTCGAGCGTGTTGTTTTCGCCAATGAACTGCGCGACAAAGCTGTTTTCGGGCTGTTCGTAAAGTTTATCTGGCGGTGCAAGCTGCTGAATACGGCCATCGTCAAACACAGCGACGCGGTCGGACATGGTCAATGCCTCGGTCTGGTCGTGGGTGACGTAAACCGTGGTAATGCCAAGTTGATGGGCCAGATGCGTGATTTCAAACTGCATCTTTTCGCGAAGCTGTTTATCAAGCGCACCGAGCGGCTCATCCATCAGAACCAGTTCAGGTTCGAAAACGAGCGCACGGGCCAACGCGACGCGCTGCTGCTGGCCGCCGGAAAGCTGTGCCGGGCGACGGCCACCGAAGCTTCCCATTTCGACCATATCGAGTGCGCGTTTGACCTTCTCTTCCTGTTCCGCTTTGCCCAATTTGCGGACCTCAAGCGGGAAAGCCAGATTTTCGGCAATGGTCATATGCGGGAAGAGCGCGTAGTTCTGGAAGACCATGCCGATACCACGCTTGTGCGGCGGGATATCGTTGATCGAAACGCCACCAAGGCGGATATCGCCGTGGGTCGCGGTTTCGAAGCCGGCAAGCATCATAAGACAAGTCGTCTTGCCAGACCCTGACGGACCGAGCATCGTCAGGAACTCGCCTTTAGGCATTGTTAGGTTGAGATCTTTAACGACGAGTGTCTCGCCGTCATAACTTTTCTGTACACGTTCAAACTCAACGAACGCTTCATTTGATGCACCGTCGGCCAAACCCTATACCCCCTGATTTGTCATTGTTTGTTCAGCGTTTTCGCTTTTGGTGATTTTTGTATGCGGAAATCAACTGGAACCTGTCGAGCATGACGGTTCCCGAACCCCGTGGATAGAAGCATTGCGACACTCACGTGTAATAGGTGCGCTGCCTCTTTCTGTTTTCTTTCTCTCAAGATGATCTGCGCATTCGGTCTGCCTGTTTCGCCCTGCATATTTCGATTTCGATCAATTTCGGCAGTGCGATATTAAAACAAACCTGCTGAGGCACTTCAACCCCTCATCATTCAGAAAGATTTTTACGCTAGGAAGTCCGCCATTCTTGGCTGCATTTAGAATAAAATGCGCTCACACACTCAACTCGGCGTCGTTTCTTCCATAAATCGGAAAACGATACATTTGCTTTGCGCTGGCAATTTCGCAAAAAGACTCCTATAAGGTCGCCATGATTTGCAATGACACACAGGAATTGCTGCGGTTCTTGCCACCGGCAGCACGTGTATTGGGCCTTGATTTGGGCACCAAGACAATTGGCGTAGCCCTATCAGATGTAGGGCTGCAGATTGCCTCACCGTATGAACTGATTTCACGAAAGAAGTTCACACGCGATATTGCCCAGCTTTCGTCGATTATCGACAAACAGAATGTCGGCGGCATTATCATCGGCTTCCCGCGCGAACTTGACGGTTCGATCGGCAAGGCGTGCCATCGCGTCTATGCCTTTATCGACGAAATGGAAAAGTATATCGACCTGCCGGTTTTGATGTGGGACGAGCGCCTGTCAACAAACGCGGTCGAGCGTATTCTGATTGAAGAAGTCGATATGACCCGCAAACGCCGCGCTGAAGTCGTCGACAAGACAGCTGCTGCCTATATCTTGCAAGGCGCGCTGGATCACTTGAACCGCCATACCGATCCCGGCGAGAACGCCGAAGCAGACGATGACGATATCGAGGCTGAAGAAGACTGATAACCGTCAGTCTGCCATGACCAACAAGATCAAAGCTGCCTGTTCATTCAGGCAGCTTTTTATTTGGCTTTGATCACCATCATCACCCCGAAGAACCGTGAAGGCGGAATGATAAGCATGCCGTCTTTTTCAACAGCCCCCATTGCGACAGCTGCATCGGTAATTTTCGCGATGTCATCGACAATCAACTCAAAGCCGGCAAATCCGTCTGTCGGGAATGCAGAATCCTCCAAGCCATAGCGTGAAATCAGTTCGTCGCCATGCAAGGCATCAACAATCGCATCGACTCCGATTTCCTCATAAAAGTCGCGCACCGCTTCGGCCGCCCAATGATCAACAAGAACCTTGCCAATCGCAACAGCGCCATTCTGATGGCTTTGATAGTCAGGGAAATAGAAATTCTGCACCGGATGACGATGTTGACACACAAACGTCACTGCATGTCGTAACAGCGGATGGTTGGCATAGGCCAACGAAAAGGCAACGCCGACGGTTTCACCATCAGGCGTCTTGGCATCGCGCTCAAAGTGAAATACCGGCGGCACTGCGGCACCGGCTGCGATAAATTTTTGTCTGTCCTGCTCGGCATCGCGCGATTGCAGGGCCAGCATCGACATGCCTTCGCGATGACGCAGATAGTCACGGTTGTAGATCGGAAACGAAAATGGCTGGGCAAGGTCGGTTTCGGCAATCTTGTCCGGATCAATCACGGCAAGAAGTTCGATATACATGCCGTCAAGCTGGATCAGGGCATTACCGGTACCAAAGGGATGAACTGCACGCGGGGTCACGGTGAATCCGAGCTGCGTATAGACAGCTATCGTGGCATCAAGATCATTCACACATAATACAATGTGATCAATCGCGCGTGACATGGCGTCCCTTTCCTTGAACATTCAGCGAGCTGGACGACTTTGCAGAACAAACAGTCTATCGACGCCAAAACCGGTTGGATGTGCTGACTATCACATCGGAAAAGACCGGCAAAGAACAACTCGACACCAACTGAATTTTAGTCATCTATGCCAATTAGATATTCCGAGCGTATTTCACCCTGCTCAGATCGATGATAACAGTATGGTGACGTTGAATGTTCTTCTTCATTACGTGATGAAAGCCACCTGATGCTTGCCATTCTCTCAGCACTTCTGCCGACCTTTGCCCTGATCGTTGTCGGGTATGTGCTGCGTGAACGGCGTTTCCTGCCCGACAGTTTTTGGCCAGGTGCAGAGAAACTGACTTATTTCATCACCTTCCCGGCCCTTCTTTTTTCCAACACCGCCAAAGCAGACCTTGGCAGCCTGCCGCTGTTGGGGATTGCAACAGCAATGCTTGGCACGATTGCGATCTGTACGGTTCTGATCCTTTTGGCGCGCCCCGTTTTGAAGGTTTCGGCACCAACATTTTCATCGCTGGTGCAAGGCGCCATTCGACCAAACACCTATATCGGGCTTGCCGTTGCGGCGGCCCTGCTTGGCACGCACGGACTAACCGTTACTGCCCTTTGCGTCGCATTGGTCGTGCCGACAGTTAACGTGATATCTGTGTTGGCTTGTGCCCATCTGGGTGAAAATGATCGCAAGCCCGGCGTTCTATCATTGCTGCGTGATGTGGCAAAAAATCCGCTTTTGATGGCATGCGTGCTGGGCAGCCTGTTTAACGTTCTGGGGATTGGCTTACCGCCGATCATTGGCCCCTTCCTTGAGGTACTTGGACGCGCGGCCCTGCCCATCGGCCTGCTTGCCGTTGGTGCCGGGCTTGATCTTTCGGCTGCACGGCGCGCAGGTTTCCCGGTCGGAGTTTCGAGCATTGGAAAACTGGTGTTGAGCCCTGCGATTGCAGCGGGTCTGTGTCTTATGCTGGGACTGCCCGATATCGAACTTGCTGCGGTGGTGCTTTATGCGGCACTGCCCTGCTCTGCCAGTGCCTATGTTCTTGCGCGTCTGATGGGGGGCGATGCACAGATGATGGCCAGTATCATCACCGTTCATACCCTGCTTGCCATTATCACCATGCCGGTGATCGCCATTTTGACCCAGGCCGTCTGATCGCCGATCGTCTGGCCTTCGCCGCCTGAAACCTGACCGATCAGTCAGGAAATTTGAAGCGATTGCATCGGCATTACCGGCAATATTTAACTTTTCGTGACAGGGCCAATTCGTTATGCTCCGCCCGAAATTTTTCAAAGATCATCCAAGGGAAATGTGCAACGCCATGAGCGTCATGGGACCAGCGGCGGATCATTATCCGCACCCACACCTCCTCGGGATCGAGGGTCTGACCCCCGGGGAAATCACCCTTATTCTGGACCGCGCCCAGCACTATGCGGAAAAAAACCGCTCCGCAGACAAGACCAGCAATATTCTGGCCGGCGCGACAGTTGTTAATCTGTTTTACGAAAACTCCACCCGGACGCTGACATCGTTTGAACTGGCTGCCAAACGTCTGGGGGCTGATGTTATCAACATGACGGTGGGCACGAGCTCGGTCAAAAAGGGCGAAACCCTGATTGATACGGCAATGACCCTTAATGCCATGAACCCGGATGCACTAGTCGTTCGCCATGGCGATAGTGGCGCGGTCAAGCTTCTGAGCGAAAAGGTCAATTGTGCGGTTTTGAATGCGGGCGACGGTCGCCATGAACACCCGACCCAGGCACTTCTTGATGCCCTGACCATCCGCCGCCACAAGGGACGTCTGCATCGCCTGAATGTTGCGATCTGTGGCGATATCGCTCATTCGCGTGTCGCACGTTCGAATATCCTGCTTTTGAATACCATGGGATCGCGTGTACGGCTTGTCGCCCCGCCAACCCTGATCCCGTCGAAGATCGACCGAATGGGTGTCGAAATTTTCCACAACATGGAAGAAGGCCTGAAAGACTGCGACATCGTCATGATGCTGCGTCTGCAGCTGGAACGCATGGAAGGCAGCTTCATCCCGTCTGTGCGCGAGTACTTCCATTTCCACGGGCTTGATCGTGCAAAGCTTGCCAACGCCAAACCAGATGCGCTGATCATGCATCCCGGCCCGATGAACCGCGGTGTCGAGATCGACAGCGAAGTTGCTGATGACGTTGAACGTTCCGTCATCCGCGAACAGGTCGAAATGGGCGTCGCTGTGCGCATGGCAGCGCTTGAATTGCTTGTGCAGAACCACAGAAAGATCGGAGGTCAGGCATGAGCCCCGCCATTCGCGCCAAAGGTGCAGGCAAAAAAGCCTTCATCAATGCCAGGCTGCTTGATCCGGTCAAACAAACCGATGAAACCGGCGGCCTCCTGATCGAAGATGACACCATTGCCAAAAGTGGCCCGGAAATCACCGAAGGTACTGTTCCCGATGGTTTTGAGGTCATTGACCTTGGCGGTGCATGTTTAGCACCGGGTCTGGTTGATATGCGCGCCCAATTGCGTGAACCGGGATTTGAGCATCAGGAAACCATCGAAACCGCTGGCAAATCTGCGGCGATCGGTGGCGTTACCACCATTATTGCCCTGCCCAACACCGATCCGGTGATTGATGACGTGGCCGGTGTTGAATTCATTGCCCGTCGTGCCCGCAAGGTTGGCTTGGCCAAGGTATTTGTCTATGGCGCAGTATCCAAGGGCATCGAAGGGCAGGAAATCACCGAGATGGGCCTGCTTCATCAGGCCGGTGCGGTTGCCTTTTGCGACGGGATCAAGACCATCGCCAGTGCACGCCTGCTGCGCCAGGCCCTGTCCTATTCGACATTCTTTGATGGCATGATCGTCCAGCACCCGGAAGAGCCCGAGCTTTCCAAGGGTGCGTCGATGAATAGCGGCGAACTGGCAACCCGCCTTGGCCTGTCGGGTGTTTCGCCACTGGCCGAAGTCATTCAGATCGAACGCGACTTGCGACTGGTTGAAATGACCGGCGGGCGTCTGCATTTCGCCCATATTTCGACAGGTGAATCGGTTGAAGTGATCCGCAAGGCGAAGAAGCGCGGGCTTAAAGTCACCTGCGATACTGCACCGCCCTATTTCGCGCTGAACGAGAATGCGGTTTCGGATTACCGAACCTTTGCCAAGTTGTCACCGCCGCTTCGCTCCGAAGATGACCGACAGGCGATTGTTGCTGGCCTTGCCGATGGCACGGTTGATGCCATTGCATCGGACCACAACCCGCAAGATGCTGACTCCAAACGCCTGCCCTTTGCGCAGGCCGCTGCCGGTGCTGTCGGGTTTGAAACGCTGCTTCCGATGGCGTTGGAACTTTATCACAACGGGCATATGTCGCTGCTCGATGTGATTACCAAACTGACCCGCACCCCAGCCGAACTGGTTCGCATCAAAGGGGCCGGAACACTGGCAGAAGGAACTGCGGCCGATCTGGTGATCTTTGATCCGGATCGCCCGTGGAAAATTGATCCTTACCAGTTCCATTCGAAATCGAAAAATTCACCGTTTGACGGCCGTCTGACGCAGGGACGCGTTCTGCGCACCCTGATTGATGGCCGCGAAGTCTTCTCGGAAGGTGCCTGAAATGGAACTTGATGCCACCTATAAGGCAATGTTGATGTCGCTCCAGGTTGCGACGGTCTGTGGGTACCTGTTGGGCTCTATCCCGTTTGGTCTGGTTCTGACCCGCATGGCGGGACTTGGCGACATCCGCCAGATTGGTTCCGGCAATATCGGCGCAACCAACGTTCTGCGTACAGGTCGCAAGGGATTGGCCTTCCTGACCCTTATCGGCGATGCAGGCAAAGGCGCCTTTGCCGCCCTGCTGTTCACCCACCTTTATGGTGCGGAGCAAGGCATCTTTGCCGGTGGTGCCGCTGTTATTGGCCACATGTTCCCGATTTGGCTGCGTTTCAAGGGCGGCAAAGGGGTTGCGACCACCCTTGGCACGCTTGCCGCCGTCAACTGGATCATGGGCCTTTGTGCGGCGCTGACGTGGTTGGTCATGGCGCTGATTTTCCGGATTTCTTCGCTTTCGGCACTCATCGCCATGATCGCAGCCCCGTTGGCGGCGTTCTTCATCGCCAATGATCCTGGTGCCGGGTGGCTTGGTGTATTCTTGGCTGTGATTGTCTGGCTTGCCCATCACGCCAATATCAAACGCCTGATCCGCGGCGAAGAGCCCAAGATCGGCCAGAAGAAAAAGCAGGCTGACGAAGAAACGCCTGCTGCATAGGCGCAAGTTGCCCCTTCGAATAGCTTGACGAAATAACGCCCGGATGACCACAATCCGGGCGTTATGCATTTACCCAACCAACAACCATCGCGATTATCGCAATCGGAGCGTCTGGCACGCATGCGACTGGCGCGCAGCACCAATGTCGGACCGGTCACCTTTCGCAAATTGCTGGAACGATTTGGTTCAGGCCGAAATGCCATTGATGCCCTGCCCGATGTAATTGCCCAAGCAAAGACCACGCGAAAGATCAAAATTGCCAGTCGCGACGAAACGGTTGCGGAAATTGAAGCCGCGAAGGCATCGCGCGCCCGACCGATCATTTTCGGCGACCCGGAATATCCGGCACTTCTGGCGCGAATTGATGATGCCCCGCCCTATTTTTATGCCATCGGACGGATTGAGCTTCTTGGCAAAGCCGCCATCGGGATCGTTGGTGCGCGCAATGCTTCGGCAACGGGATGCGGATTTGCCCGTAAAATCAGTCATGAGCTCGTAAACGCGGGCTATGTGGTTGTGTCAGGCATGGCACGCGGCATTGATGGCGCAGCCCATGCGGCGGCCTTGCAAAGCAACCATAATGCAGGCGGTGGTACGATTGCTGTTCTGGGTGGCGGTGTGGATGTCGTTTATCCCCGCGAACATCAAGACCTTTATACGCAACTCTGCGAACAGGGTTGTGTGGTGTCAGAAATGCCGCCCGGCCTTCAACCACAGGCAAGGCACTTTCCACGCCGCAACCGCATCATTTCCGGCCTGTCATTTGGAACGGTTGTCATCGAGGCCGGGCGGAATTCCGGATCGCTTATCACCGCCCGCTTTGCCGCCGAACAAGGGCGCGATGTGTTTGCCGTTCCGGGCTCCCCGACCGATCCGCGCGCAGCTGGTCCGAACAGTTTGATCCGTGACGGTGCAATCTTGTGCGACTCTGCCGACGTAATTCTGGATGCCCTTCGAACCGCCGAGCAAAACAGTCACCTGTTTGAACAAAATCACACCTTCAACACAGCTGCGCGCGACGCACGCCCTGACACCTCAGCCGAGGCATATCAGGAGATAACAGCATCACTGGAACAAGATGCGATCATTATGGGAGAAAAGAAACCCTCACAAACAATTGAAGTAAAAGAATTTTCTGACGATACCGACACCAACGAAGACTCCGTCAATGAGATGGAAGAAATCTTTGATTTGCTGTCTGCTAGCCCCCTTCTGATTGATGAACTCATTCGTACGTCTGACTTGCCCGCCGAGCAGGTTTCGACAATTTTGATTGAGCTCGAACTCGCAGGAAGGGTTGAACGTCACCCCGGAAATAGGGTATCGCGTATCGCCAAATGAGAGTCGCGTCGGATATGGATGTGACAAATATTGTTGTGATTTGCCGCAATTTGCGCAATTTGATCTGAAAAACAGCGACACACTATAATATATGTGTGCAGACTTTCAGGTTACGGACCACACAGCATAATGACCGCCTTCGGGCGCAAGAACCGGACACGAAAAACGTAATGAATCTTGTCATCGTCGAATCCCCGGCCAAAGCCAAGACGATCAATAAATATCTCGGCGACGATTATAAGGTACTGGCCTCGTTTGGTCATATCCGTGATCTGCCGTCCAAGGATGGTTCGGTCGATACCGACAATGATTTTTCAATGGTCTGGGAAACCGATGGCCGTTCCGAAAAGCAGATCAAGGAAATTGCTTCGGCGGCACGTGACTCTGACACCATCTACCTCGCGACTGACCCGGATCGCGAAGGTGAAGCCATTTCCTGGCATATTCTTGAAGTTCTCGAGCAGAAAAAGCTGCTCCGCGGTCGCGATGTCCATCGCGTCGTGTTTCACGAGATCACCAAGAAAGCTGTCACCGAAGCCATCGCCAATCCGCGCGAACTTAATCAGGAACTGGTGGATGCCTATCTGGCGCGCCGTGCGCTTGATTATCTTGTCGGCTTTAACCTGTCTCCGGTTCTGTGGCGCAAACTGCCCGGTTCGCGTTCGGCTGGCCGCGTGCAATCAGTTGCGCTCCGCCTGATTTGCGAACGCGAGATTGAGATAGAAGCCTTCAAACCCGACGAATATTGGTCGCTTGAAGCTGGCTTTGCCGTTCCCGAGGGCAAGTTTTCCGCACGTCTGACCCATCTGAATGGCGAAAAGCTTGATAAGCTGGCACTTGGTGATGAAAGTGCCGCCAAGATCGCCAAGGAAAAGGTCGAAAGCCGCAGCTACACCGTTTCAAAGGTTGAGCGCAAAGACGTCAAACGGCGTCCGCAGCCCCCCTTCACCACATCGACACTGCAGCAGGAAGCATCGCGTAAGCTTGGCTTTGGCGCGAAACGCACCATGCAGCTCGCCCAGCGCCTTTATGAAGGTGTCGACATCGGTGGCGAAACGGTTGGTCTGATCACCTATATGCGTACCGATGCCGTGGTGCTTTCACAGGAAGCCCTCGCCGCCGCACGCCGTCTGATTGGCAAGGATTACGGTGATCAGTATCTTCCGGCCAACGCACGCAGCTTTGCCAACAAGGCCAAGAACGCACAGGAAGCCCACGAAGCTGTCCGCCCGACCGATCTTTTCCGTCGTCCTGAACAGGTTTCGCGTCACCTTGATAAGGACCAGCTAGCGCTTTACACCCTGATCTGGAAACGTACCGTGGCGTGTCAGATGGAAGATGCCCGTTTCGATCAGGTCGCAGTTGATTTGTCATCGAATGACAATCACGTGGTTCTGCGTGCAAATGGCTCTGTTGTGAAGTTTGACGGCTTCCTGAAGCTTTATCAGGAAGGCAAGGATGACGAGGCCGAGGACGAAAATGATCGTCGCCTGCCGCCGCTAAAAGAAGGCCAGAAGCCTGATCTTGGCAAAGTCAGCATTGATCAGCACTTCACCCAGCCGCCGCCCCGCTATACCGAGGCGAGCCTGGTCAAGAAGATGGAAGAACTCGGCATTGGCCGTCCGTCGACCTATGCGTCGATCATTTCGGTTCTTCAGGACCGGAACTATGTGTTGCTGGAACGTCGCCGTTTCGTCGCACAGGACCGTGGTCGTCTGGTAACCGCCTTCCTGTCGAAATTCTTTGAACGCTATGTGCAGTACAACTTCACCGCCGATCTGGAAAACCAGCTTGATGAAGTTTCCATGGGCAAGCTGGAATGGAAAGACGTTCTCAAGGATTTCTGGAAGTCGTTCAAAGGCAATGTCGACGAGGCCAAGGAACTCAAGATCACTGACGTCCTTGATGCCCTTCAGGTGATGCTGGAAAACTATCTGTTTCCGCCGCGCGAAGACGGAACAGACCCGCATAAATGCCCGAAATGCACGGATGGGACACTGAGCCTCAAGCTCGGCAAGTTTGGCGCCTTCCTGGGCTGCTCGAACTATCCGGAATGCAATTATACCCGGCCGCTCGTTGCCAATGAAAACGGCTCCGAGTCCGAACTTGATTCCGGCCCAAAAGTCCTTGGCATTGATAAGGAAACAGGCAAGGAGATCACCCTTCGAAAAGGCCCGTATGGCGTCTACGTCCAGCTTGGCGAGGAAGAGGAAGTCGAAGGCAAGAACGGCAAGCCGAAAAAGGTCAAACCGAAACGCACATCCCTGCCCAAGGGATTGGAGCCATCCGTCGTTGACCTGACCAAGGCCGAAGAGCTTCTGACTCTGCCGCGTGTTGTCGGGATTTATCCCGATACTGGCGAGGAAATGAAGGCCAATATCGGTCGTTTCGGTCCGTATGTTCAGGCAGGTAGCATTTTTGCCTCGCTCAAGGCCGACGATGATGTTCTGACGATCGGTGAAAACCGGGCGATCACCCTGATCGCGGATAAGCGTGAAAAGTCTGGCACGGAAATCGGCAAGCATCCCGATGATGGTGAACCGATCTTTGTCGCCGTTGGCCGCTGGGGACCGTTTGTTAAGCACAAGAAAACCATCGCCAATATCCGCGATGTAGAACGTGATGACATCACCCTTGAAATGGCCATCAAGGCCATCAAGGAAAAGGAAGCCAAGTCGGGCAAAACGACCAAGAAAACGGCAACCAAAACCGCAACGGCAAAGAAAAAAGCCCCTGCGAAAAAGAAAACGGCTGCAAAGAAACC
>NZ_DCAO01000093.1:21789-26781 GCF_002311515.1 Thalassospira sp. UBA1131
GCAGCGAAGAAGACAACCACGAAAAAGGCGGCGGCGAATTAATCGCCGCCTTCCTTTTCTCTGGAATACCTATGAAAGGACGCCGCAACGTTGGCGAACGATACAGAAGACAAAAAACACTTCCCCACCAAGGAAGAGATTATCGAATTCATCGATATGAGCCCGACACCGGTTGGGAAGCGCGAAATTGCGCGCGCCTTCAACATTAAGGGCGCAGCCAAGATCGAACTCAAAAAGATCCTGAAAGACCTGAAAATTGGCGGCGACGTCGTCAAGGGTCGCCGGCGTTTTGATAAACCTGATCGCCTGCCCCCGGTTGAAGTTCTGGAAATCACCGGCGTTGATGACGACGGTGAAGTTCTGGCCAAACCGAATGTCTGGAAACATGAATACGAACCGCCGCTGATTGTTGTGAAATCAATTCGTCGTGGCGGCCCAAGTGCGCCAGGCATTGGTGACAAGATTCTGGCCAAACTGCGCTACACCGGCAAGCATACCTACGAAGCCAGCATCATGCGGGTCCTTGGAAGCGGGCCACAGCGCGTCTTGGGACTTTATCGCCCCAATGAACGCGAAGGCCGCGTTGTGCCCACAGACCGCAAGGATAGCGGCGAGATCGCGGTCCCGCTTGACGACCATCCCGATCTTGAAAGCGGCGCACTGGTTCTGACCGAAATTTTGCCGGGCAAACATTTTGGTCTGCGCAAAGGCCGGATTACCGAGGTTCTTGGCAATATCAATGAACCCAAATCCATCAGCCTTGTATCGATCCATGCGCGCGGCATTCCGTTTGAATTCCCGCCGGAAGTCGAACTACAGGCTCGTGAGTCCAAGGCCACACCGCTGGGTAAACGCACTGATCTGCGCGACATCCCGCTGGTCACCATTGATGGCGCCGATGCGCGTGACTTTGACGATGCTGTCTGGGCCGAAGCCGACCCCGATCCCGCCAATGAAGGCGGCTGGCACATCATGGTCGCGATTGCCGATGTGTCCTGGTATGTGCGTCCGGGGGACGCACTTGATCGCGAAGCGGTCAAACGCGGCAATAGCTGCTATTTCCCGGATCGTGTGGTGCCGATGTTGCCGTTTGAGCTTTCGAACGGCTGGTGTTCACTTGTCCCGCATGAAGATCGCGGCTGCATGGCAGTTGAAATGTGGCTGGATAAACACGGCCACAAACTGCGTCACAAGTTCTGCCGCGGGATGATGAAGTCAGCCGCCCGTCTGACCTATGATCAGGTTCAGCGCGCCATGGATGGCCAGCCAGACGACACCACCGGTCCGCTGGTTGATACCATCATCAAACCGCTGTATGGCGCGTTCAATGCGTTTCTGGAAGCACGCAAGAAACGTGGTGTTCTTGAACTTGATGTGCCCGAACGCAAGATCGAACTCAATGACAGCGGGCAGATCGTCGCCATTGCGCCGCGTGCACGGTTTGACAGTCACAAGCTGATCGAAGAATTCATGATCGCAGCCAATGTCTGTGCTGCTGAGGAACTTGAACGTATCAAGCAGCCCTGCATGTATCGTATCCACGATGCACCGAGCGAGGAAAAGCTTGAAGCGTTGCACGAATTCCTTGAAGGCGCTGGCTACAAGCTGAACAAGGCATCGGTTCTGAAACCGCGTGATTTCAACCGCATTCTTGAACTCGCCAAGGACACGCCAGAGTCTGAGCTGATCAACACGGTCGTGCTGCGCAGTCAGTCACAGGCCATGTACAGCCCCGACAATATCGGGCACTTCGGCCTTGCACTGAAACGGTATGCCCACTTTACCTCCCCGATCCGGCGTTATGCCGACCTTCTGGTCCATCGTGCTTTGATCGCTGGCCTTAAACTTGGTGAAGGCGGTTTGACGCCGGAAGAAGGCGAACGGTTCGAACAGATCGGCGAGGACATCTCAGGCACCGAAAGACGGGCGGCCATGGCCGAACGTGATGCGGTTGAGCGTTATGTCGCTGCCTATATGTCTGACAAGGTCGGGGCGGAATTCCCCGGCAAAATTTCTGGCGTCACCCACTTTGGTCTGTTTGTTTCATTGAACGAAACAGGTGCAGACGGGCTGGTTCCGATATCCACCCTGCCCGATGACTATTACGTCCATGACGCGGCAAGCCACGCACTTGTCGGGCAAAATCGCGGCAAGAAGTTCCAGCTGGGCGATACGGTTGTCGTCAGGATTGCCGATGCCGATGCAGCCACCGGATCATTGGCATTGCGACTGGCAGAACACGCCGACATTACCGCCCGCGATCTGGTTGAACGGCCACGCGGACGGCGTGGTACGGGCAAACGGCGCGGAAGCCCCGGCGACCGCAGCCATCGCCATGGCAGCAAGCCCGGTTTCCGATCCGGCCCAAGGGATGCAAATGGTCCGGCTGGATCGTCTGCAACCAAGTCCAAAGGCAAGAAAGCAGCGGCAAAGAAAAAGACCACACCGAAAAAGCAGCGCAAGCTGGTGGCATCCAACCGGGCGGCGCGCAACGCCCCCAAACAGGGCCCGAAGTCGGATTAGCCCCGATCTGCCAACATAAACAATAAAAGGCGGCCGATATGGCCGCCTTCTTCTTTTCGATACCAACGATCTAATAAAAGCTCAGAGCATGGTTTCGATGAATTTCGCCAGATGCTCAGCGGTTTGTTTGCCCTTGTTGCTGATGATCGCAACGTTTTCAGGCAGGCCTTCAAGATCGGGATGCGACGCATCGAAACTGGTCAGCAGACCAAGCTTTTTGTCTGACAGGGTCTTCATCGCAGCCAATGCACGGATCAGTTCGATCCCGCTAAGCCCATCAAGCACAGCCGCAGTAATGACGGCATCCGGGCGCGATTGAACCACCGTTTCGAAAGCCTCGACGGCCGAACGGGCGGTGATGGTGCGAAAACCCTTTTCACGCAGTGCACGCTGCAAAAAATGCCCCTGCACAGCGGTCGCGGTGACCAGAAGGACTTCCTTATCCTGCGCAACCGCAACTTCGGATGCATCATCCTGCTCATCCGCCTTGGCACTGCGGGTTGGCAGGGAACGGAGAATACGGGTTTCTTCCTCGGCCTGTGGATTGGTGCCACTTTCGATGATCTCGCGGATCCAACTGGTGAAATCCACCAGCGATGCAGCTTCGAGATCATCAATTTGGGTCAGTTCGGCAATATAATCTTCAAGCCGATGCGCAATCGCACCCACCAGCGGAAAGCCGAATGATCCGGCAAGTCCTTTGACGGTGTGCGCTTCGCGCCGCAGTTCGGCAATTCCCGGTCCGGCTTCGTCCATTCCGCCAGCGACACGATCAATCGTGGTTTCAATACGATCAATGCGTTCGATGGTGTCCTCAATGAAGTCCTGTTTCAGACCGGCAATGACTGCGTCTGCACTTCCCACTGGGCACTCCCTTGGCAACTGTTCGATCAAGCAAATGTGACCATCTATACGCCCCTGAGGTGAATAGGCAGGGCCGATTTTACTTGCTTGCGCAACCGAACATCATGATGATGGCGTACAGTCTCAATGCCTGTTTTCGCCACACGGATCAAGAGGGCGCTGAGATATGACAGGAGTTAATTTTAAACATGAATGCCCCACACGATATTTCTCCCGAAACAAATGCCACCACCAGCGACCAAAGCAGCGGTCGACTGATGACCGGTTTGCGTCGCGGATTTCGCCGCAAATGCCCGAATTGTGGCCACGGTTTTGCTTTTGGCGGCTATCTGAAGCTTCGTTCCGAGTGTGATGTTTGCAATCACCCGATCGGTGAATATCGCTGTGATGATGCCCCGCCCTACTTCACGATCTTTCTGGTCGGACACATCGTGGTCCCGGGTGCCTTGGCGATGGAACAGAATTTCAGTCCGTCGATGGCACTGCAACTTTCGATCTGGCTTCCGGCCACCGTCGCATTATGCCTTGGCTTTCTGCCCTTTATCAAAGGGGCTGTTCTTGGCACTCAATGGGCCATGCGCATCAAAGGATAGTCGTTGGCAGAATGCCAATTTTTCCAGTAGAATGCGTAGGTTATCTCACCTGAATTAACCGGATTGTTTAATTGGTCGCACTTCGCGTAGCACAGAATACATATGACAATCCCGACGCAGGAGCGCGACGTTTGCGGCGCATCTGTGTTGCCGTCGGGTTATGTGTATTGCAGGCTGCCTGCGCCACTTCAGACCGGATGGCAGTGACCTCCCCTGATGATCCGCAGACGCGCGAGCTGATTTCTCAAACAATCGAACTTGTCGCAACACGCTATATCGATCCGATCAGCCGTGAACAGATCCTGGTGAGCACCCTTGATGGGCTCTCATCGATTGACGAAAACATTCGCGTCGACATCACCCCGACTGATCTGGTCTTGCAATATGATGACCGGACGGTCGGCAAGATTGCCCTCCCGGCTTCATCCGACGGCATGACGGATCACGACAACCTTCAGATCTGGTCCGAAATCACGCTAACCGGATTGGCAAGATACCGGGCACATTCGGCCAAACTGCGCAACACGGACACCAAAGACATCGAGTCTGCCCTGATCAGCGGTGCGATCCGCAATCTGGACCGTTACAGCCGTTATGAAGGTCCGGTACGCGCAGAAAATGCGCGCAACCGTCGTGACGGCTATATTGGCATCGGCGTTCGTGTGGTTGGCGGAAGTGGCTACCCTGTTGTCAAACTTGTTCATGCGGAAAGCCCGGCTGCGCGTGCCGGACTGCATCCCGGCGATCAGATCCTGACGGTCAATGGCGAGGACATGTATGGCAAAGCCAGTCGCTATGCTGCCGACCTGCTGCATGGCGAGGAAGGTACATCTGTCCTGCTTGAAGTGAATGCAGCCAAAAGCAACGCTATCACCCCGATGGAGATACTGCGTGAACGGGTGATTGACCGGACAGTGTTCGATGATGTCCGTGACAATATCCTGATTGCGCGTGTCAGCAGCTTCAACTCGGCAACCGCGTCAACGCTTGCCGACAGCATCATGAAGGCGAA
>NZ_DCAO01000093.1:26932-27772 GCF_002311515.1 Thalassospira sp. UBA1131
CGTGTCACAGCCGCACGTCACATATTCAAGGCAGAAACCGGCGATTTGACCAATGGCGCGCCGCTGGTTGTTCTTATTGACGGGCGCACGGCCTCGTCAGCGGAACTGGTTGCAGCGGCCCTTCAAGATCGCCATCGTGCCGTGCTGATCGGGTCCACAAGCTTTGGCAAGGGGTCCGTTCAGGCAATCAATGATCTGCCCAACCATGGCACATTGACTTTTACCTGGTCGCGCATGACTGCCCCTTCTGGATACACCTTTGACAGAATCGGTCTTTTCCCGGCCATCTGCACGAAATCGGGCACAGGTAGCACCGCAATTCACAAGGTGGCGAACGCCTTGTCACAGCGTGATGAGACCGCCTCGGTGATGATGAAATGGCGCAAGCTGGACTATCAGGACGAAAAGAGCCGCCGTGAACTGCGCAGCGTTTGTCCGGCCAGCACAAATGGTGAAACATTTGATGTCGAAGTTGCACTTGAGCTGCTGAAAAATAACCGTGAATACAAGAATCTGGCCTATGTCGGACAACAGGAAATCGCCGATACTTTTGCCAGCCAATAAAATTGCATTCTTTTTTCCAAAATGGCTTGACACTCTGCCGATAACCTTTATGTTCCGCCGCCTGAGATACACCTGAACACAGGATGCAGAGACATGGCGAAGCCCGCTTCGATCCTCGTAAAGTTGGTAAGCACCGCAGACACCGGTTACTTCTATGTTGTTAAGAAGAACCCGCGGAATACCACCGAGAAATTCCAGTTTCGCAAGTACGACCCGGTCGTGCGTAAGCACGTCGTGTTCAAAGAAGCGAAAATGAAGTAATCTGGTTCTTCGGAA
>NZ_DCAO01000093.1:27899-28556 GCF_002311515.1 Thalassospira sp. UBA1131
CCAAAGCGTCTGTATCCCGCCGCAGCAAGCAGCAACCAGCCACCAATAAAGGCAAAACCGCCAATCGGGGCCACTGCACCAAACGCAGAAATGCCGCCAAAGGCAATGGCGTACAAAGACCCGCAGAAGAAAACGATCCCAACAAGCATTGCATAGGCGGCAATGCGCAGGAACTTCTCATCGGGCACATGATGAACCAGGCCGGCAATCGCGGCCAGGGCAACAGCATGCACGAGCTGATAATGCGCGCCCTTCTCGACCAGACCACGTGCATAATCCATTTCGCTTCCAGCCATGCCATGGGCGGCAAACGCCCCCAACGCAACCGCCATCGCACCATTCAGTCCGGCCATAACCACAGAAATACGCATCAGAGGTTCCCTAAAAAAGAAGTGCAGTTGTTTCGAACAGATTAGACATCAACAAATCCGTCCGCCATGCGAAAACGCAAAAAAAATGGCCGTACAACAAGTGTACGGCCAGTAACTCTCTTGGGGGAGATGTGCCGGAACATTTAAATGTCCGCCACACCAATACCTTTACCTGTCGATGATCCTCTTCTCTGTGACAGTCGTCACATGAAGACAAAAAAAATCATACAAATACGACCTAATGAATTGACTCACTTAGGAATTCTTCAAGTCGGCGCACATCCGG
>NZ_DCAO01000093.1:28794-31737 GCF_002311515.1 Thalassospira sp. UBA1131
ATCACGTTCCAGGCAACTGACGGGTGATTTTTGACGACCTTTTCAAAGTTGGCCGGGCTCAAAATACCGACACTGGTATCGTCAACCGCAATCACACAGGCCGAACGCGGCTGCCCGTCAATGGCCGAGAGTTGGCCAACACAGCCGCCTGCCCCGATTTCCTCAAGGGTGATTTCACGCCCCGAAAGCGAGTAATTAACGATCCGTACCCGCCCGGACAAAATCAGGTAAACGTCCGAACTATCTGATTCCGGTTCGATAATTTGCGTCCCGGCCGCAAACGTCTTTCGGTTGACGTGGCGTTCGACGTCTGCAATCGCGCTCTCATCGAGATCCGCGAAAATGCCGACCACTGATAATTTAACCATATCCCCCAAGCTTCTCACTACGGTGTTGTTAGTGTCCGGAGCACAGATCCCCTGCGTTCCCTCACATCTTTTACTGTCCCGGACTCAATCATAAGCAAACAACTTCAGACTGACAATCATTGCCAAACCAATGTCGGACTCCCACATGTGATTGGACAAGATTATGCTGCATGCGCGAACATAATCGAGTTCTTTTTAATCAAGGCATATATTTGCATCGATCCCGCATCGCGAGGAGGCAGGCCATGAGTCCCGAATTGGAGATTTTCCGTCGCAGCCCGACAGGCAAACCCAAAAGTAAACATCCATTGGTGTTTGTACATGGCGCCTATACCGGAGCGTGGTGCTGGAACGAACATTTCCTGACCTGGTTTGCAGATCGCGGCTTTGAGACCGTGGCGTTTTCCTTGCGCGGCCACGGCGGAAGTGGCGGCCGCGAACTGCGCAGCCTTGCATCCATTGACGATTATGTCGAAGACCTTGAAGAGGTTGTCGAGACTCTTGGCAAGAAGCCGGTTTTGATCGGCCATTCGATGGGCGGCTATGTCATTCAGAAATATCTCGAACGCCACAGTGCCGAGGCCGCCGTCCTGATGGCCTCAGTTCCGCCAGAAGGCCTGATTGCCAGCAATGCGATGATGGCAATGGCCCAGCCCGATCTGTTTTTCCATATGTTCTGGCTTCAGGCCATTGGCCCCCATACCCTGCTTCGTGAACGTCTGGGGCGTGCGATGCTGTCGCCTGATATCGCCGAAGATGAAGGTATGATCTATTTCGGGCGGCTCGAAACAGAAAGCCAACGGGCGATTACGGACATGATGGGCGCCAACCCGATTTTCCTGACAAAGGATGAAGCGCCAGCCATGCTGGTCATGGGCGCACGCGACGATGAAATCATCCAGAGCGAGTTGATCCACCACACAGCCAAGCGCTATGGCGCGGACTATGCCCTGATTGATGACATCCACCACGCGATGATGCTCGATAAAAACTGGGAAAAGGTCGCAGAAACCATACTGGAATGGCTACAGGTCAAGCTCGTCAGTCAACAGCGCAGCAAAGGCAACAAGACAACGGCCTAGGCCACCTACACTGGATTTTTACTGCACATTTGCACCCGCATCTGCCACGATGCGGGTGTTTGCTTTTGAGCGCCCCGACAACCAAAATACCCCGCCGAACAAAAAAAGGTCTGGAACATGCCCCTTAACGCTCCTGTATCTTTCGAAACAGTCAAACCTCGCCCGCGGCTTCTGGCAACCCTTATTGCCGCGGGTTTATACGTCTGCCTTGGCCAAGGCGCTGTTGCCCAGCAAACTACAGACGCCGTTGCGCCTGAGGCAAGCACGGCCGGTTCCTCGTCTGAAATGCGCAAGGCCGCCACTGCCAGTAACTGGATGATCAGTGCAGCCAACCCGCTGGCAGTCGAGGCCGGTGCTAATATCTTGCGGTCTGGTGGCAACGCCATCGATGCGATGGTCACAATTCAGACCATGCTTGGCCTTGTCGAGCCACAATCATCCGGGCTTGGGGGCGGCGCATTTTTGGTTTATTTCGATGCCGCGACTGGAAAGCTTACCACGCTTGATGGCCGCGAAACCGCGCCTCTGAACGCAACGCCGACGCTATTCCAGGATGAAAACGGCGAACCGCTTAGTTTTTATGATGCGGTTGTTGGCGGCAGGTCGGTTGGTACGCCCGGAACCCCTGCCCTGATGAAAGCTGCACACGAAAAGTGGGGGCAGCTTCCTTGGAAGAGCCTGTTCGATCCGGCAATTGATATCGCCACAACGGGCTTTGAAGTTTCTCCACGTCTTGCTGCCTTGATCGCAGATGATCAGGAAAAACTCTCCCGCGATCCCGAGGCAAGGGGCTATTTCTATGACAAGGATGGCGCGCCACTTACGGCCGGTACGGTTCTTCACAATCCGAAATATGCCAAGACCCTTCAAGATCTGGCGGCCAACGGGACCGTGAATTTCTATCAGGGTCAGATCGCCCAGGACATTGTCGACAAGGTTAATGGTGCCAGTTGGAACCCCGGCGTCCTGTCACTTGCCGATTTCGCCACATATCAGGTCAAGGAACGCGCGGCGGTCTGTGTCGAGTATCGTGATCATGATGTGTGCGGCATGGGACCACCTTCTTCGGGGGCGCTAACGGTCGGACAGATCCTTGGACTGCTTGAGCCCTATGATATCGCCGCGATGGGCCCCAGTTCTGCACAAAGCTGGCGCTTGATCGGCGATGCATCACGTTTGGCATTTGCCGATCGTGGGCGCTACATGGCCGATATTGATTTTGTCCCGATGCCTTTGACCGGATTACTTGATAAAACCTATCTGGCGGAACGATCCAAACTGCTTGATCGGGACACCGCACTTGAAACCGTCGAACCCGGCATGCCGAGCTTTAGCCACGCCATGAAATTGGCCGACGACGAAGCGATTGAACTGCCAAGCACCAGCCATTTCTCGATCGTTGATATCTATGGCAATGCGGTTTCGATGACGACCACCATTGAAAACGGTTTTGGTTCACGCCTGATGGTGAACGGCTTTATGCTCAATAACGA
>NZ_DCAO01000093.1:31860-36126 GCF_002311515.1 Thalassospira sp. UBA1131
TCGCTTATCGGGATGATTGATTGGAACATGTCGCCCAAGGACGCCATCGACATGCCCCATCTCGTCAACCGGTTCGGCACCTTTGACCTTGAGGCCGGAACCAATGCCGAAAACTTGGCCCCGGTACTGGAAGGCATGGGCTTTGAGACCAGCATTCGCGACCTTAATTCCGGCATTCACGCCATTATGATCACCGAAGACGGCCTGATTGGTGGGGCTGATTCCCGCCGCGAAGGCATTGTGGTTGGTGAATAAAGACATCCTGCGAAAACAAAAGAACGGGCAGCCCAACACCGCGCTGCCCGTTCTTTTTTGATGGACACTATGTCCGCCAGCTACGCGGCAGACATCCAATCGGCCAACAGCCGATAGAGGTCGCGATGGTCGGTCGCAATATGGTGCGCACCAGCATCAAGAAGGTAGTTGGCCGGCGTAATATCGACAAGACCGATGGTCGTCGCACCGGATGCAACACCTGCGCGCACGCCATTCTGACTGTCATCGACAACAATGCAGTCCTTGATATCGACACCGATTTTCTGTGCGGCCAGCAAAAAGACATCCGGATGCGGTTTAGGGTTTTCGACATCATGTGCCGAGCAAACCCGCCCTTCAAAACGTTCTTTCAAGCCAACCTTGGCGAGCGATACATCCATCTTGGCATGTGGACCGTTGCTGCCAATCGCAATGGGAATGTTGTTTTCTTCCAGCAGATCAAGCACCGGATCAAGATGTGCGAACGGCGTCAGATCGTTGCGAAAGGCCGTAAACGTGCGTTCGTAGCATTCAGACAGCCAGTCTTCTGGCAGTGTGATGCCAAACATCTGTTCCATTTTTGGCGGGACCATTGCCAATGTGCCACCAATGAAAAGATCATGGGTCTTTGCCATATCCATGTCGCAGCCATAATCACAAAGCTGCTCTGTTAACACGCGACACGCCAGTGTTTCGGTATCGACCAAAACACCATCACAATCAAAGATCACACCCCGAACGACCGGCTTTGACATTTCCGCCCCCTTACAAACCGGCCAGCTCAGACCAGCGTTCCTCGTCATAGGCGACCGTCCGGGTCGATCCGAAATCAACAACCGGGCGTTTGATCACGGTCGGATTGGCGGCAAGGACTGCGGCCGCAGCGGCACCGCCCTGCTCCAATGTTGCTTTGTCGTCGTCACTCAGGTTGCGATAACTCGGCCCGCGCTTGTTGATCAAAACCTTACCCCCGACTTCATCAAGCCAGCCTTCGATGGTCTTGGCGTCAATTCCGTCAGCGCGAAAATCATGGAGCTTGTTTTCAATGCCCTTTGAATCAAACCATTTCAGGGTTTTGCGGACAGTGTCGCAGTTCTTGATGCCGTAAATCGTAACCATATCAAATCCTGTACTTTAATATCTTCGGGATGCTGCCATGCATCGCGCAATCGGTTTTGACCCTAAATCACGGAACCTATATAAAGACCGCGCTTGGAATACAGCAACCCTCTTCACCCGACTTTGACAAAAACGGTAGGCAAATGACTGTTAATCGGCGTATTTCCGTCGCCCCGATGATGGATTGGACGGATCGGCATGATCGCTATTTTCTGCGGCAGATCAGTCGTCATACGTTGCTTTATACCGAAATGGTCACCACGGGTGCCATTCTTCACGGCGGCGTGGAACGTCATCTCCGCTATAACGACGCCGAACACCCGGTTGCGCTTCAACTTGGCGGCAGCGACCCGGACAATCTGGCGCGCGCCTGCGAAATCGCCAATGACTATGCCTACGATGAAATCAATCTGAATTGTGGTTGCCCATCAGATCGTGTGCAGAACGGCGCCTTTGGTGCCTGCCTGATGGCAACGCCGGATGTCGTTGCGAAGTGCGTGAAATCGATGATTTCGGCCAGCGACGCCCCGGTCACAGTCAAAAACCGCATCGGCATCGACGATCAGGAAGACTACCCGTCGCTTAAACGCTTCACCGAAACGGTTGCCGAGGCTGGCTGCAAGACTTTCATCGTTCATGCGCGCAAGGCGTGGCTCAAAGGTCTTTCGCCCAAGGAAAACCGAGAAGTTCCGCCGTTAAAGTACGAGTTGGTCTATCAGCTTAAGCAGGAATTCCCGGAGCTTGAAATCCTGATCAATGGTGGCATCAAGACGCTTGATGAAACCGAAGAGCATCTGAAACATGTCGACGGTGTCATGATCGGGCGCGAAGCCTATCAGAACCCTTATGTTCTGGCTGATGTCGACCGGCGTTTTTATGGCGATGACGCCAAGCCCCTGACACGCCATCAGGTGGTTGAAGCAATGCTGCCCTATATCGAAGAACACCTGAAAGAAGAACACGGCACCATTGGCCATGTCACCCGCCATATGCTGGGCCTGTTCCAGCAAATGCGCGGTGCGAAACAATGGCGCCGTTATCTGAGCGAAAACGCCCATCGCAAGGGTGCGGGTACGGAAGTCGTCCGCGAAGCCCTGGTCCTTGTCCCCGAACAGGATGACGAGGTCCTGTCTGCATGACGGCAAACGATGTCACCAAGCCGGCAGAAGGTGATGAACCAAGACCTGCTGGCGAAATAACCTGGCAGGATGGCAATGTGCCGTTCTCTCCGCATTTTGGTGATATCTATTTCAATCCCAAGGACGGGCTTGCTGAAACGCGCTATGTGTTTCTTGAGGGCAACAACCTTCCAACTGGCTGGCAGGACCGCGAAAGCTTTGTCATTGGCGAAACCGGCTTTGGCACCGGACTGAATTTTTTGGCCGCTTGGCAATGCTGGGACACTGATCCTAAACGATCCAAACGCCTGCATTTCGTTTCCGTTGAAAAATACCCGCTGTCGCGCGATGACATGATCCGCGCGCACCAGAGCTGGCCGGAACTATCGCAATATTCCAAACAGCTCGCTGAAATCTGGCCGCATGAAACCATGTTGCCCGGTGTGCACCGTTTTTCCCTTGCCGATGGCGATATCAGCCTGACGCTTTTGATCGGCGATGCGATTGAATGTTGGTCTGGCTATGACGGGAATGTTGATTGCTGGTTTCTTGATGGCTTTGCACCCGCGCGCAATCCCGATATGTGGCATCCGGACCTGTTTGCTGCACTTGCAAGCGCGTCCAATCCCAGTGGTGCAAGCCTCGCGACTTTTACTGCCGCACGCATTGCACGTGACGGCCTGGAAAGTGCCGGCTTTGCAATCAGCAAGCGCAAAGGGTTTGGCTATAAACGCGACATGATCACGGCAACGGTTGGTGACAACGGCAGTACGCCGGACCTGTTTGAAATCGCCGATGATCCTTGGTTTAACCTGCCCCGCCCCAAGAAAACCAAATCTGTCGCCGTTATCGGTGGGGGGCTTGCCGGTTCGGCCTGCGCGGATGCCTTAAAGGCGCGCGGCGTTGCCGTAACCCTTTTTGAAAAGGCCGATGAACTGGCCAGCGCGGCATCGGGCAATCCGATTGGCATGTTGGAGCCCTATCTGACCGTTGATGATGCAATCATGGGCCGGTTTTATGAGGCTGGTTACCGCTTCAGCCATCGCAAGATCAAAAAACTTGCCGATCAGGGTTTGGTCGAGGCCGATTTCTGCGGCGTGATTGATCTAGCCACCAGTGTCCGCAAACGTGAACGGCTTGATGGCCTGATCGCGCGTCTTGGCGACAAACCCGACCTTGTCGAGGCGCTTGACCGTGATCAGGCCTCAGAACGATTTGGCCTGCCCTTGCCCTATGGCGGTGTTTTTTATCCATCGGCCGGGTGGGTAAATCCGCCGTCGGTGGTAAGGGCCTTTTCTGATGGCATTGATGTTCGGCTTTCAACAACCATCACGGCCATTAGCGATTTTGAACAAGGCAAAGTCCTGACCGATGAAAACGGGTCTTCCTATGGGCCGTTTGATGCCGTCATCATCGCCGGCGCGCTTGAAACGCAAATGCTCGATCAGACAAGCTGGCTTAGAGACCACCTTAATCCTGTTCGCGGTCAGATCAGTTTTCTGCCAGAAGAAATCGTGTCAAACCTTGGCGATGGGGCCGCAATTAAGTGCGTTCTGAGCCACAAGGGCTACATCACACCAGCGCGCAATGGCATGCATGTATTTGGGGCCACTTTTGGACGTGACGATGCGCAGACGGACCTGCGCGAAGATGACCACGCGTTTAACATCAACCAGCTTGGCAAAGTCCTGCCCGACGTTGCGGCGAAGATCTCGCCTGACATGCTTCATGGGCGGGCATCCTTGCGCACGACAACCGCGGATCACCTGCCCCT
>NZ_DCAO01000093.1:36236-66694 GCF_002311515.1 Thalassospira sp. UBA1131
TACCACAAAGACGTGTATATCTGTACCGGTTTTGGGGCCCGCGGACTGATCGGCGCCCCGCTCGCCGCCGAGATTCTTGCCAGTGAGATTTGCGATATGCCCCTGCCTCTGGAAAAAGCGCTGATGCATGCCATTCATCCGGCGCGTTTCATCATTCGCGGCCTCAAGCGTCGGCAACTCACCGCATGAACACGCCAAACGCCACACCATCATCGAAACCGTCACCAACCACCGATCCGGACCGGATGAAAACGGCGGCTACGCTGGCCTTGTTCTTTTCCGGACTGTTTCTGATTCAGGGTGTTTTTCTACCCTATTGGCCGGTCTGGTTGAAGTCCCAAGGATTATCGGCGGCTGAGATTGGCATCCTGCTTTCGCTGCCGAACTGGGTGCGCGTCTTTGCCGATCCGTTGATTGCCCAACGTGCTGATCGCACCGGCAATCGCAAGACCCCGATGATGTGGCTTGCCGGGATCTACGTGTTATCCATTCTGGCCTTCCCAATCTCGAGCGATTTCTGGTGGCTTGCCGCCCTTTCGGTCGTGATCGGCTTTACCTTCTCGCCGCTGCTCCCACTTGGCACGACCATCACGGTGCATGAATGCAAGGCGCGTGAACTTGATTATGGTCGGGTGCGGCTGTGGGGATCGCTTGCCTTCATTCTGGCGTCCTATGGGGCGGGCTGGGTTCTGGATGGAACATCAACAAAATGGATCGTCTGGATGCTGTTTGTTGCGGGGATCGTGAACTTTGCGATTACCACCCGCATGCCTGACCCGCAGACAGATCGCCCGCTCAGGTCCGGTTCTTCGCTGATGTATCTGCTGCGTAAACCGGTTTTCCTGATCTATCTCGCCTGCATCGGATTTGCCCAGGGTGCTCATGGCACCTACTACGCCTTTGCGTCAGTCCATTGGGAATCCGCCGGTTACTCGCATGAGATGATTGGCGTTTTCTGGTCGATTGGTGTGATTGCCGAGATCGTTCTGTTTGCCGTCGCCGGGCGGTTTGTCCGTGGTCGCCATCCGGGTATCTTGTTTGCGATTGGTGCGGGATCAGGAATTTTGCGCTGGATTGTACTGGGCACAACAGACAATCTATGGTTGATTATTTTGGTTCAACCCCTTCATGCCATGACATTCGGGATCACGCATTTGGCCGCCGTCAGTTTTATCGCCCGCGCCATACCACAACAACTTGCCACCTCGGCACAAAGCCTGATGGCCACACTGTCCATGGGCGTCTTCCTCGGCAGCAGCATCTGGATTTCCGGCCCGCTGTATGAACAGTTCGGATCGCAGGTCTATTATCTGATGGCGGTATTTTCGGCGATTTCGATGGGATTTGCGATTGTGCTTACGCGAACCTGGCGCGGAGAGGATCAGACTTTTTGCAACTGATTAAACTTACCGGCACGAACCAAAAGACAATAATTTTGAACTCAAAGGGGCCTTTGATATGACCTCGATGCCGTTCTCTCTCAGAATGCGCCGCTTGAAACTTGGTTTGAAAACACTGCTCGGTGCGGAGCCTGCCGGCTATTTCATCCCTTACCGTTACGCCAGCGAGACGGCAAAGGCCGTCGGGCGCCCAACATACCCGGCAATCGAAACCATGATGGAGACTGCCGCCTCCACAATGAAGGCGTGGCTGACCAAGGCCGCCAATTATCACGAAGCGTTTGCGACTTTCGGCAATGCCACCCCGCCGGAGCCACGCTGGCAACAAAGCTGGTTTCCGCGCCTTGATGGTATGATGGCCTATGTCTTCACCCGCGAATTTCGCCCGGACCGGATCATTGAAATCGGATCGGGTCATTCGACGCGGTTTTATTACCGGGCGATCAAGGACGGCGAACTCGATACGGCATTTCATGCAATTGATCCTGCGCCACGCGCTGATATTGCAAAGCTTCCGATCACGGTTGAACGCACCATCGTGCAAAAGGCCGATCCATCGGTCTTCAAAACCCTGACCGGTGCGGATTTCCTGTCGATCGATTCAAGTCACATCCTGATGCCCGGCACCGATGTTGATCTGCTGTTTTCATCAGTCATCCCGACCCTGCCAAGCGGGGCAATCATTCATATCCACGACATCACCCTGCCCGATGACTATCCTGAAATCTGGCAATG
Source organism: Thalassospira sp. UBA1131 (assembly GCF_002311515.1). GTDB lineage: Bacteria > Pseudomonadota > Alphaproteobacteria > Rhodospirillales > Thalassospiraceae > Thalassospira. Next base: position 38,372 of record NZ_DCAO01000093.1, read on the forward strand.
GCGCGGATATAACGAACAACTAGGGGTCGCAGCCCTTCTGGCAGGCGGCGGATTTGAGATCATGTGGTCAAGTGCATATGCAACGACCCGCATGCGCGATGAGGTCGACCAATCCATAGCCAACGGCATTCACCTTCCCGAAGGCGCGCATGAAACAAGCCTGTGGCTGCGCAAGCGCTAGGAAATAGACACTAAAAAACAAAGGGCAGCCCAATAAGGCTGCCCTTTTTTCGTTTGGTGCGATGATGGATCAGTTCTTGTAAGGATCCGCCGCATCCCGCAGGCCATCGCCGAGGAAGTTAAAGGCGAGCACTACGACCACAACTGGGACAACCGGCAACATCAGCCAGGGATAAACCGCGACCGCATTGATGTTTTGCGCTTCATTAAGCAACACGCCCCAACTGGTCACCGGCGCGCGCAGGCCAAGCCCGAGGAAGCTCAGCGCGGTTTCACCCAAGATCATATTGGGGATCGATAGCGTCACCGATGCGATCAGGTGGCTGGCAAAGTTGGGCAGCAAGTGACGTGCAATAATCCGCTTTGGCTTCGCCCCCATCAGACGTGCAGCCAGTGCATAATCCTCTTCACGCAAGGCCAGAAGTTTCGATCTCACTGCGCGGGCAAGTCCGGTCCAGTCGATCAGACCAAGGATAATCGTGATCCCGAAATAAATTAAGATCGGGCTCCAGGTCACGGGCAATGCAGCCGAAAGTGCCATCCAAAGCGGAATTTCCGGCAAAGACCGGATCACTTCAATCGCACGCTGGGCCGTTGAATCGACCCAGCCACCGTAATACCCGGCCGCCCCGCCGATCAGGATACCGAGAAGGAAACTGACCGAAATACCCACCAGACCAATGGTCAGCGAAACCCGCGCGCCATAGATCATACGTGACAACATGTCCCGACCAAGCCTGTCGGTGCCAAACATGAACAGCGTACCGTCTTCAGACGGGCAGACGAAATGGAAGTCCATATCGACCATGCCCCAGAATTCATACTCATCCCCCGAACAGAAAAAGCGCAGTGGCTCTATCCGGTCCGGATTGACCGTGTAAGTCGGTTTGAGTGTTTCCATATTGACCGAGAAATCGGTGCCATAGGTGAAAGGCCCGACAAATTCGCCCTCATGGAACAGATGAACCCCCTGCGGCGGATGATGGATATATTCCGAATTACGGGTTTCCTGCGCATAAGGCGCTATGAACTCGACGATAAAGACCGACGCATACATGATCGCCAGAACAATCAGTGAAAAATACGCCAGCCGGTGACGTTTCAACCGCCACCACATCAATTGCCACTGCGAGGCAAGGAAATACTTCTCCTGCTCAGGCGTCAGTTCCTCGCGATCCCAGGGATCAAACGGTGCTGAATCAACAAAATGTTCGTTGCGCTTTTCGGTTTCCTTGCTCAATTGCCGACCCCTCCCTGCAGACGAATGCGCGGGTCAAGCCAGGCAAGCAACACATCGGAAACAAACATGCCGACAACCGTCAAAAGGGCCAAAAACATCAGGAAGGAACCAGCCAGATACATATCCTGACTTTGCAGTGCCGTAAGCAACATCGGCCCCGTTGTCGGCAATGACATCACCACCGACACCAGAACCGATCCCGACACCACCTGCGGCAGGATGTTACCAATGTCTGCGATGAACGGGTTAAGTGCCATGCGCAAAGGATATTTGAACAGTACCTTGGTCGGTGACAGGCCCTTGGCATGGGCTGTAACCACATATTGCTTGCCCAATTCATCAAGCAGGTTCGCGCGAAGACGGCGGATCATGGCGGCTGTACCGGACGTCCCGATAACGACAACTGGTGCCCAAAGATGTTCAACGACCGACATCATCTTGGCGAAGGACCAGCCTTGGTTGATGTATTCAGGGTCCATCAGACCACCGATTGATGTTCCGAAAACGACGTTTGCGTAATAAAGCAGGATCAGGGCAAACAGGAAGTTCGGCATGGCAAGCCCAAGGAAGCCAAGCAAGGTAAACCCATAGTCGCCCCAACTATATTGGCGGGTTGCCGAATAGATCCCGATGGGGAAGCTGACGATATAGATGAAGATAACCGTGCTGAAATTCAGTACCAGCGACAGCCAAAGCCGATCACCGACCACATCGCTCACAGGCAGGTTGTATTCAAATGAAAAGCCGAGATCGCCTTGCAGCAGTCCCCAGGCCCATTCGGCGTATTGAATATAGATCGGCTGATCCAGGCCGTACTGGCGTTTGAGAAACTCGATCTTGGCCGGGTCAACCGCCTCGCCCTGGGCTTGAAGTTCATTGAGATATGTGGTCAGAAAGTCGCCGGGTGGCAGCTGAATGATGACAAACACCAGCACGCTGATCATAAACAGCGTGGGTATCATCACGAAAAGCCGTCTTGCCAGATAAGTCAGCATCGGCGCTGTTGCTCCCCCGAGGTTGTTTCACGCCATTCCCTCAACGGCGCAAAACAACACGTTTTTAGTTAAAAGATTACCGATCCCACCAGAAGGTATCAGGCCGATAAATCCCAAAGAACGCACCCGGCTCCCAGCTATGGATGCCTTTTTCGGGCACGTTGCGCATGTCCTTGTCGATAACGACCGGTTGCGGCACGTTGCCGATCAAGCCGATTGAGAACATGTTTTCCGAATTGATATCGAGAATGGCCTGCCATGCTTGTTTCTGGCCCGCTTCATTGCTGGTTTGCCACTTGCGATACTGTTCCATCAGTTCCTTGGCGGCTGGCATATCGGGTGCTTCACCCGCCTCGCCGTCCGTTTGATAATATTGCCCCCATTTCGGCCATTGCAGGCTGTCTTGCAGAACAGGAACGAATTCATCAGGGGCAGTGTTGGGCGTCGCCAGGCCGTTATCAATGCCGTTGAAAATCGACATGATCGTCTCGCCGGTATAGGCACGGTTACGCATCACTTCGCGCTGCAGGCCCTTGACGAACAGCTTGATGCCAACCTGACGCCAACTGTCGCCAACCAGTTCAAGCATGTCGTCATGTTCGGGATTTTCCCCGGACGTCTCGACAATGATTTCCATCGGGCGTCCATCAGGCAAAAGACGGATACCTTCGCCATTGCGTTCATCCAGCCCCATTGCATCAAGCAGTTGGTTTGCAGCCTTGACATCGAAATCGGTATAGCTTTCGCGATATTCCGGTTTGAATAGCGGGCTTTTGGGCAAGACGGTATTGTTGGTTGGTTGCGCCAGACCAAAGAACATGACCCGGTTAATTTCGGTGCGGTTGATCGCCAACGACAGCGCACGACGGAAACGGACATCACGCAGAACTTCGCGCCAGACCGGATCGCTGCAGGTCAGGTTGGGATACAATGCGGCATAAGCCCCTGCCCCGACATCCCAAAGACGCACATCATAGTTCTGGTTGGCTTCGGATTGCTTCAGGAACGTGTAGTCCTTAAGCGACAGAATTCTGCTTTGCAGGTCGACCTCGCCCGCGCCGACTTTGGCCGGGACCAGCTTTGCGTTCGAGATATTGAAAATCATCCGGTCGATGTAAGGAAGCTGATTTCCTTCCGGATCGACGCGGTGATAATACGGGTTGCGCACGAAGACGAAGCGATCAGACGGCTCCTCTGTCGTGATCAGCCACGGCTCTAGCGACGGCCGATGAATGTTGGAAAGCTTATAGGGACGATCAATGTCCGTATGCAATACAGCCCAGCTGCGCAGACCACGTTCTTCAACCATCGCCTGGAGTTCGTCCGCATCACGATAATTCTCGTGGAACTGTTTCAGATAGTGCGCGGGGCGGTAAATAAACGGCGGGCGGGTTGCTGCCAGTTCGGTCAGGAAAAACGGGTTTGGCTGTGACCAACTGTAGCGAACGGTATATTCGTCAAGAATTTCAAAGGTTGCCGGTTCATTCCCGACAAACAGGAAACGCGGCGGCCCGACTGGAAACAGTTCATCATTATTGACGATATCTTCCCAGTAATAACGGAAATCCTCGGCCGTGAACGGCTCGCCATCCGACCATTTGTGACCTTTACGGATATGCAACGTGAAGACATTGCCTTCTTCATTCACATCAAGCGCTTCAAGGATATCAGGACGCAGGTTGAGGTCCTGATCATAGCCGATCAAGCGGGCATAGCCATAGACAACCGCCATACGGATATCTTTGGACCGCCCCATGATGGTGACAAATTCCCCACCATATTTGCCGATTTCCTTACCCTCCCCCGCAAAGTCAATCACATGCGGATGTTCTGGCAGACGGTCATTCATCGCAGGCAAAGACCCGCTTGCGACCGCATCCTCGAAATAAGGGACTTCTGCATGCGCCGGTGCGACCAAGACACTTGCCGCCAGAAAACCTGTCGTCATCACAAGGCCGGAAAAGGCACGATGAATTTTAGACATCGACGGGTTTAACACACTGATCATATAGCGATCTCCGTAAAATCGGCACGTTCGGCACGAACAAAGTGATCTTCTGCGACCTGCATCATCTTGGGCTCGCTGGTCTGGTTGATCGTGAACGGGGCTGGCCACCGGGATGGATCAGATGCTTTGCCATCCATTATCTTGTCGAAATCAAGCAGATGATCCAGATCGGCAAACGGCACGGCATGCAGCAAAGCCTGCGTGTAGGGATGCATCGGGTTCTTAAACAGTACTTCGCGTGGTGCGGACTCAACAATCCGCCCGGCACACATCACGGCAATCCTGTCTGCAACGTAATCCACGACCGCAAGATTGTGTGAAATGAACAGATAGGTCAAATTAAGATCGCGCTGCAAATCTTTTAAAAGATTAAGTATTTGCGCCTGAACCGACACATCAAGTGCCGATGTCGGCTCATCAAAAATCAACAAATCCGGCTTCAGGCTGAGCGCACGCGCAATCCCGATACGCTGGCGCTGCCCGCCCGAAAAACTATGCGGATAACGGTTCAGAAAGCGCGGATCAAGACCAACCAGGTCCATCAGTTCCAGCACCATTTTCTGTCGATAGTTACTATCCCCGACACCGTGAATAAGCATAGGCTCGGTAATGATATCCTGAACCGTCATTCGCGGATTAAGCGATCCGAACGGGTCCTGAAAAACAAATTGTATCCGCTTTCGGTAGGGATTGAGCTGATCTTCATCAAGCCCTGTCAATTCAGTCATCTGTCCGCTTTCACCGCGAAACAGAATGGAACCTTCATCCGGGCTCATCGCGCGCATGATCAGTTTGGAAAGCGTTGTTTTACCACAACCACTTTCACCCACAAGACCAACGCATTCGCCGCGATTAACAGTCAGTGAGACGTCGGACACTGCGGGTATAAGGCGCTCTTCGGATTTGATCCAGTTACCCTTGCGCGTGGTAAAGCTTTTGCTGAGATGGCGAACCGCCAGAACCGGCTCGCTGGCCATGGTCGGGTGCAGGGCCAAAGTTGCCGGAACATCCGATGTATTTTGTTGTGTATCGCCATCACCTGCACTGGCAAGTAGACTGCCGGTTTTCGGCTTGATCTCGCGCAGCGGGCGCAATCTTTCGTCCGGCCCCATGTCAAAGTGCGGAACCGCCGCCAGCAATGACCGTGTATAGGTATGGCCGGGATTGATGAACACATCATCGGTCTTGCCAGCCTCGACCACCCGCCCGTCATAGATCACCACCATCCGGTCTGCCATGTTGGCAACCACGCCGAGGTCATGGGTGATCAACAGAACCGACATCTGCAATTCTGCCTGCACTTCCTTGATCAGACGCAGAATTTGCGCCTGAATAGTTACATCAAGCGCGGTTGTCGGTTCATCCGCAATCAGCAAGGCCGGACGGCACACCAGTGCCATCGCAATCATCGCGCGCTGGCGCAGGCCGCCGGAAAGTTCGAATGGATAAGTTTTCAGTGAACGCTTGGGCTGCGGAAAGCCGACCAGTGTCAGCATTTCAACGGCAAGCTCACGCGCCTCGGCCGATCCGACCTTGCGATGAAGTTTGACGGCCTCGCATATCTGATCGCCGATTGTGTGGAGCGGCGACAGGGAACTCATCGGTTCCTGAAAAATCATCGAAATCCGGCCACCGCGAATGGCGCGCATGTCAGAGCCAGACCGATCCAGCATGGCGATATCCACACGGGTTCCGGGCTTTTTCGGATCGGCAAAGATGATAGACCCTTTGGTGACTTGGGCCACCTTTGGCAACAAGCCCATGATTGCCTGCGAAATGGTGCTTTTGCCCGATCCGGATTCACCAACCAGTGCCACGGTTTCCTGCGCACCGATGCGAAAGCTTACATTTTCGACAGCCTTGACACGCATGTGCGGCAGTACGAATTCAACTTTCAGATCCTTGATGCGCAGAATATCGGTCATTCTAGTTGATACCACCGTGTTTGCGTTCGGATGCTGCGGCCTTAACCAGTGTTTCGGCCTCATCCATGCGCATCAAGTTTGTTCTTGTGACGTCATCGACAAGCAGCTGGTTATCTTTCGCCCAATCACGAGAAATTTCAAGGAGATCGTCAAAACCGTCCAGTGTTGATTCCGCGACAATTTTCGCATCCCCTGCCTGCAGGGTCAGCTCGAACCATCCCTTGTTGCCATCGCGCTTGGTACTAAAGTAACGCAAGCGGAACTTCGAAAGTTCCGGCCAGGCAAAAGCCGTTCCGCCGCGCAAGCTTGAAAGCCGAATGCCGTACTCCGATACATAGATCTTTGACTGGAAGCGGATAACCGTGCGGGCAAAATAGAAAACGAACAGCAAAGCAAGCCCGGCGGACGTCCATTGAATGATTGCGAGCATCTCGGGAATCAACGCGATAACCCCGCAAATCAGCAGCCCGACAATTGATTTCGCCAGATCAGGGGCCATCAGTTTGGATGGATAGCCCATCGTCTGGACTTCGCTGTCACCGACACCTGCTGGCTTTACCGGGTCGACGGTGCTTGGCACGGTGCTTGGCACACTGGGGGCCTCGGGGGCCGGTGCCGGTTCAGGTTCCACGTGTTGTTTTGGCCTTATTGCCATGGAAATACTCCGGGTATTCTCAACCAGCGCAAAGCTGAATGGTCCATAGAAAACAGATTATCAAGGAACTTCGTGGTGGCCTCGTCATGGACAAGGTGATGGGTCAGAATACCCGTCGGCTCATCCGCGTCGACCCGACCTGTTCGCCGTGCTGACAGATGTTCAATCATTGCGCCGAGTGCCGCGTCTTCGCCAACAAAGCCGCGCGTTCCGCGCCAATCAATGACATCAACATGCGTGTTGACCTGCATGATGCCTTTATACGGTTCTGCCGCCTTGCGGGCATTGAATGTACTGATCCCGCAAAAGCCAAGGGAATGCAAAGCCGCTACGACATCTTCGGCCACCCGGTTCCATGGCGGCACCAATACCGGCAAGAAACGATTGCCAAAACGCGATTGCAGAACCGAAAACCCATGGCGAAGATCTGCAACGACGTCGCCAATATCGCGCACGTCATCAAGTTCCTGTTTCTTGCGTCCCTCTGGCATATGGTTCTGGTGGGACCAGCCATGCTGCAACACACGGGTATCAAGGGTTTCGACAAGACGTTCAACAAGGTCATCCTGCAAAACCGCCGGAATAACCGCAAGTGCGAGTGGTACTTTATAGTCTTGTTCGAAACGCAGAAGCGTTTCAAGCGCCGGGGTGACAGAAACAGCATCGTCGTCACGCCACCACGCGGTGGCAATCCGGTCTTCCGACTGCCACAGATCAAGCTCTGCGCGTAATTGGTCCCAGCTGCTCATGCCTGCCCTTTGATCTTTTCTGCGATGATTGACGCAGTTCTTTTTGCGCCATCCAGTGCGATTTTAATCCCGCTTGGCTGTCTGGCGTTATCTATTTGTTTTGCTAATGATTGCGCAGACAGGCCATCAAGATCAAGCAGGGAAATAACCCCTTCATTGGCAAGGACTTCTGCACGTTCGGTTTGCTCGCTTTCGCCGCCTTCTGCAAACGGCACCATGACCGCCGGCGTTCGCGTCGCCAACACATCCATCAGCGTGTTGTATCCGGCCTGTGAAACGGAAACGGCGGCACGCGCCATCCGTTCACGAAAATCGGGCAAAAACCGATGCAGGATCACACCGTCGGGCAACTGGCCGCGCAAAAGGTCAAATTGATCTGAGGGAAAATGCGGCCCAGCGACAATATCCCAAATAGCGTCGCTATATTTTTGCGAATGCGCGCGGGCAGAAATTGCAAGCCTGATCAGCGCTGCCCCAACGGCACCGCCGCCAGCAGAAACGAGAACACCGCTGCGATCTGCCTCAACACCATCTGAAACATCATTGGCAACATTTGGTGCGACATACCCCGTGTAGGCGATCAGGTCCGATATATCGTCGGCAAACTCAAAGCTGCGATCAAAACCAAACAGTTGCGGGTCGCCATGTACCAGAACTGCATCAAGATATTTTCGCGCGATATCACGCATCCATCGTGTTTTGCCGATGTCTTTTTTACGCACTAAAAGGTCTCTGACAGAACAAATGATCGGAACGCCCGCTTCATTCGCCGCCTCAAACAGCGGAATCAATTCGAACCGAAATGCGCGGCGCCCGAACGGAAACATTTCAACCAGAAGCAGTTTCGGCTCCGTTTCCTTAAACGCGGTCAGCAGTTGTCTTTTACGTTCTTCCTGCCAGTCGTCCCCCAAGGCGTTCCCTTCAGGATCGACAAGCCCTGAGAAACCAGTATCGGATGTCTTGCACGGGGAAAGCTGAACAACTTCACTCGCCGCGAAATCAAGGCTGTCATCGGGCACACCGCCGCTTGCGACCGTAACGCCAAGCCCTTTATTGCGAAGCGCCTGATTGATCAACGCCATGCGGCGCACGTGACCAATGCCAAGCAAGTGCTGAACATAGACCATAACGTCACTCATCACGCGCTCTCCTGCGCGGGCGCAAGTGGCACATTGAGTGCTTCCACAGAGAACCCCACGTCTTCAGAATACTGAAACACATGCAAACAGTGCCAATCGAGTTTGTCTGGAATTTTGCCCATCATGTCCCATCCACGTGCTGCAGCATAGACAGCACGTATCACGCCCTTGTGGGTGACCGCACCAAATTCTGTAAGATCGCAATCCTTTAGGAATGCCTCAAACCGCCCCAGCACATCACGCGGGCTTTCACCTTCGTCGGGACGAAAATCCAAACCGCGGTCTTCATTGGCGCGAAGGTCTTCCCCCATCCTTGCGCGAAGGTCAGAAAGTCTCTCGCCCTCCCAAGTGCCCCAGTCCATCTCGATGAGCGCAGGCTCGGTGGCAACGGTTCTGATGCCAAGCGCATCTGCAGTGTCACGTGTCCGGGATAAGGGCGAAGAAATCCACGGCACATCGGTCCACGTGTCGGGCAAGCGGTGCTGACGATACCAATCAGCTGTCTCGGGCCTGATTGAGATATCTGTCCGTCCCTGAATGCGCTTTTCGGTATTCCAGGCCGTGACACCGTGGCGAAGCAATGCAAAACGGATCTGTTTCATATCAAACCCTGCCCGATTTGTGACGAAACGTGACCCGGGATGATTTTCTTGAATGTGGTGGATAGCAGATCAGCAGCGGCTTCAAGCGTGTGATGCTGCGCTGCTTTCGATGCACCGGCAGCACCGAATTCACGCAGTACGGCGACATCCGCCCCAAGGCATTCCGCCAAACGGTCTGAAAAAGCCGCGACATCACCAACAGGCACAAGCCACCCGGTCACACCGGACGAAACAATACCCGATACGCCACCAGTATCCCCTGCCAGAACCGGAAGCGCAGCAGACTGCGCCTCAAGCAACGCCATTCCGAAAGCTTCATTGATCGCGGGCCAGACAAATAAATCTGACTGCGCGAGAATATCTTTGGTTTGTTCCGGTGTTTTCAGCCCCACTAGTGAAACCTTGTCTTCACCAAGTCCATTTTCTTCAAAAAGGTCCTCGACCTGCTGACGTGCGGGGCCATCACCAATCACTGTCAGGTGCCAGTTATCAACACCATTGCGCCTGAGGCGACCCAGTGCGTCTGCCAAAAGCGAATAGGATTTCAGTTTATCACCATCGCGCATCATTGCAGTTGTCACCAACCGCACACATTTCGGATTGATTGCTGCCCGCTGCCCAACATCCCATGACGCGACACGTGTAAAGGGCGGCAGGAAATGCAGACGATCAGGAACACAGACCTGTGCAAGGCATTCCATATCAACCCGATTGAGTGAGAAAACGGCATCTGCCTGCTTANNCCACATACGGGATACCCAGCGCATCGGCGACAATCGGCCCGATCCAGTCCGGTGCCTTGTAATAAAGATGATAGGTAAACCAGATATCCGGCTTGGGACGGAACCCCGATTGGTATTGCCGCAATAAACGGGCTGCAAGTTTGGTCCCCAGTTCGGCAAGCCGCGCCTGTTTAAGGACATCGCCATCAGCAACGCGGCTGCGAAGTCGCGCAGCAATATCGACCTTCATACCTGCTGACTGAAGGGCTTCACACAGCATCCGGGCAATCAGGCGGTCACCCGACGGAACAGGATGGTCAATCGGCTTTAACGGTGCGTAAAAGGCAACCTGCAAGTGCGTGCCTCCTACTCTGCGGCGGGTTGTTCGGCGGGGGGTTCTGACTGTTCGTCGGACTGGAAGTTAACACCGAAACGTTCCGCCAGTTCCTTCATGCCGCGATAGAATGAGAAATCCCGACGTACAATTTCATTGCCCTTGCGGCCCATGGTTTCGCGAAGACGAGGATCAGTGATCAAGGCTTTGAGCGCACTCGCAAGTGCATCCGGATTACGTTCGGGTACAAGTTTGCCATTTACGCCGTCTTCAACCAGTTCAGGAATGGCCGAAATTGCAGTCGAAACCGCAGCAAGTCCGCAAAGTTGCGCTTCCATCAGAACGTTTGGCAGCCCGTCGCGATCACCATCCTTCTCAATCCGGCTGGCCAGCACGAACAAATCGGAAGACTGACATGCCGCAATGACTTCCTTCTGATCACGCGCCCCTCGCCAGTCACAGCGATCCGCAATGCCGAGCTCTGTCGCAAGCTGTTGATATTTTTCACCATCGCCACCGCCAATATGAACGAACCGCCAATGAAGGTCGGCTGACAGCTTGGCCAAGGCGCGCAGAAGGTCGTCATACCCCTTCTTGCCCACCAGTCGCCCGACCGACAGGACCCTTACCGGGTTATCGGCATCCGTTCCATCGCGAAGAGGTCTTTCTGGAAGGTCTTCGGGGAAACGCGAAAAATCCAGTCCGTGATAAAGCAGATTAACTTTATCCGGGTCCTCAGCAAGTTTACGCAGGTAATCGACATTGGCGCTTGTACAGGTCACCAGCCAATCCATATCGCGCAGCTTTTCGCGCATATCCCAGTCCCGACTGGTATAGATATCCTTGGCATGGGCTGAACAAGACCACGGCAAACCGCGCATAATTGCGCAATAGCGCGCGACCGATGCCGGTGTATGCAGGAAATGGGCATAGATGCGGGTCACATCATCGGGCAGCTCGGCGGCCATCACCATGGCCTGGGCAAATCGGCGTGCGCGATTGGCGGTGCGGTCCCGGCGATAATCCTGCCACCAGATATTCAGGGCACGACGATATCCAGGCATCTTGCGCGCCTTAAGCCAGCCACGCAAAACCCGCATCGGTTCCTGATAGACATATTCCGGCAGATAATCGACCGCACCTGTAATGCGATCATTGATCGGATGGCGTTTTTTGTCGGTTGGATGACGCAGCGACACAATCCGATAGGGAATGCCTGCCTGCTGAATACCCAGAATTTCCTGGGAGATAAAGGTCTCCGACAATCGCGGATAACCCTTCACCACGATTGCCAGATTGTCGCGTGCCATCAAATCTATTCCCGATGATTATTCTGCGGCCATTTGTGGCGGAAGCCAGCGATCAACCAATTCGCCAACGCGATCCAGTCCGCCCATAAGGTTCGGAACAGTCACATGCGACGGTTTTGGCTGATGTATCAGACCACGCAGTGCGTCGGCCATTTCGCGCGGATCGCGACCACCGTCTTCGGTCAGCATTCTGACCAGACCAAGCTTTTCTGCCGCCGCGGCGCGAACATATTGTTCAAGACGCGGGACAGTACGCGGCACGATAACGGCCGGTTTGTCAAAGGACAGGATCTCGCAGAAGGTGTTGTAACCGCCCATGCCGATCACGCCGGCCGATTTGTGCATCAACACTTCGACATTGGCATCAAAGGTAATGACCGACAGTTTGTCGATCTTTTCCGCACGTTTCATAAATTCGTTTTGCTGTGTCGGTCCCATAAAGGGCCCCAGAACAACCAGCGACGGCACCGGAATATCAGGGTCGGTTTCGTAGGCGCTGATCACCCAATCGACCAAATTGACGCCGTCCCCACCACCACCTGTCGTTACCAGATAATACGGTTCTTCAAGACCAAGCGCCCCGTGCTCGGGTGCGGGTCTGCGGGTGGCAGTGCGTGGCAGATAGCCGGTATAGGACATCTTTTCTTCAACGCCCGGGGGCAAGTCGATCCCTTCGAGCGGATTACAGATTTCCTTGAGGCCATAAACCCAGATTTCATCATAGAGGTTTGCCAGGGCCGGAACGCATTGCTTGCGGTCCCATTCTTCGCGCAGGTTCACCGGATCATCCATCACATCGCGCAAGCCCATCACCAAACGGGTGCGCCGATGGCGCAACATCTGCAGAGTAGACTCGACCTCGCCGCGCAAGCCAAGCGGTTCTTTATCAACGATAAAGATGTCCGGGTTAAACACATCGGCTGTATGCTGGATAATCGATTCTCGCATCGCCAGAATCTGGTCGACATCGATATTAAGGTTAAGCGAAGTATATTCGCCGTTAGACAGCTTGATCACGCCCGGAATGCGGACAAAGTCCACGCGCGAGCGGAATTCAAAGCTGCCGATAATCGGCGAGCCTGACAAAATCAGTACAGATACATCATCGCGATGCGATACCAGCGCATGCGCAATCGTACGGCAACGGCGCAAGTGCCCAAGCCCGAAGGTATCATGGCTGTAAATCAGAACCCGATATCCGGAATTCCCTACGATTGACATATTCCCGCCCGTATGCGTAGTGATCTCAGTTCCCCGCACAACCCATTAACAGGGTGACAGGTTCTTTGTTTATGGCAAGTAAATCCGTGAAATCGGGGTTTGCGCCCTTCTTTCAGCTCCCGGACAATTGCTCTCATACTGAACCGATATCGCGCAAGACTTTTTCGAGCATCTCTTTTCTTTCTTCCGCAGTTTCAAGCGAACGAAGTTTTTCCGAAAGCGCCGTTACTGTACCTGCATAAAGATTATGCCAGTCATCGCGCGAAAGTTCTTCACCCGAAAGACGTGCCTGCGGAATAGCCGGTTGGCCTTTGCCCTTCTTGAGGGTGACCGTGTCATCAAGCATCGGCATGGAAATCAGCTTTTCCTCGATGCCGTGCGCCATCAGAACTTCTCGGAATGCCGCACGTGCGCCTTCTTCACCGTGGGTGAGGAAAATCTGACGCGCGACTGGCAAGCGGTTCTTGGTCCATTTCAGCAGCATATCCTGATCGGCATGGCCGGAATAGACGTCCAACGTCCGAATACGGGCACGTACTTCGATCTCGTCGCCGTGGATCCGCACATGCTTTGCCCCGCCCTGCAAAACACGCCCAAAAGAGCCCGCGGCCTGAAAACCGACCAGAAGCACGGTGCAATTAGGCCGCCACAGGTTGTTCTTCAGATGATAGCGAATGCGACCAGCGTCGCACATGCCGCTTGCTGAGATTATGATCGCACCGCTGGTGACCTGTGCAAGCTGTTTACTGGCCTGAACATCTGGCACCATATGGAACTTCGGATGCGAAAGCGCCTGTGCGTCACCGCGCTTCAGGTGTTTGGCAAAGACATCGGTCGCGCGTTGCGCCAAGGGGCTATCGACAAACACATTTGCAGGTGGCAACTGGCCGCGGTTGAAAAGATGTGCAAGATCAACAAGAAGCTCTTGCGTTCTGGCAACGGCAAAACTCGGAATTACCAGATTGCCGCCATTGCCCAGCGCATCCTGAACTTCCTTGCGCAGCATCTCGCGGCGTTCTTCGTCGGTCATCACCGGACGGTTACGATCGCCATAGGTGGTTTCGACAAACAGATAATCGACACCCGTTGGTGCCTCGGGTGCGTCGTTAAATACGGCCTCACCGGTACCAACATCACCCGAGAACAGCAATCTTGTCGGATTACCGTCTTTGTCGCCGTTCTCAATCTCCACCTCAATCGACGCAGAACCAAGGAGATGACCAGCATCCCAGAACCGCGCGCGCACGCCATCAATCACCGGCAACCATTCGTGATAGTCGACAGTCTTGAGCTGCGACAGCGTATTCTCCGCGTCTTCGCGGGTATAGATCGGGGTGACTTCAGGACGACCGCGCCGCGCATTGCGACGGTTCAGACGTTCGACTTCACTTTCCTGAATGTATCCCGAGTCCGGCAACATATAGGTCAAAAGATCACAGGTCGGTTCCGTCGCATAAATCGGCCCGCCAAAACCGGCCTTGACCAGCTTGGGCACCAGGCCGGTATGGTCAATATGCGCGTGCGTGAGCAACACGGCCGAAATCCGGTCTGCCTCAAACGGGAACTTGCCATAGTTCAGTTCACGGACGGTTTTGCTGCCCTGGAACATACCGCAATCGACAAGGAAATTGCCCCGATCAGTCTGCAAAAAATAGCAAGATCCCGTCACCCCACCAGCAGCACCACAAAACGTCACCGATATCGTCATTCTATTCACTTTCGCGGATTGGAAACGATCCAACAGTCTGGCAAACCATGTTCGTTTGCAATGATGTGGATCATTTTTGATGAAGTCACTGCAGGCCTTGCAGCGGAAAATAAAGTACCTGATCTCCCTTGGAGACCTGCCCGCAATTTTCGGGCAGTTCAATCAGACCTTCGGCCCAGACCATTGATGACAACATCCCGGAACTGGTCGAAGAAAAAGCAATCGCTTCAAATTCGCCGTCATCACTCTGCACCAGACGCGCGCGCAACCATTCCCTGCGCCCCGTGCCACGGTTGAAATCAAACCCGGCACGGACCGGGATACGTGTTGGCGCCAGTTTGGAATGATCCGCGCCCATTGCATGACGCAGCAACGGCAAAACATATAGCAACCCTGAGACCAGGACTGATACCGGGTTCCCCGGAAGCCCGATCACCAGACAATCGCCGATCTTACCGCGCATCAAAGGCTTGCCGGGCTTGATCGCAAGCTTCCAAGCGGTGATTTCACCAAGGCTGTCGACCACCGGTTTCAGAAGATCGGCCTTGCCGACCGAAACACCGCCAGATGTCATAATCACGTCATGCGACTTTGCCGCGTTCGCCAACGCGTTTTGCAACACTTCAAAATTATCGGCCAGCAATCCAAGGTCTGTGACCTCGCAACCGATGGACCGCAACATCCCGATCATTGCAAAACGGTTGGAATCATAAATACCCCCCGGCGGCAAACGGTCACCGGGCTTGGCCAGTTCATCGCCGGTGGAGAAGACAGCAACTTTAAGGGGCCGCGCAACCGACAAGCAGCCAAAGCCCTGCCCGGCCGCAATCGCGATGTCCTGGGGGCGCAGGATCGTGCCTGCCTTCAAAACTGTATCACCGGTTTTGATGTCTTCGCCCAGCCAGCGGATGTTTTGATGCACGCTGGTGTGTGCAATCACGTCGGCACCAATTTCAATGATGGTTTCATCGGTATTGGCTTTGACATTTTCCTGAATGATCACGCAATCCGCGCCATCGGGGATCGCAGCCCCGGTTGCAATACGGATCGCGGAGCCCTTTGGCAGGGCTCCCTCAAACGGATGGCCAGCCAACGATGCACCAACCACCGAAATAGGACCATTAATTGCGGCCAAATCCGCATGACGCAGTGCGTAGCCATCCATGGCCGAGTTATCCACGGACGGCACGGAAACCCGCGCAATGACGTCCTGGCGCAGGACCGCACCGTAACAATCGCTGATCGGGCGTTCTTCGGATGGCGTCATCACCGGCACTTCGGCAAAGGCAATGTCGAGCGCATCGGAAAGTGTTGTCAGTCCCAGTTTGATTGTTTGCATTCAAAGAGTTTCCTGCCGCCCTTGGTCTTGTTTTGTATTCCCATCCGCAATCAGGATAGCCCGATCATCGGCGGGACGCATCAGGATTGTCCGCTATGCCCCGGACGGGATTTTGAAATAGCACGGCTCAGCATAATCACCGGCACCACACCGACAAGCACAATGGTTAGCGCCCCAAGGGCTGCATGTTCAATCATTTCATCCTTGGCGAACTGATAGACATGGGTTGCCAGCGTATCAAAATTGAACGGACGCAAAATAAGCGTTGCCGGCAGTTCCTTCATGCCATCGACAAAGACCAGCACCGATGCCGCCAAAATGCCGCCGCGCACCATCGGGAAGTGAATGCGTTTGAGTGTTCCCCACGGGCTTTCGCCCAAGGTGCGCGCCGCATCATCCATGCTTGGTCGAACCTTGCCAAGGGCTGCTTCGATCGAGCCATAGGATACAGCCATAAACCGTACCGCATAGGCAAAGACCAATGCAAATACAGTCCCGCTTAGCAGCAAGCCAGTTGATATGCCGAAGGTATCGCGCATCACCGCGTCCAACGCGTTGTCAAACCGCGCAAACGGGATCAAAACCCCGATGGCCAAAACCGCGCCCGGCACGGCATAGCCGACCGATGACAGACGGACACAGAATTTCAAAAGCGGTTGCGGGAACAGGCGCAGCGCATAGGCCATGAATATCGCACAACCAACGGCAACAAGCGTCGCAAGCCCTGACACCAAAAGGCTGTTGCCGGCAAACTCAAAGAAATCCGCCGTCCAGCTTTGATCAAAATAACCGATGGAATAATAAATCAGCACCAGCGACGGCACGACAAAGCCCAAGACAATCGGCAGAATACAGACCGCCAACGCCCCGGCTTTGGCAAGCGGGCTCAGTTCATAGCCCGGGAGTTCCTGAAAACGGCTGGTGGTGTCATGGAAACGCTGGCGGCGACGTGAATAACGTTCGATCACCATCAGTGCGATCACGACAGCCAGCATGGTCAGGGCAATCTGGGCAGCACCACCGGCATTTCCCATACCAAGCCAGACATTAAAAATACCGGCCGTCAGGGTATGCACGGCAAAGAAATCAATCGTGCCAAAGTCATTGAGCGTTTCCATCAACGCAATCACAACCCCAACAACGATTGCCGGTCGCGCCAATGGCAAAGCGACCGTAAGAAACGAACTCCAGGCACTCCGACCAAGGATACGGGCCGCCTCAATCGCACAGATCGATTGCGACAAGAACGCCGCACGCGCCAGCATGTAAACATAGGGATAAAGTGTCAGGCTAAGCACCATGATCGCACCACCCTTGGTGCGAATATCGGGAAACCAGTAATCGGCCGCCGATTGCCAGCCAAACAAGTCCCGCAAGAAGCCCTGCAACGGACCGGCATATTCCAGAAGATCGGTATAAACATAAGCCACGATATAGGCCGGAACCGCCATCGGCAGCAGCATCGCCCATTCAAAGAACCGCTTTCCCGGAATTCGGCACATGGTCACAACCCATGCGGACGCAACCCCGATCAGGGTCACACCAATACCAACGCCAAGCATCAGGATACCGGTATTCTTAAGGTACCTTGGCAACATGGTGGATGCCAGATGCGGCCAGATATTTTCGGTTGGGAACAGGGCAATCCAGGCGACGGCAACGACCGGTGCCGCAACCATTGCCGCCACGATAAACGCCCCGATCAGCCAAGCTGCCGATTGGCCACGCGGCAACCACAGCATCGCCCGACGTCCTGTGGGCGTGCGCATGGGGTCAAAGGTTTCCGCCATGGCGCTAGGCCGAATGTCGTCTTCCTTTTGCGTCTGACAAGCGTTGTTCAAGGCTGTTTCCGTTTCATTCGCCGCGGACTACTCCGAACGGTTTTGTTGGGCTGTGTTGATATCCCTCTATCGACGTACGGTCTACTCGTTAAAGCCGACCTCATCAATCAGACGAATTGCCGCACCACGATTGGCCGCAACCGCATTAAGCGGCAGATCATCATGGACAAAAGTGCCCCAAGCCCGAACCTGCTCAGACCAAGCAACGCCCGGCTTGACGGGATATTCAAAATTGATATCGGCATACATATGCTGGGCTTCGGCACCAGACAGGAATTCCACAAGCTTGATCGCATTTTCCTTGTTCGGCGCATATTTCATCAGCGCCACACCCGAAATATTCACATGCGTGCCACGGTCCCCCTGATTGGGGAATACAATGCGGACCTGTTTGGCGGCATCCGCCTTGTTCGGGTCATCAAGCATCTTGCCGTAATAATAGGAATTGCCGATCGCAACGTCACAAACGCCCTGCGACACCGCCTCGATCTGATCGGTATCGGCACCCTGCGGTTTACGGGCCAGATTGTCCTTAAGCCCGTTCAGCCAGGCTTTGGTTTCGTCTTCGCCATGGTGGGCAATCATCGAGGCGATCAGGGCGATGTTATAAACATGCATGCCGGAACGCACACAAATGCGCCCCTTCCATTTCGGATCGGCAAGTTCCTCATAGGTGGTGATGGCGTCCGGCTCCACCCGATCAAGCGAGGTATAAAGCACGCGCGCCCGCGTCGTCATACCCACCCAAAGCTTGTCTTCATCGCGGAACTGATCGGGGATATTGGCATCCAGAACGGCACTTTCGATCGGTTGGGCGATATCGGCATCGACGGCATCCTGAATGCGTCCGATATCCACAGTCAAAAGCAAGTCGGCCGGGGTATTGCGTCCTTCGTGCTTGATGCGCTCCACCAGTCCACTTTGCGAGAAAAGCGTATTGACGCGAATACCGGTTTCCTCGGTAAAGCGTTTGAACATCGGTTCAATCAGAAAGGGCTGTCGAAGCGAATAGACATTAACTTCCTCTGCGGCATGGGCGGCGGGGAACATGGACAACCCCATCGCGGAAACAACAAGACCAAGAACGGTTTTGCGCAGAGAAATCATAAATGCCTCGTTTTGGATCAGCTGCAGGTGGCACAGCAATTAGGAATGATTTGTATTTGCTGTGGCCGAAATTAAAGGGCCCGCCCCGCCTTTTGCAAGCAAGAAAACCACATAAGAGCCATACCCGAAGTCACGAATGCGCGACCACATCCGGCCTTTGACCGCATGCCGAAACTGAAAAAAGGGGTGGCATTACACCACCCCTTTCAAAAAGCTCATCAAACTCAGTCGGTTTGACTATTCGTTATAACCGATCTCATCGACCATCTTGATGGCATCCGGGCTCAGGCGGGCAATCTCAGCCAGCGATACTTCATCGGCCTTGAACGTGCCCCAGGACTTCACATTTTCAGCCCACTCGACACCCGGTTTGACCGGATATTCGTAATTGACCTCAGCATAGATACCCTGTGCAACGTCACCGGCCAGGAATTCCATCAGCTTGATGGCGTTTTCACGGTTCGGCGCATCGGCAATCAGGCTCATGCCCGAAATGTTCATCGACATGCCACGACCGTCCTGGTTCGGGAAGACAAGGTTGACGGCCTCGGCCCAAGGACGCTGTTCTTCGTTATCGAGCATCTTGCCGTAGTAATAGGTGTTGCCGATCGAAAGATCGCAAACGCCTTCCTTGATCGCCTTGACCTGTGCGCGGTCATTGCCCTGCGGCTTGCGTGCAAGGTTGTTCTTAAGACCTTGCAGCCATTCCTTGGCTTTTTCCTCGCCATGAACGGCGATCATCGAAGCAAACAGCGCCACGTTATAAACATGCGTGCCGGAACGAGTGCAGATGCGACCTTCCCATTTCGGGTCAGCAAGGTCTTCATAAGACGTGATCTCGCCTTCTGCCACGCGCTCCTTGGAGGCATAGATCGCACGACCACGCTGGGTCAGAGCGAACCAGTGACCTTCCGGGTCGCGCAGGTGGGCCGGAATATTGGCATCAAGGGTGTCATTCGAAACGGCCTCAGTCACACCGGCGTCAACTGCCTGCTGGATACGGCTGATATCGACGGTCATCAGGATATCGGCCGGGCTGTTTGCGCCTTCCTGCTTGATACGTTCAACCAGACCTTTTTCAGCAAAGATCACATTGACGTCGATGCCGGTTTCAGCGGTGAACTTCTCAAAAAGCGGTTCGACCAGAAATTCCTGACGCAGGGAATAGACATTAACTTCCTGTGCCATCGCGGTTGTCGCAGCCATCGCTGTTGCTCCGAATACCGCACCACCGACGAGTTTCTTGATATCCATTTGAACGATCCCTGTTGAGTTTGACCCTATTGAATTTGGGTACGCGTTGAAACGTACTGACGTTGCAACTCACTTGCATATTCAATGCAATTAAGATCAACTCGCATTTAATTCAACACAAATTTGCAAGACAGGGTGTCAAAATGTGACGGACTTCACTTCTGAAGTCATGTTTGGGCACAAAGTCGGGCCGTATCAAAGAACGTTGAACGACCCGCCACTTGATTGCTTCCAGGCATCAAGGAATTCCTGATAGGCGGGAATGTCCCCTGCCCGTTCTTCAAGCCAGCCAACGGTCAGGTTGATCGCATGGTTATAGCCATCATGATCGGTCAGCCCGGTATGAAGCGCATGGCGCAGATACAGCAAATAGGTATTCAAGACATCGGTCTCGCAATAACGACGAATGCCATCAATCTCGCCATTGTCATACATGTCCGAAACCTTGCTGCCATCGACCCCGGTCTTGCCCGGCAGATCTAGGGCGGCACAAACCTCGTTCATCTTGGTACGGGCCGAGGCGCCGTAATCGGATAGAACTTCCGCCAGATCGCAATGCCAGTGTGGTGCGTAGCGCGCGGTATAGTTTTCCCACTTGTTGGAAGCCTGATGCAACCAACGGGCTGAAACGCCATGTTTCATTGCGCGGTATTTCAACACCGGCAGATCAAAGCCACGACCATTGAAGCTCACAAGACGCGGATAAAGCTTGCCGCAATAGGCAAAGAACCCGTTTACAAGGTCCTTTTCCTCGGATGTCAGTTCGCCGCCGGATCGCAACTCTTCGATCTCGTACATTTCGGTATCGCCATCACGTTGAATGGTCGCTCGCAGGAAGCTGATCGCCACCACCTTGTGAAACGGTTGGCGCGGGAAGCCATTGCGGCCACTGGTGATTTCAAGATGATAGTCTTCGAGCATCTTGCGTCCGGTTTCAGGATCCGGCGCGGTTTCGCCGGTCAGCTGCGGCAGAACATCAATATCGGGCACGGTTTCGATATCAAAAACGAACAGGTTGGTATGCATCATGACGGCCCCCGATTATCTGTGCCCGATTGGTTGGTTTGCCCAACATAACGACAAAGTCCGATAAATTCACGGGCAGAGTTAAACCAATCGCGCCCACTACCGTAAATCACATTACCTGACATCTCCTGCCATCCCTGTCAGGAGCATTCTGCAATGATATCAGCACGGAAACACCCATCACGTCGGCGTTATAATCGACACCGGGGGTTGCGCGCATTCTAACCACACGTCTAGAATTGCCGCACCTGTATCAGGGGCACGGTCAATTTGAAGTTCAGGATCACATCGGATCCCTAGCTTTGCGGGCTTCCCGCACCGACCATGCATTTGATGCGATTCCGGACCGCAACCACGAAGGGACAGAAGGATGAAAACCCTGCCTACCGGAGCCGCAATGCTTTTGGCCGCTGGCCTTGCATTTACTTCTCATTCAAGCGCAAACGCGCAAGATGCCACATGCGAGATTGATCGACCGGTGATGTTTGCCGGTCTCAATTACGACAGTGCGCTTTTCCATAACGCCGTTGCCCGCTTCATCATTGAAAAGGGCTATGGCTGTCAGACCGATGCCCTGCCCGGCGATGTCATCCCGCTTTTGACCGGGGCTGGCAAGGGCGATGTTGATATCGTCATGGAAATCTGGCGCGACAACGTTGCCGAAGCCTGGACCAAGGCCGAAGAAGCCGGCAATGTCAGCCAGATCGGAGTTAACTTCGATGACGCTGTCGAAGGCTGGTTTGTGCCAACCTACGTCATCGAGGGCGATGCAGAACGTGGCATCGAACCGATGGCGCCTGACCTGAAATCGGTCGATGATCTGGCAAAATACACCGAACTGTTCGAAGACCCCGAAGAACCCGGCAAGGGCCGTTTCTATAATTGCCCGTCGGGCTGGGTTTGCGAGAAGGTCAATTCGGCCAAACTTGGTGCCTATGACCTTGATGACAGCTTCACCAACTTCCGCCCGGGCACCGGTGCGGCCCTTTCGGCTGCCATCGCATCGGCGCATAAGCGCGGTAAACCGGCCCTTTATTACTATTGGGGGCCGACCTGGGTGATGGGCCTTTATGACAGCACGCGTCTTGAAGAACCGGCTTATGACAAGTCGATCTTTGATGCGCTGAAAACAGAAGAAAACCCGACCAAGGCAACCGCCTACCCGCAAAGCACGATCACGATTGGTGTGAATAACGACTTCAAAGCCGCCGCACCAACCCTGATCACCTTCCTGACCAACTACGAAACCAGCAACGCGCTGGTCTCGGAAATGCTGGCTTACATGCAGGAAAATGACGAAAAGCCCGATGGGGCAGCGATGCATTTCCTGAAATCCAAGCCGGACGTCTGGAAAGCTTGGGTACCAGCGGATGTTGCAGCACGTGTTGAAAGTGCGATGTAAGCAACACCACCAATAAATTACTCAAACACCCCGCAGGAAGATTCTTGCGGGGTGTTTTCATACCTAACCACAAGGTCACTCACAATTCCTAATTGCAACACAAGCAATAGATACGTTTAATCGCATAAAGTGATATGGTCGCCGACGGCATCGAGGAACCCAATGGATCAAAAAGAAACACTGGCACTTTGGAAAAGCGGTAAAGAGGCTTGGAACACTTGGGCTCAAAAGATGCTAAACGACCGTTCAGAATTGCAAAAATCCGGAGACTGGGAAACTACGACAGACTATCCCCAAGGAACCGAGGTAGCTGCGAACGAAATTACAGCTAACTGGTTTGATGAAGCACGGGGAATTTTCTCCTCACCAGAAGCGCCTACTAAATTCAATAAGAACACTTCTTTCGCAGGCTTCATTTTTCCCGCTCTGACCGACTGGCAAGAGGCTGCCTTCGAAGGAGAAATATGTTTCGACAACGCTGTTTTTGAAGGGGAAACTTTTTTCTCTTTAAGCATTTTTGGCGGAAATGTCTGGTTTAAAGATGTCAAATTCAAAGGGAAAGCTCAGTTTGATCGCGTAATGTTCCTTCGGGAAGTTAGTTTCACCCGCTCAACCTTCAAACGAAAAGCCGATTTCACTGACTCCTCGTTTCATGGAAAACAAACGGATTTTGATCGAATCACATTCGAGGGGGACGCTCTTTTCATTTATACATTGTTTATTGGGCAAGCATGGTTCGACAACACCACATTTGAATCCGTGACATCTTTTACTCAAACAAGGTTTTATGGCGACGTTTGGTTTAGCGATGCCAAGTTTTCGCCCTCAACTAATCTACCAAGGTTAGCTTTTGAACCTACGATTTCCTTTAGCCGCGTTCTTTTTGAAGGGGATGCAGGGTTTAGTGAGGCTACTTTCGATGGAGAAACATGGTTTGATAATGCAACGTTTGAGGCTGGCGCAGCTTTTGACGGAGCCATCTTTGCTCGTTCAATTCGCTTTACAAAAGTAAATTTCTTTTCGAATTCTTCTTTTAACTCCGCCCAAATTAGCAAAGCTTTTGATATGAGCGGCGCAATGTTCTCGCAGCCACCCGACTTCAGGCAGTCCCATTTTGAAGAAGCCCCGTTATTGGATGGTGTCTACTTCCAAAATCGAAGCAGACACGAGCACTTTCTGTCCAGAAAACAAGACTCTCATGTAACTGCTAACTATAGGGCGCTCAAACGTCTTGCAATTCAGGGACATGATCACGGTTACGAAATCGAATTCTTCGCAGAAGAATTGCGTGCAAAGCGAATAATGGTCGACAAGTTATTCAGTCTAGACTGGTTTTTGAGCGCAGTATTTGCTGTAACCTCCGACTATGGTCGTTCCGTTATAAGGCCTATCCTTTGGTGGATTCCCCTTACCTACCTGTCATGCCTCTCTTACCTATCAGCAGCAACGATAAAAAATGCCCCTCAGACTCTCTTCGACGCTGGTTTACACATAGCTGCACCAGCTTTTCATTCACTACAGTCATTTATCCCAGTTCGATTTAACATCTCTTGGATACCAGAGGCATCGCAATTGCCAACTTTGCAGTGTTCAGGAGGCACTGTAACTTCTGCTGCCTTTCATTTGGCCATCAGCAAAGGCTTAATTGTCCCCGGATTTGTCGACAAAACACTTACAACGCAAGCTTATTCATGCCTTTACAACGGAACTCCTTCTTTCAGCATTTTTGCTACAATTGGAACTCAGACATTATTGTCGGCCGCTTTACTTTTTCTTTTCCTATTAGGCATCCGCAATCGCTTCAAGCTAAAATAGGCACGAACTTAGCTACGCAAAGCGATAAGAGGACACTGCTCTACTATAAACGCGTGGCAAAACAAGTTTCGCCACTCTAGAGGCCCTTCGTTGCGGCGAGCTGGCAGTGCGTAAGGCGATTGAAGCGCCATGTGGCCCATAGACGATACGCTAGGTTTGCAATCTGACGAATGATCGGCAAAGCAACAATAGCTGCCAAAACACGCCATCTGTCTAGCTGGCGCCAGATCAGAATGAAGGCATCGGCACCTGCATGCCATTGCCCATCTGAATCCAGGGCGCGCATTTGCTTTAACCCTTCGACAAGGGAGATACCGTGCTTTTCAAGATCACCTGCGTGTTCGGTGACGTCGCACCATTCGAAGACGCCGCTTGGGGCGATCTTGCGGTAGTAATTGATTTCGCGCGAACACAGGCCGCATTTTCCATCAAAGAACACAGTGATCATCGCAACCTCTCAGGAAAACAATAGTGTCTGTGATTTACGGCTTTGGCGGGCCTCTGGATTATCAATCACATTAACAGGCTACCAAAAGAAGTCAGGAGATGTCAGTCAGAGTTCGATTTACGGTCGCGCGGTCCACGTGATCTTGTTAGGCTCTTACGCTCATTGATTTTTTGAGCAGATCGGGCCAATTGCGCCATGTTTCCAGAACAGTTGAATGTGCCTTTGGGCAAGTGGGTCAATCAGTTTGTTGATTGGCTGGTGGTCAATTACGGCGCGGCGTTTGAGGCCTTTGCCGACAGTTTGCTGACCGTATTGGTCGCGTTGGAACAGGTTTTGCGTGGTGCACCCTGGTGGGTGGTTTTGATCGCCATTGCTGCCATCACCTGGCATGCCAGCAAGAACTGGAAACTGGTTGTCGGGCTGGTCGTTGCGATGTTTGCCATTGGCATGCTGGGTCTTTGGGACAAGGCAATGCAAACCCTTGCCCTGATGATTGTCGCCACATCGCTTTCGGTTCTGATTGGCATTCCGGTCGGCATTGCCATGGCGATGTCCAATCGTTTGCGGGCCGTCATACTGCCGATCCTTGATACCATGCAGACGATGCCGAGTTTCGTCTATCTGATCCCTGCCCTGATGCTGTTTGGATTGGGCAAGGTTCCGGCCATTCTGGCAACGGTGATCTATGCGGCCCCGCCCGTCATGCGCCTGACGGATCTTGGTATCCGCCTTGTTGATCAGGAAGTGCTTGAGGCATCGCGATCATTTGGCGCCAGCCGCAAGCAGATCCTGTTTGGTGTGCAGTTGCCACTCGCCCTTCCCAACATCATGGCCGGGATCAACCAGACGACGATGATGTCAATCTCGATGGTGGTGATCGCCTCGATGATTGGCGCACGCGGCTTGGGTGAGCAGGTCCTGATGGGTATTCAGCGTCTGGACGTAGGTGCGGGGATGGAAGCCGGGGTTGCGATTGTGCTTCTGGCCGTGGTGTTTGACCGGATCGGTCAAGCCTATGGCAAGCGATCACAACGATCACACGATGCGGAGGACGCGTAATGAGCTACATCGAAATCCGCAATATTTTCAAAATCTTCGGGCCTGAACCGCAATCCGCACTTGAACTGGCAAAGGGTGGTGCTGACAAGGATGAAATCCTTGCAAAAACCGGTCATACGGTTGGTCTTCACGATGTGTCCCTGTCGATTGAACAAGGGGAAACCTTTGTCGTCATGGGTTTGTCTGGATCTGGGAAGTCGACCCTGATCCGCCATCTTAATCGCCTGATTGATCCGACAGCGGGCGAGGTATCATTTGGTGGCGAAGATATCCTTGCCATGGATATCCCGACCCTCAATGCCTTTCGCCGCAAGCGCCTTGGTATGGTGTTTCAGCGCTTTGGCCTGCTTCCCCATCGCAATGTGATGGATAACGTTGCCTATGGGCTCGAAATCCAGGGTACCGCGCGCAAGGAGCGCGAAGCCGCCGCATCGAAATGGATTGAGCGTGTCGGTCTGGCGGGGTATGAGGCCAAATATCCCGATCAACTATCGGGTGGCATGCAGCAACGCGTCGGCCTTGCCAGGGCGCTTGCGACCGATCCGGAAGTTTTGCTGATGGACGAGGCGTTCTCGGCCCTTGATCCGTTGATCCGGTCTGACATGCAGGATGAGTTGATGAAGCTTCAGGCGGAGCTTCACAAGACCATCGTGTTCATTACCCATGATCTGGACGAGGCACTGAAAATCGGCGACCGGATCGCGATCCTCAAAGACGGCAAGCTTGTGCAGGTCGGACGGCCAGAAGAAATCGTGCTTAGACCCGCCGATGATTATGTGCAGGCCTTTACCCGAGATGTGAACAGATCACGCGTTCTGCGCGCAAAGTCGATAATGGAACCGATCACGTCTGGAGAAAGCCAAGCGGTAAATGAAGACTGGCCGAGCATCCAGGCACATGCACGTCTTGCCGATATTCTGCCAGTTGCACTTGCCAATGGCACGTCAATGACGGTGCGTGATGCCAAAGACACTGCGATTGGGACGCTGTCGCCACAGCAGATTGTCGAAGCACTGGAAGGTTAAGCCAGAGCGCCTTGCGAGACCTTAGCGGTCAATAATCTGGCAGCGCCGGAAATAGCGCAGTTCGGATTGCTCTGCCGCGTCGGCGGTTGATTGGTGAATGATGCGATAAAGGCCGCTGTCGCCTGCGCGATTATGTTCGGTGGCAATGATCAGCCACAGAAAACCATTTTCATCAGCGCGTGCGCGATCTGTCGGTGATGGCAGGGCCTTGCCATTGGGATGGGAATGAAAACATCCCACAACCTGCTCCCGCTTTTGCCGCGCTGTGCGATGCGCATCAATCAGGGTTTGCGGATCAATTTCAAACGTGGTCAGCGGATCTTCCGCGACGTTGCGCGCAAACACAACACGGTCGATCCGGTTCGGGGTATCAATGGCGGCAATCAGAAGGCCACAGGCTTCCTCCGGCCATTTAACAGCAGCAAAATCGCGTATTTCTTCGAGAAGCGCCTTGCCGAGCGCGATGTCAGTCTGATCATCGCCACCTGAGGAGTTGTTATTTGCGATCCCCTGCCCGTTTGCCATCGCTGCACGCGCCCTTGTGGTTTGAGACTACTGCGTGTCCTGTTGCAAAAGGATACGACCAAGGACCTTCTTTTCGCTTAAGGAGACGATAACAAGACGCGCGCTATCACCGTGTCGACCTTCGATATGCAGCGTTGCCTGCGAACCATCGACAGAATAGCCAACAAGACGTTCACCGTCTTCAACTTCGATAACGATATCACCGAATGCGGCAAGTGCACCTTGCGCGGCCACATTATCGCCACCTGCAAACGGCACGGACGGCGTCACCGTTGGTGTGTTTGCCTCAACACTTGCGTCTGGCGCGTTCTTGTCAAGCGACAGGCCATAGACGACAAGTCCGATACCCACCACGATCAGAATCCCCATGAACGCGACCAGAGCCTTAACTACACGCATCGTATTTCCAACTGACAAAGTTTGATGAAACCTGCATGCTCGCCAAAAGCGCGATCATACGTAACCTGTTTCAAGGCCATAGCGACAAGCACGATCAATTGCAAGGCAACAACGCCAAATGAAGCAAGTTGTCGCAATTCGTTGCAATCGCCGGACAAAGCGCTAAAAGCGGCGAACACATGCATCATTACAGTCACCAAATCAAACCATGCCAATAGCAAACGATGTCTGAAAACCTGACCTATACCGCGACAGACCAGGACGAAGGTGCCCGCCTTGATAAGGTGTTGGCGAC
>NZ_DCAO01000093.1:67030-72454 GCF_002311515.1 Thalassospira sp. UBA1131
AACCTGTTTGCCGAGGACAAGGAAAATATCGAGCGCGCCTACCTTGCGGTCGTGTGGGGTGTTCCCCGCCCCCGTTCAGGTGATATCGAAGGCAATATTGGCCGCAGCCCGCGCAATCGGAAAAAGATGGCAGTGGTCAAAAAAGGGGGGAAATATGCCCTCACACACTACAAGACTCTGCAAACTCGCGACGACTCGTTGGCGTCCCTTGTTGAATGCCGTCTTGCAACCGGACGGACGCATCAAATTCGTGTTCATATGAACTATATTGGGCACGCACTTGTATGTGATCCGGTTTACAGCCGAAACAGACCGGCTGGTAAACTCAACCTAGAAGCGCAACAGATTTTGAACGCATTCAACAAACAGGCGCTGCATGCCCGAACGTTAGGATTTCTGCACCCTCGCACCGGTGCCTATATATCCACAGAGGCACCTATACCAGGTGACCTTTTGGCGTTAATAAAGGCCTTAGAACTATACCTTTGAATAGCCGATACTAGCCTTACTGTCTAATTTTCCATTGACGGTTTCTAATACTCCCGTATAAGCTCTTAAAAAGTGCAAGGGGTAAGATGCACTTTTAGAAAGCAATACGGGAGGCTTTGATGAAGCAAGGAAACGCTCTTCCAACTATCTCTCAAGATGGTCTCACGGTATACCTTCAACGTATACGCCGCTACCCGATGCTTACGCCGGAACAGGAGACGACCTATGCCTGTAATTTCCGGGACAAGGATTGCGATAAATCTGCTGAAAAACTGATTACCAGCCACTTGCGCCTGGTCGCCAAGATCGCGATGAGTTACCGCGGTTATGGCCTGCCGATCAATGAACTCATTTCCGAGGGCAATGTCGGCCTGCTGCAGTCGGTAAAACGCTTCGACCCGGACAAGGGCTTCCGCCTTGCGACCTATGCGATGTGGTGGATCCGCGCCGCCATTCAGGAATACATCCTGCATTCATGGTCGCTTGTGAAAATGGGTACGACTGCCGCACAGAAAAAGCTGTTCTTCAACCTGCGCAAACTCAAAAGCCAGATGCAGGCAATTGATGAAGGCGACCTTCAACCTGAACAGGTCGAACTGATCGCAACCAAACTCAATGTGTCCGAAGATGACGTTGTGATGATGAACCGCCGCCTGGCCGGACCGGATCACTCACTGAATGCGCCGGTCCGTATTGAGGGTGACGGTGAATGGGTCGACTGGATCGAAAGCGATGACGAAGACCAGGAAACCCTTTATGGCAAACGTGAAGAATTCCTGCAGCGCATGAGCATGCTCAAAAACGCGATGTCGCATCTCAATGATCGTGAGCGCGATATTCTGACGCAACGCCGCCTGCTTGAAAGCCCGGTCACGCTTGAAAACCTGAGCCTTGCCTATGGCATCTCTCGCGAGCGCATCCGTCAGATCGAAGTACGCGCCTTTGAAAAGGTCCGCAAATCGATCCATACGGACCTGCCCCACTAATACTGCCTGCTTTGCGTCCCTTCTGAAACAACTTGCGGCGGACATTGTCCGCCGCTTTCTTTTTTGCATGGTCTCTTTCAATCAGGTCACGCAGTGATCAGTTCCCGGACCGATCCACTTCCTTGATCAGACTATCGCCCCAAGTTTTGATAAGTCCGCGCTGTTTCTTGCGCAGTTCACTGACACGACGCTGGGCTGCCAGGTTCAGAACATTGGCAACAATTGGTGGCATGGCGAGGTATAGAAGCCAACCAAGGCCCGCGGCCCCATACATGATCGACAGCGCCAGCGGCTGGAAAACGGCCTGCGTTGCCCCGCCAACCGTTTGCGATGGCTGCATCCAGACTTCCAGAATGTAGGGCGCAACCCCTGAAAAGTTCAGACCGAAGACACACCGCGCCATTGTCCTGCCCGCGCTGCGATCAAAGATAAAGGCCACAAGTGACGGCAACAGCCCGACCGTCAACGTGATAAAGGTGGGAAGTGCGACCATGAACAGCAGCACGGCGGATGCAATAACCGACAAGCCGGAAAATGCGCTGCGACCGCCTTTTTTTGTGCCTGCTCGTTTACCCTTTGCCATGGCGATCCCTTAAAAGATATGCATCAAGAACAGCGCGGACACTGTCAGTAGTGCGATCATGGTAGACGCGAAAGCAGCCGCCTGTTGCCCGACCTTTTCGGCAAGCTCCATACGGGCCGGCCCTGAAGATTCAAGATCAAACACTTCGCTTTCCGCTTCGGAATATTCCGCGACGGCTTCGACAAACTCTGACTGGTCCTTGCGACGTTCCTGTTCGTCATTGATCAGATTATACAGTTCGACAAGGTTGCCGCGTTTGGCCAGTTTGGGAATCTCGGTCTCGACCCGTTCACGACGTGCCTTGCTATGGAATACCTTGATCGCCGGTTCCATCAAACGCGCCACCCAGTGCGACAGGTTCTGCAAATTGTCCGGCCCATGACGCCACTGCACAATCGCCAGCATGCTGATGATTGCGCGACTATATTCAACCTCGTCTGACGGGTTTTGCATCGCCAACAACTGCCCCTCGACATCGTCCTCGAGGCGGGCGGCGATGAAGGCGGCGATATGACGATCCACCGGCCAGCTTTCTTCGGATGCAGTCTCGGCTGCCTTTTCAAGAGCTGGCAGCAGATCTGCGATCTCGACGACATATTCCTCTTCGACCAGCGGGCTCAGGCAATGCTGGTTGCGCACGGTCGCATAGAGGCAGCGCTCATACCCGTAACCGGCACTTTGCTGCTGAATGTAATAGCGCAGGTTCTTGTAGAGCTGCTGTTGCCTCTGGACTTCGGGGCTGTATCCCATCTGACGGCCAAACCAGAAAGATGGAATATCGCGCACGATCACGTCGGCAAAACGTTGGGGCCCCTTTCCATGTTGGACATCATAGGACAGCATGAAACCAAGCCCGTCGACCATCGACGAAAACCCCTTGAACCGGATCGGGCCAGCCGGATCAAGAATCAGGATAGATCGCGCAACCAACACGTCCTCTGCCGACCGTTTATCCGTCCCGGCCCACTGCAGTTGTCGCATGGCATCCGATAGCGCCTTGGCGCGATCATTATCGCCAAGGCCACGCCGCAACCAGACTTCGACCGTGCTGTCACGCAACGGGCCAAGCGCGGTTACCCAGTTCTTGGCGATCCCCTGCGCCAGTGAACGCACGGTATAATAATCCCGACCAGCCAGGTTTTGAGACCGCGCTGCCCGCTTTTCTGTATTGGCCTGAACCGGTTTGGTCCGTCTTCCGTCCAGCCATGCGTTCAATTCGGCCAAGCCCCAGCGTTCTTCGGGGTCATCACACAACAGGCCACGAACAGGTTCAATCAGAACAAGCGGCAGCTTTTCGTGTGATGCGATTGCCTGAAACGACCCTTTGGCCAGTTTAAGTTCGATAATTTCCTGGTCATTCAGCTTTTTGAGTGGCTGGCGACCGATGCCAAGCTCGGCCAAAGTCATACCAAGCGCATAGAAATCGTCGGTCGCATTGCCTGAACCACGACCGGCAGGATCAGCGCTCATACGTGCTGTGGTCTCATAAACCGCTGGCTGATCATAACCGGGCGGGCCACTGGCACAATCGCCAAGCACGACCTTTTCACGCATGGGATCGGCAAAGAACAGGTTATCGGCGCGAATATTGCGGTGTGCCAGCCCCTTCTCACTGAAGGCCTGCATGGCATTCATCAGCGGCTCGACCACAACCGTGGCAATATCATGCTCATCGATGGCGAGTTTCTTGTGTTCGCGCGCAACGACCTTTCCGCCTGCCGGCTTTTCATAGAAAAGCACCATCGTCTTGCGACCAATTGGCGGCCAGTAGGCGGTTTCATAATCGATAAGGTCAATCTGACCGGCCATATGCATACCGGCCAGGAAGGTCAGATGGTCATGGCGGGTCGGAAGAACCGGATCGGTTACCAGCGCAAAGGCGCTGCCCTCTTCGCGGCGGAGATTGTCAGCCGAATAGGCCTTGCAATGGCCCATATCGAATTCGGGCATCCGCAAATCCAGAAAGACGCGAAAATTGCCGATCTCGACACTTTTGCCGCCTGCATTGATCGCGACACCATCAAGCTCAGGGGATTCTTCGGGTTCCTCAGGCGCAGATGCGCCGCCGCCCGGTGCATCCATCACCGGCCCTGTCGCAGCACCATTCGAAACGTCCTGTTCCTGATCTTCTGCTTGCTCTGCCATGGTCCCGATATTTCTTTACAGGTTATCATTCCCTGAGTGACGCACATACTTGGGCCAAAAGTCTTCCTGACCTAGCCCTCAGAACGCTATCCTCAAAAGGTTGATAAAACGATACTTGTGATCCCCCCTGTCGGCAAGCTGTTATCCCGCGACCGCAGTCACGGATGAACAGTAAGACCCGCAACTGTAAACAAAAAAGCCACCAGTCATAAACTGGTGGCTTTCGAAGTTCGTAAATTCAGGCAATCAGGCGCTGAACGGATCGTGCACCAGAATGGTGTCATCGCGCTCCGGGCTGGTTGACAGAAGCGCAACCGGCGCTTCAATCAGCTCTTCGATGCGGCGAACATATTTGATCGCTGTTGCCGGAAGATCGGCCCAGCTACGCGCGCCCATGGTCGTTTCCGACCAGCCGTCGATGGTTTCATAAACCGGTTTGGCTTTTGCCTGCAGACGCTGGTTGGCCGGCAGATGGTCATAGATTTTGCCATCAATGTCATAACCGGTGCAGATCTTGATTTCATCAAAGCCATCAAGAACATCCAGCTTGGTAAGCGCAATACCGGTGATGCCGTTGACCTTGACCGACTGACGGACAAGGGCCGCATCAAACCAGCCACAACGACGCTTACGACCGGTGACAACACCGAACTCGTGACCGCGCTGACCAAGACGTTCGCCGTCTTCATCAAACAGCTCGGACGGGAACGGACCTTCACCAACACGGGTGGTGTATGCCTTGGTGATACCCAGAACATAACCAACACCCGACGGGCCCATACCGGAACCGGCAGCAGCCTGTCCGGAAACAGTGTTCGACGACGTCACAAACGGATACGTGCCGTGATCAACGTCAAGCATCGTGCCCTGTGCGCCTTCGAACAGGATGCGTTTGCCCGCTTCCTTGAACTGATTAAGCGACTTCCAGACAGTGTCGGAGAACGGCAGGATTTTCGGTGCGATTTCCTTAAGCTGCGCGAGCAGTTCCGCACCATCGACTTCCGGCTGACCTAGGCCACGCAGAAGTGCATTATGGTGCGTCAGAAGGTTTTCGACCTTAGCTTCAAGCAGATCAGTGTCTGCAAGATCACCTACGCGGATCGCACGGCGGCCAACGCGGTCTTCATATGCCGGGCCAATGCCACGACCGGTGGTGCCGATCTTGTTGTCGCCCGATGCAGCCGCTTCGCGCGCACGATCAAGATTGCCATGCAGCGGCAG
>NZ_DCAO01000093.1:72547-78479 GCF_002311515.1 Thalassospira sp. UBA1131
CCCTGCTCTTTCAGGCGGCCGATTTCGGCAAGCAGCGCCCACGGATCAACAACAACGCCGTTGCCGATCACCGAAAGTTTGTTTTCACGGACGATACCTGACGGCAGCAGGCTCAGCTTATAAGTGGTTCCGTCGATCACCAAAGTATGACCGGCGTTGTGACCACCCTGGAAACGCACAACAACGTCTGCCCGTTCGGACAGCCAGTCGACGATCTTGCCTTTACCTTCGTCCCCCCACTGGGAACCGATCACGGCAACATTGGTCATCGCAAAACTCCTTGCGCGATAAAAAGTTCGTTCGATTAGGCGTTCAGCGGCACAACCTGACCGCCGATATAAATATGATTGCAGCCCATGCCTTGTGCTTCGATACGGGCGGCGGCTTCGGTTTTGGCCTCCGCGGCACCTTCAAGCGCGGCAACCGTGTAATGGCCTTCGGCACGCAATTTGCGCGCTTCACGCTGTGGCGTACCAAGCGGCAGATAAACACGATCAATCGGCTCGGCATCTGGAAGACCGCGCAAAATGCTGTCCATATAAAGCGACATACCCGTTGCAGCTTCGCCCGATGCACCACCGGCACGATAACGGCCACCACGGCCAATTTCACCGCGGACGTTGCGTGCAAACAGTGTAAAGCTGACGCCGGTCTGATAGCGGAAACCAGCCATCTCGACCGGATCAATGGTAAGGGCAGCATCAAGGCCGGACGCCAGAACGCGTTCAGCAACATCGATCAGACGATAAAGTTCCTCGGACGCACCAAGCGGCAGTTCGAGTTTTTTGAGTTTCGGCAAAGCGGACTGCGCCGGGCCAGCGGCTTCAAGCAAGGCAACCAGAACACCGGTAACTTTGCCATCGGCGGCACGAAGGGCTGCGACATCACGACGTTCAAGCGCCTCGGTTAGTACTTCACGGTCATCGCGCGACACACCAAAGGCATCAAAAAGACGAACCGGGAGTGTTGGCAAATTTAGGTCAACCGAAACATCCGGCAAACCGATGCTTTCCAAAGCTTCGAGTGCGAGCAGAACAATCTCGGTGTCAGCAGCAGCACTCGACACACCGATCAACTCGGCACCGACCTGTGCAAACTGGCGTTCCGGGCGCAGATGCGATCCCTTGATCCGCAAGACATCGCCGGAATACGAAAGACGCAGAGGACGCGGCGCATCAACCAGACGGGTCGCTGCAATGCGTCCGACCTGGGGTGTCATATCTGAACGAACGCCCATCATGCGGCGGGACTCAGGGTCCATCAAACGGAACGTCTGGGTCGACAATTCCGGTGCAGCACCTTCAAGCAGGCTTTCTTCGAACTCGACCAACGGGGTTTTCACGCGGTCATAGCCTGCATGTGCCAGACTGGCCATCAGCTTCTCACGGATTTCAGCTTCCCGTGCAGCGGTTCCTGGCAGGACATCCTGCAGGCCGGCGGGCAAAAGAGCTTTCCTGGCAAGTTCGGTCATTTTGTGTGCTTTCCCGGACGAGGCGCGCAGATTTAAATTGATAACATCCCGAGCAACGCTCAGGGCTCACTATCCGGTAGCGGTTACTACCGCGTTGTGCCGGACAGAGCAACGGGGAAAAACCCTGTAACGCAAATAATACGTACGAATTATTTCCTAGTTGGCCGCAAATTCGGCTTTTACCACCGCATATGCCCAATCGAGCCAAGGCAGCAAAGCCTTGATATCGCTGGGCTCAACGGTTGCACCGCCCCAAATACGCAGTCCCGGAGGCGCATCACGATACCCGTTGATATCAAGTGCGACATTTTCCGCTTCAAGAAGCTGCGAAATCTTTTTCGGCAGCATAGCCTGCTGATCGGCAGACAGACCAAGCGCCCATGGATCGACAATCTTGATGCACATCGAGGTGTTTGAGCCGGTTGCCGGATCCTCGGCAAGGTCGGCCGCCCAGTCGCTGCTGGCAAGCCACGCATCAAGATGCGCCCGGCTTGCACGGGTACGTTTCAAAAGCCCTTCAAGGCCACCAATCTCTTCGGCCCATTTCAAGGTGTCAATGGCATCTTCGACCACCAACATCGATGGCGTGTTGATGGTTTCGCCGCGGAAAATGCCGTCAATCAGTTTGCCACCCTTGGTCATGCGGAAGATTTTCGGCATTGGCCATGATGGCGTGTAGCTTTCAAGGCGTTCAACAGCACGCGGGCTGAGGATAATGATCCCGTGACCACCCTCGCCGCCCAGAACCTTCTGCCAGCTATAGGTCACGACATCGAGTTTGTCCCACGGCAGTTCCATGGCAAAGATCGCCGAGGTCGCATCGCAAATGGTCAAACCCTTGCGGTCATCAGCAATCCAGTCGCCATTGGGCACACGAACACCGGCCGTCGTGCCGTTCCAGGTAAAGACAACATCGCGATCAAAATCAACCGATGCCAGATCCGGCAGTTTGCCATAATCGGCTTCAAGGGTGCGTACATCATCAAGCTTGAGCTGCTTGATCACATCGGTGACCCAGGTCGCCCCGAAGCTTTCCCACGCCAGCATATCAACGCCACGCGCGCCCAGCATCGACCATAGCGCCATTTCAACGGCACCGGTATCGGATGCCGGAACCACCCCCAACAGATAATCTTCTGGCAGGTTCAAAATTGCGCGCGAACGGTCAATCACCTCTTCAAGGCGCTGCTTTCCGAGCTTGGATCGATGTGAACGGCCAAGGATCTCCGTCTGCAATGCGTCTGCGGACCAACCCGGGCGTTTTTTGCACGGACCCGAAGAAAAATTCGGGCTGGTCGGACGAGTGGTCGGCTTTGCAAGTACGGCAGTCTGGGCCATCTGTAAGTTCCTGAGAAAGAAGGATAACCAATGCAGGTTGGTTTAGAATATTCAAGCGACCCGATCCTATTGCCCCAAAGGCAAAAGTCAAACGCCTTCCACACAGACATGGCAGCCATTTTTGCATGGCTGAAACGAACCGCTGCCAACATTCATTCTTTGGTTTATGCCCCTTAGAACGGGATGTCGTAATACCAAGGCGCAAACAGGCTGAACGCAATCCAAAGAATGATGATCAGCGGTGTCCCTGCCTTCAGGAAGTCAATAAACCGATAGTGTCCCGGTCCCATGACAAGAAGGTTGGTTTGATACCC
Source organism: Thalassospira sp. UBA1131 (assembly GCF_002311515.1). Taxonomy (GTDB): domain Bacteria; phylum Pseudomonadota; class Alphaproteobacteria; order Rhodospirillales; family Thalassospiraceae; genus Thalassospira. The sequence goes on from NZ_DCAO01000093.1 coordinate 75,671, forward strand.
GACCGGCGACGCAAACGAACAGTTGGCCGCCATCACCACCGCAATTGCAAACACATGTGGCTCCACGCCCAGTTGCTGGGCCATGCCAATGCCGATGGGCGTAAACAGAACCGCGCACGCGTTGTTGGACAAAACGTTGGTAAAGCCTGCCACAATCAGGAAGAACAGCGACAAAATAACTGGTGCGGGTGCGCCGCGGGTTGCGGCCAACAACTGATCGGCAACGAATTCTGCACCGCCGGTCAATTGCAACGCATTACCAAGGGCAAGTGCAGCGGCAACAAGCAATACAATCTTGCGATCAATTGCGCGCGATGCCTGACGCAAATTAAGCGCGCCGGATGCGATCATCAATCCGGCCCCAATAAAGCTTGAAACCATGATCGGCACGACACCGGTCGCGGCAAGCGCAATCACGCCAAGGAAAATGGCCGCAGCCCGACGCGCGTGGAATGGTCGGGGCAAGGTTCTGGTCGACCATTCCAGCAACACAACATCGCGGATGGTGCGAAGGGCCTCGACATCCTCTGATCGTCCTTGCACCAGCAAAACGTCTCCGGCCTCAAGCCGGATCTCGGTCATCTGGCTTCGGATCATGCGCGAACGACGCTGGATACCAAGTACAAGGCACTTGTACTGATAGCGGAAACCGATCTGCTCAAGATTAAAGCCAATCAGGCGCGACCCCGGCGGCAACATGACTTCGGCCAATAACTGCGTGGATTTCTGCGGGGTTTCGTCGCCGTCTGCACCAACGGCGGCCGCATCTGAATGCAACAATCCCGGGTCCTTTTGCAGGGCCTCGGTCAGTGCCTTGCGGGTGGCGGCCACGACCAGAACGTCACCCGCCTGAATTTCCATATCATCTTCAAACGGCGGCAGTTCTGCATGTTCACGCCGAACAATCATCTGAACGGTGATATTTGGCAGGTTCTTGAAGAACCCGGCGACTGGCTTTGTGCCAATCATGTTGGCCGCTGGCCCAACAGTGATCTGTGCGATGAACTGCTTGCCGCTGCTATCGGGATTGGCAAGTTTGCTGCGCATGGATGCCAAGGCCGGAAGAAGGCGCGGCGCAATCAACAGGACGTAGACAAAGCCGGTCAAGGCAAGCACGCTGCCAATCGTTGTGAATTCAAAGAATTCAAGCCCCGGCATGCCGAGTTCGATCAGGGAACTTGATACCAGAAGGTTGGTCGATGAACCGATCAGGGTCGTCATGCCGCCAAGGATCGCTGCATAGGAAAGAGGGATCATCAATGCCGACGGGGAACGTTCAATACGCTCGGCAAGTGCCTGAATAATCGGGATAAAGATAACAACAACCGGCGTATTGTTCAGGAAGGCCGACAATACCATCACCACGAACAACCCGACGAAAATCGCAATCGAGGCATTCTTGCCGCCATGTTCGGTAATCAGACCAGCGATGTAACTGACCCCGCCGGTCAGGACCATGCCCTGCCCAACAACCAGCAAGGACAACACCGTCAGCAAGGCCGGGTTGGCAAAGCCCGACATGACCGTGGCAGGCCCCATCAGGTTTTCACCATCCGCATCAAGCAGCGGGAAAAAATCAAAGAAAAGCAAAAGCGTTGCGATAAGAGCAATACTGGTCAGTTCGAGCGAGATGCGCTCCAACCCATACAGAACAAGCGATCCGGCAACGAGTGCTAGGACCACCCACATCTGCATCGGCGTTGCAGAACTGGCAACAACACTTTCGAGCACGATAAACTTTCCCCTGTAAAGCCTGCATTCTTGCGGTTATCGCGCACCTTTGCACCGGCGAGATCTGTCCACAATCGTTTCATTTTGCCTTTTACTTAGACGAAAGCCCTATAGCGCGGTCAATAAAAAAACAAAGCAAATCAGTTCGAATGCGGATTAGTCGGTAGAATACCCCAGACAGAATGCAGGCCCCTTGAACAAGGAAAGGCGGGCAAATACCAGATTGCCCGCCCTTTTGAATTCATTGCCCGACACCGCCAGGCCAATCACGCCGGAACCGTGATTTCCCCTTTGAGGTACTGAACAGCTTCGCCCTTGAGATGCACACGATCACCGTCGATTTTGCAGGCAACCACACCACCGCGCGCGGACGCCTGATATCCGACAACATCGACCTGCCCCAGTTTTTCTGCCCAATAGGGCCCAACGACACAGTGCATATAGCCGGTGACCGGATCTTCATTGATGCCAAGTGCTGGCAGGAAATAACGTGAAATCATATCAAGTCCGGTTTTATCGCCGGGTGCCGTAACAATTACACCGCGCCCCGCCAATTTGCCCAACGCCGACATATCCGGGCGCATATTTCGCACAATGGCAGCGTCATCATAGACAATCACAATGTCGGTATCACGGCTTACCACGCCAAATGTCTCGGCGGGCTTAACTCCGCCAAGGGCTTCAAGCACCTCCTCAGAGACAGTTTCACGCTTGATCGGTTGTTTCGGGAAGTTCAGGACAATCGCATCACCTTCGCGCCGGGCGGTCAAAACGCCGCTTTGGCTTTGCAACTTGATCAGATCGCCCTTAAAGCCAAGTCGATTGAAAATCACAAATGCACTTGCAAGCGTCGCGTGGCCACACAGCGGCACCTCGACGGTCGGCGTAAACCAACGAATATGGAAATCGGCCTCGTCACCCGCACTTGGCACGAAAAAGGCTGTTTCCGACAGATTGTTTTCCATCGCGATTTTTTGCAGCACGTCATCAGGCAACCAATCTGACAAGGGCACAACCGCCGCCGGGTTGCCGGCAAACAAAACATCGGTGAAGGCATCGATCTGATAGATCGGCAGGG
>NZ_DCAO01000093.1:78600-81167 GCF_002311515.1 Thalassospira sp. UBA1131
TTACAAGGCCGTTTGAATGGCCTGCTTGACGATCACAAGATCTTCGTCGCGGGTCCGCCAGTTGCTGAATGCCGCGCGGAATCCGAAACGACCGCCGTAAACCGTTGGTGTCAGGAAAACCTTGCCTGTCTCATTGATACGCTGGAGCAGTGCCCGATTCTCGTCATCAGTTCCACGCGATGCGAACATTGTCACATTGAGTTTGGGTTCACGCAGTAGTTCGAGCTTCTCATGGGTTCGAATCCACGCAGCCAGGTTTGCCGCCTGATCGCAGTTTGCCCGGATGATGGATGCAATTCCGTCGCGACCATAAGCCGTCATCGCCATCCACAGCGGCAACGCGCGGAACCGTCTGGAATTTTCGACCCCACGATTGATATAGCTATTCCCGTCCGCCTTGGTATCAAGATATGGCGCAAAGGCGCGACAGCATGTCTCCAGCACCGAAATATGACGGGTCAGGAAAATCCCGCAATCATACGGGACATTGAGCCACTTATGCCCGTCTGATGTGATGGAGTCCGCGCGTGCGATTCCCTTGGTAAGGTGGGCCCGACGATCATCCAGGGCAGCGAAAAAGCCAAACGCGGCATCGACATGAAGCCATGCGCCAAAGTCACGACACAAATCGGCAATCGCATCAAGTTGATCGAAATCCGTGGCGTTCACGGTTCCCGCCGACGCAATAACGATCTTGCCGCGCGCATCACTGGCCGCAAGCTTGGCCTTGAGGTCTGCAATATCGGTTTCTTCCGATCCCGGTTTGGTTGCGACCTTGGTAAAGCTGTTACGACCAATCCCGGCAATCGACAAATCCTTGATCATGCTGGCGTGCGGACTCGCGGCAAAAATCTCAAGATCTGGCAAAACGCCCGCACCATCGGCATCGACATTCACACCAATCTGTTCACCACACCACTGGCGGGCCGCAACCAGTCCCAAAAGGTTTGATACCGTTGCACCGGTCGTCAAAACACCATCAAACGTACCTGATGGCACACCACCCAGTTCACACAGCCAGTTGATGACCTGTTCTTCAACCGCGGCGTTGACCGATCCTTCCGGTCCGGTGGCATTCTGATCAATTGCACTGACAAGCCAGTCGCCAACAAGGGCCGCTGGCGTCGTGCCACCGGTAACAAATCCAAGATAACGAGGACCAATTGATGCGGCGAGCAGCGGCAGAATTTCTTCCTTCGCTGCCCGCAACGCATCAAGCGCACCGCGTCCCTGCCCCGGCATCGGGCGCGAGGGGTCAAAGGCAGAGAAATCGCGGCAGGTTACATCCATGTTATCCGCACCCTGAATAAAGCTGTGCGCGACATCACCTGTTTCCACAAGAATGCGGCCAAGTTTTTCAAGGTCATCAAACATGAGATGACGTTCATCAACAGTGGGGCTGTCATCAGAACGATTTAAAATGCTGTTCATTTGTTTTCTCCTGAAAGGATGCGCGCAAAGTCGGCGCGATCAATGTTCGCCCCGGTCAACACAACAGCAACCTTCTTGCCAATATTGCTTTCGCGCTGTGCAATCGCAGCCGCCAGCGGCACCGCACCTGCCCCCTCGGCAATGGTGTGACAAGAACTGAAATAAAGGCGCATGGCATCCGCGATCTGTTCGTCATCGACAGCAATAATGTCCGCAGCACCGCTTTTAATGATCTCAAACGCGCCCGGATCGGGACTACGGCAGGCAACCCCGTCGGCAAATGTATTGGCCGTCGGTGTCTGGATGATTTCACCGGCCATGAATGACTGACGTATGGCATCCGCACCCGTTGCGACCACACCAATAATTTCGGTCTTAAGGCCCAGCGCATCACGCACCGTGATCAGCGAACAAATCCCGGATCCCATGCCAACCGGCACATAGATACGATCCAGACCGGAAATAGCGTCAAACAGCTCCAACCCATAGGACGCGACACCACGCACAAGTTCCCGATGGAACGGCGGGACCATTACAAGATCTTCCTTGGTGGCAAGTGCCTTGGCGTATTCGGCTGCCTCCTGGAAGTCGTGACCATGTTCAATCACCTCTGCACCCCAGGCCCGCATGGCGGCGTTCTTTTCAACGGAATTGCCATGCGGGACAATAATGGTCGCAGGCATACCAAAACGGCTGGTCGCATGGGCAAGGCTCTGGCCATGGTTGCCCCGTGTCGCCGAGATAATCCCGCGGTTCACATCAACCGACTTTCCGAGATAACGACAAAAAGTCAGCCCGCCCCGGATTTTGAACGCACCAAGTCGGGTGTGGTTTTCGTGTTTGACATACAGGGACAATCCGGTCGCACGATCAAGCAGCGGCCACTGAATTGTCGGCGTCGGCGCAACATATTGATGCACAAAATCCGCGGCCTCGCGCAACTCACCCGTATTAAACATTGTATTGTATCCCTGATAGATCAAAATCGTGACAATTTGCGTTTACAGCCGCTTCCCGCCGAACGGAGGCACAATGGGAGCAAAGTGCCTCCGTCAAACGCGGCGGTGGCGAGCCGCGCCGGGGGAAACTTTACAGGAACGGCTTTGACAGTTCCTGTTCGATATCTGATCGGGTCA
>NZ_DCAO01000093.1:81362-96484 GCF_002311515.1 Thalassospira sp. UBA1131
GTGCTTACTGTGCGCTCAGTGACATTGATGCCAGGAAGCTGGATTGTATCGTTACAATTTACCATTTCCATCTCCTTTCGGTGAATTGTCTCGATATTGTTTTGTCATTGACATTATTATTGTGTCAATTTAAACATTGTCACCATGACAATATGGTTCCCGAAACTTGATGAGGCTGGTGGTCCTGTTTATCGACAGATCGCGCAAGCCATCCGCAAAGCAGTCAAAGACGGCTCTCTGAAACCCGGAGACCGACTGCCCACCCACCGCGACCTCGCCTATCAACTTGGCGTCACGGTCGGCACAATTACCCGCTCCTACCGCGAGGCGGAAAGATTGGGGCTGGTGGCTGGTGAAGTTGGCCGCGGAACCTATGTGCTCGACAATATCCAGTCGGAACTTGATATGGCGGCCACCGCGCCGATTCCGATGGCATTTACCAATAACCTCACCCAGCTGGCACGATCGACCGGTGCTGCGCCATCGACGAACTCCCAGTCAAACGAGACCGAAGATACCGGACCGATCAATTTCAGGATGAACTGTCCTCTCCCGCCAAGGGAAGGCCGCATTCGCGAAACCCTGATTGAGGTTGCGACCACCATGTCGACGGACGATATGGTGTCCTACAAATCGGAATATGGCGTTGCTCATCAGCGTGAAGCGTTGGCTTTTTCCGCCGGAAGACTGGGGCTGGATGACAATCCGGAACGCGTTTTACCAACGGCTGGCGTGCAACATGGCATGACCGTATCGCTGCTGGCGACAGTGCGCCCCGGCGATCTTGTCCTGTGCGAGGAACTCACCTATCCCAACCTGCGCAGCCTTGCCAATTTGTTGCAGTTCCGTCTGCGCGGTGTGGCCATGGACGACGACGGCATCATGCCAGACGCGCTCGAAAATATGTGTCGCACACAAAGTCCGCGTGCGATTTATCTGATGCCGACGCTGCACAACCCGCTTTGCAGCACAATGAGCCAAAAGCGCCGCATCGAAATTGCCGAAATCCTGCGTAAATATGATCTGACATTGATCGAGGACGGCATCTACCACTTCCTTGATCCGGATGCCCCACCCCCGCTGTCTTGCTTTGCACCGGAACGCAGCATCTATCTTGATGGCGTATCAAAAAGTATCGGTGGTGGTTTGCGTGTCGGTTATATCCATGCACCGGGCGAAATGATCGGCAAACTCGCCAGTGCAATCCGGTCCACCTGCTGGATGGTTTCAACCATCAACCTTGAACTTGTCACACGCATGATCATGGATGGCAGCCTTGCTCAGTTCGAGGCATGGCACCGCGAAGAAGCGGCCAAACGCCTTGCGATCGTCCTTGGCACACTCAAGGGTTACGATATCCGTTTCCACCCGACCAACTATCACATCTGGCTGGAACTTCCCGAACATATCGACACCAGTGAACTGGTGATGGATGCGGCCAACAATGGCGTTCTTCTGACCGCAGCACAGCAATTCGCTGTTGGCCACGTGCCAAGGGGTATGCGCCTATGCTTCGGTGCAGAACGATCGCCCGAAAGATTGCGCCGCGGCGTGCAAATCGTCGACCGACTTCTTCAGAGCAGTGATTTTGGCAATTCCGTCGTCATGTAACGCACGTTTTTCTCGTGCATGATGACCGTGGAATTTTGAGGCGAAGTCACGGTTCTTACTGTCATTTCAATTATTTCCGCACGCAACGCTTGACCGCGTGAATGGGTTGCTTCCAAGATATGCTGCGGGGGCAAAATTCCCCTGCTTGATACCTTACCTTGGGCAGCAGAAAGTCAGCAGATGCCAGTTTCCCGCCTTGACGCAGATGATTGCGGTTTCCCGCATTTCCGTATTCGCAGCCCACACAAAGACCAACAGCCGAAAATATTTGATTTTTCATCGCATTACCGCGCGGCAGAGGCTCTTAAATTCGGACTTTCGATGTCCGAACCCGGTTTCAACATTTTTGTTCTTGGTCTTGATCGCGCTGGCCGCATGACGGCGACCCTTGATTACCTCAACAAGGCCATGGAAGAACGCGAAGCCCCTGATGACTGGGTTTATCTGAACAATTTTTCGCGCACCAATCGCCCGCGCCCCTATGCCCTTCCGGCCGGTCAGGGCCAAAAGCTTTTGGCGGCGATGGAAACACTGATCACGCATCTGCGCGAAGCTTTTGCCTCGGCCTTCAACGCCCCGGCTCACCTTACCGAAACCCAGACCCAGACCGAAGAAGCGCGTGCACAACTTCGCGAAAAGTTTGATGCGCTGCGTGAATATGCCCGTGAACGCGGTCTGGATGTTCAGGAAAACGAAAAAGGCGTGATGATTGTCGCGCTGAACGAGGAAGGCGAACCGGTTTCCCTTGATGAGATCCCCAAGGATCGCCGCAACGAGGCCGAAGACGCGTTTGAGGAAGTCGCCGAAGAAGCCCGCAAAACGCTGCTTTCCACCCGCGACCTCGAAGAACAGATCGCCGATACGCTTGATAGTTTGCGTCGCGGGGCAGCAAAGGTTGTTCTGAAACCGCGCATCAAGAAACTGCGCGACAAATTCACAAGCCCCGGCCTCAAGGCTTGGTTCGACGCGCTTGAAAAAGACATTCTCGACAATATCGACGCGTTCGAGGAAGCCAGCGACCAACCCGCCATCGAAAGCGGTGATGGCAAGATCCCCGAAACCGTCGATGATCGCTATGCCGTCAACCTGCTAATCGATCATTCGCGCGATAATCACCCCGATGTCGTACTTGAACCGAGTCCAAGCTACGACAACCTGTTTGGGCAAATTCAGTACCGCCCGATGGGGGGCGGCATGCATCCGCATTTCAGCCTGATCAAACCGGGCGCCCTTCATCGCGCCAATGGCGGCGTTCTTGTTTTGCGTGCGGAAAGCCTTCTGGAACACGAAGAATGCTGGGGCTTTTTGAAAGCAGCCCTTCGTGACCGTGAGATCCGTATTGAGGAAACCCACAAGGGCGGCCCACCAACCGCAGGTGCACCGGAACCTCGCCCGATCCCGCTTGACCTCAAGGTGGTTATCGTCGGCGCACCGAAGTTTTATTACACCTTCTTCTCGCTGGATGTGGATTTCCGAAATCACTTCCGGGTCAAGGCCGATATTGATGCCGACATGCCTGCGGCTGGTCGCAACATTTCGATCTATACCGGGCTTCTGCGGGCATCCGCCCTGTCACGCTCCGGCATCCCGGTTGATAATGGTGCGATCCGTCAATTGCTTGGTCAGGCAGCGCGTTGGGCAGGCGAACGCGACAAGCTGACAGCCCAGATTGAACGGGTCGAAGATGTCGCGATTGAGGCCGGCGCACTCAGCAAGGCCGAAGGCCGCGAAACCATCCGCGCCGCGGATGTCCGGCGTGCGATCGAAGAACGCCGCCATCGCAATTCACGCCTTGAAGACCGATCCCATGAACGGGTTCAAAGGCGCGAAATCCTGATCGACAGCTTTGGCAGTGTGATTGGTCAGGTCAACGCACTGACGGTTCTCGATTACGGTGATCATGCCTTTGGCCTGCCAGCACGCGTGTCGGCACGGTCCTATGTCGGTAGCCTCGGCGTTTTAAACATTGAACGCATGGTCGATATGTCCGGCCCATTGCAGCAAAAGTCTGTGATGATCATTGAAGGCTTCCTGAAATCACGCTTTGCGCAGGATTTTCCGCTCTCATTCGCCTGTAACGTTACGTTCGAACAGAACTATGGCGGGATCGAAGGCGATTCTGCGTCGATGGCGGAACTTTGCGCCATCGTTTCCGCTGTTTCCAACATCCCGATGCGCCAGAATGTCGGCATCACGGGGTCGATGAACCAGTTTGGCCAGGCGCAGCCGGTCGGCGGTATTTCGCACAAGATCGAAGGTTTCTATCGCATTTGCGCCGATCAGGGTTTTACCGGTGATCAGGGCGTGATCATTCCTTCGGCCAATGCGGAAAACGTTGTCCTGCGCGAAGAAGTCGTTCAGGCCATTCGCCAGGGCAAATTCAACATCTGGACCGTGGAACACATCAATGATGCGATTGAGCTTCTGACCGGGATGGCAACAGGTGACCGGACAGATGGTCAATATGCGCCAGACACCGTCTATGGCAAAGCCATGGAACGCCTGCGCAACAATGATCAGATTTTGCGCGAACGCCATGCATATGGCCCGCGCACGGAGATGTAGGAATGGCGAAACCACCCCACGCATATCCAACCCCTGCGACACAGTTTTCGCAGGCGATTGGCTTTGCCGGAATGTGGGGTGGCTTTCCTTTTTCGGGCATCTTTGCTGCGGCACTAATGGCCGCCATGATCTTTAATATCGGTGCAGTGGCACAATCGCTTGCGCCTGAAACAGGACCAACCGGGATCGATATCATCCCGAAAGATTTGCCTGCCCGCGCATCAAGTGTGCGATCAGGCAATCAGCCTCTAAGCCTCCTGCCCGGAACAATTCCAACTGAAACCCGGCTTGAGGAAGAAATCGAAATCCCCTCTTTGGCAGATCAGTATCAACGAACGATCAACGGAAAGCCCCCAATCCGTTCGGTCCAACCCGTCCGTCAAAGGACACCAAGCCCCACGGAAACTCCGATTACCCCGGCGGCTTCAACAACTGCGCCTCCAACTAAGACCACGCAGCCCGCTGTGACCGTGCAACGCACGACGGCATCTGATCTTGTTGAAACAGCAACGCCTGTGTCGGCAGTCAGCGGTAGCGGTTTCCGAATACAGCTTGGCGCCTTTCGCGACACATTTACCGCTGAAACCTATTGGGCAAGCTTTAGCATCCGCTATCCGGAACTGGCTAAATCGCACGTCAAAAAAATCGTATCCGCCGATCTCGGCAGTCAGGGCATTTATCACCGGCTGCAGCTTGCAGGATTTGAAGACTCGGAGTCTGCACAAAAACAATGCCGCCAGCTCAAGGCTGACGGCACGGATTGTTTTGCAACTGCGCGCTAGACAAAGGCTCAGTCAGCGGGTGCAAGCAGGACAATCTTGTCAACGATCAGGGTTGTTGCCTCGGTACAGGTTGTCATCAGTGCCAGATGGCCGGTGATGCGCACCTTGTCGCCCGGGCGCAGCCTGCTTGCCTTGTTGGCGAGTGCATATAGCGTCCCGTCTTCGGCACGGAACGTAACGCATTCCTGCCCCTGATCGGTGATTTCACCACCAACCGTAAAGTTTTCTTTTTGCAGGAACGAACACCCTGCCAACGCCAGAGCCACACCCGCAACAGCGATTTTTCGCGCCAATCCGGCCCCCAAAAGGTACTTCATCCGTCGTGCTCCTTTGCGTGATCGACAGTGCTTCGTCACAAATACGCTTCATGTGCGTTAATGTTCTTGTAACGCCATGAAAGATAGAATGGTTCCACCCCTTTTAAGGGTTTCGGTATCCAATGTCATTGAGAACAAGACGCCCAATGGAAAAGTCGCAGATAGATTTGTTGATAGAGCTTGCTGCTGATTTTCAGCATCAGACGGCAATCAACAATCGCGCGACCGAAGAAAAAGACGAAAGCGAACAACGTAGTGCGCTTTCGACATTGGTTGATCTTGCCCGTGACATGCAAACCCGCCTTGATCAGCAGCAAAACCGGATCAGACAGCTCGAACTCATGGTCGAAACCGATGAGTTGACCGGGCTTTATAACCGTCGCGGCTTCATGAAGCGCACGCGGGAGGCAATCTCGCGCGCGTCACGAACCGACGAACGCGGCATTTTGGTCATTGCCGATCTTGATGGTTTCAAACAAATCAATGACATGCACGGGCATGCAGCGGGGGACGCCGTCCTTCGGCACTTTGGTCAGAACCTGCGCACGCACACCCGGTCTGATGATTTTGTTGCCCGCTTTGGCGGCGACGAATTTGCCATCCTGATGACCGGAAGCGATCCTGCCGCAGCGGCAAAACGGATTGTACAGCTTCAGAACGCGACCGAGCGATTCCCGCTGATATGGCAGGGCAAGGCATTGTCGATCAGGGCAAGCTTCGGTCACGCATCATTTGGCGCAAAATGCGATATTGCCGATCTGATCCGCGAAGCAGATGAAGCCATGTATGATCAGAAGCACAGCCGCCGCGAGGCAACAGAGTCCCGTAAAGCCGATCATAACGCAGCCTGACATCCGATAAGACAGGCTGTCGGCTTCCCCTAACCTTCCTCGTCGATTATATACTCTGCTGCGCGCAGCCCGGTCATGAACGCCCCATGGGTTGTCCCGGCATAGTCAAAGATCGTGTGTTCACCAGCCAAGATCAGTCGATCTGAAATCGGCTCTCCGAGACCGTCAAAATCAGATTTTCGGTTCCCCGGACGCGGAAAAGCATATGCGCCAAGTGTGAATGGATCGGTGGCCCAGTGCGTTGCCAGAACGTCAATCGGTTCTGTCACATCATCTTCCCAGACAGTGCGCAGCACATCGAGTGCATCTTCAACCATTTCCGCATCCGTCATACGATCAGCGGTCAATGCATAATCCCCGACACTTAGCCCCAGCAAGATGTTCTCATCTGAAAACGTTCGGTAGCTCAGCCAATAGTTCCACCGTCCTTTCGGCTCGGTTGTGATGCCGAAATACTGGGTTTCGATATCCCAGAACGGTTCCTCGAACTTCAGTGCGAGTTTGGTAACACTGCCAAAGCCGAGATTTGCAATGGAATCGCGATATCTGCCGGGAAGATCGGGCGTAAACTGGATATTGTTGGCTTTCAGAACACCGAGTGGAACCGAACAAATGCAATAGTCGGCTTCGAAAGTTCCCTGATCGGTAGTGATCACCACTCCCTCATCGACACTGTAATAAATTGCCGAGACCACATGGGAAAGCTTGATATCAAGCCCCTCTTTCAGAGGATTTAATATCTCGTCATAGCCGGATGTGACGACGACATCCGCACCGTCAAATGCCTCATCCCAGTTAAATAGGGGCGCTGACAATTTTTCGATCGCCCCACCCTTTGAAAATTCGGTAAAGGCAGAAAACGCCCACATGATCCCCGGATCATCAAGATACGCCGGACGATAGTCCTTGATCGCCTGCAAAAGACTGCGCGGGTCATTCACCTCATAGGTGCCGTCGATGTGTTCAAGAACCCCTTCCCAGGCATCGACAATTCTCTCGACCTCATCCTCATCATATTCATAGCCGTTGATGTCAAAGAACACTGCGTTCTCATCGTCGGTAACGGCATATTGGGCATTAACCGCATCGGCGAGTTGCTTGGTCGGGTTGTCCGACGACGGGCCGTGGATCCATCCAGCACCGACTTCAAACGGTGCGCCCATAGACCAGTCTGTCAAAAGACGACCACCGGTATGGTCCTTTGCCTCAAGCACGGTCACTGTGGCCCCGTGTTTACGCAACAAATTCGCCGAACCGAGCCCAGCAATACCTGAACCGACCACAACCACAGAAACATTTTCCAGCGCATGGGCCCTTTTGACGGCAAATTTTGATGCAAACGCGACAGCCCCGCTTGCCATCAGGACTGACTTCATAAATCTGCGGCGGTTGATGTTTCGGCTTAACACAACGACCTCACTAAGCTGATGATGCAGTTTCCCGGACAGAAGGTGGAAGGCGCAGAGAACTGTCCAATTCAGAGTTGATAGAACAATCGGAAAAACATCAAGTCTCAATGTCTACGACGGCATTCAGATGAATGTCAGCGTCGCTCGACTGTCCCTTAGAATTGATCGACACTCAGCCCCCTGCGACGTGTCAAAAATCGATCTTTTGAAGCCGGAATGTTTTTTTTGCCATATCAAGTGCAAATCCTTCATATCCTTTGTAAGATCGCTATTTATGAGAGACAGGCAAAGCTGCGTCTTAGAAAAACAAACAGGCGGCTTACGATGACGGGTCGAAAATGACAGACAGCACCGGCCACTCGGCGGAAACGAATGACCAAGACCTTCTTGCAGCCATGGCATTCTGCTGGGCTGACATGCTTCTTGAGGTCGATGAGAACGGCTATATTCTGTTTGTCGCAGGCGCGACCGAGAGTCTTCTGGGATGCACGCCAGACCGTCTGATCGGCGAAGCCTTCGAGAAAATTGTTGTTAAGTCCGAACGTCCTTTGCTGCGCGCCTATCTTCACGGCGGCACTGGGCTAAAACGCCTTGAAGAGCTTGATCTTGATTTCCAGCTTTGCGAGTCCGATGGCAAACCTGTTCAGGAAGCTGTGCCGCTGTCACTCAGCGGCTATATGATCGCCGATCCTTCAAGCCGCTATTACATCGCAGCCCGCCATCGCGCCATTCGTCCCCGCGCCAGATCGGGCATTGACCGTATCATTTTGCAGAATGCCGTCATTCGCCAGAACATGAACGCCGAAACCAGCCAGACCGGTTCGGTTGGTGATCTTTCAAGCATGAACTACCACAACGAAGCCTTGGTGGTGCTCGAAAACCTGGCGGCTTCGCGCTCCCAGGCGGAAACGGCTGCAACCAATGAATTGGCGCGTCTGATCGGAATTGGCGCAAAGCAGTTCAATGCCAGTGTGGTTAAGGATCAGGAACAGTCACGACGACCGCACAAAATTCATCCGGTTGACGAACCGATGATCGAACTCGAACGCCGTATCGTGGCCTATGCCAGTGCGCTGCGCGCCGACCTTGAGGAAATTGACAAAACTACCTCGGCCGAGAATATCAGCGGATTGATGTCTTTGACCAACACCTCGGGCGTTAACGGCAAAAATACCAAAAAATCCAAAACAGCAGACCTGTTTGGCAATGACTATGAAAGTGCTCGGAACATCCATCATTTCGATACCGAGAATGCCGAAAGTGACCGGGATACCAACCTGACACGGGCAGTTGCCTATGCGCTCAACCGGATGCAGCGCAAGGCACAGAATGACGTCACCGCCGCCCGCCTTTCGGCAAGCCTGCCGCACCTGATCAACGAAACACTGAAGTCCGTGCGTGCCTTCCGCGAGATTGTGGAAAATGGGTCCTTTGCGGTTGCATTGCAGCCGATTGTCCATCTTGGCAATCGGGAAATGCATCATTTCGAAGCATTGGCGCGCTTTAACATCGGCGACAGCACGTTGGCCGTTGACCAGATCATCCATTTCGCCGAAGGAACCGGTCTGATTACCGAGTTTGATCTGGCAATGTGCAGCAAGGTTCTTGATCATCTGCGCGACAATCCTGACAGCATCCCCTATCCGGTTGCTGTCAATCTTTCCGGCCATTCGCTTGAACAGGCCGGTTTCATGCCAGCCCTGATCGAACTGCTTGGCGACTATGACATCCCCTCGGAACAAGTCCTTTTCGAAGTGACCGAAACGTCGCGTATTCGTGGATTGACTGATGTGAATAACGGGTTGCAGATGCTGCGCGCCCGTGGTCATGCCATCTGTCTTGATGACTTTGGTGCCGGGGCAGCCAACTTCGAATATCTGAGTGCGCTTGATGTCGACATTATCAAGTTTGATGGCGGAGCAATGAGAACTGCGCTTGCCAATCCCAAAGGACGCGCATTTCTTAAGGCAACCGCCCTGCTTTGTCGCGATCTCGGTATTCATACAATCGCCGAAATGATCCACGATAAAGCCAGTTACGAACTGGTATGTGATCTGGGTATCGACTATGGTCAAGGCTATCATCTGGGGCCGCCAATCACGATTGGCAGCGAAGACGATTATCACAAGACCAATCTCGCCAGTTCTAATAGCAGTGCCGACACCGACGATCAGAACGCGTCGACCACAACAGGAGGACGCGCATGACTTCCCGTCATCCGGTGGATCCGCAAAACCAGAACACAAACTTTGCAGACGATCTGACAAACTACGACGCCGACGTGTTTACCCTTGACCCCAAAGTCATGGCCGAGGCCGAGGCCCCCGTCATCGTGATGGACGCAAAGGGTGTGCCGCTATTTGCCAATAAAAATGCGGTTGGTTTTGCCAATGGCATTCGTGACGGCCTGTTCCCTGAAATCTATCAACTGATCCGACGCGCCCTGACCACACCGGGTGGTGTGGTTGAACTGATGACCTTTGAAGTACAGCGCGGTACGGCGACATTGGAGCTAACTGCCCTTCCGACCACGAAGAACGAGGTCATGATCCTGCCGCGTGATGTCAGCATGGATCGGAACTTGCGTGAAGCCCTGATCGACTCACGCCAGCGCTATCGCGATATTGTCGAAGTCTCGTCCGCCTTCGCGTGGGAAACGGATGAAACAGGCAAGTTTATCTTTGTCTCTCCGCGCGGGGCACTTGGATACCGAGCCGACGACATCGTTGGACGTTTCCCGGGGAAATTCCTGCTTGATACTGCCGATCAGGACAGCGAGCACGTATTTCGCAGCCAGAAGGCCGTGCGTGATGTCCCGGTTTGGTTCCGGCGTTCGAACGGACGCGATGCGTGTCTTTCGGTTTCATCGACGCCCGTCTATTCGCGCGAAGGGGTCTGGATCGGCACACGTGGTCTTGCCCACGACATTACCGAACAACGCCGCCGCGAAAGCGAAGTCGCAACCGCCCGAAATCGTGACCGCCTAATGACCTATATCGTCCGCACCATGCGTGATGAAATTGATCCGCTTATGGTGCTGAAGGGCGCGTCAGAAGCCAGCACGCGTGCATTGGCCTGTTCCCATTGCGTTATCTTCAAACGCAATGATGAAACCGGCGACCTTGAACTGACCGCCGGCGATGCAGACAAGGCGGCCAACGAGATCGCCCACCAGGCGCTTCATCAGATGCAGAAAACGAATGAAACGTTTGATGCCCATGTCGGGAATTACCGGCTCATTGGTCTTAGCTGCCATTATCATCAGCGCAATAATGGCGCTGTGATCTTTATGTTTGATGCAGATCACCCGGAACCAACTGATGGCGAACGTGCCATCATGACCGAGGTTGCCGATCAGGTCGGTATCGCCATTGAACAGGCCATCCAGCATGAACGCATCCTGACGCTTTCGCGTACAGATGGCATGACTGGACTTCTGAACCGTCGCGCGTTCTTTGAGGAACTCAAACGCCGCCACAGTCGCCTGCGCCGTGAAAATGCACCTGCGGCTTTGATGTATGTCGATATGGACAACTTCAAACTGGTCAATGATATCCATGGCCATCAGGCTGGCGACGACGCCATTCTTACGTTAACGCAAGTGTTACTTGATAATGTGCGCCCGTCTGATCTTGTAGCCCGCCTTGGTGGCGACGAATTTGTTCTGTGGTTGGAAGGTGCTGATATTCCTGCCGCGTCGGCACGCGCCAAGACCTTGATGAAGGAAAGTGCCGTTCTTGGAAAATATTCCGGGGATGCCGAACATCCGCTGGGCATTTCGGTGGGTATTGCGGTTCACGAACCTGATTCAAAAGAAACGCTTGAACAACTTGTGCAGCGCGCAGATCAGACCATGTATCAAGTCAAGAAACTTGGCAAAGGCCGTTTTGGTATCGCTGCCGCGCCGGGGTCAAAAGACCCGGCAAAAATCGAAGTTTAGGAGGAATGCCCGATGAAGGGATTTTTGCAGCGGGTATTTACCAAGCGAAGCGAAACGCCAATCACCTATGACGAAGCCAAGGAAATGGCGGCAAGCCCGGATGCAGATGTTCGCGGCAAGCTGGCACAACGCCATGATACCCGCCCTGAAATCCTTTATTTCCTCGCCACTGACCACGATTCTTCTGTTCGTCGTCACATTGCAGCCAACCAGGCAACGCCGGTTCAGGCCGATGTCCTTCTGACCGATGACAGCGATGACAGTGTCCGTGGCAGTTTGGCGGAAAAAATCGCGCATCTTTCTGCCGGCCTCACCGCCCATGAAACCGATAAACTGCGCCGCATGACCTACGAGGCGCTCGACAAGCTTGTGCGTGACCAGGCTGTTCACGTC
The DNA here is from genome assembly GCF_002311515.1 of Thalassospira sp. UBA1131. GTDB lineage: Bacteria > Pseudomonadota > Alphaproteobacteria > Rhodospirillales > Thalassospiraceae > Thalassospira. The sequence continues at coordinate 93,231 of NZ_DCAO01000093.1, forward strand.
CGCCAAGTGATCTCTGAAACCCTCAAAGACATTGCCGACGCCCCGCAGCCAATCATTCAGCAGCTTGCACGCGACGCCGAAAGTGTCGTTTCTGGCCCGGTCTTGCAATATTCACCGGTCCTGACCGAGGAAGACCTGCTTGAAATCATTGAAGGCAGCTCTGGTCGTGGTGCGCTCAGCTTTGTGTCGCGTCGCAGAAACGTTGGTGAAAAGCTTGCCGATGCCATTGCCGCAAGTAGCGACAAGGATGCGATTTCCCATCTGCTTGGCAACAAGTCTGCACAGATCCGCGAAGAAACGCTTGATCAACTGATTGATCGCGCACCGGATTACCCGGAGTGGCACGAACCCCTTGTCAAACGCCCAACCCTGACACCGACCGCGGCTGGAAAACTGGCGCGCTTTGTTGCCGAAAACCTGATCAGTGTGCTGGAACGCCGCAAAGACCTGAAAAAGGACCAGCTTGATGCGGTCCGCGAAGTCGTGCAACGTCGTATCGCATCTGGCGAATTCGAGAAGCGCGACGACGTTGCGACCGATGCGAAAAAGATCAAGGCTGACAAGGAAAAAGCCAAACCGTCCGACAAGGCGGAACCGAAGTCTGACAAAAAAGGCGTGGTTGCAGAAGACGGCGACGAAGAAGAAGGCGAGCCTGCCTTTGAAAAGGCACTTGCCATGCATGCCAAGAAAAAGCTGACCGATCAGGAAGTGGCAAAGGCACTGGCCGCAAACGATGTCAAATTCGCCCGCGCATCGCTGGCCGTTCTGGCCGGAATTTCGCCCGACGCCGTATCAAAGGTGCTTAACACCCATTCGGCAAAGGGTGTTGTGTCCCTGGCATGGAAGGCCGGTCTTCCTGCCGACCTTGCGGTGAAAATTCAGGTCAAGCTTGGTCACGTCCCGCCGAGCCAAACACTTAATCCCCGCAGCGGCAATCAATATCCGCTGAGCGAGGATGACATGAATTGGCAACTTGAATTCTTCACCGGCATGGCGACCAGCGGCGCACGCTAACGTCCGCCGCTATTGGTCATTCCTACTACTGGACCTCTTTCAGGTTCGCCGGGCGTTCCATGCTGATATGGGCGATACCATCTTCGTCATATTCATCACCGAATTGCACGAAGCCGAGGCTTTCGTAAAAACCTCGAAGATATAGCTGCCCATTCAGGTAGATCGGTTTGCCTGCAAACTGCTTCTCACAAACATCAATCGCACGGCGCATCACTTCGCGGCCAATGCCCTGCCCGCGCAAACGATCGCTGGTAACAACCCGGCCAATCGCGGGACGGTCACCTTGTTCCGCATGGTCGGGATCAATGCCCGGGGCCACAATCCGGGCCGCGGCCAGAACATCGTCCCCCTCATAGGCGACAATATGCCTGCATCGTGGATCAAGCCCGTCTATGTCGGGAAATATGCAGGTCTGCTCGATAATGAAAATCTGCTGGCGGAGCTTCAAAAGGCTGTGCACGTGGCGCGCGGACAGATCATCAAAATCACAATCCAGCCAAGTCAGATTAGGTGGGGTTGGCGACATTCAGGGAACTTTCATCGCGTGGGGCGCTTTAAAACCCGGTCTCAGGTACCGGATTTTTCAATGTGATAGATAAAAACATCTTCGTCCTGTTCAGACGATATCAATCGATTACCGGTCATCTCGCAAAAGGCTTTCATATCGGCGACAGAACCGGGATCCGTCGCAAGGACTTGCAGAATTCCGCCATCCTTGACGTCACGCAGTGCTTTTTTTGCCTTCAGAACGGGCATCGGGCACATCAGTCCGCGCGCGTCGAGAATTGCATCATGGGGACCACTTGAAGATGTCGACATAAGAAACCTTATAAAAAATACGAAACCGGTCCGATATAGCGGCAATTGGCGATTGTTGCATTTGCACAATATGTTAGACTGAACCACAACAATCAATCAAACGCTGTTAGCCCGCCCGCGATGCAAATCTATCTCCCGATTGCCGAGATATCGGTAAATATATTTCTGATCTTGGGACTGGGCGGCGGGGTCGGCTTCTTGTCGGGTCTTTTTGGCGTTGGCGGCGGCTTTCTGATTACGCCGCTTTTGATTTTCTATGGTATTCCCCCGGCCGTATCCGTGGCAACTGCCGCGAACCAGATCGTCGCATCTTCTGTATCGGGTGTGTTCGCCCATTGGAAGCGCGGTAATGTCGACCTTAAAATGGGTCTGGTTCTTCTGGCTGGCGGTATTGTCGGGTCGACCGTCGGTGTCTGGGTGTTTGCCTGGTTGCGGTCACTTGGTCAGATCGATCTTGTCATTTCGCTCTGCTACGTGATCTTCCTTGGTATCATTGGCGGCATGATGCTGTTTGAAGCCACGCGCGCCATTTTCCGTACCCGGCGTCGCGGCGGCCAAATCCGCCGATCCAAGAAACATCAACACAGCTTTATCCACGGCCTGCCCTTGAAGATGCGGTTTTATCGCTCCGGGCTTTATATCAGTGCCCTGTTGCCACTTGCCGTTGGCTTCTTTGTTGGCATGCTGACCGCATTGATGGGTGTTGGTGGTGGCTTTGTGATGGTGCCGGCCATGATCTATCTGTTGGGCATGCCGACCGGGGTTGTCATTGGCACATCGCTGTTTCAGATCATCTTTGTCACGGCTAACGTTACCTTCCTGCAATCGGTGCAAACCCAGACGGTTGATGTCGCGCTTGCCATCCTGTTGCTGATTGGCGGGGTTATCGGCGCACAGTTTGGTGCGCAGTTTGGTTCCCGCCTGAAGGCAGAGCATCTTCGTGCCCTGCTTGGCCTTTTGGTTTTGTCGGTCTGCCTGAAGCTTCTGTTTGATCTGGTGATTACGCCAAGCGACCTCTATTCCGTCATGCCGGGGGATCTGTGATGCCAGTACCCTCAGCCATTCGGACCGCCTTTATGATTGCCTTGGCGCTGCCGCTTTTGAGTATCGGGGCTGGCCCCAAAAAGGCATCGGCTGATCCGCTGGTTGTGGATTTGTCGAACCATCTTGTGGCCATCACCACCGGCTTTACCGGCACCAAAGTGCTGTTGTTTGGCGCGGTCGAGGAAGAAGGTGACGTCGTTGTTACCGTTCGCGGCCCGGACCAAGACATGGTGGTCCGAAAAAAAGAGCGTAAAGTCGGCATTTGGGTCAACAGCGAAAGCGCGCGCTATAAGAACGTGCCAGCCTATTATGCCAGCGCATCAAACCGCCCGATGGATATCATCGCATCCCCGGAAGTCTTGCTCGATTACCGCATT
>NZ_DCAO01000093.1:96674-100005 GCF_002311515.1 Thalassospira sp. UBA1131
GCTGGTGCGCAATATGCAAGGTGCAGGTCTGTTCGGTGAACGCCCGGCCAAAATCAGTTTTCTGTCCAATCAGCTGTTTCGAACTGATATCCATTTTCCAGCCAACACCCCGACGGGAACCTACACCATCAATGTGTATCTGATCCGGGATGGCCGTGTTGCCAGCGTCAAAACCACACCACTGGTTGTTTCAAAAACTGGCATCAGTGCCGAGGTTTATGAATTCGCCCATCGCTACTCGGCCCTTTATGGCATTATTGCCGTGATCATTGCCGTGGTTGCCGGCTGGATTGCCAGTGTCGTATTCCGCAAACGCTAACAGTGTGCGGGCCTGCTCACCATCAAAACGCGCATTCCGGGTCCTTGCGACTTCGCAGTCGCAGCATTACCTCAATCAATAACGCAACGCATAAATCTTTGTCGCTATTACCAAAAATCACTTGGAAACCGGCATTGAGTTGCGGCACAATTTGACTGTCCGCTCGTAACTACAGTCCCACATCTGTTCAGTGTCGCAGCGGTTGAGTGCAACTGTTCAGAGAACCCATATGCCTTCTTTTGATGCCGATCAGGAACTTCGTGCGACTTCGAACAGGACATTTCTTGTTGTCGTGGATGACAGCGATGAGATGACCAAGGCATTGCGTTATGCCTGCCGTCGCGCACAACATACCGGCGGTCGTGTCGCCCTTCTCAGCGTCATTGAACCGGCCGAGTTCCAGCACTGGATGGCGGTTGGCGATCTGATGAAGGAAGAAGCCCGTGACGAGGCGGAATCCCGTGTGAACGAGCTTGCGGCCTATGTCCATGAACAAACCGGCAGCATGCCGCTTCTGTTCATCCGCGAAGGCCGTCTCAAGGACGAGTTGCTGAACCTTCTTGACGAAGAAGAACAGATTTCCATTCTGGTCCTTGCCGCAGGCACGACAAGTGAAGGCCCCGGTCCGCTGATTACGGCATTGACCAAAAGCGACACCGTCGGTCAGTTGCGCCTGCCACTGACCATTGTGCCAGCGGCCCTTTCCGAAGCCGACATTGACGCGCTGAGCTAACCTCACCTCGTCGTCGGCTTCCTAGCTTTTGACAGGACCACGTCCGAAAATCCGGCGCAACAACGCGCCCCAAAGCGCAAAACTGCCTGCCGGTTTTGATGCGTTATCAATCCCGGTTGTATAAAGCACACGGATCAACGCATCGCGTACGTCGCCGGCGGGCTCCGGCGTGAAATCGAGAGTCAGGACAAGCTGTTTCTGATCATTCACAAAGACACGCGCCAGTTTGGCGTCCAGCGGTGGAAGTTCTTCGGCATCGAGCTTGATTAATGCCCCCTTCTGGAACCTGTCGCGATCAATATCCGTTGCAGGGCACATCGCGCGTGCGCCGCCCAACGACATATCGGTGATCGTCATATCTAGCGGGTCATCGTCACTGTTGCCCGTAATCCTTGCCCACAAGCTGGTCGGGAACCGTTCCTGTTGGCGCTGCACCGGGCTTTCAAAGCAAATCAAGATCGCAACAAGCAATGTCAGCGAATTGATCGCAGCCCATAATCCCCCAACGAGCAGAAAATCGGCATTATCGATGATCCGGATGTCGGTGTTGATGTTGTAAAAGAACCCGCCAATCGTCAAAACGAACAGCGCGCCCAAAATGATTGCTTCGGTCCTGGAGTTCCCCACCCCGGACTGGGATCCCTTGGGTGTCACCTTAAACGGGCGCCCGAATGGCCGGATCAAAGATGACACAACAATTGGAAACAGCCTGAGGGATACCAGCACTGCCGGCCCTTCATTGACGATGGGATAGGCTTGCCGACCATTGTGCCACATCGCCGTTGCCCATCCGCCGATCAAAACCGGCAATTGCCAATAGAAAATTTCCCAACTTCGGGCATTTTCAAGCGGTTGCAGGCCAAACCAGAAATAAAATATCGGGATCATGATCACCAGCAAGCGCGCCGGGATATGAAACACCCAATAGATCGGAAACAGCAAAATCCGCTGCCAAAGCGAAAGCCCCGGCCCCAGCGGTCCCGCCTTTAAAAACAATGTCTGGATACCGCCCTGACACCAGCGTTCGCGCTGTGTATGGAATGCAAGAAGGCTTTCAGCCGCAAGACCGATAGACAGTTTTTCATTGAGGTAACGGGTGCGATAGCCTTCGCGCAGCATCTCAAGCGAGGTCAGGATATCTTCGGTGATGGACGCGGTTGGCACACCACCGATGGCATCAAGCGCCTTTCGCCGCATGACCATGCAAGATCCGCAGCAAAACATTGAATCCCATGCATCAACGGACGGCGCAATGTGATCAAAGAACAGCCTTTGTTCATCCGGCCACCGATCGGCAATCCAAAGATTGCGCTGCATCGGGTCCTTGTTGAAGAAGTGCTGTGGCGTCTGGACGATACCAATTGTCGGGTCTTCGAAAAATCCGACCACGCGTTTCAGGAAGTGGCGATAGGCCACGAAATCTGCGTCAAAAATACAGACAAGGTCACCACTGGAATGTGCCAGCCCGTTATTTACATTACCGGCCTTGGCATCGGTTCCGTCCTTCCGCGTAAGGTACTTGGCCCCCTTTTCCTTGCAGAAATCACGCAACCAGTCCCGCTTACCATCATCAAGCACCCAGACAGTCTTGTTCGGGTAATCAATCGCCAACGCGCCGACAATGCTGCGTTCAAGCACATCAAGCGGTTCGTTGTAACTCGGAATGAAGACATCGACGCTTGGCCAGCTTTCAACTGGCCGGGCGGACAGTCTGGCATAGGCCTGATCGGCTTCAGCACTGCGATCTACGATTTTGCAGTGAATAAGTGACTGACGCAGCATGTCACACAGAAACACGATTTCGATCGCAAACAGGAAAACAATCCACCAGCCCTGAAACGTGGTGAGATCGGCTGGCAAGACTGTTTCGCTGATCCGCCACGGCAAATACCGTGCAATCAGGGCGATCAGGAAAAACACAACCACCCAACGCGCCCATAACCGGTCACGACGCAGAAACGGTGACGCCAGCATCATGACACCGACAACAAGTGCCAGCGGTGCGAATTGCGCCATCGCGTTCATTCTGACGGGTCGCTCTCGCCAAACCAGCTATGAAGTCGGCTTGGAATGCTGACTTCGGCGCGACGACCGACATTACAGAAGGTCTCCGGGCGATCTTCAAAGCCGGAATCGGGAATATTGACGACCAAAAGAACTTCATCCTTCTTAAGCAACGGCGGCAAGGCTGCATATTCAAGTTCCGGCGATACCGCACGGGTGCCGATCACGCCGCTGATGATCCCTTCAAACGTTTCGGGTGATCCTTGCAGGCGAAC
>NZ_DCAO01000093.1:100052-108453 GCF_002311515.1 Thalassospira sp. UBA1131
GAACAATCCAGAATTTTTGCCAAGTCATTGTTTTTGGTAACCGTCGCAAGTTCGGTTGCCATGCGCCGCCATATCAACCCGTCAATCGGGCTGCGCACCAGCATGGATTCGCGACGCCCCGCACGCGCGCTTTCGTCACGCAACTGCTTTTCAAGTGATGCCATGCGCCCGTTGGTTTCGGTCAGTTGCACATTCAGATCGGCAATCGCAAGAACGACTTCGTCAAGACGCTGCTGGGAATATGGCACATCATTTTGCCCGTCCCCGACAAACACACCTTTTTCAAGCGCACCGGATTCCTTGCGGTAACGTTCTTCATCGGCGCGTGCGCGCTCGACCTCTTGCTGTGCCTGTTCAAGCAGGCTTTCGGCTTCTTCCACACGCGCCTTGGCGACATGGCCATCCGCCAACAAGGTTTTCTGCCGTGCGAGGCTCAAATCACGTTCCTTTACGACCGACATCCAGCCTTTCTGGCGGGCAGCTGCCTCAAGCATTTTGTAATGCAGGCTTTCCATTGAACCCGTCACCATTTCACGGACGCGCTCGCCCAATTCGCGGCGCAAGCCATTCAGGGTCGACAGCTTTTCAACCAACGCCGTTTTTCGCGACCGCAGCAATTGATATTCACCATCAAGCTGGGCAAGCAGCGCCTGGGGTTCGGTGTCATCGGTTATTCTTGTCACAATCGACCCGGCCGAAACGGGCTCTCCGACATCGGGGATTGCGCGAACAAGCTGACCACTGATCGGGGCCTGAATGGTCACCAATTTGGCATTCACAACGCCGTTCGGGCGAATATCAGAAACGGAAAGTGGTGCGAGTTGCCAGATCGCAATAACGAAAATAGCCAAGGCGACAGTCAGACGGACAATCTGCCCCTTGGAAAAACGCAAGGCCATAGAACTACCTCAACCGGGTCTGGCATCACTGCCATATACAAACATCACCTTAGAATTTGTGAGTCGATTGGGTAGTTTCAAGGTTATCTATCGGAAATTAAATCACTTTATCGGCTGGCAGTGCGATTGATCGGTCAAGAAACTGCATATAGGCATCAAAGGATGATTTCTGGCCAAACAGAATGTGCGACCGGCTCTTGATGGCGTGCGAAACGACCGAGCGACGGCGTTTATCGGTCGCAAGTGTCAGCGCTGTATCGACAAAATCGGCCGAATGATAGGCAACGCAATCAAAAACCGATATCTGACGATAGCAGGTATGACTGCGCCGGGATCGCGCCGCATTCCCCGGCAAGGTAACAAGCGGAACACCAAGCCCCAGACAATCAAAGGCCAGCATCGCATCATTCCATGCCGGACTTTCAAGCACGACATCCACAGCACACAAAAGCGACAACAAATCGGCCCGGTTGCGCACATTCACAAACCGCATCCGACCGGCAACATCCGCATGATTGATGGCAAACCGGCGCCCCCATGCTGCATCCCAGCTATCGCGTTCTGGCGCAATCAGCAAAAGCTCTGCGGTTTCATCCAGCCGCAAGATTTCGGCAATCAGCGGATCAAACTCGGCCGTCAGAACATCAAGCGGCTGCGGGCACAAATAGGTATTGCGGTCCTGCGCCAAGCGCCAGCGCCGCTGCAAGTCCGTTGTCGACATCTCGACAGGCTCTGGCGGCGTGGCATTCACAAACAAGCCCGGAAGGCGCACCAGCTTCTCGCTGAACCGCTTTTCACCGCCGGCTGTTTCCCAATCCTCGGCGATCAGATGGTAATCAATGTTGGAAAGACCACTGGTCGCTGCAATCCCGCCACCTGAAATCTGAAGCGGCGCCAAGCGCCAGCTTGCCAGCAACATCGTATAGGCATCGGCCTGCGGGTCGACATAATGCAGAACATCAAGACCAAGCCCTGCAATCACCCGTGCCGAATGCAACGGATCAAGCGGCAATGGCACGACAAGATCGGCATGTTCGTCAATGCGAGCGGTAATGTCGTCCTCGCCGGTTGGCGGACGAATGATTGTCACATCAAACCGGTCGCGATCAATCGCCTCGGCGAGGCCTTCGATCCAACGCCCCACGCCATTGTCACACATATTGGCCGAAACGATGCCGATCCGGATTTTCCCACCGAGCCGTGTGGAGGATGCGCTGACTTCCGGCACATCATAACCTGACACCAGGCGTTCCCAGTAATGGCCAACCGCGCGTAACTGTTTGTCCCCTTCCGGGCGCAATGCAGCGCGCCAGACCGGCGGAAAGCGAGTCAGAACAATGGGATCGATCCGGTCAGAACCAACAAATTCAAGATCCGGCTCAAGTGCGTCTTCATCAAGCGTATCATCAAGAAGATCACGCACGACTTCATCATTCTGGGCGGCAAGATCGGTCGGCACAGGGGCAAACAACAAACGGCGTGCTGTGCGGAACAGCGCGGTATTCTCGCCCGCGGCAATTTTGCGATCTATCCCGCTTTGCAGAACCGATTGTGCAGAGCCAGTATCGCCTTCTTCGGCCAGTTCAACGGCAAGACGGAAAACCGCGTCATCACCGCCACCGGCCCCGATGGCTGCGCCAAACTGTTCAACGGCCTCGCCATGACGGCCAACAAGGCTAAGCGCCTCGCCCATCATCAACAGTAATTGCGGATCTTCCGGACTGTGGGCCAATAGCGGCTCAAGCGCCCCAATCGCCTCAAGCCCCTGCCCGACGCGCAAATTAAGCAACGCAAGTGTCCTGCGGGCCTTGGCGTCATCCGGATCAAGGGCCAGAACCTGCCGAAGGCAATGCTGCGCACCGGCAAACTGACCCAGTTGGAAAAGTGCATCGCCATAGGCAGTTAATGCGCGCGGATGACCGGGTTCAAGCGATAGCGCACGGCGCAACGGTTCGCTTGCGGAAACTGTGCGCCCCTGATCCAGGCGGATTTGGCCGATCAGAACCAATGCATTGACGATGTCGTCGCGCATCTTAAGCGCGGTCAAACAAGACGTTTCAGCGCCTTCGATATCGCCCATCGCATATTGGCAGGCGGCATAATTGGCATGAATTTCGGCGACATCCGGTGCCAGCTCCAGCGCGCGTTCATAATTTTCCCGCGCGTCTTCAAGTTCATCAAGCTGGCGATAGGTATTGGCGATATTGCAATAAAGTGCCGGGGCATCCGGGCACAACCGAATGGCCCGCTTGAACGCGCCAACGGCGTCACGCAATTTGCCGATGGCCTTAAGGGCCTGGGCGTGATCATGCTGAATTTCTGCACTATTGGCATCGGCAATGGCGGCGCGCCCCATACGCTCTGCAGCCAGGGACTGATTCCCGTGGCGCATCGCAACGAGACCGGCCAGATGCATTGCCTCTGCGGCCTGTGGGAATGATCGGATCATTCGCTGACAGGATTCTTCTGCCTCTGCGTATCGGCCTGCCTCATACAGGTTCAATGCAGAACGGTAGATGTCGGCAAAATCAGACAAGGAATACCTATTACCCAAGAGAAAGCAGATTTCGTCCCACCATAAGGTCCAACCGTTAACAAACCACGTCCTTGATGGAATTTTTCAAAACAATTCATGACGGCGAAGTCATCGCTGTTCTAACCGGTTGTAAGAACACCTTTTTCTGAGAAATCAGGAAAACTTCCCCACATACAGCATTGAAAAATAAAGAAACCCTCCGGAATCACCTCCGAAGGGTTTCAGTACAAAATATCAAATGCAGGTCGCTAGGCCCACTCAACCAGCCTGGCTGTAATATCGACCAAACCGGTTTGCCAGAAAATCTTCCAGCCTGACTTCTTCTTGTCGGACGTAACCGGTTGCAGGCAATTTACCGGTCAGAACCATATCCATCACAGCACACAATCCGGCCGATGTTGTAATCTGGATCGCAGACCACTCCATATCGCCAACGCGCGTGCCATGGACCTTGCGAATAAAGCTCTCTTCACAAAGCTCCCCGCGCCGCGTGCCGACAGCATCGGCAAAGATCACGATCACGTCCTGCTTGGTGACTGGCAGAGCATTTTCGAAGATTTCCTTCATCATCTCCGGACGTTCGCCAAGTCTGAGGTCCTCGATCAGGATTTTAAGAATTTCCTGATGCCCCGGATACCGAACGGTCTTGTAGTCAAGGTTATCGACCTTGCCTTCAAGCATGTCACACAGCGCGCCCACGCCACCTGAAGTATTGAAGGCCTCATACTCCGTACCATCAATGGTAAAGCGCTCATATCCTTCGAGGGGCAGCACTTCGACCCGCTTGCCATTCAGGATCGCTTCACACGGGTTCAGATACTCGTTGATCAGCCCGTCAGTCGACCAGGTCAGGTTATATTTCAAACGGTTGGTCGGATTTTGCGGCAAAGCCCCGACACGCAAACGAAGCTTGTTTACGTGATCAAATCGCTTGAACAAGTCATGAGCCGCGATGGAAATAAATCCCGGTGCCAGACCACATTGCGGCACAAAGGCGCATTGCGCACCCTTGGAAATTTCCCGAATAGCGCGGGTTGTTTCAACATCTTCGGTAACGTCAAAATAGGATGCCCCAACCGCGCGTGCGACACGGGCAATCGCCACATTCAAGAAGAACGGGCATGTCGACAGGATTGCATCATGCCCTTTGGCAACATCGGTGAGTGCGGCCTCATCTGTGACATCTACTTTTACCAGGGTGGCTGCGTTGTCTTCGGCACAAATTTCCAGCATTTCGCCACTGGCATCGGCCAGCGTCACCGCATAATAGCCACTTTCATTGAGCATCACCGCAGCAATGCGACCAATTTTCCCGGCGCCGAGGATCAAAATCTTTTTCATTTTCTCTAACTCCCGAACGAGCAGACACCTTCACCGTCGATGTCGTACCTGCCCTGATCATGTTTTGTTTTTGCCCAATGATGTTCCGCCGCTGGACGAACGCTTTCAACCCGGCAATACTGTCAAAACACAATAAAACCCCGTCATTTTAATGGGTAAAACCGATGAAACGTCAGATTGATGAAGTTGACCGCCAGCTTATCGCACGCCTGCAAGAAAATGCCCGCATTCCTACTGCTGCCCTTGCGCGTGAAGTCGGTCTGTCTCGCAGTGCTGTTCAGGAAAGGTTGGAGCGCCTTGAAAAGGCAGAAGTTATCAAGGGTTACACCGTTCAGCTTGGTGATGTGGCAAAGCCCGTCTTGCTGGCAGAAGTCATGATACAGCTTGAACAAAAACAGTCGGCAGGTGTCGTTGGCGCGCTTCAGAAAGTCCCGCACTGCATTCGGTGCCTTGCGGTTTCAGGCGAATACGACCTTATCGCCGAGGTCGCCGCAAACACGCCCGAGGAACTTGATGGTGTGCTTGACCGGATCGGGGAAATGTCGGGGATAAAACGCACATCAAGCTCAATCATCCTTTCAACAAAGTTCGATCGCCGCTAAGATCGGCGCGGGGTTGGGGAAAACCTCTTTTCTGGAAGAAAACCGATTGAAATCAAAACGCAGATATTCAGTCCTTTCTGTACTGCTTGCCGGTTTTATCGCCACCAGTGTCTTTGGCGTCGGACTATCCCTTTATGTCGGTCTTGGAACGGCCTATGAAAACACCCGCAATCTGTGGGTGATGCTGGCTGATATTGACCTGACATCGGTGCAGCGCACCATGCATGAACGCATGGACGAGGTCGAACAACGTTCTGACTGGGTCGCAGAACAGGTTGCCAGCGGCGCACTTGATCCAAGTTTTCAGTACGGCTGGACCAGCACGATGCGCGCCCTTGCGGCGGCAGACATGGGTGTCATGGCCTATGGGCTTGTGACCGGGGAACGCGAATTTATCGGCTTTAATCCCGAAGACATGAGCGACATTCGAAGAACCCTGCCCGAAGACGACATGCTGTTTTCCGAGCTTGCGCATATCCGCGGCCCTGTAAGCAACCGCACGGGCTACCCCCGTTGGGACCCCTATTTTGACCGCACCGTCCTGACAAGCTGGGTACCGCTGTTTTATGACGGGCAGTATCTTGGAACGTTCATTCAGTATCTGTCGCTGTCCAATTTGTCAGAAAGCCTGATCCGCGGGCGCGAAGATTTGCCTGGCACACCGTTTGTTCTGATTGGTGGCAACCGGGTCATGGCCCATCCGGGATTGCGCAACTGGGGGGAGAAAACAACAACCGAGCTGGTTAATGGCGATAACATCGCACGCAGCCCGATTCCCCTGCCCACCATTCATGACATTGGCGACCCTGTTCTCGCCAATATCGGAAAATCCGAAAGCATCCGGCTTGATCCCGATGATGAACGCCACAACAGCGGCATTCGCCTTTCGGGGCTTGAGTACAATGACCGCTATCACCTGATCGTCACGCGCCAGGTTCAAACCGCGCCAATTTCACCGGTCATAATCGGCATGTATTTTGACCAGGAATTGTTTGACGATGAGTGGGACAGACTGGTTCTGGCCTCTGTTCTTGGCGGTGCCGTCTTTATCCTGTCGGTTATCGTTGCCATCGTCCTGTCGCGACACTTCACCAAGCCGATCCGCCGGTTTGCCAGTGCTGCGCGCGCCTTTGAAGACGAAGACATCGCATCAATCGATGTGCCGCAGCTTAAAGGCAGCCGCATTCGGGAATATGACGACGCCGCGCGGTCGTTCAATCACATGATGATGACCGTACATGATCGTGAACGCATCACCAGCCTGTTTGGTAAGTTCGTACCGCAATCCATTGCCAAGAAGCTGTTGGCATCGGGCAATGATTCCGGCGTCCTGCCGCCACAAACATCCGAAGCCACCGTCCTTTTTGTCGATATCGTCGGTTTCACTTCGATGTGTGAAAGCCTTGATCCGAAACAGATCATTGCGATGCTTAACGACTATTTCGACTGTGCGACGCAGATCATCGAACGCCATGGCGGCATCATCACCCAGTTCCAAGGCGATGCGATCCTTGCGGTCTATAACGTGTTTGATGACCTAAAGAACCATGCAGATGCCGCTGTCGATAGCGCCATTGCCCTGCAAGCCGAAGTCGAAAAGCGCAAGTTCGAGGGGCTTGAGTTAAAGGTTCGCTGTGGTGTGAATACCGGCCCGATGGTTGCCGGGAATGTCGGCGCAAAGGCCCGCCTGTCATTCACTGTTCACGGGGATGCCGTCAATACGGCGTCACGCCTTGAACAGGAAAACAAGGTTCTGGGAACACAAATCCTGATCTCGGAGACAACCCGCAACCTGCTGGCTGATCCTGATCGTGTTGCCAAGGCAGGCGATGTGCTTTTGCGCGGACGTCATACCAAGACAGAGCTGTTTACAACCCGGCCCGACAAATAAGCAAAGGGGGCATTTGCTGCCCCCTTCATCATTCAAGGAATACAAATAACAAAACGCCGCATTGGATGAACCGATGCGGCGTTTTGTAAAACCTTAGAACAAGGTACCGGGAATTAACCCTGGCGCGCCTTGAAACGCGGGTTCTTTTTATTGATCACGTATACGCGGCCACGGCGGCGCACGATACGGCAGCCTTTTTCCCGCAGCTTCGCGGATTTCAATGAGTTCCGGATCTTCATAATCTTAAACCTTAGAAACTTGGCCCCTTCGAGGAAGCCGGAAAATAGAAGTACGACATGCCCCTGTCAACACCTAAAACAGGTTGCGGCGACAGAAAGTGGAACAAATCCCCTCTGCGTCGCCAGCAGCAGTCTCGGCTCAGGATCTTAAACCTGAGCACTCAGTTGATCGTTGCGTAGAACCGATAAAAGGCCAGGCTGCCATTTTCAAGCATTTTTACGCGATTCATCCACATTTCCATCTCTGGCTCGAGATAATCCATGATATCGGGGTCCAGACCGGCCTTCTGGATGTCTGAAAGCATTGTCATCCAAGCCAATTTGATATGCTTCAGATGCGTTTCCGACTCATCCTTGGCAATACGGATATCGAATTTCAGCTGACCAAGACGGGATTTGTACTCCTGTGCTGTCCACGGAAACAGCTCTTCGCCTTCAAGCCTGGCCCAGTTTGCCAACTCATTTTCATCAAGATCACGCGTCAAAACATAATCCGTAACCAGAAGCTGCCCATGATCGCGCAGGGTTTCGGCCAAAGCTTTGAGAAAGGTTTCCTTTTCCGGGATCTTATAAAGCTCGCCATAGGAATAAACGACGTTGAAATAGCCCTTGCGAAGCTCAGGCTGAAGCGGGTCAAGCGTTTGAACCGGGACTCTCTTTTGAACACCGGCTTGAACAGATCGCTCCATGCCCAGAAGCGCAAGCTCGCCGTCCGGCTCAAGTGCCGTCACCCAAACGCCAAGACGATCCGCCAGCAACCGGGCCACACCACCAAGCTTTGCACCAATTTCAAGACAACTGAGTGTTTCATCAAGTGCCAGCGGCTTGGCAAGCTCAAGGGCGTATTCATGACCGCCCGGCATCATGATCCCGTGATCAAACAGTTTGTCATA
>NZ_DCAO01000093.1:108610-110080 GCF_002311515.1 Thalassospira sp. UBA1131
TCGTCGTACCCTTCCCACTTCGCGCGCATCCGCGTGCCGAAATCAAGGTGATGTCCCGGCGGCATTTCGAATTCGGGTGCCTCGCCTTGGGCGACGCCAACGGAACCTCCGCCCTTTTCGGGCGCATCACCATCCGCATCAGACTTGCGTTGCCAAAATTTCAGTTTCAAGGCGTTTACCTGTTTGTTCGCATCGCGTGCACTTGCGATTCCTGAAAATATGGCAATTAGCCAAAAGTGACAACGTGTTAAGATTTCCAGCATATGATTGCACCGCGAAATACAATCGATAAAATTGTCGTTTGCTGGATTACTGCGCTGACAAGCATGCCTGACAGGAATTTTCATTCATCATGAACACCGATAACCTCGGCATTTATTATCGCATGCTGAACATTGCGCCGGGGGCGAGCGCAAAGGAAATCAAACTGGCCTATCGTAAGCTGGCCTTTGAATTTCATCCGGACCGCAACACAGACCCGGACTCCGAGGATAGGTTCAAGGACATTACCGAAGCCTATGAAATCCTGATTGGCGAACGCAAACCGCCCAAGCAATCTGGCAATGCGCCCTCAGGAGCCCAAAAGTCCGACACCGCCAGCAACGGGACATCGGCCGCTTATGGCCCGAACGCAGCAGGTCCGCAAAACGCGAACCGCCAGAAACAGGGCTTTGCTGGCGCCGGGCGCAAGCAGGAAAAAGCCAAGGAAACTGCCGAGGAAAAATTTGCCCGCGCCAATCAGGCCTACCGCGAACAGCAGGCCAAGGCCAATGCGCGCAAAAGCAACATTCATCCCGGTGCGCGCCGCCACAAAGGCAAAAAGACCGAACCCAACGCACAAGGCTTTATTCAGTGTGCGGTCACCGGCGTGGTATCAGCCCAACCGCGTCAGGTGGAATTCAAGGTCGTGCGTGGTTTTCTGAATTCCTGCAACATTGAAACCATCACCGCCAACCTCGCCCCCAAAGGCGCAAAACGCATGGCGCTTAAGGCCAGTTTCAAGACATGGCTGCGCGGGTTTTGGGGGTGGAAAAGTTTTGTACCGGCCTGGAAGGCAATTGTTGGCAACATGCGCGGCGGTACTTTCCCGCCGGAAGGCAACGCCAAAATGCTGTTTACCCAGGCCAATGCCTTTGAACGGTCTGGTAATAAGCCGCTTGCGCGCGCAGTCCTGATGCAGGCACTTGATTTCATCGGGTCGAACCGCTCTGCCCTTGCAGAACAGGTGCGCGCAACCCAGCGCCGCCTCGATGACGGACAACCGGCACGGCGCGTTCGTGACGAGTGGAAGCGTGCTGGCATGTTCGATGCCCTACTCCATCTTAGCCCGCTGTTTCTGCTAATCTTTGCTGCCCTGATTGCCTTTGGCCCCGGCCAGGGATTTGTTACCCGTGACATCCCTGAACTGGTTGCCCGCCAAGGCACGGAAATTACCCGTCAGGTCAAGGACCTGATTGGTGAAGAACGCGA
>NZ_DCAO01000093.1:110217-127973 GCF_002311515.1 Thalassospira sp. UBA1131
GGCGACAGTCAGGGATTCTGGATCGAAATCGAAACCAGCATCGGTGAAAACGGCTTTGTGAATCTTGACGCACTGGTCCCGGGAAATGGTTCTGATGCCCGCGATGCGTGGTGTGCTGAAAACAAATGCGACTGACCGGTTTCCCGATCAGTCGCATCAACGTCATCAAATTCGATTAAGACCTTATCCCTTGGCCGGGATCGCCTTCAGCGCAGCCAGCAGATAATCCCAGAAGCGCGCAACGCTTGGCACATGAACACATTCATCCGGGCTGTGCGCGCGTTTGATGGTCGGACCGAACGATACCATGTCCCAGTGCGGGTATTTCGATCCCAGTACGCCGCATTCAAGACCGGCGTGAATGACGCGAATTTCCGGCTCCTTGCCAAACATGTCCTTGTGAACCGCCTTCATCAGGTTGACCACTTCGCTGTTGGCATCGGGCTTCCAGCCCGGATAGGCATCGCCCCAGGCAACAGATGCGCCGATATTCTCAAATACCGCTGTTGCGACTTCACGCATGGCATCACGCGCAGAATTGATCGAGCTACGTGCTGACAGCGTCACCTTGGCTTTACCTTCGCCAAGCGTGACGATCGCCAGATTGATCGAGGTTTCGACAACGCCTTCGACTGAGGTACTCATGGCCTGAACACCGTTCGGCGCACCGACACAGGCATTGTTGAACGCCTTGGAGTCTTTTGCGCTCATTGCCTTCGCTGGAACTTCTGCATTGGTTGCGGCAATGGTAAATTTCGGTTCAATCGCGCCGATTTCATCTTTGATGTCGCTGGCAAAAGCATTCAATGCTGCATCGAAATCAGAAACCTTGCCTTCCGGCAGAACGATGGTCGCAAACGACTCCCGCGGGATGGCGTTGCGGGCGGTCCCGGCATTGATTTTAACAATGCGCGCATCAAAATCACGGATCGCAGTACGCAGGAAACGTGCCATCAGTTTGTTGGCATTGCCAAGACCAAGGATGATGTCGATGCCGGAATGGCCACCTTTCAAACCAGTCAATGCGATATCGCGGGCCACCTGCCCTGCCCCGACGGCTTCTTCGCTGTAATCATAGCTTGCGACCAGATCACCGCCGCCAGCACAGCCAACACAAAGCTCGTACTCGTCTTCGGTATCAAGGTTGAGAAGGATTTCACCCTTAAGGCGGCCGGGTTCCAGGTTCATCGCACCGGTCAGGCCGCGTTCTTCATCAACCGTGAACAGAAGTTCAAGCGGACCGTGTTCAAGACCGTCTTCGGTCATGAAACCCATCATTGCCGCCGCACCGATGCCGTTATCGGCACCAAGGGTGGTATTATCGGCAGTAATCCATTCCCCATCCATCACCATGCGGATCGGGTCGGTGTCGAAATTGTGGGTCGATCCGGAATTGGCCTGGGTCACCATGTCTACATGGGACTGCAAGATCACCATTTTGCGGTCTTCAAAGCCAGCAGTCGCCGGAACGGACACAACAAGGTTGCCACCGCTGTCGCGGAAATGCGCAAGCCCCTTGTCATCGGCCATCTTTTCCAGAAGCTTCAGAACAGCTTCTTCTTTATTGGACGGACGCGGTGTATCGCAAAGTTTCTGGAAATTGTCCCAGATTGCGACAGGCGCAATTTTACGGATCTCGTTCACGGTGGCGCTCCTGGCAAATTTTCGTCTACGGGTTCTCACTTACCCAGACCTGTTGATTACCTTATTGCCGCGCGAATTTAAAGCGTGCCAAGGACGTTTTCGACCACGCCACATACAAATTCGAAAAAAATGCATTCCGCGCGCAGTTTGCGCACGCAAAGAGGAAAAATGCGCAATATGATTTTAAGTTAGTCGACACCAACGACCTGACTGCGGCGCTGCAACAGCATGACATCGCGCCATTGTCCGGCCAACGGCCCATAGCCCATGCGCCCAAGTCCGCGCTTACGGCCGACGATCTCGAAGCCCAATGCCTTATGCAGGACAAGGCTTGCTTCATTTTCCGGAAAAATACCGGCCTCAAGCGACCAGATACCATTTTCCTCGCTGGCAGCAATCAAGGCTGAAAGCAGCGCTTTGCCAATACCCTTCCCGTGGTGATTGGGGTCAACATAGACCGATATCTCGGCAATCCCGCGATAGACACAGCGATTTGAAACGCCAGATAACCCGGCCCAGCCAATGACAATGTCATTGTCGTCGCAGGCAACTAGCCGGCATTCCGGCAAATGCCCCTGATCCCAGTCTTCCCAGGTTCCCGGATTTTCCTGAAAAGTGGCATGGCCCGATTTGATGGCCTGCCCATAAATTTCAACAACACGATCAGCATCAGAAACGGTCATGGAACGAACACGCATTACGGCCTCGCACAGAAACTGCCACGCAACTACCAAACAGGTGCGGCATCGAATGTCAGGAAAACATTATGGAAGGCGATGATAATCGATGATCCCGTGATCAGCTATCTTGTTCTTGCCCGGCGAAGCGAAAGACAAGTTGATCACGTCCGGCATCCTTGGCAGCGTACATTGCTTCGTCTGCGATCTTCATTGCTTCTGATAGTTCGATGAATTTTTGCCGGCCCTCGCCGCCAACGGTTGCGCCAAAGCTGGCCGTGACATTGACATACTCCGTACCGGACTTGTCGATTGGCACCCTGATTTCACGGATCATGTTCGACAAACGCTCGCCAATGCGTTTGGTGACCGCCGCAGTCGCAGATGGCAGCAACACTGCAAATTCCTCACCACCCAAACGAACGACAAGATCGTCGTCACGCAACGCCTGACGCAAGGTATCGGCAACCCTCTCAAGAACCCGGTCGCCCACCGCATGCCCATGGGTATCATTCACATCCTTAAAGTAATCAAGATCAAGAACGATCAACCCGAACAGCCAGCTTTTATCCTTGAGATGACGAATTTCCCGCAATCTGCTGACCGCACTTTCAAAACCGCGACGGTTAAGCGCACGGGTCAACGCATCGGTTGACGCCAAGGTATCCAGCATCTGCTCCTTGCGCTTGTGATCGGTAATATCAGTCGCCGACACCATGACACCGCCATCATCCATCATGTTCATGCGGATGTCGGCCAGACGGCCCGATGGTGTTTGCATTTCGTCGATATTGGCATGGCCATGCCCGTTTCGCATCATCTCGGCACAACATTCATGCAGTGCCGAAATATCAAAGACCGGCTCGGAGCCATCCGTTGTTTCTCCGCCGAAAAGACGCGAAAACTCGTGATTGAAATGAATAACCTCAAGCTTGTCATCAAGCATCGCGACAGCCGACGGCACCATCCGGATGACTTCGGTAACCGCCTGTTCAAGGCTTGCTTTGGCCCGAACAAGTTGCTGATGCATTTCGACTTCGTCGCGAACGTCATGGGCAGTCGTCAGGATCGCAGGCTTGCCGTCATACCAAAGAATGCGTTCATCTGTCAGATCACGCCAGACCGAACTGCCATCATCGAGAATATCGCGCACACGGTGCCGGTCGCCACGTCGTTCGCCGCTTAGAATTGCCGCGACATGGCGAATTGCGCGCGGACGGTTTTCATCGGGGATAAAGCGAAGAATATTCGGATTTTCCATAAAGGCACTGACGTCCTTTGCCCCCATCAGGCGGGCAAAGCTCTCATTAACGTACAATGCAGTCATGTGGCGATGGACCATGACACCAATAAAAGACCGACCCAGCATATGGTCGACCTGCATCGCAGTCGTACCATTATCAATCATCTGTGCTGTGGTAAGGACCGCATTACCGCCTTCCCATTCGACGGTCTCGTCACTGATTTCCATCCAGACCGGCGTTCCATCCGTCCGGATGTTGTAGACTTTCTTCCAGCCGTGGAAACCGCTGCTTTTCTGGAAACTGTTGGAAAGCTTGTCCGCCTCGTGATGGAAACTTGGCGGGATATACTGACGCATGTCAGGGTCGCTCATAAAGTCCGAGACATCGCGACGGCCCAGCATTTTCGCATAGGCATCGTTGACATACACAGCTTCGAGATCCTTGTGTACAACAACGCCTACGCGTGACCGCCCATACAGACGTGCGATTTCTGTTGGTTCGAACCGCATCAACGTCCTGTATCCCCCGACACATCTAAACCCTGAATGAAAGCACAGTTATCTAAGACTTGTTTCTCTGCGCACCATATTCGAAAGATTACATCAGTTTTGATGCAATTGAAACCGACGGATGCCACCCTCGCCCCGGCAAATATGGTCACGACGAGAAACATCATGCTATCAAATAACAGCAGATCAGCCCGAATATATAAGAACTACAAAATATTAAGAGCAACGATAAATCAACTGAATAGATCGACAATGGCACATTTTCCGGGAGAAACACCGTGACAGAAATGAAATTTAAAATAATTGCCAAAAATCGAAGCTGGGACGGTTACTGCAAGATTGATGTCTATCAGTTGCAACATGACCGATTTGATGGTGGTCAAAGCCCTGTCTTGCAACGCGAAGTCCTGGAACGCGGCCATGCTGTTGCCGTCCTGCCCTATGACCCGGTCCGCGATGAAGTTGTACTGATTGAACAATTCCGCCCCGGCGCGATTTCTGTCAACGACAGCGATCCAAAAATGCCGATCTGGCTGACCGAAATCGTTGCAGGCATCATAGAAGACGGCGAAACGGCCGAAGATGTTGCACGCCGTGAAACGTTTGAAGAAGCCGGATGCGAACTTATCGGATCGCCCGAACTGATTTCGCATTATTACGTAACACCGGGCTGTTCGACTGAAACGGTCCATCTCTTTTACGGCCAGGTCGATACCACCAATGTTGGCGGGCTGCATGGCGTCGCCGAGGAAGGTGAAGATATCCGCGTCTTCACAGTATCGGCCGAAGAATGCTTTGCCATGTTGCAGAATGGACAACTCTGCAATGCAATGACGACCATCGCCGTTCAGTGGCTGATGCTAAACCGCGACCGACTTCGGCAGAATTCAGAGGCTTGAGGATGCCGAAGTGATTAATCAGAAAAACAGTAATCACACAAACTTTACGTTATATTTTTTAATCTGCCTTGACTTTTGTGTGCAAAAAGACCAATCAACTATCAAACACATTTGAAATCACCATGTTTGGAGTCTGTCATGGACATTCGCAATGGCACCATCGAAGCCATTGGCCGCACCCCGCTTGTGAAGCTTAAAAAGGTTTCCGAGCTGACGGGCTGCACCATTCTTGGCAAGGCGGAATACGCAAACCCGGGCGGGTCGGTCAAGGACCGTGCTGCCCTTGCCATCATTCGCGACGCCGAGGCGCGCGGTCTTCTGAAACCGGGCGGCGTCATCGTCGAAGGTACGGCTGGCAACACCGGCATCGGTCTTGCCGTTGTCGGCAATGCGCTGGGCTATCGCACCGTGATCGTCATCCCGGAAACCCAAAGCCAGGAAAAGAAAGACCTGCTGCGGCTTCTCGGTGCGGATCTGCGCGAAGTTCCGGCTGTCCCCTATCGCGATCAGAACAACTATGTGCATGTTTCGCGCCGTTTGGCCGAAGAACTCGCACAGTCCGAACCGAATGGCGCAATCTGGGCAAACCAGTTTGACAACGTCGCCAACCGTCAGGGTCACATCGACACCACCGCCCCGGAAATCTGGGAACAAACCGACGGCAAGGTGGATGGCTTTATCTGTGCGGTTGGTACCGGCGGCACACTTGCCGGTGTTTCGATGGCGCTTAAGGATCGCAACAAAAACATCCAGATCGGCCTTGCCGATCCGATGGGTGCGGCCCTTTACAGCCACTACAAATTCGGTGAACTGAAATCCGAAGGCAGCTCGATCTCAGAGGGGATCGGTCAGGGTCGTATTACTGCCAACCTTGAAGGTGTTGAGATCAATCACCCGTTCCAGATCTCGGACGAGGAAATGCTGCCGATCGTCTTTGACCTGCTCAAGGAAGAAGGTCTGTGCATGGGTGGCTCGACCGGTATCAACGTCGCCGGTGCCGTACGCCTCGCCCGTGAACTCGGTCCGGGCAAAACCATTGTCACCATTCTTTGTGACCTTGGCACCCGCTATCAGAGCAAGCTTTGGAACCCGGCCTTCCTTAAGGAAAAAGGCCTTCCAACGCCTAATTGGCTCTAGGCCCGACACAAAGCCATCCAAAAAGATAAAACCCCCGTCCATCATGGCGGGGGTTTTTGTTTTGATCAGGCCGTTCTGGCAACCCGGGTTTGTGACTGACGCACAACCTTTGCCGCGCGCCCCCAAAGGTAAAGCCCGCATAACAGTGCGCAAAGCAACAGAGATCCGGCAAAGCCCGCAACCGCGTTCCATCCGCCCTGATCCCAGAACCAGCCACCCACCGATCCCATGATGCTTGATCCCAAATAATAGGCCAGAAGATACAGTGACGACGCATGCCCCTTGGCCGTTTCGGCAAGCCGCCCGACCCAGCCACTGGCAATCGAATGGGCAACGAAAAAGCCACTGGTCAGGATGACAATCCCGCCAATGATCACCGACAGGCTGTCAGAGACGGTCAGTCCGACACCGAGGGCCGCCAACAACAGCCCCACCACCAGGACCGGGCCACGTCCGATCTTGTCAGACAACGCACCGGCAATCGATGAGGTCACCGACCCGCACAGATAGACCACAAAGATCAAGCCAATCTGACTTTGCGACAGGCCATAGGGCGCATCCGAAAGACGGAAACCGACATAGTTAAACACCGTCACGAAGCAGCCCATGGCAAAGGCACCGATCAGGAACACGAACGGCAAGCCCGCATGTTTGAGATGCCCGCCCCAGGCGCGCAGGTGATAGCCCACCTGAAAACCGGGACGCCGGACAAAGTTCCGGGATGCCGGCAACAGAACGGCAAACCCAAGGGCCGCGACAAGGCCCAAGGCCCCCATCGCGCCAAGGGCAATGTGCCAGCCGAAAAGATCGGTCAGGAAACCGATCACGACACGGCCACTCAGGCCCCCGATCGCCGTCCCGCTGATATAGATGCCCATCGCCATCCCAAGGCCCTTGGGATCTATTTCCTCGGCCAAATAAGCCATGGCAACGGCCGGAACCCCGCCCAGCATCAGGCCTTCCAGTGCACGCACAACAAGAAAGGCGTGCCAGTCGGACAGAAATGGCGCGATCAGGTTCAAAACAGATGCCACGCAGATAGAAATCAGCATCAGCTGCTTGCGCCCGACGGCCTCGGACACCGCACCGGCCAACAAAATGGCAAAGGCCAGAAACCCGGTGGTCAACGAGAGTGCAAGCGAGCTTTCAGCTGGCCCAACCACAAAGTGGCTTGCAAGTTCCGGCAACAGTGGCTGCACACAGTAAATCAGCGAAAAGGTCGCGTATCCGGCCAAAAACAGTGCAATGCTGATACGGCGAAATGCGGCCGATCCCGGTTTAATCCACACCGGATCGGCAGAGGCATTTGCGTTGGTGGACGCGAGCGGGCTTTGCGAACGTATGGGAGGCGTTGCATCAGATGACGCCGTATCAGCAGCACTATCAGAATGTTGTTCTGGGTCAGTGTCCCGGGAAACAGACATTTGCGACCTCTTTTGGAATGGTTCGTGGGGTGACGCTTATGATTGCACTATCGCGCCTATCCGTCCAATATATGGAAGTGTCGTTTTTGATATATTTTGGATATACCATCAATGGAACTGCGCCATATCCGCTACTTCCTTGCCGTCGCCCGCGAGGGAAATTTTACACGTGCTGCGGCCCGCATCGGCATCGGACAGCCACCGCTTAGTCAGCAAATCCGCGATCTGGAAAATGAAATCGGCACGGCCCTGTTTCATCGCGTCCCCCATGGCGCCGAACTGACAGAGGCCGGAACGGCGTTTCTTGAAATCGTTGCACAGTTCCCCGATCTGGCA
The DNA here is from genome assembly GCF_002311515.1 of Thalassospira sp. UBA1131. Classification (GTDB taxonomy): domain Bacteria; phylum Pseudomonadota; class Alphaproteobacteria; order Rhodospirillales; family Thalassospiraceae; genus Thalassospira. Next base: position 118,088 of record NZ_DCAO01000093.1, read on the forward strand.
GAGCGCGCCATTCGTGCCGCCCAACGTGCCGGGCGCGGCGAAGTCGGATCGATCCGGGTGGGATTCACGGCGTCCGCCGCATTCAGCCCGTCTGTCCCACGCGTCTTCCGTGACTTCCGGCGCAGTTACCCCAGCGTTGAGATGACACTCGAAGAAGCCAACTCCGCCCAACTTGTCGCCGGCCTGCGCGATGAACGTCTTGATGCGGTGTTCCTGCGACAAGATACGATTGCAGGCGATGGCATTCGCCTGCATGTGATTTCAAGCGAACCGATGGTGCTTGTCCTCCCCTCCGGTCACCCGGCCGCCCAACGTGAAAAGGTCGCCCTATCGGAACTGCGCGACGAGGCCCTGATCCTGACCCCGCGCGCGGTCGGCCCAACCCATTACGACAAGGTCGTCACCGCCTGTCGGGACGCCGGGTTTGAACCTCAAATGGGCCAGATCGCACCACAGCTTGGATCGGTGATCAATTTCGTTGCGGCCGAGCTCGGCTTTTCACTGGTTCCCAAACCGATGACGCAGCTTCAGGCCAAGGGTGTCGCCTATCGCGAAATCGAAGGCGAAGTGCCCATTGCCCAGCTTTCACTGGCCTATCGCAGCAATGATATCTCGATTGCTCTTCGCAATTTCGTCAGCCGTACGCTCGCCGCCCACAGACAGCCAAGCATTGATGAATAGACGAATAGCTATGTTTTAATTCAGATACTGGCGATCTTCTCCCGAACAAAACCAACAAGTATGTCAGAAGAATCACAAAGCGATTGAGCAGCAGTATCAATCACCAGATCCACATCCGGCCAGGGGTGATATTCACGATCACAGACCTTTTGCCAGTCGGGAAGTTTCAGGTTTGCTATGTCACCCTTTCGGGTTTCAACCCGGTAACGATGCTCATCAACATCAGAACAAATCAGTTCAATCTGCACAAAAGGCTTGTCTGCGATTATCGCGGCTTCTCGCCACGCGGCGCGGGATAATTCGATCGGATTGACCGCATCGCCGATCACAAGGTGGCCAAGGCGCAAATTATCTGTCGCGATCCGGTTTGCAGCGACATACCCAACCGGGCCCATTTCATCGGATGGCACGACACCGCAATCAATAACCGCCTGCTCGATTGTATCAATTCGCAGATGGATCGCGCCAAGTTCCTGAGCCGCCAATCTGGCAATTGACGTTTTGCCGACACCGGGCAATCCACCAAGAATAATCAACATTTTCAACGTCCCTTGATTGTGCCTGTATATGAACATTCCAGTTAGGGACTGGCAAGATGGTTCATTCACGCTAGATTAATGCCAACTGTGAAATCAGGCGCGCCGCTGAAGTCTATTTCTGTGATGCCCGCGCCAAACCGAAAGTCTGGCTATGCTAAGATATTCCCTTCTTGATCTTTGCCCGGTAAATGCGGGTGAACATCCCTCTGATGCGTTGCGAAATACGCTGACACTCGCCCAACATGCCGAAAAGCTTGGCTATCATCGTTATTGGCTGGCCGAACACCACAACATGCCGGGCATCGCCAGTGCGGCGACGTCTGTTGTCATGGCCCACGTCGCGGCGGGCACCAAGACCATCCGCGTCGGATCAGGTGGCGTCATGCTGCCCAACCATGCGCCGCTGGTGATTGCCGAACAGTTTGGCACCCTTGATGCGCTTCATCCGGGCCGCATTGATCTCGGAATTGGCCGCGCACCAGGCACGGATCAACGCACCGCCGCTGCCCTTCGCCGTGACATGCATGGGTCTGAGGAACGCTTCATTCAGGATGTCTTGCAGGTTCAGGCATTCCTTGCCCCGCTTGAAGGCAACCCGCCGATCCGGGCCGTGCCGGGCTATGGATCGCAGGTCCCGATGTGGCTTCTAGGCAGCAGCCTGTTTTCAGCTGACCTTGCCGCCCGTCTTGGCCTGCCCTTTGCCTTTGCATCGCACTTTGCGCCCGACATGCTGATGGATGCGCTGACCCTTTATCGCAACCGGTTTGAGCCAAGCGAAGCCCTTGATAAACCTTACGCGGTTGCCGCGATGGGCTTCTTTGCCGCTGATACCGACGAGGAAGGCGAATATCTGGCCACCTCGATGCAGCAGCAGTTCCTTAATTTGCGGCGCGGGACACCGGGCCAATTGCCAAAACCGGTCAAGGATATGAGCGAAATATGGAACCGCGTTGAAAAGGCCGGTGTGGATCACGCCATGCGCTATGCCGCGATTGGCGGGCGCGATACGGTGCGCAAGAAACTGCGCGAATTTGCCTACATGACCAAGGCCGACGAAATCATGGTCACTGCCAACATCTATGATCAGACGGCACGCCTGAAATCCTTTGAAATCGCTGCCGAGCTGTTTGGCGAAATGAATGCAAAGTCCGAGAACAAAGACTGCGCCTAAGACCAAGTGACACCTTGTTTTCGCAAATGCCGGGTTCCTCGTGAATCCGGCATTTTGCTTTCATCATACGAAATACCAGAACACACCACTTGCGCTTGCATCATTGGTCGGACAATATGCGCGTCCCGTTGAAGACTTCAACGATAGCCCCTTGTTTCAAAAGGTTATGGTGCGCCCTTCATGACCAACTTCCTGCTGGCAGCCCTGCCAATTGCGACCATTCTGTTTCTGATGATCAAGGTCAACTGGGGCGCTGCGCGTGCTGGTGCGGCTGCCTGGTTTGTCACCGTTATCCTGGCAGTATTCTTCTTTGGCGCACCGACCGATATGCTGATCATCGCCCAGGCCAAGGGCGTGATGCTGGCCCTTTACATACTTTATATCGTCTGGGCGGCATTGATCCTGTATTTCGCAGCCGAAGAAGCCGGCGCGATCAAAACCATCGGGCGTGCCATTCGATCACTCACGGATGACCGCCCTCTACAGCTTTTGATATTGGGCTATGTGTTCGCAAGCTTCCTTCAGGGTGTGGCAGGCTTCGGCGTTCCGATTGCCGTCGTTGCACCGCTTTTGCTGGGCATGGGTTTCTCGCCGGTGTTGGCGGTTGCCGCACCGATGATCGGCCATAGCTGGTCGGTTCTGTTTGGCAATATGGCAACCTCGTTCGAGGCATTGATTGGTGTTACCGGCATTCCGGGTACTGAACTGACCCATTATTCGGCGATCCTTTTGGGCCTGTCGGGCTTTATGTGCGGGGCCGCTGTTTTGTGGCTGGATGGCGGGTTCCGCACCATTCGCCGCCGTATTGTGCCGCTGGTCCTGATTTCCGGCGTCATGGGCGTCGTGCAGTATTTCATGGCCAATTACGGTGTCTGGACGCTGGGTGGCCTGACCGCCGGGATCGCCGGGCTTGTCGCCTCCATCATTGTGACAAGGTTCTGGAAACCGCATCCCGATGATGTCGCTGAGCAGGTTGCCGATGATCATCAGCACATGCCCTTGATCGAGGCACTGACGCCTTATCTGGTGTTTATCGTATTGGTCACCATGGCGACCTTTGTTCCAGCGGTCGAGATGCTGCTTGGCAAGATCCGCTTCACGCTTGATTTCCCGGAAACCGCCACGGCAACCGGTTGGGTAATCGAAGCCGAAAGTGCCAAGGCCATTGCGATCTTTGGCCATCCGGGCGCGCTTTTGATTTATACCGCCGCCATCAGCTTTACCTTCTTTAAGCTGCGCGGTCATTACGATGACGGGATTGGCAAACGTATCTGGCAACGCACGCTGAAAAGCGGTCTTCCGACCAGCATCGGCATGGTGCCGGTGATCGGTCTTGCCATCATAATGGACCATGCGGGCATGACCTATGCCCTGGCCGAAGGCGGCGCTGCGGTCTTTTCCGGGGCCTTTGCCATTGCCTATCCGGTGATTGCACCAGCAATTGGTGCCCTTGGTGCCTTCATGACCGGCAGCACGAATAATTCCAATGTTGTCTTTGGCATGTTCCAGCGTCACACCGCTGAACTTTCCGGCCTTTCAACTGCCCTTGTTCTGGCCGCCCAGGCAACGGGGGCATCACTTGGCAGCATGCTGGCCCCGTCAAAAATTCTGGTTGGCTGCTCGACTGTCGGGTTGTCGGGCAAGGAAGGACCAGTGCTGTCGGTCGTTCTTAAAACCGGTGTCATCCTGACCGCACTATGCGGTTTCATGGCGCTGGGTATCCTTCTGATCACGACAATGAACGGGGGCGTGTAACATGAAAAACAAGCTGTTTAACCCGGTCTTTCTGGTCCTGAACTCAATCATTCTGCCAATCGCGGCGTTTGAAGCACTGGTGACAGACAACATCGCTGCAAGCGACATCCTGTTTGCGCTGTTCTGTGCTGTCATGGCACTGATTGTCGTGCGCAAATAAAAAGCCCGCCGATCAATCTGACCGACGGGCTTATCTGAATATCTTGGGCAAACCTTATGGGCGAAGGGCTGCCAGCTTGACGCCAAAGGCAATGAATACTGCACCGGTGGTTGCCTTGAGCGCACGTTGGAAACGACCACTCCCGGCAAAGCGGGTCAGGCGTGCCAGCAACATGATCATGGCTGCAAACCAGATGGCGTTGATCGCCGCATGCAAGCACACCAGCATGAAGGCCGAGGTCACCGCCCCCTCTCCCACCGGGATGAATTGCGGAAACGCTGCCAGATAGAATATCGAGACTTTCGGGTTCAGCGCATTGGTCAGAAATCCCTCGCCATAGGCCTTGATCAGGGTGCGTTTGCGCTTTGCCGGTGATACTTCGGCAACCGTTTTCACCCCGCGCCAGGCATCACGCAATGCCTTGAACCCTACCCAACACAGATAAGCTGCCCCCAAAAACTTCACGATCATGAAGGCCTGTGCCGATTGCACGAGGATGACCGAAATACCAAGGATCGACAAAGTCCCGTGCAGGTAAAAGGCCGTCACAAATCCGGCCACATTGGCCATCCCGGCCATACGTCCTGATGTCGGCACGGTCTTGGCGACCAGTACACCATTGGGGCCTGGCGACATAACAAGCAGTGACGCAACCAGCGCAAAACTCAAAACCTGTGACCAATCCATGGGGCGATCCTTTGCAAATGATCAAACGGTGCGCATTGACTGATGACGTTTCGCACCTTGCCTTGACTATATCCCGCCTTGATCAACCAACAAGAAAATCATTGTGACCATACATTTTCCCTGCCCGGTCCGGTCAGCCTGCCGGGATCAGGAAAATGATAACTTCTGGGAAAATGATAAAGAATAGAAGTAGCCGGCAGGATCAGGCGGCACTACGGTCGGTGCAATAAAAATCAATATGGCAAAAGCCATGCAACGGCGGGGCACGAACTCCCCACGAGTAAAATCTTCTGAAGTCTTGGCAATGTGCCTGCCCCAGCAGGCGCAATGTGAGCCCTGCTGACTAGGTTAAACATGCACGTTACCCGATCCATCCGCTCCATCGCCCTTTGCGCCCCCCTCCTGCTTGCCTTCACGCTTGGTAACGCCGAAACGGCGGGTCCTAAATGGGGTTCCCATATTGACCTGGAAGGCAAAGGCGGAACGGATCGTAACCTTGGCGAGACGGACCTTTTCATTCCGCTTTGGCAGGATGAGGACACACTGACCTTCACCAGCCTTCGCGCCCGGATGGATGACAGTAACAGCCACGAAGGGAACTTCGGTCTTGGCATCCGTCAGATGCTTGATTCGGGATGGAACATTGGCGGCTATGGGTATTTTGACCGCCGCCACAGCCCATATGGCAACAAATTCAACCAATTGACCTTCGGCGCAGAGGCCCTGTCGCTTGATTGGGATTTTCGCGCCAATGCCTATGTCCCGATTGGCACGACACAATACATGGAAGACAGCCTCAGTACTGTTGATGTGAGCGGCACCTCCTTGATGTACAATCAGGGTGAAGAACGCGCATTACGTGGTTTTGACGGGGAAATTGGCTGGCGCATTCCATTATTTGCGACTGATGCCGGACAGCAACTCCGTGCCTATGCCGGTGGCTATCGCTTTACGGAAGACGGTGTTGATACGGTACAGGGTCCGCGTGGGCGACTGGACCTGACCTTTGATGAAGTTCCCTTTTTGTGGGGAGGGTCACGCTTTTCCCTCGGGGCAGAAATTCAGCATGACAGCCCACGGGGCACGCAGGGCTTTGCCAGCTTCCGCCTTCGTATCCCGTTGCAAGGCTTCGGCGATACGCCGAAACCCCGCCTGAGCGCGATGGAACGGCGCATGACTGATCCCATCATTCGCGATATAGATGTGGTCAGTCTGGCCGGACAGTTTTCAGAAGCAAGTGAAATCACCCAGACTGCGGATGGGAAAACGATCACAGTTCTGAACAGCAACTCGACATCGGCGACGAACTTTGCAACTGAAATTGCCAATGCAGGTGCCAATTCCACCGTGATCCTGAGTGGCAATTACATCGATATAGATTCCGTCACAACGGTTCAGAATGGACAAACAATTGTCGGGGGTGGCGCACTCGACATCAAAACCCCGACGGGACGGTCTGTTACGGTCACCATTCCGGATGCATCAATCTCGGGCGAGGGAAGCAATGGCAGCGCCGGCGGTGGTAAGCGTTTCTTTAACATGGCCGATAACAGCAGCCTGATTGGTGTGACCGCGAACGTTAACACAACAACCGGGTCAGCATACATCGTCCACATCGAAGGAAAGCAGAATGTTACCATTCGGAACAACAAACTGACAACGCAGAACGTCAACTCAACCGCAGGCGCTATCATAATCAGAGACAGCCAGGATGTTACGATCAAGAATAATGTTTCATCCGTTACCTCCAATGCAAATGGTGCCCGATTCCTGGCGATTATCGGCAACAATTCCAACATCAGTATCGATGACAACAAGCTTTCCGTGAGCGGAGCAGGCGTCGACAAGCGATTTGTATTCTTCGCCAATTCATCAACCATAAACAACCTGTCAGGGACAGGTAACACCACCAATAACCTCAACCCATGTGGTGACGGCGGCGGAACCCTTCCCACCGTTACTGGCTCAGTCACGGTAGACGGCACCGCGGTAGACGGCAGCGCCTGTCCATAACGTGATACCTTAGAAACATGGACATATCGGCTTTGGCTTGAATGTTCTTCTTTTGTTCTTTATTGTGAGCGTATGAAGAACAATATCAGCCAACCCCACGCCCACACCCCCGCCGCCATTTTTGATGATGGATGGTCAAACGCGAAATGTGATCTGAACATCTTGCCCGCCCGCGGACAAAAGGGACGCGGGGCTGTTTCGAATATTGACGGGCGATTTGAACGTCATATCCATCAGGCGGTTGATGACGGATGGCTGGGCACATTGTTGGAAGATCAGGACGCCCCAAGCACCAAAACCACCCTTGGTATCGATGGGGCGCGTTCTGTGATCACCCGCAATCAAAGCCCGGATGTCCCGTTTGATCGGTCGATCAATCCCTATCGCGGGTGTGAGCATGGCTGTGTCTATTGCTTTGCGCGCCCGACGCATGCCTATCTGGGTCTGTCGCCCGGTCTTGATTTTGAAACGAGGCTTTTCTGGAAACCGGAAGCCGCCCAGCTTTTGCGCAAGCAACTGTCATCAAAGGCCTATCAACCCGCCCCGATTGTTATTGGCACAAGCACGGATCCCTATCAGCCGGTCGACCGTGACAAGAAACTGACGCGGTCGATCATTGAAGTTCTGGCCGATTGCGAACATCCGTTTTCACTGATCACCAAAAGTGCATTGGTCACCCGTGACATTGACCTGATCGCCCCGATGGCCGCACAAAATCGGGCATCGGTGGCCGTATCAGTCACAAGCCTTGGTCACCGGCTGTCAAACCTTCTGGAACCCCGTGCCTCTGCCCCACACCGCAGGCTTGAGGCCATCCGAAAACTGTCAGATGCCGGCATTCCCGTCACCGTCCTGTGCGCCCCCGTTATTCCGGGTCTGAATGATACGGAGATCGAAAAGATCGTTGCAGCCTGCAAGGACGCCGGTGCGCAATCGATTGCCCATATCGTTCTGCGCTTGCCGCTTGAAATCGCCGATCTGTTCGAAGAATGGCTTGAAACGCACTACCCCGACCGTAAGGCAAAGGTGATGTCGCTGATCCGTCAGATGCGCGATGGTCAAACCTATCAATCGGAGTTCGGCACCCGCATGCGCGGCACCGGCCCGATTGCCGATCTGATCGCCAAACGCTTTGACGCTGCGCGCAAAAAGCATGGCCTGACCAACCGGTCTCTCAACCTTGATTGCAGCGGCTTCAAACGTCCCAGCGCGAACGGGCAAATGTCGCTGTTCTGACATCACCAGCAACATTGCCCATATCCCGCAACAGATACCGCATCCGGTTCAGTCCGCGCGCCGGATCAGCATCGTGCTTTTGCCCCCAACCGTAAGGCGCAGCACTTCGCCATCATCAAAGGCGTAGCTCAGGATATGATGGTCAGGATCAATGATCTGTTTGCCTTCGATGGTGACAGCACCGCGTGCAACCAGTTCACTTGCCGCCGTACTGGTCTCGGCAAAGCCCGCCATCAAAATAAGTGGCACCACCCCGATCCCGTCTTTCAGGGCGTTAGGCGTGAAATCAAGTGTCGGCATGCGATCAGCAAGAGAGATATGGGTCATTTTCCGGTTTCCTTGTTGGTGAAGCCACCTCGGGCAAACCGGTTTATGGAAAAAACAAAGGCCGCCCTGGGGCAGCCGGTCTTGGTTTAATTTACAAACACATCAACAGGCGCCGCGCTATGTGCACGACGTAAAATAGGCGTTCTGATGTGTAACAATGTTTTCCATACTTTTATGCATATGGCGCTTTTTTCGTTTGGTCAAGCCGCTTGTTGACCACACCCCAAGCCAAATAAAAACACCCGCCAGCAAAACCGGCGGGTGCTACGAAACATTGATAGCCTGACCTGTAAGCGAAGATCCTAGCTGACAACCCGATAGCGGGCATGCACTGCCGGCTCGCTGATGATGGCGGGATCGATCATGGCATTCACCGCGTCCTGTGCTTCGCTGGCGGCAACACCTTCGCGGTCCTTGGCGTTTACATTTCCATCTTCACAAAGCGCCCTGGCACGTGCACTTTCAAAGAAGCGCAAACCACGTTTTTCCATGACATACAGGGTTTCACCACCCCATTGCCCGCTCCAGACAAGACCAGAAAGACCTTCCATTTCCCGTTCAATCCGGGTTGGCGAAATCGGCATCCCCAGGCAAGTGGTCAAAAGGAAGGAAAGTTCGGCTGCGGTCACCCCGTCTTCGCAGCATTCCTCGGCCAGAACCGACATCACCGCCATGGTGACAACCCGCAGTGAAACCTTTTCCGCATCAAGCCCCGGGAACCGGTTTTGCTGAAGTTCGACAATGTCGTTGGCAATACGATCAACATCGCCACGAATGACATAACGGCCCCGCCATACCCGGCAGCTGCTTCTGACTTCCCACGCGCTCATGATTTGGTCCCACCCGTTTTTGTTTGTCCCTGCCAAAAGATACAACAAACATACATAACGTCAATATATTTTTCGACTTTTTGTATTATTTCATACACTCATCACGAAACCAGCGGAAGCCGTCAGTTGCAACGGTGTAACCGTCCTCGCCCTCGACTTCTTCAAGGTAGCCTCTTGCCACGGCCGCATGGAAATCCCGGCTAAAATTGCGCGGCATCCGCAGGTGATCCTGGCGGCGCAACAGGCGGCGCACATCACCGCGCGTTACAAAACTCCTGCCATCGCGATATTGCAGCCAGATTGCCGCCAACAAGATTATCTCGGCAAAGCCACGCGGTTGCAGGCGTCCGACCAGATCGGCAAAACTGCCAACAAATCCCGTAATGAACATGCCGGGGTCTACTGCGCCGGAAAATGCGGCATCGCCTGTATATCCATTGGCTGAATATGGCTCGCCTGCCCCCGGCACGCCATGGGCTGCCGTCGC
>NZ_DCAO01000093.1:128180-133131 GCF_002311515.1 Thalassospira sp. UBA1131
ACCACCGGCAAACGCGCAGGCGGAATCGCACATTCGAGATCGACTGGCCCGAAGTCCCCTTCGCCGGAAAGCTTGACATGGATAATGGCTGGCACGGCTATATCACTCCTGAATTACACCGCAGCGATACCATACATTACGTACAATTTTCAACATTAATATTACATTTATGTATACTAACTTACATTCCAGCCGAAGGATTGCCGTAACTTTGGTCTCGACAATTGCCGGTCCGCCACCGCACCATAATCCCGGCAATCAATCCTTTCGCACCAAATCCTGTGCGACGAACGGACGCCCCGGCCCCAAACGCCGGGCGGTAAAATCAAGAACGCCATCAACCGCCACCAACGGGAGACCAGAAAACATGACACGCCTGATGTTTCGCCAAGACGCCTATGCAAAGAATTGCAACGCCACCGTCACCAGTATTTCAGATCGCGGGATCGAACTTGATCAAACGGTGTTTTACGCGACCGCTGGCGGCCAATCGGGTGATATCGGCACACTAACCCTTGGCGATGGCACGGCCCTTCCGGTCGTTACCACGGTCAAGGACCGCGAAACCGGGCGTATCTTGCACATCATTGCTGATGATCATCCCCTGCCCGCGGTTGGCGATACGATCACAGCCGAACTTGACTGGGACAATCGCCACAAGCTGATGCGCTTTCACACCTGCCTGCATCTTTTATGTGCCGTCATCGAAGGCGATGTCACGGGCGGCAACATCGCCGCCCATAAGGCGCGGCTTGACTTCAACCTGCCAGAAGTCACGCTCGACAAGGATGAAATCAGCGAGAAGCTTAATGAACTGATCGCACGTGATGCCAATGTCTATGACGGGGAAATCTCCGTGGCCGAGCTTAAAGCCAACCCGGAACTGGTGCGCACCATGTCGGTACAGCCGCCGATGGACGGACATTCCATCCGGACTGTCACCATCGAGGGGATCGATTTCCAACCCTGTGGCGGCACCCATGTGCGCAAAACCGGCGAGATCGGCAAGGTCATGGTTTCCAAAATCGAAAAGAAAGGCCGTCAGAACCGCCGGATCAATATCGTATTTGACGACTGATGCCATTTGTAGTTGGCAACCAGCAAACATACGGATCATCACCATCCGGCTTGACTGCCAGTTGCCAGCAAGCGGCAGGACCGTTACAAATTTAAATAGATTCAGGACCAAATTTAAAACAATCCCGGAACCAACCGGAAATCCACCACCGTCAATCGGAGCTTGTCCATGACCAACCCACTTTCCGACGCCCTTGTGTCCACCCAATGGCTTGCGGATCACCTTGATGCACCGGACGTGCGCGTCGTCGATGCCAGCTGGTACATGCCAGCCGAAAACAAGAATGCCCGCGAATTCTATGATTCCGAACACATTCCGGGCGCAGTTTTCTTTGATATCGATGATATCGCCGCCGATGACAGTGCCCCGCTGCCGCACATGATGCCCGATGCGATCAAGTTTTCCGCCAAGGTCCGCAAACTGGGCCTCGGCGATGGTGTCCGTGTGGTTGTCTATAGCCAGAAGGGTTCCGCCCTTGCGGCCTGCCGTGCATGGTGGATGCTGCGTCATTTCGGCCATCATGATGTTGTCGTTCTCGATGGTGGCCTGCCAAAATGGATCGCCGAGGGACGCCCGGTCACTGATGCACCGACCCCGCCGCGCGAACGCCACTTTACCGCACGCGCCAACAGCTTCTTGCTGCGTGAATATGATCAGGTTCTATCGAACGTCAAAACCAAACGCGAACAGCTGGTGGATGCCCGCGCAGGCGAGCGGTTCCGCGGTGAAGTTGACGATCCGTGGGGCAAATCTGGCCACGTGCCGGGCTCCTACAACCTGCCCTTCACCGAGCTTCTGAATTCGGATGGCACGTTTAAGTCGGCGGATGAAATCAAGGCTGCGTTCGACGCAGCAGGTGTCGACCTTAACAAACCGATTGTTGCAAGTTGTGGTTCCGGCGTCACCGCCTGTGTTCTTGCCATGGGGGCCTATATTTCCGGCCACAAACAAGTCGCTGTCTATGACGGATCCTGGGCGGAATGGGCCACCACGGAAGACAGCCCGGTTGATACCGGCCCGGCCTGAAAATCGGGCCCCGTCCGTATCACACATTTAAAATGAGAACCCCGATGCCCGCCCCATCCCCGTTCGGTCCGGATATGACCAATCATACCGCCGATGGTGCGGGCATCAGACTTGAACAGCTTAAAGCGCCGTCAAACGACGATATTGCCGCCATCACACGTCTTTGGATTGCGACGGGCCTGATCCCGGCGATCCGTGATGCACGGCAGGATATCGAAAACTGTATTGCGGCCGATAATGGCAGCCTGATTGTCGCGCGCATGCCAGATGATCAGCAAATCTTTGCCACCATGATGACCGGCCATGACACTGTCTTTGGCTGGATTCATTATCTGGCAATCGCCGAACACGCCCAAGGAGGCGGGATTGGCCGCGAACTGGTAAGTTTGGCCGAGGATATCCTGCGCCTTTCGGGCTTAAGTGAAATCCGGATCACGATTGAAAATGCCGCAGCGGGTGATTTTTACGCCAAACTCGGCTATGACTTTATGACAAGCGTCACCGATCAGGCTGATCCTGATCCGCACCAAAACAAGATAATGCGCAAGAGTTTAGTCCAATGACCCCATCCAATCCGCGCAAGCTGGAAGTTGTGATCAGCTTCCTTGAAATGCAAAGCCCGCCCGAACGCGCGCCAGCCATCGTCCCGCCCGGCAAGGTCGCGATCATCCGGGCCGAAAACCCGACTCTGTCATTTTATCGCTACTTATATAATACGGTCGGCGAACCATGGCTGTGGTGGCAACGCCGCCTGATGAGCGACACGGAGCTTTCCGCGATCCTCGCCAAGCCGGAAACACATGTTTATGTGCTTTATGTTGCTGGCGTGCCTGCGGGCTTTGCGGAGCTTGATCTGACGGACTTTGAATCTGACAACGTCATTGATCTGCACTATATGGGCCTGATGCCGGAATTCATCGGCAAGGGCTTTGGCAAATACCTGCTGGATTGGGCGATTGATACCGCCTGGAGCTTCAAACCAACTCGTATCACGGTCAATACCTGCACGCTAGATCATCCAAGTGCACTTGGGGCTTACCAAAAGGCAGGATTTGCTATATACGATCGCCGAACCGATATTGTTGATGATCCGCGCGACACAGGACTGATCCCGCATATCGACCACCATGTCGATCATGATGGTCATCCCGCGAGCGATACACCTGATCGCGAAAGTGATCCGGAAAATGCAAATAATGCAGATTCCGACACTTTGATCGTTGACTTTCCCGACCGCGCACGGTAACAAGCGCGCCTGAGTTTACCCAAGCCAGAGGATGATGACCCATGGCAGTGCCAAAGAAAAAAGTGACCAAGTCCCGTCAGGGCATGCGTCGCTCGCATGACAAGCTCGCCAAGGGCTCGTACCGCGAAGACAAAGAGACCGGCGAACTGCATCGCCCGCACCACATTGACCCGAACACCGGTATGTACCGTGGTCGTCAGGTGGTCGAGCCGAAGATGTAATTCCGCACCGGAGAGCTTTTTGCTCTTTGGCGGTTTGCGACGCTATATATTTCCGCGCCAGTCCTTTCGGACTGGCGTCTGGTTTAAAAAGGGATGAAACCGTTTGGTTTCATCCCTTTTTATTTATCCCTACTCAAACCCATCCATACCGGTCCCGCACACAATCACCCCGACCCGCCCCGGGTGGGGATCGCCCAGGCGATCATTCATGACGGCGGCAATACCCGCGGCGGCGGAAAGTTCAACCGAAATGCCGAACTCTTTCCACAGCCACCTGGCAGATTTTTGCATTTCCTCGTCACTGACCAGTGCGATGCGATCCACATTCCTGCCAATCAGATCGACATTAAGTGCGGATGACTGACGCGGCGCCAGACTGGTGGCCGCTGTATTCACGCTGGGCAATGTCGCGACTTCGTTGGCCTTAAGGCTTTCAAACAGGGTTGCCGCCCCGGTCGGCTCCACACCGATCACCCGGATCGATGGGCGCAACAAGCGTGCGGCTGTCGCCACACCGGCAATCAGTCCGCCTCCACCAATAGCGACGACCAGTGTATCAAGGTCGGGTTGCTGTTCTAAAAGCTCAAGCGCGATGGTTCCCTGCCCGGCAATCACCTTGGGGTCGGCGAACGGGTGGATATAGGCCATCCCGCTTTCATGTGCGTGCTCCATCACAGCACGGTTAGCATCATCCCAAACCGCCCCGATCAAAGCCACGTCAACACCCTGCGCGCGCAGTTTTTTGACTTTGGGCTGTGGGGTGTTGGTCGGCAGGAAGATTTTCACCGGCACCCCCAGTGTGCGGGCCGCATTGATGACACCCATGCCATGGTTGCCGCCCGATGCCGTGCACAGCCCGGCAGATCTTTGTTCGGGTTCAAGGGCCAGTGCGGCATTCATCGCCCCGCGTGCCTTGAAGGATCCGCTGACCTGCATGTTTTCAAGTTTCAGGAACATCTCGGGGATGCGATCACGCGCGACAAAGCCCGATATATCGCCAAAATTACTGGCCGCAAACACCGGGGTCAGGCGCATATGGTCTGATATCGCCTTGCGCGCAGTGCGAAAATCCTGAAGTTCAATCACGGGGCCCCCTTGCTGTATTCTGTGTCATTCGTTGCTGTTATTGCCTGTAAAAAATAGCCTGATATCAGGCATTAACAATGGCTTTGACGCAAAAAGCCTTGAATGGCCGCCGCCAAGGTGGTTTGTCTTTGAGGCATAAGACGTCGCGCCCAAGGAGAACCGCCTGTTATGTCATCGCAAAGCCCCAAACATACCGCAACCAAACTGGTCCATGCCGGTCGCCGTTCCAGCCAGTATCACGGCGTGGTCAATCCGCCGGTTCTGCATGCCTCGACCATCCTGTTTGACAGCCTG
>NZ_DCAO01000093.1:133396-133607 GCF_002311515.1 Thalassospira sp. UBA1131
TGAAATGCAGGATATCCCGGCAATCGCCACGGCCGCGCATGCGCGCGATGTAAAGGTGATGCTTGATAACACTTGGGCATCCCCGATCCTGTGCCGCCCGTTCGAGTTGGGTGTTGATGTTTCGGTTCAGGCCGGCACCAAATACATTGTCGGTCACTCGGACGTCATGCTGGGCACCATCACGACCGCGACCGAGGAAGACCTTCTGACC
>NZ_DCAO01000016.1:0-1475 GCF_002311515.1 Thalassospira sp. UBA1131
AAAGCAAAGACCCGTCGCCATGGTCGTGATCATGATCGTGATCATGACCGTGGTTGTGGTCGTGGCCACCATGATCATGCTCGTGGTCGTGCTGTGCTGCCTTTTGGCCTTCACGGCGGAGCCACAGCAAGATGCCAATCAGACCAAAGGCCGCGATGTTCAGGAACAGCGTGTAATTGACGCCAAAGGCACTGACCTCGGCGATGTCGCGGCTGCTTTCGGGCAGGGCGCCGAGTGCGACAAAGGCGTAATGCAGGATAAGCGCAGTGGCCACAATGCTGGCATACATGACCCCCGCGATATAAAGCGCAGTTTTCCAGCCATAATACCGGGCATTGACCTTGACCAGTGGCGGGACCATCAGGTCCGAATAGATAAAGCCCATAATCCCGGCAAAGCTGACACCCCCGGCACTGAGAACCGTGGCCAATGGAATGTTACCCATCGAGCCGATAAAGGTCGCGGCGGCGACAAATGGTGCCACAAGGGCGTTTTCAAGAACGGTCAGGAACGGCAAGTCTGACGCCTTACCCGTGCCGTCCCCGGCAAGGAACAGGGTCTGCCAGAATTCGGACGGGACAAAGACCGCAATAAAGCCGGCAATCGTGAAACCGATCAGGATTTCACGCCAGACCATCTGCCATTCCATAACAAAGCGGTTGCCGACCTGTTGCCAGCCTTCCTGGGACTTGATGCGTTTCTTCCAGTCGAAGTCGTCTTCTTCACTGCCGGTTTCCGCGTCGGCATGTTGCTTGGCGGCTTCAATCGTCTCCTTGGGATATGTCACGCGGATCAGAACGGCCGAAATCGCGATCATCAGGATACCACCGATGATTTCGGCGGCCAGAAACTGCCACCCCAGAAACAGGAAGATCAAAACGCCAAGTTCAATGACCAGATTGGTCGATGCGAACATGAAGGCGACAGTGGCAATGAAATGTGCGCCTTTCTGAAACAGCGATCGTGCCGCTGAAAGGGCCGCAAACGAGCATGAACTTGATATCGCGCCAAACAGACCGGCAAGCGAAACGCTACCGATACCGGCGTCGCCCATACGCGCAGTCAGGCGGTTCTTGGGAACGAAAACCTGAATCGCGGCACTGATGGCGTAACCAAGCACAAACGCCCACAGCGCGTTCCAG
Organism: Thalassospira sp. UBA1131; assembly: GCF_002311515.1. Lineage (GTDB taxonomy): Bacteria > Pseudomonadota > Alphaproteobacteria > Rhodospirillales > Thalassospiraceae > Thalassospira. The sequence continues at coordinate 1,143 of NZ_DCAO01000016.1, forward strand.
AAGAAACCAAGTGCGGTCATGACGCCGTTTGAATATTGATCTAGCAAATCCATTGTGACCTTCCTGCCATTTCAGGTGTCGGGGTCCTTGTTAAACGGCTGGAAAGGTGAGGTGTTCCAAGATAGGTATTCGACAACATCTGTGTATGATGGCCGAAATGCTAAAAATGCCGCGGGGGAAGCACGGTGCGTACGGGCAAGGTTTTTGCCGTTTCCATGATCACGATCTGCCAGTTGATGGCGCTTGCGCTGTGGTTTTCGGCCACGGCGGTGCTGCCGCAATTGCGCAGTGAGTTTGGTATTGGGGCGCTGCAATCTTCATTATTTACCAGTG
>NZ_DCAO01000016.1:1556-8393 GCF_002311515.1 Thalassospira sp. UBA1131
CCCCGGCGGTTTTGGGCGGCATCGGCGATGATTGCCGCGACTGCCAATATTTTGATCCTCGTTGTTCCGGTTGACGGCGTTGTTGTGATCCTGTTGCGCCTGATCACAGGTGTTTGCATGGCCGGGATTTATCCGATTGGCATGAAGATGGTGGCAACCTGGTCACGCGGAGATACCGGGTTTCTGGTGGGGCTTCTGGTCGGGGCACTGACCATGGGGTCTGCCATGCCGCACCTTTTTGCGGTGGCGGTACCTTTGGACTGGCGATACGTGATCATGATCGCCAGTGTGACCGCCTATATCGCGGCGATTGCCATCCTGTTCGTGCATCTGGGCGGAACACCGGGACGTTCACCGCGCTTTGATCCGAAAATGGTTGGCAAGATCTGGTCAAACAAGCCGTTGCGCCATGCCTGTTATGGCTATTTTGGGCATATGTGGGAACTGTATGCCATGTGGGGCTGGATCGGATTGTTCCTGTATGGCGCGTTTTCCGATCGTGTGATGGATAATCCCGGTGTCTGGTCCGCACTTTCAACCTTTGCCATTGTTGGCATCGGTGCGTTCGGATCCTTGGCCGGGGGATATTACGCAGACCGGATTGGCAGAACGACCGTGACGATTGCAGCCATGATCGTTAGTGGCGCCTGTGCGTTGGTTGCCGGTGGGCTATCCGATGCCCCGATTATACTTCTTATTGTGGTCTGCATCGTTTGGGGCATCTCCGTGATCGCGGATTCCGCACAGTTCTCGTCCTGCGTCATTGAACTGGCCGACCCGCATCAGGTCGGCACGGCATTAACCCTGCAAAATGCCATCGGGTTCCTGATTGCGCTTGTTTCCATCCATCTTGTGCCGGTTATTGCCGATCAGACTGGTTGGTGGGGGGCGTTTGCCATGTTGGCTGTCGGGCCCGTTTTGGGAACGATTGCCATGGTCAGGCTGCGCATGATGCCCGAGGCGATACAGCTCGCAGGCGGTAAAAAGTAAGGTTTGCCCGCTATAATTGCGATCTTTGGTGATCGGCTTCACTTGACAGCAGGGTGTTAAAAAGCTGCGCTGTTTGGGTTTTCTTGACCATTATCAGTACTAATATTAACTTCTGGCGGAATTTTCTTGCTGTCTCGCGTTCGGGGCGATGCGGCGAATATCCAAAAATAAGGGTCTTTCATGAGTCTCACCCTCATTGTTTTGCTTCCCTTCATTGGGGCGGTCTTACCCGCCATAATGATCAGGGCCGGGCGCAATGCTTGTGCCACAGCGACCGGTTCTGTCACGCTGCTTGCCCTGATCTTGCTGATGGCAAAGGCCCCGGCGGTCATTGCCGGCGAGGTATTTCAGGTCAGTTATAGTTGGCTTCCGGAACTTGGTCTGAATGTGACCTTCTTCCTTGACGGGCTCGGGTTGCTGTTTGCGACGCTGATCCTGGGTATCGGTCTGCTGATTATCATCTATGCGCGGTTCTATCTTTCCAAGGACGACCCGATGGGCAGGTTCTATGTGTTCCTGCTTTTGTTCCAGGGGGCCATGGTCGGTATTGTTCTTTCCGATAATATCCTGCTGCTGTTGATTTTCTGGGAACTTACGTCGCTGTCATCGTTCCTGCTGATCGGGTACTGGAAACATTTGCCAGAAGGCCGTCAGGGCGCGCGCATGGCGCTTGCCGTGACCGGTGCTGGTGGTTTGGCAATGATTGCCGGGATGCTGATCCTTGGCGATATTGTCGGATCCTATGATCTGACGGTGATTTTGCAGAACGCCGATCTGATCCAGGCATCGCCGATGTATTTGCCGGCCTTGATCCTGATTTTGCTGGGTTGCTTTACCAAATCGGCACAGTTCCCGTTCCACTTCTGGCTGCCGCACGCGATGGCGGCACCGACGCCGGTTTCGGCCTATCTGCACTCGGCCACAATGGTGAAGGCGGGCATCTTCCTGATGGCACGCATGTGGCCGGTTCTGTCGGGCACGCCGGAATGGTTCTATATCGTTGCGACCGCTGGTCTGGTGACCATGGTACTGGGCGCATGGATTGCGATCTTCAAGCACGACCTTAAGGGGCTTCTGGCATACTCGACCGTCAGCCACCTTGGTCTTGTGACCATGTTGCTTGGTTTCGGGACGCCGATGGCGGCCGTTGCCGGGGTATTTCACATCATCAACCATGCGACCTTCAAGGCGGCCCTGTTTATGACGGCCGGTATCATCGACCATGAAACCGGGACCCGTGATATCCGTCGTTTTGGTGGGTTGCTCAACCTGATGCCGATTGCAGGCACCATCGGGATTATCACCGCTGCCTCTATGGCCGGGATCATTCCGCTTAATGGTTTCATTTCCAAGGAAATGATGCTTGAAGAAGCATGGCACACCATGTGGCTGGATCAGAACTGGGTGGTTCCGCTTCTGGCAACCGTCGGTGCCCTGTTCTCGGTGGCCTATTCCTTCCGGTTTATCTTCCACGTATGGCTGGGCAAGCCGCGTGATGAAAACCTGCCACATCATCCGCATGATCCGCCGTTTGGCATGTGGGCACCGCCCGCATTGCTGACGGTTCTGGTGGTTCTGATCGGCCTGTTCCCGGCAGCCATCGCCGGACCGCTGGTCGCTGCGACCGCAGGGGCCGTTATCGGTGGTGAATTGCCGGAATATCATCTGTCACTCTGGCATGGGCTTACACCGGCCCTTGGCATGAGCGTGATTGCGATTATCGGTGGATCGCTGTTGCTGATGCGCCATGGTGGCCTGATGTCGGCAACCGCCAACCTGTCGCGACCCGATGCCAAGGCAATGTTTGATTGCGGTATGGCCAAGGCCGTCGGGCTCAGCCGACTGGTTTCGGACAATCTGCATAACGGATCATTGCAGCGTTATCTTGCCATCACGATCATCGGTTCCATCGGGATCGGGCTTTCGGGCTTCTATGCGCAGCCGGACTTCCAGTCGGGCACGCGCGAGCTTCTTGAAGTTTCGCCGCCTGCCGCGATTGGCTGGTTGTTGCTGGTTGTGACCTGTATTGCGTCGGTCTTTATGCATCACAACCGCTTGCTGACCTTGCTTCTGGTCGGTGTGGTTGGTCTGATTGTGTCGCTTGGCTTTATCTATCTTTCGGCACCGGACCTTGCGTTGACGCAGATTTCGGTCGAGGTGGTGACAGTCATTCTGATGTTGCTTGCCCTTAACATCCTGCCCAAGGAAACGCCGAAGGAGAGCTTGCCGGGCCGCAAGATGCGCGATGGCATTGTCTCCATAGCGGCTGGTCTTGGGGTTGGTGGTGCGATCTGGGCGATCATGACCCGCGATCTGCCAAACACAATCTCGTCCTATCATCTGGCGAACTCGAAAACCGAGGGTGGTGGCACCAACGTTGTGAACGTCATCCTCGTTGACTTCCGTGGGTTTGATACCTTTGGCGAGATCATCGTTCTCGGGATTGCCGCACTTTCGATCTTTGCACTGATTGAAACCGTGACCCAGGGCGAGGCGGCCAAACGTCTGGCCAACTGGGTTGTCAGCAACCGTCGCTCGGCCGATCGTCACCCGATGATGATGGTGGTGGCAACGCGTGTGATGTTGCCGCTGTCGCTGATGGTGGGTGTTTACATCTTCCTGCGCGGTCACAATGAACCGGGCGGTGGCTTTATCGCGGGTCTGGTCGTGTCGGTTGCGCTGGTTATGCAGTATATGGCGTCGGGCTTTGGCTGGACCCAGAACCGTATGAAGGTCAATTACCATGGCATGATCGGTCTTGGTGTGATTGCCGCGGCGATTACCGGGGTATCGGCCTGGGTTGCCGGGCTGCCGTTCCTGACCAGCGGGTTCGTTCATGTTCACCTGCCGATCGTTGGCGAGTTTGAACTGGCATCGGCCATGGGCTTTGACCTTGGCGTCTTCCTGACCGTGGTCGGGGCGGTAATGCTCGCACTTGCCAAACTTTCGCAGGTCGAACGTATGGCCGAACATGTCGAAATAAATACCGAGCCGATGGACCACGATCCGTCGTTGTCGGCAGCACCGGCGGAAACGCCGGGCAAGGAGGCCTGATATGGAATTTCTTGTCGCAAGCAGTATTGGGCTTCTGACCACGTGCGGGACTTATTTGTTGCTGCGCGGGCGAACCTTCCCGGTGGTTGTTGGCTTGGCCCTGCTGTCCTATGCGGTGAACGTCTTCCTGTTCGCCATGGGACGTCTGACCATCAACATGCCGCCGATCCTGCGTGAGGGTGTCACCGAATATACCGATCCGCTGCCACAGGCACTTGTCCTGACGGCAATTGTGATTTCGTTCGGTATGACGGCACTGATCGTTGTTTTGTCGATCCGGACTTTCCTTGAAATCGGTAATGACCATGTTGACGGTCGTCCGGTTGGCGCGCCATCCGAAGCAGGAGATAAAAACTGATGGGTGACTGGATTGTTGTTCCCATAGTGCTGCCCGCCGTGATGGCCGCCCTGATTGTTCTGGCGGTGCGTCACGACATCATTTTGCAGCGCGTGTTTTCCATCACGGCAACGGTCGCCCTTGTGGCCGTCACACTTTCGCTTCTGGTTTATGCCAGTGGTAACGGCCCGGAAATGTATGCGCTGTCGGATTGGCCGGCACCGTTTGGCATTGTTCTGGTTCTTGATCGTCTTTCGGCGATGATGGTGTTCCTGACATCGCTTCTGGGTCTTGGCGTTGTTCTTTTTGCATCAAGCGAATGGGATCAGCGCGGCAAGCATTTCCATGCCCTTTTCCAGTTCCAGCTGATGGGGGTCAATGGTGCGTTCCTGACGGGTGACATCTTTAACCTGTTCGTGTTCTTCGAAGTTCTGCTGATTGCGTCCTACGGCTTGATGCTGCATGGCGCGGGGGCAGAACGCCTAAAGGCCGGGATGCAATATGTCGTCATCAACCTGACAGGGTCTTCCCTGTTCCTGATTGGTGTCGGCATGATCTATTCCGTCACCGGGACGCTGAACATGGCCGACCTTGCCATTCAGGTGACCAATGTCGCGTCGGGTGATGCGGCCCTGCTTCGTGCCGGGGCGTTGATCCTGCTTCTGGTGTTCTGTGTGAAGGCCGCACTTGTTCCGGTTCATTTCTGGTTGCCGGGCACCTATGCCAATGCACCGGCACCGGTGGCCGCCTTGTTTGCCATCATGACCAAGGTCGGGGCCTATTGTGTTCTGCGTGTCTATTCGCTGGCCTTTGGCGATACGGCCGGTGACATGGCATGGCTCGCAGCGCCTTATGTCCTGCCGGCGGCACTGGTGACCCTGGTGCTTGGTATGACCGGGGTTCTGGCGGCAAAACGCCTTAACAGTCTGATCGCCTTTTCGGTGATCGGATCGATGGGGACCTTGTTGATCGCCATCGGGCTGTTCACGCCCGAAGCGATTTCAGCCGGTCTTTATTATATGTTGCATTCGACCTTCTCGGCGGCAGCCCTGTTCCTGATTGCCGATCTTGTGGTGTCACGCCGCGGGCAGTTCGGCGATAGCTTGCATACCGCGCCGCGTTTCCATCAGACCGGCTTCCTGGCTGTTCTGTTCTTTGTCGGTGCGATCGGTATGGCCGGGATGCCGCCACTCAGTGGCTTTATCGGTAAACTTCAGATCCTTGATGCGGCACGCGACAGCGATGCGATGGTCTGGATCTGGTCGATCATTCTGGTGACGTCACTGATGTGCATCGTCGGGTTTGGTCGGGCGGGCAGTGTACTGTTCTGGAAAAGTGCCTCCGTCGATGGCGAAATCACGGTCGAAGGTGCGAAATGGCCGGTTCTTCCGATCATTGCCAGTTGCGGTATGGTCAGTGGCCTGATTGCGCTGACCATTTTTGCCGGACCGATTACCGAGTATCTGAATGGCGTTGCGGCACAGTTGTTTGATACGTCGCATTACATCGAAGCGGTGCTGGGCGCAAACGCCCTGTCATTGGTCGGTCAATAAGGGGAGAGGATAGAAAGATGATAAAACGTTATCTGCCCCATCCGCTTTTGACACTAGTACTGCTTGTTGTCTGGGTGTTCCTGGTCAATGAAGTCTCGGCCGGTGCGGTGATCTTTGGGCTTATTCTTGCGATCATCATTCCTTTGATCACGGCCAGTTTCTGGCAGGATCGACCGCGCTTGCGCAATGTCTATGGCATTTGTGAGTACGGGCTGATTGTGCTGTGGGACATTCTGGTGGCGAATGTGATCGTGGCTGGTTTGATCCTGTTTCGCAAAACCGAAAGCCTGGAATCAAAGTCGGTTGTTGTGCCGCTTGATCTGACCTCGCCAGAGGCGATCACAACGCTTGCCGGTACGATCACCATGACGCCGGGAACCGTGACGATTGATCTGAGTGCCGATGCCAAAAGCCTGCTTGTACATTGCCTGCACGCGCCCGATCCGCAGAGCGTAGTGGACGATATCAAGAACCGCTACGAACGCCGTCTGAAGGAGATTTTCGAATGATCGATTATGCACTGAATTTCGGCTTTATCTGCGTTGCGCTGGCACTTCTGATGAACCTGTATCGGTTGACCGTCGGGCCGACCACGGCTGACCGGGTTCTGGCGGTTGATACCATGGCGATCAATGCCATTGCCCTTCTGGTGCTGTACGGGATTGGCAAGGCGACCGCGATGTATTTCGAAGGGGCATTGCTGTTTGCGATGTTCGGGTTTGTTTCAACCGTGGCCTATTGCAAGTTCGTCTTGCGCGGCGACATCATCGAATAAGGGAGCGTAACGATGCCGTTTGTTGTTGAACTCATCATTTCGCTTCTGATCGTGATCGGCGGGCTGTTCTTGCTGGTTGGGTCGTTCGGAATGATCAAGTTGCGTGATCTTCTGCCGCGCCTGCATGC
>NZ_DCAO01000016.1:8532-11801 GCF_002311515.1 Thalassospira sp. UBA1131
AAATTCACCATTCACGAATTGCTGATTACGCTGTTTATCTTCCTGACAGCGCCGATCACCGCAAACCTGATCGCCAAGGCGTACATGTTGCTGAATGTTGATCCGAATAAGGAACTGCCGCCCAGCAAACAGAATGAAGGGTGGGCAACCTTTGATCCGATCGGACCCGAAGGCTATGACCCCAGCGAAGAATATCAGGAAAAGGAAACCTGAAAGGGTCAGGACCTTTGATGAATTCAAGCGGCACCGGGAAACCGGTGCCGTTTTGTTTTTAGGGTGTGTTGCCTGCGTGCATCCCAGTTGCTAAGACGAAGGACAGAGAAGGACGGGACCGAGATCGCCATGCCGGATTTTTCCATCGAAGATCAGTATCAGGGCCGTATTGCCGGGATCGACGAGGTCGGTCGCGGGCCGCTGGCTGGTCCGGTCGTGGCGGCGGCGGTTATCCTGCCACGCGATGAACGTCTTCCGGTGGAGCTGCTGTCCGAGCTTAATGATTCTAAGAAACTCTCGGTCAAGAAACGTGATCACCTTTACGGCGTCATCATGAACTGTGCCGAAGTCGGCATTGGCGCGGCATCGGTGCGCGAGATTGACCAGATCAATATCCTGCAGGCGACCTATGTTGCCATGCGCCGCGCTGTCAGTCGCCTTGGGGTTTTGCCTGATCAGGCACTGGTCGATGGCAATCGTGATCCCGGGTTGCCCTGTGCGGTGGAGACGGTGGTGAAAGGCGATAGCAAGTCGCTTTCCATTGCTGCGGCATCAATCGTTGCCAAGGTGGTGCGTGACCGCGCCATGGCCCGATTGGCCACGCGATATCCGTTCTTTGGCTGGGAAGGTAATGCCGGGTATGGCGTCAAAAAGCATATGGCGGGATTGGGCGAGGTGGGCCCAACCGCCCATCACCGCAAAAGCTTCAAGCCGATTGCCGATTTGTTTGATGCGATGATGGATGGCCGCTAGGCCAGTTTCCACGGCATTTGGGCCTAGGCCATGGCGGTCTGGTTAAACGGCACGATGTGGGCACGCACCAGATCGGTGCCATCTTCTTCACGGGTGATGGCGGCAAAGCCATCCGCATGGCGAATGGCGACACGTTCCTGCACACGGCATTCACTGCGAAACTGAATATCCAGACTTTCCGGGTGAAATTCCGGTCGACCGTCCGGACCCGCAACCCCCATGACCCATTGCATCAGGCGCACATTGTTGACGTGTCCATATAGATCAAGATCGGACGGTCGTGCCTTGATGTTATCCATGGTCGGCAAAGGATTGGTGGTAAAGGCCGGTCGCAAAGGTGGCTCGATCAATTTGGGGCCGGGCGGATTGGGCAGGCGTTCGGCCACCCAATCGGGCCATTGGGCCGCACGGCGGGTGCCAAGGTCAAACATCATCCAGAAACTTTGCGCGACACCAATGATTTCGCCCTTGCTATTGGTCAGGCGAAAGTCACGGGTGGCGACCCGGCGTGATACCCCCGACGGCCATGTTTCAATCAGGATATCCTCGCCATTTCCCGGATAGTCGCGAATATGAATGACCATGCGCGCCAGCACCCAGGCAATGCCCTGATCAACTGTATCGTCATAGGCCAGTTTCAGGATACGTGCACCCCAGCCGGCGGCATCCTGCATATAGTCGGCCAGTGCAGACATCATGACCTTGCCATTGTCACCAATCTCGGAGTAACGAACGCGATAGGTTCCCTTCCACCCGCAATTGGCCGGAAGAGACGCCGTTGAAATCCTGTTCCAGTCGATGGTCATGGCAGGCCTTTGTATGGGTATCGCGCGATCAATAGGACGGCTTTTGCCGCATCTTCTTGGTATCACCGCGCTTCTTTTTGGAATCGACGCGTTTGCGTTTGGCAGAAAGACTGGGGCGGGTTTTGACCCGGTATTTTTTGCGTTCGGCTGCCTTGCGCAAAAGTGCCAGAAAACGGTCGATCGCATCCTGCTTGTTGCGTTCCTGGGTACGGTGGCGCTGCGCGTCAAAAATGATTTCGCCGTCATTGGTCAATTTGCTGCCGGCAAGTTCACGCAGGCGATTGCGCACATGCATTGGTAATTCGGTCAGGTCATCAATGCGCACACGCATCTGAACAGCACTGGATACCTTGTTGACGTTCTGCCCGCCCGGGCCAGAGGCACGGACAAACTGAAAACTCAGATGGCGTTCATCCAGATAGAGGCCATTTTCAATTTCAAGCATGGGAAACCGTGCAGATTGTCGAACTGTTTCAAGGTGATCAATTAACTGAGTGTAATGGTCGGCGATTGATTGAATTTGCTGATTTCTATGCCTACATTACACCCGTCTAACCTGTCAGGGGTCGGATCGACTGTAAACAGGAAATCAATGCTGCGCGTCTCGCATATCTATCTGGCCCTTGGGTGGCTTTCTGTTGGTCTTGGTGTGATCGGTATTTTCCTGCCGCTTTTGCCAACGACGCCCTTCATGCTGCTGGCCGCTTGGCTGTTTGCCAAGGGATCGCCGCGCCTGCATGACTGGATATGCAATCATCCGCGTTTTGGTTTGTCGATCCGTCAATGGAATGAATATGGCGTGATCAATCGCCGTGCCAAAACCCTTGCGATGGTGGCGTTTCTGGTGGTGATTACGGCGTCATTGGTGCTGATCGAGAACCGCTGGGTGGCGTTTATTCAGTTTCTGGTCGCCATTCCTGTTAGCTGTTTTATCCTGTCCCGCCCTTCGGAAGCCCGGTTGGCCAAGGTGCAGAACCCAACAGGTAGCAGTCAATAAAGCCAACAAAGGGCAGGGCTCTTAGCCTGCCTTCTTGCGCGACAGTTCTTCCTGACAAGTTTCTTCAAGTTTGTCGAGTTCATCAAGCGTTGCATCAATGTCTTCACGCTGCTTGCGAAGTGTCGCACGGCGTTCATTGACCTTGTCGACCAGTGTGGTCAGTTGGGTGATCTCGCTGCGATCGCCGTCATAAAGATCCAGCAAATCGCGAATTTCCTTTAGTGAAAATCCAAGCCGCTTGCCACGCATGATCAGGCGCAGGCGCACACGGTCACGCTGGCTATAGATCCGGGTCTGACCTTGCCGTTCGGGCGAAATCAGTTCCTGATCCTCGTAAAAGCGGATGGTTCGGGTGGTGACTTCGAATTCGCGGGCAAGATCGGTGATGGTGTAGCTGTCGCTCATGGGGGCTCAATCATCTTTACGCTTACGTAAACTGAAAGCTACATGCTTTCGGATGCGGCGACAATCGACAATTCTTTTGGCAGCTCGACACAAAA
>NZ_DCAO01000016.1:12029-18786 GCF_002311515.1 Thalassospira sp. UBA1131
AAAATCCGGACCTGACCGTTTTTCGGGTCACTGTATTTAAGCCCGTTTGACACCAGGTTCTGGAACAACAGCAGCAACTGGCTTGCATCGCCCATAACGGTCGGCAGGTGGCCTTCGCGGATGATGTTGCCTTCAGGGGTGGAGCCGGCACGCCTGAAATTGGTGACGATGGCATCAAACAGATTGTCGAGCGGCACGGGATTGAACGGTTTGCCGTGGCGTCCAACCCGCGACAGGGTCAGAAGGTCATCAATCATCCGCTGCATGCGTTGCGTGCCATCAACCGCGTAATGAATGAATTCGTCAGCAGTTTCGTCGAGTTGCCCCTCATACCGCCGGGCAAGCAACTGCGTGTAGCTTGAAACCATGCGCAGCGGTTCCTGCAAGTCATGCGAGGCGGCATAGGCGAACTGTTCGAGTTCCGCGTTCGAACGTTCAAGTTCCTGCATCGTGCGCTGGATTTCTTTTTCGTGGCGTTTGCGCTGGGAAATATCACGCAGCGTAATGATGTAGTGATAACGCTGATCGGCGGAAAAATGGCTGATCGCGACTTCAAGCGGCACATTGCGACCACTGAGCGTGGATGCCAGCACTTCGATCACGCCGGTGCCAAGATCGGTCAAAAGCCGGTTCGGCGGCGGCGGCGTCAGTGGGGTATGTTCGCTGTCGGGCAGCAAAAACCGGATGATGTTGCGCAGTTCCGGATCACCCGTCGGACCGCAAAGCTCCTGCGCGCGGGAATTAAGCGGTTCGATGCTGCCGTCATCAGAGGCGACAAGAATGGCATCGATGGTGTTTTGCAAAATCGCACGTGTGCGGTCTTCGCTGCGTTTGGTTTGCGTTACAAGGTCAGCCAGCTCGGCGGCCTGCTGGCGTAAAAGACGGTCGCGCTGAACAGCGAGTGTGACGTCGCGAATGATCAATGAACAAAGCGTGCCATTCCGCTTGGTCTGGATGGGGTGAACACGAATGGATTGTTCCATACGATCAAAACTGGCGGCAAATTGCGGTAGGGGACGAAGCGGCAAGGCACCCTGATTGAGAGAGGGTGAAATGACAGCCGGCATGCCGAATTTCAGGCAATCTTCAATCGCAAGGCTGACACGGCCCAGTTTCGTGTCGGGGAACACATCGTGCAACGCCTTGCCCATCACCTGATCCGCATCCTTGCCCGACCGGCTTTGCATCCACTGGTTCCAGTGGCAAATCGTGCCGTCCGGGGCAAGCGCAATCAGCCCTGTATCTGCCGTATCAAGCAGTGCTGCAAAAAGATCAGCAGCATCGCTGTCACGGTTCAGATCAAATGACGGGGGGTGATCCCCCTTAGCGGATTGCGACTTTGTCATTCACCTCTCACCGGTTATCCAAGGGAGTTGGCCAGAAAACGCCGCACCAGTTCACGCAACATCTGGATGGACTCCAAGTCCATCACAAACAGCACATAGCCATCGATATCGTTCTGACGCAGCATGAATTGTACATGCAAAATCATCAAAACGGGATTCGTTGCGGTGCTGCCCCCTGCGGTGTCGTCGTCAAGCAATGCACGCGTTTCGCGTTTGCGAAACGTCGGCATGGAGCAATTGATCGGTTCACCCAGCACATTCGAAATACTGCCAAGGCAGGCATTGAGGATAATGTTGCCGACCTCCATCAGGGCTTCCTGTTCAAGATCGGTCAGCGTATCAAGCGGCACGTCGACTTTAAGCAAGCTTCGGACAAGTTCCAGACTGCGAACTTCCGGGAATACCAGCATGGCTTCACCGGTAAACGGGCCATGAAAACTTTGACTGACGGCAGAAACAACTTCGGTCGGGGCGTTGGCCAGCTCGCTGTCGGAAAACCGTTCGACAAACGAGATGGCAGGCACGGTCAATTCAACCGGCTGATCAACCATTTCAGAAAGCGACGACGCAGCACGCCCGACACCAATATTGATCAGTTCACTGATTGTATCATGTTCAAGTTCGGTCAGTTCGATCATCGGGTTGCTTCCCGCGACATGATGTAGTCGCGAATTTTGTCCTCAGTCGGGGGCTTTGCGATGAAATCAAGGCCAAGGTTCTCGGCCTTGTTCTGGATCTCCTGTTGGATATTGGCAGTCAGAAGCGCAATTACAGCCCCGGGGAACCGGCTGCGCAGCTTTTCGCCCAGTTCAAGCCCATCCATGCCCGGCATGTTGAAGTCAACCAGCATGTAGTCATAGGTTTTGGCATCAACCATCTCAAGCGCCTTGGCGCCATCCTCGGCCTCGTCGATTTCCCAATTGGCAAAATTGCTGGAAATGAACGCCTTGACCAGAAGGCGGGCAAACTTGCTGTCATCAACGAGCAATACGGATTTGGTGTTTGGCATTTTCATCTCGATTTTGCGGGGCAGTGGTGGCGAAGCATCTATCAATTGGGCATGTCTGGCGGGCTAGATTTCACTCGACATGTCGATCGATGGCCGTCGAATGTATTGGACAATTTCTTCGGGCGGCAGCGGGGTCGCGATCAGGAAGCCCTGGACTTCATCACAATTGCATTCCCGCAAGAAATTCATTTGTTCCTGGGTCTCGACCCCTTCGGCGACAACCTTGAGGCCAAGGTTATGTCCCATCGCAATAATGGTGCGCGTGATCGCGGCGTCGTCTGTGTCGATCGTGACATCCCGAACGAACGAACGGTCGATCTTGATGGAATTGATCGGCAACCGTTTGAGATAGGCGAGTGACGAATATCCGGTGCCAAAATCATCAACTGCGATCTTTAAACCAAGATGGCGCAGCTCATCAAGGATGGTAGCCGCCTTCTTGATTTCCTGCATCATCGCCGTTTCGGTGACTTCAAGCACAATACGGGCGGCTGGTGTTGCCGTCTCGGCAAGGATGCGTGAAATCGTCTCGGTGATGTGGCCCTCGATCAACTGTCTTGGTGACAGATTGACCGCAATCGGCATCGGTGGAAGCGACTGGGCCTCCCACTCGGAAATCTGGCGACAGACTTCGCGGAAAACCCATTCGCCAATTCTGCTGATCAGGCCGGTTTCCTCGGCAACCGGAATAAACTGCATTGGCGAAATATAGCCTCGGCCCGGCTGTTTCCAGCGAATCAGGGCTTCCAGGCCGCAAACCTGGTTTGTCCGCAGATCGACCTTCGGCTGGTAATGCAGTTCAAACTCGTCCTTTACCAAAGCTTCGCGCAGATCATTTTCGATCACAAGGCGCGCCATGGCACTTTCGTTCATGGTCTTGGTAAAGAAGTGATAGGTGCCGCCACCACTGGATTTCGCACTATACATTGCGGTGTCGGCATTGCGCATCAGGGCAGGGAAATCCTCCCCATCAGATGGATAAAGGGCAATCCCGATGGACGGTGTGACAAACAGAACGCGTCCCTTGATGTCAAAGGCCGGTGCCAAGGCATCAAGCACAGCCTGCGACAGGATGACGGCATCCTGCGTTTCCTTAAGGTCAGGAATAATGATCAGGAATTCGTCGCCGCCCAATCGGCCGACAATTTCCTGTCGCCCGATCACGCGTTGCAACCTGAGTGCGACGGCCTTGAGCATCAGGTCACCGACATCATGACCAAGGCTGTCATTGATAACCTTGAAACGATCAAGGTCAATGAACAGGATTGCGGTGGCACCGCTGTGCTCGGAAGCATTGTTTTTATGGGTGTTCAAGGCTTCTGACAGGCTGCGTTCAAGCATGCTGCGGTTGGGCAGGTTGGTCAGCGTGTCATGATTGGCCATATAGACCAGTTGTTCTTCGTACCGTTTTCGCACGGTGATGTCGTTCAGAACAGCCGTCATCAATGGTGTTGCGCTATCGGGGATCAGGCGCAATGCAATGGAAACATCGATTTCCTTCTGATCGGCGCGCACAATCGGCAGGGTAAAGCGTTTTTCGACGGCCTCTGCGCCGGGGGCGTGTGCGGCGAGTTCTTCCAGACTGTGTTCGAGAAGCGGCACAGCACGCGGCAGCAGGAATTCATGTAATGTACGGCCCTTCGGTGTCTCATCACGCATCAGGCCGAGGATCTCTTTGGTTGCTGCATTGCATTCGACAATGCGGCCCGTCGGCGTGATGGTCAGAATGCCGTCCGCGACATTTTGAACGATGGCGCTCAGACGGCTTTCACGGTCGCGGACCTTTTGCTGGCTTTCAAGCAATCTGTCGAGTGTTGATGAAACCCGTTCGACCAGACCACGTGTTGTCTGCAGGATCATGCCAAGTTCATTGCGGGCATGGTGCGGCGGAATGTTGATGGCAGCAGAGTCGGGCTTTTCCGGATCGATTTGGCGTAATTGTGCGGCAATGCCCAGAAGCGGTTTGGTCAGTGTGATATAGAAAAAAGCAACCAGAACCAGACCGAGCAGCAGGTTGCGCACAATCCCCGATAACAGAATGCGCGATGCACGGTTGATGAACCCCTCTGCGATCATGTCGGTGTCGATCTTGACACTAAGATGGCCGACCAGACCGTTTGGTCCGTCTGTATTCAGCGGGATTTCGTATTCCTGGTTTTCCCCAAACATGATCTGGGTCAGGAATGTGCGGTTGGAATTGATTGGCTGTTCGGTCTTGCGTGCCAGAACATTTTTGAAGTTATCGCGAAGCTCGGCCGCGTAGACAGGCTCATATTCAAACAGGCCGGAAATAACACGGGCTGCGAGTGTTTCATCCAGACCATAAGCGGCCTGGGTTGCAGACTCGCGCAGCGTCGCCAGAACCTGGTTTACGGTGCGGTCAATCAGGTTCTGTTCTTCACGAAGATCCCAGACAATCTGAATGCCACTGAATAACAGGCCGATCAGCAAAGTAAGGCCGACCGCAATCCTTGCCTGTTTGACAGACAAGCGATCGCGCCATCTAAGCCGTTGTTGATCAAGGCCTTTTTCCGGCAATCCGATCCCCACAGTTTCTTCTGTTATACCCCTTGCGAAGCAGACTATGGCTTTGCGGTGGTAAAAGCAATTCTCCGCGGGATTTAGGAACTGGAAAAGCCGCGAGAAATCTGTATGTTCTGCGCTGCACTGCAGCGTTGAGGGCGAACTCGAAGCAGGCGCCACGCAGCATGTCAGTGCGTCGTGAAGAAAATACTACGTAAAAAATTAGGGTTTTATTGGAGTTGCACACAACAGCTGTGCGTGATAACCCAATTCCCGAGAGAGAACATGGCCGAAAGCGGGTGCAGCCGCAATCTGGCCCCGCAACCTGTACGGAGTTACACCATGACCTATGTGGTGACGGAAAACTGCATCAAGTGTAAGTATCAGGACTGCGTCGAGGTTTGCCCCGTCGATTGCTTCTATGAAGGTGAAAACTTTCTGGTGATTCACCCTGATGAATGCATCGATTGTGGTGTTTGCGAACCGGAATGCCCCGCTGAAGCGATTATTCCCGATACCGAACCGAATCTGGATAACTGGTTGGAAATCAACCGTAAGTTTGCAGAGGTTTGGCCAAATATTACCCGCAAGGGCGATGCGCCTGCTGATGCGGATGAATGGAACGGCAAATCCGGCAAGACCGAATTGCTGTCCGAAGCCCCGGGAACGGGCGACTGATTTTTGGGCTAACCCCCGATATTACATGCGATTTTTGACCCACTGGTTTGCGCCAGTGGGTTTTGCGCATGGCTGCATTGAACGGGTTGCCGGGAAAATTCCTGTAAACTGATGGCTTGTTGTGTTATGGTTCACAATTCGCGCTAAGGGCTCGACAGGCTCGTTCCGAAATGTCGGATTTCCGTATTTGAATTTCCTGTCTGAACCGCGACTTTGCCAAAAAGCTTGGTCGCGTGCAGCTCTTTGCGTCGCTGGTTCTGTAGTGTTGCAGTTGAATGACCAGGCCTGATTGGGCCGGAAGGATGCTTGATGTCGGATAAGTTGCCGTTTGCTGTTGGCGATTACGTTGTTTACCCCGCACATGGTGTTGGCTGTGTTGATGGCCTGGAAACCCAGGAAATTGCGGGGCAGGAATTGCGCCTTTATGTAATTACCTTTGAATCTAGCCGCATGACCCTGCGCGTGCCGGTGAACAAAGTTGGCAACTCCGGTCTGCGCAAGCTGTCCTCGAAAAAACAGATGGATTCCGCGCTGATTACCCTTAAGGGCCGTGCGCGTGTGAAACGCACCATGTGGTCCCGCCGCGCCCAGGAATATGAAGCAAAGATCAATTCGGGTGACCCGGTTTCGATCGCCGAAGTCGTGCGCGACCTTCACCGCAGCGCGACCCAGCCGGAACAGTCCTTCTCCGAACGTCAGATCTACGAAGCTGCTTTCGAGCGCCTCGTTGACGAGCTTGCCGCGATTGAAAAAATCGACAAGGACAAGGCATCTGGCAAACTCGAAAAGCTTTTGCAGAAGGCTGCCTGATTGCGAAGGCCCCTTCAGACAACTATTTATAAAAACCGGCCCGCGATATACGCTTGGGCCGGTTTTATTTTTGTTTTGGGCAGGTTACAGCGATGAGTACAGTTCTGGCGCCGATCAAGCCGGCTGAGCGAATCTGGGTCGTCGGCGCAATCAATGGTGATCATGGCGCATTATGTGCCGTTCACCGGAAA
The DNA here is from genome assembly GCF_002311515.1 of Thalassospira sp. UBA1131. Lineage (GTDB taxonomy): Bacteria > Pseudomonadota > Alphaproteobacteria > Rhodospirillales > Thalassospiraceae > Thalassospira. The sequence continues at coordinate 18,587 of NZ_DCAO01000016.1, forward strand.
CTTGCGCAACATATGAAACCGGGCGACAGGCTTGTCTATCTTGGCAATTACTGGGGCGATGGCACGGCCGAAAATGTCGTTGCAACCATCAACGAGCTGTTGCTGTTTCGCCGTTTCTTCATTGCCAAGGATGGTGTTGATATCAGTGATATCGCCTTCCTGCGCGGTGCAGCCGAAGAAATGCTGTCCAAGTTGCAGCA
>NZ_DCAO01000016.1:18985-22679 GCF_002311515.1 Thalassospira sp. UBA1131
TTTGCGGATGCCGTGCGCCGCCATAGTGGCCATAACGCATTGATGTCTGATCTCAAGCACGCGGCCTATTCGACAGATGGGCGCCTGATCTTTGTTCATACCGGGCTGGATGGTTCGCGGCCGCTGACAGGCCAGACGGATACCTTCTGGTGGGGTGGGTCAATGTTTGAAGCCATCACCGAACGGTATTACGACTGTGCTCGTATTGTGCGCGGTGCATCCCAAGGCCAGACGGGCTTGCAGGAACGTGAATTTACCCTGTCGCTGGATGGTGGTGCAGGCCGCGGTGGTCATTTGATCGCGGTCGCCCTTGATGGCCAAGGTGCGGTCATCGAACAGATCACAAGCAGCTAGACTTTCTGTTATCCCCTCGGGGAAGTGAGCAATCGAAAAAGAAAAAGGCAGCATCAATTTGCTGCCTTTTGTCGTTTTTGGGGTTGGATCGCTTGGCGTTTTAGTGGCGAACCACCTTGACCAGTGACCCGACAGCCGGGGCCTGCCCATCGCGAAGGCCGTTGATGGTGGCAAAGACATCAGCCGGTGCCTTGTCGACTTCCATGTCGTCAATAAAGGTCTGCAGGTCATATTCCGGGTTTACCGCACGTACCTTGATGCGAAGCGGGGTATAGATCTTCTTTTCCCGATCGGTGAGCGGGCGGAAGCTATAGGTCGTGCGGCGCAGCGGCAGGTTATAGCTATCAGCCTGATCAAGTGGCGTGACAAACAGGAACTGATAGGCCGAGCTGCCATGACGGATTACAACGACGCGTAGGCGTGCAGGCCCCGAACGCAATGAGATATCAGCACTGCCGGTGGCAGCTTCCTGGCCTTCGATGTCGAGCATCTCGATATTGCGGATGGCGATCTGTTTCGAGAACCCGTTTTGAAGATAGCTATCAAGGCGCATGTCCTTTGCGCCCGGCGCGCCCTCGAAGATGATCTGGGCACCTTTGCCATCGCGGGCGATAACGGCATTTGGCTGGTTGGTCATTGTGAAGCCATCGGGGACTTCAAACCGGAAATTCAATGGCACGTGGACAAATTCCTGGCCCCGGACATAACCCTGATCCGGGCCGTCGCCATACAGAATACCGTCAATTGCTGTCATATAGCGCACAGCACCACTTTCCGGATTGGCAACCGCAGTGACATTGGCACTTTGATGGGCCTGTTCAATACGATCAAGCGTGCGGGGGTGGGTTGCCATGAAATCATACTGATCGACATCGTCAGGTGACCTGCCGGCAAGTTTGGCCTGAAGTCGTGAATGGGCACGAAGCTTTTCAAGGAAGGTCGCCATGGCATCCGGGTCATAACCCGCACGCGTGATATAGCGAATGCCAAGCATGTCGGCTTCGAATTCATGTTCGCGCGAGAAGGACTTGAGATATGCGTTTGCCCCGGTCCCGATTAACTCGCCAGCACCGTTTCCAACGGCAACGGCCAGACCACCCGCCAGAATTTGCGTCAGTACCCCACGGCTATAACGTTGTGCGGAATGACGGGCAACCACGTGGCCGATCTCATGGGCAAGGACGCCTGCCAATTCTGCCTCGTTGGTGGCAAGGGCCGCCAGACCGCGCGTGATATACACGTATCCGCCGGGCAGGGCAAAGGCGTTGACAACCGGGGAATCGAGGACCGTGAAGGTGAATTTCTCGTTCGGGGTTTCCGAAACCGCGACCAGCTTTTCGCCGACTTCTGTCACATAGGTCTGCAGGTCCTTTTCGGTGTATTGACCACCGAATTCCTTCACCATTTTCGGATGTTCCTGCGAGCCGATCTGTTTTTCCTGCTCGGGCGACATGAAGGCCGTAAAGCTGTCTTCGCCTGTCGCCCGGTTGGTCGAACATCCGGCAACGGCAGTGCTCAGCGCAATCGCTGCAAGCACGCCTGCAATATGTTTATGTGAACGAAAGTTCAGCCAGCCCATTGATATCTTTCCTCGTGTCCTTTGGCCGCGTAAGCTGTGGCGCAATATATTTGCGAAACCAACCGGGAATTGGTAGCGCGTGTTCCTTGATCATTCAATCTTTTCGCATTCACCGATAAAGCATCAAAAATGGGGAAATTTTTGGGCCGGATCGACATTGGTGTGGCGTAAATGCACATTCATGCTGCTTGTTGTCGTCTTTTGCGGGGGCAATCTACCCGTGATGGCCGCCGATTGGCGCTGTGGGACTGACATCATCGCGGGTGATGCTAAAAAGCTGCTATCAACGGATCCGAGGCCGGTTTGGCGTGATGTGCAGCTCAATATTGAAGCGGTTGATGCACTCACTGCCGCCGAGCTGCCGGGTAAATCATTTCGGTTGGCAGATATTGCGTTTGTACCAGGATATGAAGATGCGGGACGGGTATGGCTGGAACAGGCGAGTGCCAACAAGGTTTCGGTCACGCCGCTGGCCGAACAACCAGATTTTCTCGGACGAATACCGGTTCGTATTGAAGATCAAGTAATCGGTGACTGGCGCGTTGAGCTTCTGGCTGACGGTCTCGCGATGCTTGTTCCTGAGAGCGGTCAGGATGTGTCAGAGCTGGTCGGGATTGAGGACGCCGCAATAAACAATCAGTCTGGCATATGGTCCGATCTTGGGCCAGAGACAGCTTATTACGTGCGGGCCCATGATACGGGGGCAGAGAATATCCCGACCGCGCGTGATGCAATCGGCAGATTTGCCGTGATTGATGGAACGATCAGAAGCATCGAACATCAGGAATGGCGCAGTTACCTTAACTTCGGATCGAACTGGCGCGAAGATTTCACCATCGCATTGGACGCCACCTTGCGCGATGCATTCGCCAATGGCGAAGACTTTCAAGACATCCTGCAGGACTGGGTCGGGCAGGACGTTCGGGTACGTGGCGTGATTGAAAATCGCGGAGGCCCTTACATCACACTTGAAAACCCGTTCTGGCTCTGCCTCGCCCGTTAGTCGCAGGCGCAATAGAGCTTGTTCTTATACCGTTGTTTATGCGACTTCTTGTACGCGCCGCCACCGGCGAAAAGACAGCGTCCCATTTAATACAGAAAAGGTCCTTCGCGTGCTCTATCCCGAAATTTCGCCCCATCAGTCGGGTTGGTTACCTCGTGAAGACGGTCACGAGATTTACTGGGAAGAAGTTGGTAGCCCCGATGGGCTGCCGGTCATCTTCCTGCATGGCGGTCCGGGTGCGGGTATTTCCCATAACAGCCGCCGCTTCTTTGATCCGGAAAAGTACCGTGTGATTTTATTTGATCAGCGCGGGGCCGGAAAATCACGCCCGTTCGGCAGCCTTGAAAATAACACGACCGACCATCTGATTAGCGATATCGAAGCCCTGCGCAAGGAGCGCGGCATTGATCGCTGGCTGGTGTTTGGGGGCTCGTGGGGGTCGACTTTGGCGTTGGCCTATGGTCAGGCTTGCCCGGAACGCGTCACAGGCTTTGTCCTGCGCGGTATCTTTCTTGGCACGACATCCGAAATCAAATGGTTCATGGAAGGCATGGGGCGGTTCTTCCCCGAGGCAGAGCGCCGCTTCCTTGATGCTGCTGGTTTCAAAGACAATCCCGGTTATCAGCCCTTGCTTGACCGTTATGCCGATATCTTCTCTGGCAAGGATGGTGAAGACGCGGCCATTGATGCAGCGCGCGTGTGGTCAGCCTATGAGGCGACATGCTGTACGCTTCTGCCTGATGATGGTCTGGTCGAAG
>NZ_DCAO01000134.1:0-6277 GCF_002311515.1 Thalassospira sp. UBA1131
GCATATTTGATATGGCGGATCATGTCGGGGACTTCCGGCGCGTTTTTGGATTTAATGAAACGCTGGAAGCCGCAAATGCCGATCACACCACCAGTATCGGCACAGGCCTTGATCTGTTCATCATCGATGCAGCGTTCATGACCACCCAGTTCCCTGGGGTTGGCGTGGCTGAAGACGACCGGCTTGGATGAGACCCGCATGATATCAAGCGAGCTTTGCCGTCCGGTGTGGGAGCAATCCATGATCATGCCGCTGGTGTTCACAGCCTTGACCATTTCAACACCGAGATCGGTCAGCGGGATATCGACATCATGACAGCCCCCAGAAACCGAGTTGTTACGGTTATAGGCAAAGTGGATTTGCTTGACGCCAAGCTTGGCAAAGACCGGCACCATTTCGGGCATGTCCTGGAGCATGACCGAGCCTTCAAGATCAAACCCGACGCCGAGCAGGCCCTTGGATTTCGCAATCGCCAAATCCTCAAAGCTTTCGATCTGCATGTATTTGTCAGGGTGCGCGGCAATCTTGGCGCGGAAGGCGGCAATCACGCGCAGGATGTGGGCAATGCTGTTCATATCCATGCCGACATTGACGCAGACATAGTCGATATGACCGGCAACATAGGTATCAAGCAGGTCTATCGGTGTCTTTTCATCAAGCGGCAGGCAGGCATGCGCATCCCATGTGAAGGACGGAATATGCCGACGTTGGTAGTTGGCAAGTTTGCTGTCGGCCGGGGCGAAGGGTGTTGCGAAGCTCAGTGTGGTGGCGGAAGTCATGGTGTCTCCGTTCAGTCCCAGTCGACAAAGCTGTCAACAACGGCGCGGTCATAGCCGCCGGCAGCCTTGTAAAGCTGTTGCGAGTAGGGATGTTCAAGTCTGCCATCTGCGAGTTGGCTTGCGGTGGCACGTTCAACAATACGACCATGGTTCATAATGGCAATGTCGTCGCACATATGGGCCACCACGGCGAGGTCGTGACTGACCATGATGTAGGTCAGGCCAAGTTCCCGGCGGAAGCGTGACAGAAGATTAAGCACCTCGGCCTGAATGGATACATCAAGGGCCGATGTCGGTTCATCAAGCAGCAAAATCTTGGGTTCAAGGATCAGGGCGCGGGCAATCGCGACACGCTGGCGCTGCCCGCCGGAAAGCTGGTGGGGATAGCGGAAGCGGAACGAGTTATCGAGGCCGACCTGTTCAAGCGCCTGCACCACGCGCGCGTCGGAATTGCCAAGCCCGTGAATATTGACCGGTTCGGTCAGGATGCGGTCAATGGTATGACGCGGATGGAGCGATCCGAACGGGTCCTGAAACACCATCTGAACAAGGCGATAGAATGTCTTGTCGCGCGTGGGGCCAAGTTCCTTGTTGTTGACAAGAATTTCACCTTCCCAGTCATCGACAAGGCCGGTGATGGTACGAAGAACCGTTGATTTGCCTGATCCCGATTCACCAACGAGGCCGAAAGACCCGTTTTTCGGGACCTTGATATCGACATCCTTGAGAACGTGGTTGTCGTCAAACCAGGCATTGAGTTTGTTGATTTCAATCATGTGTCTACCCCTTAACCTTCGGCCCAGCTTGCTTCGCGTTCAAGGATCGGCAGATCAGAATGATCGCCATCCATTTTCGGCAAGCAGTTCAAAAGTCCCTTGGTATAGGGGTGTTTGGCTTCGTGCAGGGCGGACGCCTTGATTTCTTCCACCACGTGGCCCTGATACATGACCAGTACACGGTCGCAGAAGCTTGAAACCAGTTGCAGGTCGTGACTGATGAAAATCAGCGCCATGCCGCGATCACGCACCAGATCATCAAGGATCGCCATCACTTGAAGTTGTACGGTGACATCAAGGGCTGAAGTCGGTTCATCGGCAATGATCAATTCAGGATCAGGGATCAGCATCATGGCGATCATGACGCGCTGTCCCATGCCGCCGGAAACTTCGTGCGGGTAGGAATTAAATACCCGCTCTGGATCGCGGATTTTAACCGCATCGAGCATATCAATCGCGCGGTGGCGGGCTTCCTTGGCGTTGACCTTATGGTGTTCGCGGTAGGCCTCGATGATTTGATCGCCAATGGTCATGACAGGGTTCAGTGAATATTTTGGGTCCTGCATGATCATGGAAATACGCGCACCGCGCACCTTGCGCCATTGTTTCGGCGTCAGGTTTGCAAGATCGACGTCATGGAAGGTCATTTGATCAGCGGTAATTTTACCGTTGGCCGCCGTCAGGCCCAAGATGGCACGCCCAGTCTGGGATTTGCCAGACCCGGATTCGCCAACAATTCCAAGCCGTTCACGACCGAGATTAAACGACACACCACGCACGGCATGCACATCACCCTTAGGCGTGTTGAAGGTGACTTCGAGGTTTTTGACCGACAGAAGGGTTTCATTGGACATGATCAATCGCCTCCACGCGGGTCAAGAACATCACGCAGGCCATCACCCAGAAGGTTAAAGCCAAGGCTGACAATCAGAATGGCAATCCCAGGAACCGTGGCAACCCACCATTGTTCAAGCAGGAACTGACGACCATCAGAAACCATCGCACCCCATTCCGGCATCGGCGGCTGTGCACCAAGACCGAGGAAGCCAAGACCGGCTGCAATCAGGATCATGCCTGCCATATCAAGGGTGACACGCACAACAAGCGAGCTGATACACATCGGCATGATATGGCCCGTGATCAGGCCCATATTCGATGTGCCCTGAAGGCGGGCGGCTTCGATGAAGTCGGATTTGCGCACCGTGATGGTTTCAGCCCGCGCGATACGGGCATAAGGCGGCCATGCGGTAATCGCGATAGCAAGAATGGCATTTTCGATCCCCGGGCCGAGGGCGGCAACAAAGGCCAGTGCCAGGATCAATTTCGGAAACGCCAGAAAGACGTCGGTGATGCGCATCAGGGTCGCATCAATCCAACCGCCAAAGAACCCGGCGGCTGTGCCCACCAGAAGCCCGACAGGGGCGGCGGTAATTGCCACGAGGCCAACGATCAGCAGGGTATATTGCGCGCCAAAGATCACACGCGACAGGATGTCACGGCCCAGCTGATCCGTGCCAAACCAGTGTTCGGCGCCGGGCGGCTGAATACGGTTGGTAAGGTCAGCTGCCAGCGGATCATAAGGGGCGAGAAGCGGAGCAAAGATCGTTACCAAAATAAGGCCGATCACGATCGAAAGACCGATCATGGCAAGCTTGTTTTCGGTAAATTTCAACCAGCCCAGCCAGACGCGGCCACATTTTGCCTGCCAGCGCGATTGCGGTGCATCAGATGTCAGCCATTGTTTCAGGCCGGTTTGCGAAGTGTTTGTTTGTGTTGTCATGATTATCTCCGCGCTCTGGGGTCGAGCAGGCGGTAAAGCACGTCAGAAAGCATGTTCACGCTGATAAAGACCGCACCGACCACAATCGTGCCACCAAGAACCGCATTCATATCGGCATTGAGCAACGAGTTGGTGATGTAAAGGCCAAGCCCCGGCCAAGCGAAGACGATTTCGGTCAAAACCGAGCCTTCCAGCAAATTGGCATAAGACAACGCAATCACGGTCACCAGCGGAACCATGACATTGCCAAGAGCGTGACGCCAGATGATGCGATGTTCGGAAATGCCTTTGACCCGCGCGGTCAGGATGTATTCCTGACTAAGCTGTTCGAGCATGAAGGAACGGGTCATGCGGGCGATATAGGCCAAAGAGAAATAGGCCAGGATCGAGGCAGGCAGAACAATGTGCGAGACAGCGTTCCAAAACAGGTCTATGTCGCCTTCGATCAGGGTATCAACCAGCATCAGACCTGTGGTGGGTTCAATGAAATCAACGTAGAACGAATCAAGACGCCCAGGACCCGCGACCCAGTCGAGCTTCATGTAAAATACCAGAAGCCCCATCAGACCCAGCCAAAAGATCGGCATGGAATGGCCGGCGAGACCGATCACGCGAACCACGTGGTCAGGCCATTTGCCCTTGTTGATGGCGGCAAATACGCCAGCGGGAATACCCAAAGCAACACCGATGATCGTGGCAATGGTTGCCAGTTCAAGGGTGGCCGGGAAGACGCGTTTGATGTCGTAAAGCACAGAGTTGGAGGTCAGCACAGATTGGCCAAAATCGCCCTGCAAGACATTGGAAACATAGATAAAAAATTGCTGCCAAAGCGGCAGGTTAAGCCCCATTTCTTCGCGCACGCGGTTGTACGTGCTTTGCGATGCATGATCACCAACAGCGGCCAGCACCGGATCAATCGGCAACACGCGACCGATCAGGAATGTGACAAGCAGCAGGCCAAAAAATGTAATGGCAAGCGAGAATACCAGCCGCAGGAAAGTTCCCGTCGGGCCGGAAGCGAAACGGGCGCGGTTGCGCCCGTCCCGTTTTTTGCGTTTAACAGCGGACATTACGACCGTTGTCTCCTTCGTCGAGATTAGTCTTTGGTGACATAACGATAATAGTTGTTATCGAATGACGGACCGAGGACGAAGTTGTTCACGTTACCGCGCATGGATGCGATCTCGGTTTCCTGGAACATGATCACGAACGGACCGTTTTCCAGAACTGCTTTCTGAAGATCGACATACATCGCAGCACGTTTCGCATCGTCGCGTTCCAGCGTGGCGGCATCGGTTTTTGCCGTCAAGTCACCGGCATCCCACGAGTTACGCCAAGCAAGCGGCTTGGCAGCGGCATCGTCGGAGTTGTCCGGGTTCCATGCAAAGGTCGATGCGTTGGTGTGCGGATCCTGATAGTCCGGGCCCCAGCGACCGATATAGATATCGTGCTGACGGGCGCGGTATTTGGTCAGGGTCTGTTTGCCATCACCCGGAATGATTTCCAGATTGATGCCAGCCTGTGACCAGGTCGCCTGAATCGACTGAGCCATCGCCATGATCGCGGTGGTGTTACGGGTGTCCATGGTTACGCTGAACCCGTCCGGATAGCCGGCCTCGGCCAGAAGGGCCTTGGCTTTTTCGACATCCAGGGAATAGGGGTTCTCGTTATAGGCGCCCAGGAAACCTTCAGGCAGGAAGGCCTGATGGATCTGCGAACGACCAGCCAGGATGGTTTCGGAAATGCCTTTGTAATCCACAAGGTATTTCAGAGCTTCGCGGACTTTCGGGTTCGACAGATATTCGTTTTTCTGCGACAGACCGAGATACCACAGCGCACCTTTGCCCTTGGACATCATCTTGATGTCGTCATTGTCAGAAATGGCAGCCAGCTGATCGGCTTCGAGGTTACGGGCAATATCGATATCGCCTTTTTCAAGGAGGAGCTGCTGAGCTGCGGCTTCCTTGACGCTCTGGATAATCACGCGCTTCATTTCTGGCGCGCCATCCCAGTAATCTTCGTTGCCGGTCAGGCTAAGGCTTTCGCCCGCAGTCCACTTGTTCAGTTTGAACGGGCCGGAACCGGCATAGTTGGTTTTGAGCCACTCGTGGCCAAGGTCACCGTCCACTTCATGGGCAAGGACTTCTTCCTTGTCGACAACCGAGCCAACGCCAGCGGTCAGGCAGTACAGCACGAAGCTTGGTGCGTAAGGCTTGTCGACTTCCATGACCAGCGTGGAATCGTCGGTGGCGTAGATCTTTTCCTTGACGTTGTCGGCAGTGAAACCGAACTGGCCCAGAATGAAGGCCGGCGACTGATCCAGCAGGATCACGCGCTGCAAGGAGAAGGCTGCGTCTTCGGCGGTCAGTTCGTTACCAGAGGCAAAGGTAATGCCGTCACGGATTTTGAAGGTAAAGGTCTTGCCGTCTTCGGAGACATCCCAGCTTTCGGCAACGACGCCATAGATCTTCGACACATCGTCATTGTCGAAACCGATCAGGCGATCATAGGTGTTACCGGCATATTCAGCGCCCGAGAATTCGAAAATCTGAGCCGGGTCGAGCGTGATGATGTCATCAATGGCAAAAGCCATGACCAAAGCATTTTTCGGCGTTTCGGCCTGTGCCATCATAGGTGCGGTCGCGAGCGCGGTCCCCATGACCAGCCCTGCAATAAATTTGCGCATGATGCGCCTCCCGATTGTTGTTGTGGGACTGCAGGCCAATGCGTGGACTGATCGGCTATCGAAAGGGAGGGCCAAAACGAGACGGGCTCAGCTTTATAACCATCCGGAGTTCTATCGACGCCTTCAGGCCCTTATAATTGCGGGGCGGCCTGCAGGTTCGCTTAGTGCATGTGGAGCTGAGCATAATTTATACGATTAATCAATGACCAGTCGGTCAGCAATGCTGTCTAAATCAGCAAATGGCACAACTTTCCCG
>NZ_DCAO01000134.1:6486-6750 GCF_002311515.1 Thalassospira sp. UBA1131
ACCAACTGAGCTACACCCGCATGGCGTGGCGCGGTTTATATAAGGGGTGGTTCGGTCTGGCAAGGGCTTTTTTGCAAAAAAAAGACGGACCGGAATTTTACCTGGCTGATCGTCCTTGGCAGCCTCGATGCGACGCCTGTTTCGCAGCGAAAAGCGGTCGATCCGGGGTGGGCAGATGTGTAAAAAGCGAGTGGAAAACAAAAAAGCGCCAGCGAAAAATCGCGGCGCTTATTTTGTGCATCATTCCCAATCAGGGAGGGAATG
>NZ_DCAO01000134.1:6884-12628 GCF_002311515.1 Thalassospira sp. UBA1131
ACCAACTGAGCTACACCCGCATGGTGCGTGGCGCGGTTTTTAGCAGCCGGTCACAGGTGGTGCAAGCGCTTTTTTGCCATGATTTTTCAATTTTTAACCGCGTTCTTCCGGCGGTAGAAACCGACCCTGCATCGGGCACGTTAAAGTTCACCTGTCGGGCTTTGCGAAGGCAGGCAGGTGAGGGGGATATGTGGGATTGCAAGGCGCGCATAAGCACCACCTGAGACTGCATCGTGAAATGCTTCCCAGTAAGCGAGATCGTCTGCGGTCAAGAGGCGTGGGCTATTCGCGCGGTTCTGCGTAGCGTTCGGTCAGTTTGGTCAGGGCCGCGACAGTTGCCTGTTCGACGGTTGAACCAAAACCGGTCACGCGGCCGGCCAGAATGACATAAAGCGAGTCGATGTGAAGCTGGATCACCAGCAGCTGTTTTTCGTTGGCCGTGGTGCGGTCGGCAACGAAGATTTCCATCGATTTTGCGATCTGGGTCATCAGGGGATACTGGAACGTTCCGCCCAGGGCCTTGACCGAATAGGCAAGGTCATTTGCCGCGATGATGGCTTCTGGCCGCTTGGGCTTGTCGCGCAGGGCGTTGATTACCAGTTTGCGGCATTCCATCAGGTCCTTGCCGATGTCACGGACAAAGGTCTCGGAGCTGCGCTGTACAACCTGTTCGAGCTCTTCAAGCTGTTCAGGTGACAGGTTGATGTCAAATCCCTTGATGAAGTTGACAGCTTTGCGTTTCAGATCGGTCTGCGCAGGGATGATCTGCACATTCTTCTTTTTCTTAGGTTCTTCCGGCTTCACGATGGCTCCGCTTCCCCAGTCATAATGGGTCATTCGTCAAGGCTCCTACGATCAGGACCATCAAACTGGACCTGTCTGCGACGTCGGTCCGGGCCAAAATACGTTCCAGTGTTAATGAAACGTCTTGGTCGGGCGATCACCGAAACCAGACGGCTGTAAAGTGCCTTGGCGTTAAAGGGTTTGGCAAGAAATTCAGTAATCCCAAGGTCACGTGCCGTCGTCACATAACGCATCTCGGAATGTGCGGTCAGCATAATCACCGGAATGAACCGGTTTGGCGAATTGGTCGAATTGCGCATGACATCGAGGAATTCGAGGCCATCCATACCGCGCAAGCGCCATTCACAAATCACGATATCAATTTTTTCGGTGCGTAGTACGTCAAAGGCATTATTCGGCGATTTTACACGCTGGATATGACTGGCTCCGAGATAGGCGAGCGTGTCATAGACCACCTGAGCTGAAATCTTGTCCCCGTCAACGATCAGAAAACTAATCTTACTAAAGTCTATTTTCGCGTTCATCCGGCCTCGGTTCCTGAGCATCATCACGAAATGCGTCGCTGTTCAGGGGGATACAGCAGCAAATCTAACCAGTTGCTGATGTATAAACCCTTATACCTTTGTCTGGTTTCCAGCAAGGCCAAACCACTCTGTGTTCAGCCCGAAAATCTGACAAATACTGACCCCAAGCCAGTTGAAAAGTTAGAACAAACGACGTTTACGTCTTTTTGTTTTTGATGCTCGCGTCCGGTTTGAACACACCCAATATTGGGCCTTTTTTTTAATAGTAAAGAGGAAGATCTTTTTTATTTCATGGGCTTGGTGACGCCGTCGTCATCAATCACCTTAACGGCAACACCGGACTCCTCGAACATTTCGGTCGATATCTTCATATCCTGTTCCCAGCGTTCAAGAAAGTCCGGGGTTAGTTTTGACTTGTCGACATAGACCTCGGCGATGCCCGCCTGAATGATGGCGCGTGCGCAATCACAGCATGGAAAGTGCGTGACATACAGGGCGCAGCCATCAAGGGATGTGCCGGTGTAGCTGGCATTATAAATCGCATTGCGTTCGGCATGTTCGGTATAGGCGTATTTTTCCGGACGCTGATGGCGGCTTTCGACTTCGTCATCGACCCCGCGCGGAAACCCGTTATAGCCAACAGCACGAATTTCTTTTTTCGGGCCGATGACAACGGCACCGACCTGGGTGCTGCGGTCTTTTGACCAGTCTGCAATATGGGCTGCAAGTCCAAGAAAGCGGTGGTGCCATTTGCTCATGAAAAGGGTCCTGTCTGCGCCGTAAAATTGGTCTGTTGGGCATTCGTTTTTGACCGGCACGTTTCACCGGTACGGGTTCTTTAAAGAAGGTGCTTCTTGTAATTGTCCAGCGAAAAATCACATTTTTGTAAAGGCATTTAATGAAAAGTCCCTGTTCAAATAGGGGCTGATTGATTATTAAGGGGTTACCCCCAGAAAAGATCAGGACGCCTTTTCGTCTCGCCGCAGATGCAGGCCGAAGCGGGAAGGCTCACGTGTAAACCGAATAACAAGAGGTAGTAGCCGATGCGCCGTCAACGTAAGGCGAAGATCATCGCGACCCTGGGGCCGGCAAGTTCAAAGCCAGAAATCCTCGAGAAAATTGTGCAGACAGGTGTGGATGTGTTCCGCCTGAACTTCTCGCATGGGGAACACTCAGAACATCTGGCCCGTTTTGAAGCGATCCGTGTCGTCGAAGAAAAACTCGGCCGCCCGATCGGTATTTTGATGGATCTTCAAGGTCCGAAAATTCGTGTTGGCACCTTTGCCGACGGTGAGGTTGAACTCACCGCCGGTGATACGTTCAAATTCGATATGGACAAGAAGCCGGGTGACAACACGCGCGTGTCGCTTCCGCATCCGGAAGTCTATGCTGCAATCAAGCCGGGTGCGAACCTGCTGCTTGATGATGGCAAACTGCGCATGCGTGTCGAGAAATGCGACGACAAGTCGGCCGAATGTACCGTCATTACCGGTGGGCCGCTTTCCAACCGCAAGGGTGTCAACCTTCCGGATGTGATGTTGCCGCTCTCGCCGCTGACCGAAAAGGACCGTGCCGATCTGGATTACGGTCTGGAGATGGGCGTTGATTTCGTGGCGCTTTCGTTTGTGCAGCGCCCCGAAGACGTTGCCGAGGCCCGCAAGATCATTCAGGGCCGTGCAGCCATCGTTTCCAAACTGGAAAAGCCGCAGGCGATTGATCACCTTGATGAGATTGTCGATCTGTCGGACATGATCATGGTTGCCCGTGGTGACCTTGGTGTCGAATGCCCACCGGAAGATGTGCCTATCCTGCAGAAACGTATCATCAAAGCGTGCCGCGAAGCTGGCAAGCCGGTGATCGTTGCAACCCAGATGCTTGACTCGATGGTGTCCAATCCGGCACCGACCCGTGCCGAAGCATCCGACGTTGCGACTGCGATCTATGACGGTGCCGATGCGGTGATGCTGTCAGCCGAAAGTGCGGTTGGTAAATATCCGCTTGAAACCGTTTCGATCATGGACCGTATCCTGCGCCGTGTGGAGCAGGACGATCTTTATTACCGTATGCGTGACGCCAACCGCCCGGATCCGGAGCATAACGCACCGGATGCAATCAGTGCAGCCGCCCGTCAGGTGGCCACCACCATTGGTGCGAAGGCAGTTGTTAACTATACATCGTCCGGGTCGACGGCATTCCGTGCTGCACGTGAACGTCCGGAAGTGCCAATTCTTGGCCTGACCCCGCGGATTCAGACCGCACGTCGCCTTGCCTTGTGCTGGGGCGTGCATCCGGTCTTTACCCGTGATGCCACCAACTTTGCCGAAATGGTCGGGATCGCCACCGAAGTGGCAAAGCGTGAAGAATTTGCAGGACCGGGTGATTCGCTTGTTATCACCGCTGGTGTGCCGTTCGGAACGCCGGGGGCGACCAATATTCTGCGCATTGCATGGGTCGGCAATAATTAACGCAAGTGATTGCGTGAAACGATTTTCGATGACGGGCGTCCTTTTGGGGCGCCCGTTTTCATTTGCGCAGACTGCCAGAATTTCGTCGGCGTGCAGGTTTTTCGATGGCAACGGGCAGGAGGGGGCATAGACCCCTGTATCGTTAATGTTTTTTTGAGTCTTTGCGCCGATAGTCATTCTGTAATCAAGGCTCTGTCTATTGATATGTGCCCTTGAGATTGGGTTATGAAAATTAGACGCCTTGTCTGGTTGTGTAACACTGTCAGTTTGGGTTAAGCTGTTCTGACAAAACACAAAAATAAGGCATCGCAACGTCGATGTCGATACGCCGCCAGGCACGGGACCAGGGGAATTACTGCGATAATGCTGAGTTGGATGTTCAATCGGCAGAAAAATGCGGGCGATGGGGGGCTTGATGATAAAGCCTCGGCCAAGCTGCGTGATCTGGCCGACACTGTTCGCACCATCGCACCTGAAACGTTTGGATCTGATACAGGTCGCGTTCAGGGTCGCGCGATTCCCCGCAGACATGTTTCCGAAAATAACGCCGATGCATCGGCCCTTGAACACGCAGCCCGTCTGTCGTCTGAACTGGACGCGCTCGACGATGCCGAGGATGTACCTGATTTTGACAGCGACGTGCGTATGGATGTGGCGCGCCGTCTGCGTCGGCATCTGACAGATTTGAGCCCGTCTGAACGACTGGAAATGGTTGACGAGTTTGTTTCGGCGATTGCCAATATGGGCGACTGTTATCGCCCGCAGGTGATTGCGCTGATCGAACAGGAGCTGGGCCATACACCGTATATGACCCGTCAGGCCGCAAATCGCCTGCGTCAGGATATTCAGGCGATTGGCCGCGTATCGATTGCCGATTATATCGAGCTTCTGAGCGATTCCGATTTCCTTGATATCATGCGTGGGCGCGGTGAATTTATTCAGACCGCAGCCGAACGTGAACGTGCCGAGCTTGAGGCCGCCGCCAAGGCCCGCCTGATCGAGCAGCAGGCGGAAAAGGAAAAGGGCGGTTTGTTGAACCGGTTGCTGTCATCTGATGACGCGCCGCGAAACGTTGTGCCGATGACGCCGCATTTTGTTGAAAAGACCGCAAAACCAAAGGTGCCGGAGAACGATATCCTCGGTGGTCAGAATCGCATTTCACGTCAGGCCCAGCGCCGTATTGCCCATTTCATCATGGCGTCCCTGTTTGACACGCTGGTCGAGCAGGGCCGGATGCGGACCGAGGTTGCCCGCGCGTTGCGCCAGTCGGTCCGTCAGCGGATTGAAAAGGCCCGTTTTGAAAACCGGATGCTGATGCCGTCGCGTGATAGAGACATGGATGTCGAGATCGCAGACAATGAAATGGTCGACAACGATGTCATTGAGGCAACAGATGCCAAGATGACGATTGACCAGTATGTGCTTGATGCCCTGTCGCGCAATGATGATGCACTGGTGGTTCAGGCACTTGCCCATTACGCGCAAATTCGCGCCAATGCCGTTTCCAAAATCCTTGATTCCGGCAGTGCCCGGGCGATCACAGCCCTTGCATGGCGGGCAGGGATGACCGCACCTGCAGCGGTCGTCTTGCAGATCAGCAACGGTATCCCGGAATCGGCAATTGAAAGCCCGGCGGCCGGTGGTCGTTTTGCAATGGCAGCTGCCGATATGGACTGGTACATCGATTTCTTTAGCGACATGAAGCCGGTGGCTTCGCGCATGAAGGTCGAAAAAGAAAGCGAACCTGCGCCGGCATCTGCACAGACGGCAAAGCCAACCGGCAGGACCATGTCGCGCGGTCAGGGACTTCGACCGCGCAGCGGGCGCAACAGTGGCGGGCTCGAGGGGCTCGTCTCTGACAGGCGGTCCAAAGGTCTCAAAGAGGACTGAGTGCCATGAGCAGCAATCACGGCATCTCTTATGACGGGCTGAAACATGCCCTTACCATCAA
>NZ_DCAO01000134.1:12808-13533 GCF_002311515.1 Thalassospira sp. UBA1131
GCGATCCGTATGGGGCCGCATGCCAAATGCAAGGAACTGATCACCGGGGTCTTTGAAGTCGTTTCCGAAGCAACCAAGCATGAACTGGTTGCCGATTGCGCAAAGCTTCTGACCAAGAACGCATTCAGCCCAGAAGCATTTCATCTTGTGCGTACACGCGCCTCCAATCACGTCGTGGAGATCCGCGAAGCCTATCGCCGGGCGATGGGGGATAACCTGCGCGCATTGCTGGATGGCAAGATGGCCGCGCGCGAGTTTGTCGAGGAATTCATCGAACTCGCATCAAATGGCAACCTTAGGATTGATATCTATCGCCGTCTGGTGATGAAACTGATGCGCTCAGACGCAGTGCGGCCAAGTGTGAAATTCATGCTGCTGGAACGCCTTGATCGGTTCCCGCAGATGGTAAAGCTTCAGATCGTCAATGAAGTCAATTCGGCACCCGATACGCCGGAATACCAGACCCTGAAGCAGGAATTGCGCTGGATCTATGAGGCAAAGCAGAAACAGCAGTTGCCACATGCCAAGCAAACACCGATCAATGCATCGGGCAATGCGGATGCAGCCGGGCCGCGGATCACGGCGGCTGATCTTGTCGGGCGGTCACAGATCGATTTCGGGGCGGCTGCGGGCATGCATCGCCGCAACAGCATCATCAAACCGGCCGAGCCGACCTTGAAGCGCAATGCGACGCCCAGCATCATGACCAGCGGCGGCTTCAGCAC
>NZ_DCAO01000134.1:13634-14543 GCF_002311515.1 Thalassospira sp. UBA1131
TGTGATGTCGCGGTGTTTGCCGGGACATGAACATGCAGGCCAGCCTGTTTTTCCAGATATACGGTACAAATCACGCGCACAAGCGATGCGAAATTCGGGATGTCACCGCGTTGGGCGACGACCTCGTCGTGGATTTTACCGAGAAACTGCGGGGTGCTGAAACCTTCACCCGCGGCGATTTCATCAAGAATCTGCCAGAAACGCAGCTCCAGGCGCAGACTTGTGACAACGCCGTTAATCCGCACAGACCGGCTGACAGACTGATAAAGTTCCGGGTCAGTTCCAGAATAAATCTGACACATTTGAACGCCCTTTCCTGTTTGTGCCGCCGTTACGAGATGTGCAGCGGTTTTCTTTTTGTTTGGCGCAATGGTCGATCAAATGGCGCCCAAACGCAATCACCGTTTGGGCGCCGATAGATTACAAATTGATTTCAGTGCCAAGAACCTTGAGGAAAGCCGCCATCCATTTCGGATGTGCCGGCCAAGCCGGTGCGGTTACTAGATTGCCGTCGATGCAGGCATCATCAATGGCGATGTCGGCATAGGTGCCGCCGCCAAGTTTGACTTCCGGTGCGCAGGCCGGATAGGCGGAAACCTTGCGACCCTTGATGATATCGGCGGCTGCAAGAAGTTGAGCGCCATGGCAGACAGCAGCGATCGGTTTGTTGGCGGCATGGAAATCACGCACCAGACGAATGACATCTTCGTTCAGGCGCAGATATTCCGGTGCACGACCGCCGGGGATGACAAGCGCGTCATAGTTTTCGGCACGCGCCGTTGCAAAATCGGCATTCAGGGCAAAGTTGTGGCCGCGCTTTTCGCTATAGGTCTGATCACCTTCGAAATCATGGATGGCCGTTGCAACCGTATCGCCGGCATTCTTGTCCGGGCAAACGGCGTCGACATG
>NZ_DCAO01000134.1:14598-17418 GCF_002311515.1 Thalassospira sp. UBA1131
GCATAGTCGCCGGTGATCATCAGAATTTTTTTCGCAGACATGTTTTATCCTCCCGCTTGTTTTCATTTGCCGCTTTTGGGCAAGGGCAGGGAACTATACGCCTGATACAAGCTGGGCGGGTAACAGCGGACTACTACGTGCGAGGAAGTTGACGCGGTGTACGTTGTGGCGTCCGTCACTCAAATAAAAAAAGAGGCCCGTTGGGGCCTCTTTCGAAATGTGGTTTTGTGAAAAGGAGATTAGCTTTTGGATGCTGTCGGCTTTTTCGCAGCCGTGGTCTTGGTCGCCGTTTTCGAGGCGGTTGACCGTGAACGGGTTGCCGGTTTCTTGGCCGCGGTTTTTGCCGCAGGTTTGGCAGCCGGCTTTGCAATGGATTTTGCGGTGCTTGCGGTTTCTGCACTTTCGATGACGTGCAGGTCGCGCTGCGGGAAGGGAATAGAGAAACCGGCAGCTTCGAGTTCCGTTTTCGATTTACGGGTCAGATCGAAGAAGGTCGGCCAGAATTCACTGGTCGCAACCCAGCCACGTGCGGTCAGATCGACCGAGCTTTCGCCAAGGGTGGCGACAAAGCTCATCGGTTCCGGATCCTTGAGTACGCGTTCATCGGATGCGACAAGGTTTTTAAGAAATTCGAGGGCCGCATCAACATCGTCATCATAGGCAATGCCAACCTTGATATCGAGGCGGCGGGTTGGGTTGCGCGAATAGTTTTTGATCGCGCTATTCCAGATTTGCGAGTTCGGGGCAGAAATAAACACACCATCCGGCGTTTTGAGCAAGGTGGTAAACAATGTTATTTCAACGACGGTGCCTGAAATCGAACCAGCTTCGATAAATTCATCAATTTTGAGCGGACGCAGGATAAGAATCATGACTCCGGCGGCAATATTTGATAGTGTCCCCTGCAGGGCAAGACCAATTGCCAGACCAGCGGCACCGAGAACGGCGATGATGCTGGTTGTTTCGACGCCGAAGTTCGACAGAACGGCGACGATGACGAAAATCAAGATCACGTAACGCACAATGCTTGATGCAAGCGGCTTTAAAGTCGCATCAACAAACTTTGTATTCTTTAGGGAATGGCGGACCAATGCTGCCGCCCGGCCGGCGGCCCACCAGCCAACGATTAGTATCAGCACAGCGCCAAGCAAATCGAGGCCAAAGCCCAGTGCAAATCCTTTAAGCATTTCTGTGATGGTCGCTACATCGGTTTCAATCATTTGAACCTCGTCCGCTCCGTGTCATAATTGTGTTGATTGCCAACCATACTTCTGTATGAGAGGATTAGCATTACAGGTTTGAGTGCGCTTGAAAAGTAGGACGCCAACACCATTTTTTACAGATGGCTGGAACAAACCAGAATTCTGTTCGTTTAAGACCATAATTCCACCATCATTGGTGTTAAGTTATTAGCTGAAGAACAACCTTAATGACAGGGGTAAGACATGCAGATCAATCCGAAAATTCTTTGTGCTCTTGGTGGCGTTGCGCTTCTGAGTGCATGTAGCAGTGTGGACAACAGCGGCACCGCGGTACCTTACGGCGGTAACCCGTTCACCTACAGCAGCTCGGTCTCGTCTGCGCTCTCGTCCGAAGAGCCGACCACTGACTTCGGTAAAGCGCTTAAGGCCGAATATCTTGCATACGCACAGCGCGAAGCGGACGAATGGTATGACTTCTTCGATGCCGACTTCTTTGCGAAGAAAGCCGGTCGCG
The DNA here is from genome assembly GCF_002311515.1 of Thalassospira sp. UBA1131. GTDB lineage: Bacteria > Pseudomonadota > Alphaproteobacteria > Rhodospirillales > Thalassospiraceae > Thalassospira. Next base: position 16,315 of record NZ_DCAO01000134.1, read on the forward strand.
TAAGCGGTGACACCATTGTTCTTCCGGAAGATCCGGCAAACTGGCGCTTCTCTGATGAGGAAATTGCACAGAAACGCGCCGTCCGTGACGAACTTCTGGCCCTTCTTGACGACGGCAAGCGCGAAGCAATGCCGGCAACCGCAGCGATCGCACAGTCTCGCTTTGACTGCTGGGTCGAGGAAAGCGAAGAAGGCTGGCAGACCGAGCTGATCAGCCAGTGCTGGAAAGATTTCGAAGCTGCAATGTCTGAGCTGCGTGCAGAACAGCCGGCCGTTGTTGTAGCCCCGGTTGCAGCTGCTGAGCCGCGTCTGTTCACCATCTTCTTCGATTTTGACAGCGTTGCGATCACCCCGGTTTCCGAGCGTGTTCTTGATGCAGCTGCTGAGCAGTGGGCATCCTCGATGGGTGACATCACCGTCGTTGGTCACGCTGACGCCGCGGGTCCGGCAGCCTACAACCTGCGTCTGTCCGAGCGTCGTGCCGCAGCAGCCCTTAGCGAGCTGACCGGTCGCGGTGTGAAAGGCGACATGGTTTCGCAGGATGCCGTTGGTGAAGGCGATCTTCTGATCCCGACTCCGGATGGTGTTCGCGAGCCGCGTAACCGTCGTGTGACGATTTCTGTCGACTAATCACCGACATTTACCAAATCTTTGGCAACGAGGTGGCATAATGCCACCTCGTTGTTTTTCTATGTGGTTTTGACGATCTGGCGATTTTTCGCGGAAACAGGTGTTGAATTTGGGATTAATGTGAATAATCTCTGGATTGTATTCCTGATTTAAGTGAGAGGCGGGGACAAATGCTGAAGGCCATCAAGACGGTCTTTTCGCGGCGCTCGGGGGGCGTTGCTCTTGCAGTTGCCACACTGGCAGTTGCAACCATGTCGGTCTTGCCGACTGCGCGCGCGGCAGACAAAACACCGGTCGTTCCGTTTGAACGTTATTTCGCTGACTTGCGCGGCGACGGAAAGACCCTGCGTTTCAATGCGTTCTCCGGTGAAATTCCGGGCACGCGAATCAAGGAACTTCTGCGTTCTGGCCAGGTCATCGGCGATCGTATCCTGCTGGCAGAGGATGTCGCGGTTTATTTCCCGGATGGTTACAT
>NZ_DCAO01000134.1:17705-18836 GCF_002311515.1 Thalassospira sp. UBA1131
CCGGATCTGATTGCGCAGTGCGGGCTTAGCTAAGCTTTTCAAAGATGTTTTGAAACGACAAAGGCACCGGATGATCCGGTGCCTTTTTTGTTGTCGTAATGCAATGGCGTCCTGTCGGACTGGTACTTTAGGCCAGGCGTGGCAGTTCAATTGCCGGGCAGCGATCCATGACCGCGGTCATGCCGTTTGCCTCGGCCTTCGCACAAGCCTCTGGATTGATCACGCCAAGCTGCATCCAGACCGACTTTGCACCAATCGCGATGGCTTCATCGACGACGCCAGCCGCATCCTCGCTGTTACGGAAAATATCGACCATATCGACCGGATCGGCGATATCGGAAAGTTGTGCTACAACAGTCTGACCGTGAATGGTGCCGCCTGCCTGACCGGGATTGACCGGAATAACTTTGTATCCCTGATCAAGCAGGAACTTCATCACCCGGTTTGACGGGCGTTCCGGCTTGGGGCTGGCGCCAACAAGCGCGATGGTCTTTGTCGTTTCCAGAAGCGTTTTGATTTCCGGGTCGGTGGGATTTTGAAATTCGGCCATTTGGGTTCATCCACTTCGGGTGATCACTGTGTATGAATGTTATATGAGTGGTGGCTTCCTGCAACGTTGATATGCGTCACCAAGCATGTCACGGGCGTGCGAATGGCTGCCCTCGCGGAAAGTTGATGGCAATTTAAGTGACGGCGACCACCAAATGCTTTTTGACTGGGGGATCGGCGAAACCTGACAGGGTTATTTTGTATGTTTCCATGGCTTGATCCTTCCGGGCGGTTTTCCTTTTTCAAACTGGCTGTCTTTATTGCACTTCTTGTGCCCGGCATCGTGTTGTTGTGGCCGGTCATTGCCGAGGGCGGGGCAACCATCCCGGTCAAGGAAGCCATTCTGGAAAGCGGTGAATGGACCATCCGGATATTACTGATCACGCTTCTGGTGACACCGCTTCGCCGAATAACCCGATTTTCAAAACTGGTACAGGTGCGCCGCCAAGTTGGTGTGGCTGCCTTTTGCTATGTGATGATCCATTTTGGCCTGTATGCGATCAGCCAAAACCTTGATCTTGGCCGCATTGCCAGCGAGATCGTTTTGCGGATTTATCTGACAATCGGGTTTGTTGCCCTGAT
>NZ_DCAO01000081.1:0-12354 GCF_002311515.1 Thalassospira sp. UBA1131
ATCATCGGGCTCATCATTGCGGCCGCGCCAAAGGCGACCCCTGCCATTACGGCACCGAGACGTTTCATAGCTATCCTCCCTAAAAGACACGGCATACATGCCATTATTCTTTACGCCCGACTTTCACAGGCATTCGTGACCTGCATACGTCGTGTCTTTGTTTTCAATTGATATTGCATCCTATTTCCCAAAGGACACGGCGCCATTATTCAGACGCCCTACATAACAATCAAATAAACATTTTCGAAACTTGCATATCAAAATTGATATACTAAAATCACGCCATACCGGAGGAATCCATTATGGCCAAGACATCCAATCTGCTCCCGCTCAGTTCTGCGAAATCCCTGCTTTTCCGCTCTGGAAACCTGTTTCAGAGGGGGCTTAAGCTTAGTCACCTGCGCATGATTGTCGCGATGGAAGAGACCGGTCAGATCAGTCTGGCGGCTGACATGCTCAAGACATCCCAACCGGCTGCCTCTAGACTATTGTCTGAGATGGAAACCATCCTTGAGGCGCGGTTATGTGTCCGCAGTGCGCGCGGGATCGAGATGACCAATGCCGGACGCGCCCTTGCCCGGCGGGCGCGCAGCATGCTGATTGAAATCCGCGAAGCCGAACGCGAGATCGAGGATATCAAACATGGGGGCGGCACTGTCTTTATAGGGGCGGTGACCGCGGCAGCCGTTGAACTGGTCGTGCCCGCCATCCGCAGTGTTCAGGCCGTCAACTCCTTGCTTGAGGCCCATGTCGGGGTTGGGCCATCGCATTTGCTGATCAAGGATTTGCTCGCTGGTGATCATGACTTTGTCATTGGCCGCGTGCCCGAGGATATGGACCCGCGCCTGTTTAACATCCGCGAAATCAGGAGCGAGAAAATCCGCCTGATGGTGCGCACCGGTCATCCGCTGCTTGAAAGCAACAAGCCGATCACCCTTGCCCGCCTTGCCCAGTTCGAATGGATCTTGCCACCGCCCGGCAACCTGATGCGTCGTACGATCGAGGATGTGTTTATTTCACGCCACCTGCCCTTGCCGCATTCGAGTTTGAATTCCGCGTCCCTTCTGGTGACGCTGGCGACCCTATCAGACACCAACGCCATTGCCCCGATGGCCGAGGAAGTCACAACCCTGCTGACCAGTGGCGGGCTGATTACCGAACTGCCCTTTGATGGCGCGATTGAAATCAAACCCTATAGCCTGATCACCGCGCGCGGCCATCGGCTTTCACCCTCGGCACAACTGGTTTCCGATCATATCCTTGCACGCATCGAAAAACCGCATGGCTAGCCTGATCGTCATGCAATTGTTTGCACTGTGAAGCGTCTCAAAACTGGCGTAAGCTTCTGAGACAAAACAAGACATGTTGTGACCGAGAGTAAAACATGCCCGCAAGCCTTCGATATCTCAGCGCCCTGTTCGTCGTCGTCTCGCCCCTGATCGCACCAGGTGCGCATGCCAGTGCGACCGATGACAGCACGGCGGAAATGTCCGATATGGACCGCCCGGCCGCCTTTGCGGTCATGGACATGCGCGCCAGCAGCGCATGGGCGATCAATCATTTTCAGTGGCTGGCCCCGAACGAAGAGGCGCTTGAAACCCTTGTGTTTTCGGCGGGCAAAGGGCCAATGCGGCTTGATTTCGTCATGGACAATATCGTTCCGTCCTATTGCGAACTCCGCCCCGACCCCGAGAATTGCGATGGTCCGGGCGTCCCGGTCAGCTGGATGGAAGATGTCCCGCAAACCATCTGCATGGACATTCCGCTCGTGCTTAAGGCGCGCCACAAGGATGTTTTGAAAAAGGCAGACCTTCTGTGCCTGCAACCACAAAGCAACCTGCTTTTCCCCGATGACTGGATTGCTGGCAATGGCTGGCCGCAAGTCCATCTGCACCAGACCGTGACACCGCGCAAAATCCGCCATGATGGCAGCACCGCGATCATTGACCTTGTCATTACCGATGCCATTGCCACGGGCATCGCCAACCTGTCTGAACAGGGCTATGGCCCGGCCAAAATCGGCATGAGCGATGATGAACTGCGCGATGTGATCGGCCCCAACCTTGATACCTTTATCGCTGGCGATGATGAAAGCTGCACCTATTTGCAGCGCGATCTTGATCCGTCCGGACTGGGGTACATGGTCCTTGATGGCAAACTTGCCCGCATGTCGCTTTATGGTGACGAGCATGATGTTGCCACAAGCCTTGTGCGCACCCGCAATGGCCTTTCCATCGGATCGACCAAGGAAGACGTTTATGCCGCCTTTGCCGGTCAGACATTAATCGAGGAAGAAAACGAATATCTTGGCCCGGACGGGCGCTATGTCACCTGGTGGCAGGATGACGCCAAAACGCACGGCATCCGGTTTGAGATTGATGAAAGCGGCACCGTCATTGCCATTCATGCTGGCAGCGATGCAATCACATTGATCGAAGGCTGCGTCTAATCCCCGACAGCCAAGCGTCACCACATTTTCTTTGCTGTTGACTTGGCAATTGACTCACAGGGCCAAGCCGGTAAAAGCGCGTCTTGCGCAGATCATACAGATCTCGCCACTACCCAAAACCAACAACAATATTGCCATCCCCTTGCCGCAAAGCCCGACCAGAACGGCGTGCTTGCGGAGACACGAACACGAATGCAAACACCCATAACGTCCAACCTTGTTGTCCTGACCGGCGGTCCCGGTACGGGCAAAACCACATTGATCAATCATCTTGATGACCGGGGCTTTGAAACAAGCCCCGAGGTGGCGCGCGCCATCATCGAAGAGCAGCTTGAACGCGGCGGCACCGCGCTGCCGTGGGAGGATAATGATGCCTATGCCGGGCTGATGTTCCGCCGATCCATCCGCGCCTGGCAGGAAGACATCCAAAATCACCCGCGCACGGTTTTCTGTGATCGGGGCCTGCCCGACACCTTGGCGCATCGCAGGCTTTCGGGATTACCGGAAAATCCCGATCTGATCCGCGCGATCAATACCTATCGCTATCACAGGGTGGCGTTCGTCCTGCCGCCCTGGTCGGAAATCTACAAAAACGATGCGGCGCGGACACAAAGCTTCTCCGAGGCCGTCAGAACATATGTCGTGCTGTGCCGGACCTATCATGAATGCGGCTATGAACTGGTCGAAATTCGCAAAGGCCCGGTCGAACAACGCGCCGCTCAGATCCTTGCCCGCCTGAAACTCTAAGAAACACGCCCCAAGATGACGTCAAACAAACCCACATCCCGATTTGCCAAACGTGCCGTCATGGCATGCACGGCCGCCGTAACGATGATCGCCAGCCTACCGGCGATTGCCGCCTGCTATGATTGGCCATTGCGCGAATATCGTGGCAATTATGCTTATGACGGCGACACGATCTATGTTGCCATTCCCGGCCTGCCCGATGAGATCGCCAATATGTCGGTGCGCGTGCGCGGGGTTGATACGCCTGAAATGCGTGGCCAATGCGACAGCGAAAAGCAACTGGCGCAAAAGGCGCGTGACTATGCCCGCCAACGCCTGAAAACCGCGACATCGGTGCAGTTCTGCGAACCGGAATGGGGCCGTTATGGCGGGCGTGTGGTGGCGTCTGTGCGGGTCGATGGCAGCCCGCTTGATCTTGAGCTAATCGAAAACGGCCTTGCCCGCCCCTATGACGGCAAAACCAAACGTCAGCCCTGGTGCCAAGGCTGAGTTTCAGGTCTGATCAGATCGGCCTTTGATGTCACTTCAGTGTGAAGTCACTGGACAACTCCGATATTCCAACCATCTTTGCAAACAGGAAATCGCCAGACCGAAGTTCAGAAGGCTAAGTGACGAAATATGAGCAAATATCACAAAGACCCGGATGCCATCCGCGACCTGTCGCCCGAACAATATTACGTGACACAGGAAAGCGGCACCGAACCGCCGTTTCGCAATGATTTCTGGGATCACAAGGAAGACGGGCTTTATGTCGATATCGTCTCGGGCGAGCCGCTTTTTACCTCGCGCGACAAATTCGATAGCGGCTGTGGCTGGCCAAGCTTTGTGAAGCCTGTCCAATCCGAACATATCGTTGCCAAGGAAGACAACACGCACGGCATGCGCCGGATTGAGGTCCGATCCAAACATGGTGACAGCCACCTTGGCCACGTCTTCCCCGATGGCCCGAAGGATCGCGGTGGATTGCGTTATTGCATCAATTCCGCATCCCTTCGCTTTGTCGCGATCGAGGATCTTGAGGCCGAGGGATACGGCGAGTATCGCCACTTATTCGAATAAACAGACAAAAAAGACCGGCATCTGGCCGGTCTTTTTATTTGTACGATGATTAGAAATCACACTCAAAAATCACCGGGTGCACATTGCAGGCACGTCAGCCCCATATCGCGCCATTTATCGACCACCCGTCTGCGATCATCGACAACCAGCCACGGGTTAAAGCCATCCTCGATGATCTTGGCCAGAAGGTATTCCTTGACCTCTTCATCGGTGCGGTGATCGGCATCCATGGGGCGCAGATACATGCCATCAAACGGGATATCATGCGCACGCAGCCAGGCTTCTGACCGGTGCTGCCATCCCGCCGGGCGACCTGAACAGATCAGGATCGCATGGCCGGATGCATGCAGGATGCGCAACAGTTTCTCGATATTTTCAATCGGTTTGGCGTGGTCCATGGCGTCAAAGAACGCATCCCACTGTTTCTCCACACCATGAACCAGATGCCCCAAAGCATCGGCATCAAAATGCGCCAGCGTGCCATCCATATCGAACACGACTGCATCACGCGCATCACGGGCTTTGGGTTCAGTCACGCAGAAATCTCCTTGATCAGGTTTTCGGTCAAATTTTCATATTCCCAGCCGATTTCCATCGGGCGGAACAGGATCGGGGTGGCGTTGGGTACGCGCGGGCCATCGGCCTCAAACCCGGTCATGTAAAGAATGCAGCGCGCCACCCCGGAATGAGCAACGATCACCGTCAGGTCATCACTGACCTCGGCCAGGGCCTGTTGCATGGCAAAGGATACGCGCTGGCACATGGCATCAAACCCCTCGCCATTGGGCGGGGTGTCAAAGCGCGGGCACAGTTCCGAGATCGGACGGCCTTCCAGATCGCCCCAATGGCGTTCGCGCAGACCATCAAGCACCCTGGCGTCATAATCGGGCAGCACCAGATTGGCCGTCGTGCGTGCCCGGTCCTGCGGGCTGACATAAACCGCCCGCCATTTCGCCATCGCCATTAATGGCGCGATTGCCATCGCCTGTTCGCGCCCGGTTTCATTCAGCGGTGGTTCGTTTGACCCGGCAATGATCCCCGCCCGGTTGGCATCGGTTTCCCCGTGCCGGATGAAAACAAACGGCAGTTTGGGAAAATCGAACTTTTCAGCGGCATAGATCATGACCGGACATCACCTTTGTTGGAGAACGCATTCATTACAAATAGAACCGATCTGCAAGCTGTAGCCGCCCGTCAAACCCGTCGACAAGCCCAAAATCCTCTGGCCGGCTAGTGAAAAGCGGCACGACCTGCATCGCATGGCACTGATTGGCGAGATCAATCACATGGCTCGCCAGCGGGTGCACATTCCAACGCCGGAAATGGGCATGGCCCTTTTCGACCATCTTGCGCGCCTCAATCGGCATGAAACCGGTAAAAATCACATGCGCACTTGCCCCCATGCGACCAGAGTCCTGCCATTGATCAATCAGTTCGCGCGCCTTGCCAAAGGTTGCGCACGGCGCATGACACAGCAACAAGCGTGCATCCGGATTGAAATGCTTTGCCTTGTCCTTAAGGCTGCGCAATTGGCGGATCGCATCACTTGAAACGTAATCCGATCCATGGGCATCAAGCACCTGCTTGACCTGCCCGTAGCAGCGATCATCCATCGACCAGTCGGTCAGCCCGTGGCGCTCGAACAACAACGCCATTTCCGCCGCCCGGCCACTGGGCGGCACGGGAAACAGGATTTGCCCATCCAGCTTGGTCATGGTGGTCAAAAGGCTATCAATGCGGACCTGCTGGGTCAGTTGTTCCATGCCATAGGACGCATCAAGCAGGACCGTTGCGGCATCAGGCGGCGCGTCATAAAGGAAATAATCAGATTCCTGACAAAAATCGCCGGAATACAGCACCCCGCCCCCCAGTTCGAAATGCAGCCACACCCCGCCAAATGAATGGCCGGTGCGCCCGGTTGTCACCGTCACGCCATCGACCTGAATTTCCCCATAGGGCGGCAAGGGGATAACATTGGCCCCCTTGGGAAGGGAACGCGCCGTAACCTCGGTGCAATAGATCGGCAAACCGGCATCAACTATTTCGCCCGCCGCCCCGATATGGTCGATATGGTCGTGGGTAATGAAAACGGCGTTAACTTTATTGAGCCACGCCGGATCAAATCCCTGATCACTTTCGGGACCCACTCCGCAATCAAGCAGCCAGCGGCGGTTAAAGAATTCCAGTCGCAGACAGGCCGGGCCCTTTTCACCAAGACCGGAAAGAACACGCATACGGGCTGACATCAGGCGGCCTCACCCGACATGCGATCAAACACCCAGCCGTCATTGACCTTAAGGCCGACTTGCTCCCCGATCCGTGCGCGGCGGTTGGCATAGACCGGCAATGTCTGATCCGCGCCAATCCGGACCGACAGGCGGAACCGCCCGCCGAGATAGACGCAATCATCGACCTGGCCGCGCAACGGCGCATCATCCGTGACCCAGACGTCCTCGGGTCGCAGGCACAAACCCGCATTGGCAGTGGTAAGGCCATCGGCCAGTTTCGGGCAGATGCGCGCGGTAATGCTGCTTTGCCCCAACTGGACGGAGCAATTGCCGTTACTTCCGACCGTCACACCTTGCACCGGCAGGACCGCCCCCGCCCCGACAAAGCCCGCCACCATCAGATCGGCCGGTTCGCGATAAAGCGTTTCGGGCGCTGCCATCTGGCGAATATGGCCCTTGTCCATCACGGCAATCCGGTCGGCCATCGCCATGGCTTCGGACTGATCATGGGTGACGTAAATCATCGTTGCACCGGTGCGGCGATGGAAATCAAGAAACGCCTGCTGCATGGTTTCACGCAGGTGCACATCAAGGTTCGCCAACGGTTCATCGAGCAACACCGCCCGCGGCTCCATGACAAGGCAGCGCGCCAGCGCCACACGTTGACGCTGCCCACCGGAAAGTTCCGACGGGCTGCGATTGGCATAGGGGCCAAGTGCGACGATATCGAGTGCCTCGGCAATCTTGCGATCCTGATCGGCCCGGCTGAGCCCGCGCACCTCAAGCGGATAGCCGACATTGCGCGCGACTGTCATATGCGGCCACAGGGCATAGGACTGAAACACGATGCCAAGATTGCGATCCTCGGGACTGATCATGACGTTGTTTTCAGGGCTTGCCATGATCTGACCGCCCAGTGAAATCTGGCCGTGATCGGGTTCCTCGAACCCGGCAAGCAACCTTAGAAGCGTCGTCTTGCCACAGCCGGACGGGCCCAAAAGGGCTACGAATTCACCATCGGCGATATCAAGCGAGACCTGATTGACCGCCCGATAGTCGCCAAAGCATTTGGTAATGCGCGAAAGATTTATGTCTGCCACGGTACAACTCCTTTGGGCAAACGACGCGCGGCAAGCTGAAAACAGCTCATCAGCGCGATCACCACCAGCACGACCAGAACCGCCACGGCCGAGGCCAGAACGGTGTCGCCACTGTCATCAAGATTGAAAATCAGAACGCCCAACGTCTCGTTCCCGGCCGACCACAGAAGGGCCGAAACGGTCAGTTCGTTAAAGGCGGTCAGGAAGACCAAAAGCGCACCGGCCGCAGCCGAAGGTGCGGCAAGCGGCAACAGAATATCGCGCAAGCGTCGCGACAACCCGGCGCCACAGGCCTGGGCGGCTTCTTCCAGGGCCGGGTCAAGCTGGGTAAAGCTGTTCATCACCGGGCGCAGCGCGATCACCAGAAAACGTGCGAGATACGCGACAAAAATGATCGCAAGCGTGCCATACAAACTGACATCAATCAGCGGAATGCGGATGAACAACAAGATGCAGGCAATCGCCAACACCACACCGGGAAGCGCATAGGGCACTTCGACCAGAAGATTGATCAGCTTGGTCAGGTTCGAAGGCCTGCGCACCATCACATAAGCCAGCGGCAAACACATCAGAACAAGCGTCACCGCCGCCCCCACGGACAAAACAAAGCTGTTCTGAAACGCGCGAATGGTGGATGGCTGCACGAACATCACTTCGTGAAATGCCTCGAACGTCGCATTGGCAAATGTCAGTTTGACGCCAAAGGCCGGAACCAGTGCGGTGGTAAACAGGGCCAAAAGCGGAATGACCAGAATGGCAACCAATACCGTCCAAAGGGCCATTTCAACCAAGCCCCGACGCGCGCCGAGTTTCACATCCAAAGGACGCCCGACCATGCCCATCAGGCGATAGTCGCGCTTGGACAGCAAGCGGTGATGCAGCGCGACCCCACAAATCGCAATCGCACCGATCAACATGGCAAGCACGGAAACCTCGCCCAAAACCGACGGACCAAACCCGGCAAGCTTTTGATAAATCAATGTCGGCAGCGTCTGATAGCCAGCCGGAATGCCCAGCATCGCCGGAATGCCGAAATTGCCAAGCGCGGTGACAAAGGCCATGGCGGTTCCGGCAATAAGGCCCGGACTGGTCAGTGGCAAAATGATCTGCCACCACAAACGCCCGCCGCGTGCACCGGCCAGACGGGCTGCTTCGATCTGTTCGCGTGGCAACATGCGCAAATTGGCGCGCAGGGTCAGAAACACGATGGAGGCATGCTGTATCCCCAGCAAAAGGGCGATGCCTTCTGCGGAATAAAGCGGTTGGGGCGATCCCAGCGGCGGGGCCATGCCAATGGCGTTTAAAAGCGCACTGCTGGGTCCGGTCAGTTGCACCCAGCTAAGGGCCGTGATCTGTGGCGGGATCATCATCGGGATCATGAAACAGAACACCAATGCCGCCTTGGCGCGGATATCGGTGAGCGCCACCAAGAAGGCAAAGGCGCCCCCGATCAAAAGGGAAATAATCGTTCCCAGACCGGCGGTATAAAGACTGTTTGCCGTGGCCCGCCAGGTTGATGAATTGCCCAGCACATCCTGAAAATAATCAAACGAAGGCACACCACCGACCATCACACCTTCAAACCCAAGGCGCAGGATCGGCAAAATCGAAATAATAAATACCGGCACCACCAACCAAATCAGCAACCGGTCCGAAGACCGGTTGCCATTTGGTTTGGCGACTATGCCAGGCAGAACGCCGCGAAGGCGACCTGTAGCCTGCATTATTCAGCCCCGAACATGTCTGCGAATTTCTGTTTGTTGGCTTCGGCCTGTTCCAGCGCGATGGCCGGATTGAAGTCCATCAACTTGATCTCGCTGCGTGCCGGGAAACCGGCCGGAAGCGCCATCTCGTTACGCGCCGGGATGTAACCCATATCAAGCACCAGTTCCTGACCCTGTTCGGACAGAAGGAAATCAACGAACTTGTGCGCGGCATCAACGTTCTTGGCGTCTTTCATGATCGCGACCGGCTCGGTCACATAGGTCACACCTTCAGACGGGAAGACGAAATCAACCGGCGATCCATCGGCCTTGCCACGGATGGCGAGGAAGTCGACAACAACGCCATAAGGCTTTTCACCCGATGCAACGGCCTTGAAGGTACCGCCGTTACCGCCCTTGGCACGTGCTTCGTTCGCCGCCAGTGCCTGATAGTAATCCCAGCCAAGATCCTTGTTCTCGGTCAGGGTGGAGAGGTGAATAAGAGCCGCACCGGAATAAAGCGGGCTTGGCATTGCGATCTGATTTTTCACCGCCGGATCAGCAAGGTCTTTCCACGATGTCGGGGCTTTGACAGCGGTGTTGTAAACGATGCCGCTGGTGATCAGCTTGGTCGAATAGTAATAGCCTTCACCATCATAAAGACCGTCTTCATAGGCACTTGCCTCGCCCGATTTATAGGCCTGCAGCTGACCTTCCTGCTTGAGACCTTCAAGTGTTACGGTATCGGCAATCAGAAGAACATCCGGGCGCGGGTCGCCGGCAGCGATTTCCGCACGCAGTTTCGCCATCAGTTTGGTGGTGCCGTCACGGACCCACTCAACTTCAATTTCCGGGTTGGCAGCCATAAAGGCATCAACAGTGGTCTGGGCATCCTTGTTCGGCTGGCTGGTATAAAGAACCAGCTTTTCAGCAGCCTGCCCAACAACTGGCAGCATCATCGCGGCAGAGGCAACCGCAGCAAGAAGAACGTTACGCATGATCGGCATCCCTATAGATCGGAAAGAAGGTTTCGTTCGAAAATGTTTCGATCCGGAAGCTATCGGGATTTCGATTTCAGTTGTGTGACAACACCAAGAATTAAATGTTTCAACAGGAAAACCGGGCTATGCAGCGGCGTTTCGGCCTGTCTATACTCAGATCACAAGCGAAATAACAACTTTCGAACGAAAGAAAAGCCGTGACTAAAACGTCTGATGCAGTGCCCCTTGACCGCCGACGCGACCGCATCGTCGCCCTTGTCAAATCGACCGGCTTTATGGCGGTCGAGGAACTGGCACGCCGGTTTAACGTCTCGGTCCAGACCATCCGCACCGATTTGCGCGACCTGCATGAACAGGGGCGCGTGTTTCGCCGTCATGGTCTGGCGGGCCCGGCACCCGATCCGGATAACTCGGCCTATGAAAAACGCGAAGTCTGGAACCGCACCGGCAAGATGGCAATTGCCGCAAAGGTGGCTGATCTGATCCCGGAAGGCTGCACGATCGCGATTGGCACCGGCACCACGGCCGAACTCGCCGCCCAGCATCTGGCATCGCATCGCAACTTAACGGTGTTAACCAACAATCTGCATGTTGTGATGGCGCTGCAAAACGCGCCCAATGTCACGCTCCGCCTTGCCGGTGGCACCGTACGGACCCGTGATCTGGATATCATCGGCGCGGACAGTGCCGACTTTTTCGGCAGCATGCGCGCCGATTTCGGGATTGTCAGTGTTGGCGGGATGAGTGACGAAGGGGATTTGCTCGACTTCAACATGGACGAAGTCCGCGCCCGTCGCGCACTGGTATCGTGCTGCGATCACGCCATCCTGATGATCGATGAGAAAAAAGTTGGCCGCAAGGCACTCTGCCGCGACGGCCACGCCAGCGATTTTCAGACCGTATTGCTCAACACCGCACCAAGTGACGCCCTGCAACGCGCATTGGTCAAGGCGCGCAGTCAGATTGTTGTTGTGTCTTAATCAGCAAACAAGCGTTGCTTCTTCGCTGATGGTCAGATCACCTTCGACATGCAGGGTGTGGTTGGGTGCAACCGCCTTCCAGCTATCGCTTTCGGTATCGAGCGGCTCGGAGACGACAATCACGTGATCATCGCGTTTGCGCCAGTAAAGTGATGGCGGCTTGTCGTCGCTGGCGTGGCGGATAGCGCAGACGCTTTTGCCGTTTGACAGGCAGGCAGTGAAACGGAACGGTGAGGTCGCACCGCGCACCTTCATTTCGTTTTCGACCACCTCGATCGTGCGGCGGATCGCACGGTGCGGGTCATCGCGTAGACCAAGGGTCAACATCAGGCAAAAGATCAGTTCGCTATCGGTGGAGCCCTGTCGGCCTTCGTAAAACTCATCCTCGATCATCATTTCCAGGGATCGGCGCACCAGCGGGTAATCGCCAATCTGGCCGTTATGCATGAAAAGATACTGGCCGTTGGAAAACGGGTGGCAGTTGGTGCGGCTGGTGTGGGTGCCGGTCGAGGCGCGGACATGGGCAAAGAACAGGCCAGACCGGATATGGTGGGCAAGTGACCGCAGGTTCGGGTCATTCCAGGCGGGCAGGATTTCGCGATAAAGCCCCGGTGTCGGGCGTTCGTCATACCAGCCAAGGCCAAAGCCATCGCCATTGGTCGGTGTTTTGGCCTGTTCGGCATGCAGGCTTTGTTCGACCAGTGAATGGCGCGGCTCAAAGACCAGCTTTTCCAGATAAACCGGATCCCCGATATAGCTCAGCCAACGACACATGATTTGCCCCCGCACATGAATTTTGATCGCGCACATCTAAGCCGGATAATCACAGCATGGTCAATGTGATATTGTATGTCTCTGTCCTGATTACAGGGCATGGCTGAAAGTCCGGCACTTGTTGGCAAAAAGAACAACAAACCTCTTGCCAAGGCGGGTGATTGTCCGTATTTTCCGCGCCACAAAATGAATCGTGCTGGTGTAGCTCAGCTGGTAGAGCGGCGCATTCGTAATGCGTAGGTCGTAGGTTCAAATCCTATCACCAGCACCATTTTGTAAAACAAAGACCCGCCAAGACGCAGCCTGCTGCATC
>NZ_DCAO01000081.1:12488-23217 GCF_002311515.1 Thalassospira sp. UBA1131
CGTCTGTTTGCAAGGAACCGTTATAACTTCTTGCAGATCAGGGGCGGCATGATGGCGGCCCTTTTGAGTGTTGCAAGACACCATTGGGGAGTGCAGGCATGACCGATAGTGACGCGCCCAAACCAGCCAAGGCTTCGACCAAATCCAGCGACAATTCCGATAACGGGCAACCGTCTTCCGAGGCCGGTGCGGCAGACGCCGAAAACAATCTGCGCGAACCAACCGAAGCCCCGGACGCGATAAGCTCGGAGCAAGCAGCCGTTGACATGATGGCAGCGCTTTGCCGTGACTTTGGCCTGCCGGGCGTTGAGCAAGCCGCATCGGGCAGTCAGGCTCAGCCATCACAGCAGTCACAGCCAATGGAAACCGCGTTTCAGATCATTCAACGTTATCTGCTTGATGGCGGGACGTCATCGCCAACCCCAACAACCACAAGTGCGCCGACGGAAGGCTATACCAGCCCGCTTGAAAACATGGACCCTTGGTACAGTACTGATAGTGGTTCGACTGCCGCAAATACCCCGGGCAACACCACGGACGCGCAATGGGGCGTAACCACAATCCATGCGGACGGCAGCACAACCGACATGACCGGCCCCGTCATCCGTGATGACATGTTCCGCACCGCCATGCCGACCCTTCAGGGCAAGGCAGACACCACCGCCGATACGCCCGACTGGGCGATCAGCATGCAACAGGGCCATCCCCTGTCGCCGACCAAGACCAGTGCACAAACGGCCATCTCTGCGAAAATGCTGGCACCGGATGTGCCAAAATCCTTGTGCAAATGGTCCTTGCATGTCGGCCCATCAACAGATGCTCAGTCCGAACTTTCTGTTACGGCACCGAATGCGGCCCCGTCACAATTGCGCGCTCTTCTGTTTGATGCAATCGATGCCGATGGCGCCGCCCCCCAGATCTCCGAAGTACCGATTTATGGCGGCGCACCGCATGCCATCCATCTTGAACAGACGGTTGGCGCGACGGGGAGTGAATCAACCCCGGATGTGGCGTTGATCCGCCTGATCTTTGCCGATCGTGCGCCGGTGCCGATCCATCTGGAATATGTCGGCACCCTGCCAAGCCCGATCGTTGCGGGAAATGTGATGGTCGCCCCCAATTCCAGCATCCCGTTCTGGGTGCAGATCACCCCGCCCAGCGAAGGCGACAAGGGGGCCGGACTTGTTGTTCTGGTGCGCTATGAAGCCGAGACCAGCTTTGATGTCACCGCACAGTTGATGACCCAGGCCAGAACCAGCACCCCAACCGCGATCCTCAGCTGCAATGCCCAGCATGATCAATCGGCCTGCCGGGCTGCCAGCATGATCTCTGATAGCAGAGGACGGCTTGAAACCGGGTTAACCGGCCTGCCAACCGATCCCAATGCAGCCGATCTTGAAAAATACGGGTTCATCCCACCGGCCTTTATGCTTGATGCAGACACAAGCGCATCGGCATCAGCGCCGAGTTCATCGTCGACAACAGCAACAGCGAAAGCTGCGCCCACACCCACGCCGGCGAAATCCGGCGCAGCGGCAAAAACATCCGACCCGGGCGATGATGGTGACACCGACAACAGCGACAGCAGCAAAACCAGCAGCAGCAATGCCAAATCGTCATCGAGCTCAAGCAAAGGCAAGAACGGCAATAGTGACAACAGTGACAACTCTGGCAGCACTGGTAGCAGCAAAGGAGGCACCTGATGTCTGGGCAGGCGCAAAACGATGTAAGCACGGCAAGTGATCGCAAGGACGCGGTCCGGAAGGCGTTCAATCAGGAATATCTGGCAACCCAGCAGGCCATGGCGCAAGCCGCCGAACGGGCCCGCGCCCAGGTTCTTGATCAAAAGCAGACCATTTCCAATCATGCCGAAAACGTGAAATCCGGCGCACAGGCCCCGCAGCCCGCAGTCGGCAGCCAGCAAACAGGGCAAGCCAACCCACATCCTCAGGCGGCACAACAAGGGGCACCGCATATGGCATCGGATCCAAACATGCAGAACGGCCAGCAGGTCATGTTCGATATCGCAAATGAAATCCGCAACATCATCGCACGCGAGATTGACTTGCGCATGCAGGCCTTGTCCGAGAAGGTGGAAACAGCCCTTGCCGAAGCCTTCCCGCCAAGGGATCCGAAAAAGGAACAAAACCCCCAATCTTCAGGTCCCGCGCCCCAGCAAAAGACATCCGGCAAAAAGACCTAGCTTGATGTCTGCAACCGGGCATCGCCCGGAACAGGAACGGCAATAACAAGCGCATCAAAGCGCGACGATCTGTCCCCAACCTATCCTCAGCCCGCATTGCGACGGCTGCGCCGTTGCGCACGAAAACACAACCATAGGATGTATAGAAACTTTTATTCACAATTCTTTTGCGGCTACGTCATAATGATTACCGAAAAACTTAATCAGCCTATGGTTGCATTCAATCAACCGGAGGGGTCCATAGTGCAGAACGAAAAGAACAGTCCGCAGGATGAGGCAACCCTGACAGAAGCCGAGATCAGCTTTGCCAAAAGTCTTGAACAAAGCTTGTCGCTGGCGTTGGGTGATGATGACAAGGTGACGTCAATCTGGTCCCGGTTAAAACCCGAACAAAGGGCGCGCATTGCCGAAGATTATCTGGCAAAGCTTGCCGCGGCCGACGACCCCGGAGATCAAGAATCCGATCAAAAGGCCGGTCACGACAGATTGACGCCCCCGGCAAGTAGCGCCCTTGATGCACGCGCCATCATGCAATCGATGGCGCCAGCGGTAAAACCGACAAAACTGGCAGACACCCGCCCCGCCGCAACCGCAAATCCCGGCACGGCAACAAACCAAGGCCAGCCACGATACAGCCCGCCGCCCGGTTACCCGGCAGACTTCAACCCCCTGGCAGGCTTCCCGGGTCTTGAACCATCGCGGAGCGGCCCGAGCCCCGAAGACATCATTGCCGGTGCGCTTGGCACGCCTGGCGGCACACCGACCGACCCGCTTGATATCCTGCGTGGTCTTGTGCCGGGGGCAGAAAGCCCGACATTGCGCCAACCGGTGCCACATATGCCGGTCCCGCAAACGCCTACAGCACCGGGGACACCAAATGCCCCCGATGAAGGGCAATATTCCCCCTCGCATTCCACGCCGCAAACGCATCCGCAACCGGATGCCGATTTGGGCCCGGCGGCGCCGAATTTCTGGCCGTTGTGGATTGATCAGCAAGACACGCTTTTGAAGCAATGCCTGAAACTGATGTCGGGCAATATGGATGATGCGCAAGATGCGCTGTCCGAGGCGATGGTCAAGGCATCGACCAAATTCGAAGAATCGATGGATGAAATCCGCAACCATCGCGCCTGGTTATCGCGCATTGTCCATAACGCCTGCATTGATTTGCACAGGCAAAACCGGCGCAAGGCGGAATACCGCGAAGAAACCCACGGGGCTGCCGACACACCGGCATCCCCGATGACAGCGCCGATCACACCAAGCCCCGAGGAATCTTATCTCGCTGGTGAAAAACTTGATCAGCTGGAAGCGGCTCTTCTTGAGATGCAGGAAAAACTGCGCAAGCCGCTTTTGATGCGCTGTGTTCAGGACCGCACCTATGACGAGATTGCAGCGGCCCTGGGCTTAAGCAACTGCGCAGTGCGCAAACGTGTTCAGCTGGCCCGCGAACACCTGAGGGCTTCGGGCATTCAATAAGAATACGTGCGTAAAAAAAACGACCAACTCGCAAAAAAGACGCGTCACAACGATACACCACCAGCGTCGATAGACTGAAAACGGGACGGCGAAACCCCGACAGAAACACAACAGCAAGCAGCACACCGCAAAGCGTAACGAAGGAGACTTTACAATGGCGATTCCGACCCCGGTAAATGGTCAGATCACTGATGCAGTCACCCAGGCTAACGTGAAAGTTCTGGGCGACGCCCCGGCAATGGCAATGGGCTCGATCTTCCAGTCCCTCGCACATTCCACCGGCATTCTTTATGAAAACGCCGTCAGCGCACAGCAGCAGATCGGCATCACCTCGCAGGCCGCAACCAACCAGGGCGTCATCCAGATCTATTCGGTCGACACGATGGCAGACTCTGTTGCGACCTCCAAAATTGCCAAAAGCGACGTTCCCGACAACATGCTGTCGCTTCTTACCGCTCTTCAGGCAACCAAGGGCTGATTCTCAAAACATCTTTGGCCCCAAAGCCAGTTTCAAATCGGGCGGTCGCAATCATCAGCGATCGCCCGATTTCATTTGGTCAAGACTACCTAAAACAATCCGTTCTTTTGCAAGGCCCTGCGTCACAAGACGCCAAGCCCCCCGTCATCTGTCTGACCGCAACACACGCAAAGTGGCTGGTTTGGAACATCTCTTCCTTCCAGCATTTCCCTAGGCAAACAGGAGATAAACAGTGGCTGATAACACTCCGCTAAATGGTCAGATCACAGATGCCGTGACCCAGGCGAACGTGAAAGTTCTGGGCGACGCCCCGGCAATGGCGATGGGTTCGATCTTCCAGTCCCTCGCACATTCGACGGGCATCCTGTATCAGAACGCCGTCAGCGCCCAGCAGCAGAACGGCATCACCTCGCAGGCCGCGACCAATCAGGGCATCCTGCAGATCTATTCGGTCGACACCATGGCTGACGCCGTTGCGACCTCCAAGATCGCCAAAAGCGATGTGCCCGACAATATGCTGACGCTTCTGACGACGCTTCAGGCAACCAGAAACTGATTTTGATCAGGGTTTCGGCCCGTCCAGCCAATATCACACCGGGCGGTCGTGTTGATCTGCGACCGCCCGTTTTCATTGTGGCGAAGGTTCTGCAAGCAATCCAAGTTTTTGCCTGCCCATCGTCACAAGACACCAAGTCCCCCGTCATCTGTCTGACCGCAGGACATGCGGAAAGGGTCGGTTCGGGGCCTTACGTTCCTTCCGGCACTTCTTTAGGTAACCAGGAGATACACAATGGCTGATAACACTCCGGTCAATGGTATGATTACCGACGCCGTCACCCAAGCCAATGTCGAGGTCATGGGTGATGCGCCGGCAATGGCCATGGGCTCGCTTTACCAGTCGCTGGCGCATTCTCATGGCATTCTCTATGAGAACGCTGTCAGCAGCCAGCATCAGGTGGGCATTTCCTCCCAGGCGGCCACCAATCAGGGCGTCATCCAGGTCTACTCTGTCAACACCATGGCGGGGGCCGTTGCGACCTCGAAACTCGCCGCAAGCGACGTTCCCGACAATATGCTTTCGCTGTTGTCGGCTCTTAAGGCCACGACCGGTACGGCCGTGTCCTAAACATCCCCACTGGTTTCGCCGCCAACCCCGCCCGGCATGCATGCGCTTGCCGGGCTTTTTCTTTCACAAATGCCCGCGCTCGGCGTCAAACCGATACGTAGCACTTCCGCCAGCCCATTCCTCCAGACAAGGAGACGGACATGCCATCGGCACCACCTGAGCAAGACGGCAAGAAATCCCAGCACCACACCGCCAGTCACCATGAAGATGATCATCAGTGCTCGGTTTCAGATCAGATCACTGACAGCGTTGCCCAGACCAATGTTGCCACGATGGGGGCTGGTCCAGGATTCGCCGCGTTGCAATCCATGATGGGTCAGGCGCAATCGCAGAACATCCTGATGGCGAACATGGTCTCGGCCCAAAAGCAAAATGCCATGATCGGCATGACGACCATGACCCAGAGCATTCTGCAAATGATGAAACGTCGTAGTTAATAAGGATCACCCCGATGAGCAATCCGAACGAAGTCGACGAACAAATTACCGACAGCGTCACCCAAACCAATACATCGGTCATTGCCAATGGCCCGGCGATGGGCGCGATGCAGACCTATCTGTCACAGGCCCAGGCACAGGGGATCCTGTTTGCCAACATGGTCAATGAACAGCAGCAACAGGCGGTCGCAAGCCTTGCAACCACCATGGAATGCGCAAAGGCCACCCTGTCGGTCCAGGACAACAAGCCAAATTTTTTTACGACACAGCAGACTGGGACGAAGGGGAAATAGCATCTTACGACGGCCTCGATGCGAAAGGGGATTCGGATACCGTGTCCCTCGAAGACGCAGATTCACAAGAATCCGGCGATCAGAAAGGTGAAGGTCAAGATAACACCGAAACCAGTTCGTGGCTTGGCCAGGCCGACCCAATGTTTATGGGGGATGGATCGGACTACAAGGAAAAGTTTGACTACGCCGCCAGCGCCAAGGGCGAACAGACAAAGGACGTAACATGAGTGATATCGTAAACCCGCAAGTTACCGATGCTGTCACCCAGACCAACGTCAAAATTCTGGGTGAAAGCCCGGCACAGGCGGTTTCCATGGCCATGCAGTCGCATTCACATGCCACCGGCCTTGCCATGGAAAACGCAACCCTGACACAAGGCAACATGCAACAGGTTGCCAATACAGCAACGTCAAAGCTTGTTGCCCTGATCACCGCCCAGGCGGGCTAGGCGCAACAGACTCTAATTGATCACAATCACGTCCGTGCGACGTCTAGAGATGTGCGGTCAGACCGATCGCTTTTTCGGAGGATAACATGGCAATTCCAACCCCGGTGAATGGTCAGATTACAGACTCTGTGACCCAGAGTGCGGTCAGTGTTCTTGGTTCCGCGCCTGCGAATGCGATGGGTGCGATTTACCAAAGTGCGGCCCATTCAACATCGATCCTGTTCCAGAACGCGGTTCAGGCACAGCAACAGGCATCGATGTGTTCGCAAGCCGCCACCAATCAGGGCGTGATGCAGCTTTATTCCGTCAACACCATGGCGGGTGCGCAGGCAACAGCCAAACTCGGCCGGTCCGACAACAGCGATGCGCTTTTGACACTACTCGTAATTTTGGCAGCAACCCGCCGCTAGGCACATGATCCGTCTGGTCCTGCCCGGACCAAATACGGTCAAAACATGAGGGCGTGAAATGGCAGACAACACCCCTGTAAACTCACAAATCACCGATGCAGTGACCCAGAACAACGTCAAGGTTCTGGGCGAAGCACCGGCACATGCCATGGGGCTTGTGTATCAGACGATGGCACATTCCATCAGTTTGTCGATGCAAAACGCCATGCAGACCCAAGGCGGCCTGCAGCAGATCGGCAACGCCGTCACATCAAGCGCCTGCCGTATGATCCTGGAAAGTACTGGCGGTGGCATGGGCGGCGGCAAAAGCGGCGAATAACGCGCTCGCAGATTTTATGGCTCCTGGCCCGTCCCGACAGAGATAATCAAACCGGTCTTTTGACCCGTTGCATATGAGGTTTTCGATGGCAGACGACGACGCAAAACAGAACGAAGATCCGAAAGCTGGAAACAAAGATCAGGGCAATGAGCCGGACAAAGCCGCGTCCCCCGCCGACAAGGATGGTGACGGCGACAAAAACGCCGCAGACGCCAAGGACGCGAAAGATGGTGGCGCTGCAAACGGCGATAAAAAGGCCGATGACAAGGATGATGCAAACAAACCGGCATCCCCATCTGATCCCGCAGCCCCGGACAATCCGCCGGGCACCCCGCCGCTCAGCACGGCATTGAACCCGCAGATCGTGCAAGCTGTCGGCACGACCAACCATGCGGTTCTGAACGGTGCGATCCCCGGTGCAAATGGTGTCGCCTATCAAAAGGTCGCCCAGGCAGCCGCCTATGCGGTGCAGGATTCCACGGATTATCTGCGCAACATCATGTCGATGGCCTCCGCCACCACCGGTGTCGCGATGCAACAGATGTTGGCCACAAAGGAAGTCAGTCCCTATTCCGAAATCATCGAGGCCGCAACCAAGGCCGTCGGCGACGCCCAGACAACCTTTTCCAAGGTCGGCACATCCGCCAGTTCGGTGGTGAAGGATTTTGATAGCCTCGCCTAAATAGGCTCAGGCGCTGCGCATCAGCTCGATACGGTGGCAGGTCTCCGAGAAATCCGGGGCAAACAGTTTAAGACTGACACCCGTCCCCTGAAGTTCATAGGCGCCCATTTCCTCTGTCGGGCAGGAAATGAACCGGGCAACGGTCGAACTGACCAGAACACGCCGACCAAGTTGCTTGGTAAGCTGTTCGATGCGGGCTGCTTCGTTTGCCGCCTGCCCGACCACGGTAAAATCGACACGCTCCGACACACCGACATTGCCGTAAATCACTTCCCCGACATGCATGCCAAGGCCGTAATCGAATGGCAGTTTTCCGACTTCTTCGCGCCGCGCATTTAGCGCATCGATGTTCAACTGGGCCTCAGCCGCGGCATAAAGTGCTGCGTAACAGGCGGTTTCAAGATTGGTTTCGTCTTCATCAATCGGGAAAATCGCAAGCGTCGCATCCCCGATATAGCGCAAAACCTGCCCACCGTGCTTAAGTACGGCACCGGCTGTTGCGCCGAAGAAATCATTCATTTCGCCCAGGAACGCATCATCACCGACATGGGTCGCAACCGAGGTCGAGTTGCGCATATCCGAAAACCAGATCACTGCACGGGTTTTGGTGCTGTCGCCCAGTTTGATCTGACCATTGCGGACACGTTGCCCGGCATCAGTGCCAAGATAGGTTTCCAGAATGGTGCGGGTTTCTTCGTGGTTGATGCGCATTTTGCATGACACGGCAAAGCGGCGCTGAATACC
Organism: Thalassospira sp. UBA1131; assembly: GCF_002311515.1. Lineage (GTDB taxonomy): Bacteria > Pseudomonadota > Alphaproteobacteria > Rhodospirillales > Thalassospiraceae > Thalassospira. The sequence goes on from NZ_DCAO01000081.1 coordinate 21,108, forward strand.
AGACAGGATCGCCAGATCCTCGTCCGAAAAACCACTGGGACGCCGCGTCAGATAGGTCATGAAGATGCGGTTGCTATTGAGCGTGCTGTCGCTATCGGTCACGAACGGGGTCATCAGGGCGTAATAGTCTGTGCCCCGTTGGCGACGGAAAGTTTCAAGGATCGGGAAGTCGACAACCGCACTCGGACCAATAAGATGACGGCGCATGAAGCTTACATCACTATCAAGCATCCATTTCATCGGGCTTTCGGCCCAATCGCGATCCTTTTCGTCATCGCCCATATGGGTGGTACGCACAACCTGGCCGTTTTCCTTGGTCCAGATATAGGAAACACCTTCATACAGCGGATGCAGGGTCTTGAACGCGACCATGACGCGATCAATCGGGATTCCCGATGCGACCAGACGGCTGGCCATGCCTGACAGAAGTTCGCTGATGTCGGTATCATCAAGCGCACATTCCATCAGCCAGTCGTTAACAGAGCGCACAAAGCCACGCGCGGCTTGCGCGTTATTGGTTCCGGGAAGCGGGGTTACCACGCCGGATGAAGACTGGTTATTGGTCATGGGCACGCTCCGTCCGTTCGTCTGCTTGATTGTCGCACTGCCGTTGGTTCAAATCCAGACCCTAAATAGAACAGCAATGCAATTTAGCAATTATTGATTTGGAAACAGTGAAATTCCAGCCCACAAATGACTATTGGTCACCTAAAACGCAAGTCCCAACTGTCAAAAAACTGTCGCACTGTGTCAGGAGAAAAATCTTAAACCTTCGGACTGGTCGAAATCACAGCTATTGCGGCTGTGCCGGTGGCAGGTAAATACGCGCCAAAAGCCCGCCTTTCCGGGAGTCTTCAAGGTATATTTCGCCACCATGCGCCCGGACGGCGGTGCGTGCGATTGCCATCCCAAGACCAATACCGCCAGTATCACGATTGCGTGACGCTTCAATCCTGAAGAATGGTTCAAACACCTGTTCGCGCTGTTCGACCGGTATCCCCGGCCCGTCATCGGCAATTTCGATCCACAGGCCGCCGTCATCGGCATCACGCACCGCAACCTCGACCGTATCACCGAAGTTAAGGGCATTGGACACCAGATTGCCAAAGGCGCGCTTGATCGAAAGCGGCCGGCACGGATAAACCCGCGTGTCGACCTCGCCAACATATTTGATCGGACGACCGGTTTCCGCCAGATCCTCGACCGCAGATTCAACAAGGGCGGTCAGATCGATCTTGCGGGTTTCCTCATTCGCGGTTTCTTCGCGGGCAAAGGTCATCGCCGCTTCGACCATCTGTTCCATTTCATCAAGGGTTTCGATGATACGCGCACGGTTTTCCGGATCATCGACAAACTCGGCGCGCAGACGCAGCGACGTGATCGGCGTGCGCAGATCATGTGAAATGGCGGCCAGCATCCTTGTGCGATCCTCGACAAAGCGTTTGAGGCGTGCGGTCATCCGGTTAAAGGCCCTTGTGGCGCGTCTGATTTCAATCGGGCCGGTTTCAGGCACCGGTTCGGGATAATCCCCCCGCCCGACACGATCGGCTGCCTTTGTCAAAACGTCCCACGACCGGGAAATCCGGCGCGCCAGGAAGAAGGCGATCACGGCAATGACAAGCCCGGATGCCAGAACACGCAAAAGATTGTCGAACACAAACCACGGTGGCGAGACCACGCCGCCGATCATGGCTTCCAGCCAGACATCGGGCTCTGTGCCGGTTGGCTCCCCGTCCGGACCAAGGATCCTGATCGGCACAACAAGGCGCATCACCGGCGAGGTATCGCAATCAAACCGGTCAAGGTAGCGCAACGACCAGGGGGCGCGACGATCATCATCTCGGTCATCATCGCGATCATGATGGTCATCGTCGTGGCCGGATCGCTCCATACGGTCACGTTCCAGAAACGCATCCTTTTCACGCCGGAGTGTTTTACGTTCCGTCCAGCATTCATCCTCGGACAGGATTTCAACCCGCGCCGGGACACCGGTTTCAAGGTCCAGTGCCTCGTTCAAACGCTGGGTCAGCGTGTCCGAGGTAAATCCGTCACCGGAAACCACATCACTTTCCGGCACCAGTCGCAGGCGGTTTTGTGGTGATTGCGCCAC
>NZ_DCAO01000081.1:23324-26521 GCF_002311515.1 Thalassospira sp. UBA1131
CGCTCAGACGCCACCGCATCCCGGCGTTCCTCGGCCAGCATGACACCAAGAACGATGTGGGTCAGGATGATCGCGCCCAACAGCAAACAGACAAGCTGCGCGGTCAGACTTTGCGGCCAAAGGCGTTTGATCAGGCGGCGCTTGGTCATTTTTCGGTCACCTCGCAGGTGAACATGTATCCCCCGCCCCAGACGGTCTTGATCAGGGTCGGGTTCTTGGCATCATGCTCGATCTTTTTGCGCAGGCGGCTGACCTGATTATCGATGCTGCGATCAAACGGCACGGCTTCGCGCCCACGGGTCAGATCAAGCAACTGATCACGGTTAAGCACCATGTTTGGATGTTCGACAAAGGCACAAAGCAGGCCATATTCCCCGGCACTGAGTGGCACGACCACATCATTGGCATCGCGCAATTCATGGCGGGTGCGATCCAGCACCCAGCGATCAAAATGCACCTGCCCGCCCGGAAGCGGTCCCTTGCGCCCGACCGGAAGACTTTGTGCACGCCGCATCACGGCCTTGATCCGGGCCAGCAATTCTCGCGGATTGAACGGTTTGGCCAAATAATCATCCGCGCCCATTTCAAGACCGATGATGCGATCAGTTTCCTCGCCAAGGGCGGTCAGCATCACAACCGGCACATCATAGTTTTCGCGCAGCCAGCGACACAAACTCAGCCCGTCCTCGCCTGGCATCATCAGATCCAGCACAATCAGGTCGGGTGCGATGTTATCCGCCATCAGTTTGCGCAACTCGCGCCCGTCAGATGCCAGTGTCACGCGATATTCATGCTGACGCAGATATCGCCCCAGAAGGTCACGGATATCACGATGGTCATCGACAACAAGAATGTGGGGCTGGTCGCTCATATGCGGTCCTGAAATCAAAATTCTGTTCCAAGGCTAACCTAACGCGTCGGCAGTGCCGGCAGAAACGGCAATTTGTATCAGATTGTCGCAAAACGGCCTTTTGGCAAAGCTTGCGACCATTTTGCCCGTTCGCCGGGATCATTTCGCGACATTCATAGGCGATAACGGGCTTCAACACATTGATCCCCCACAAACCTGATGAGGTCCCCAATGAAACGCAAAACCACCCTTAAACTTGCCGCGGCCCTGATTGCCACCACCATGATCGCAACCCCGTTTGCATCGGCTTATGCATCGCCCGGCGAACGCGACCATAAAGGCGAATATATGCGCGGTGAACACGGTGAATACGGCGAACATGGCAAACACGGCAAAGGCGGCATGTTCCATGGCGAAGGCCGCGCACGCGCCGTACCCTTGACCATTGATGAAGCCCGCACACTGGTTGATGCGATGCTTTTGAAAATGGGTGAATCCAACCTCAAGACCGGTGATGCCAAGGCCTCCGAACAGGCCGGCAAGATTGATGTTGTCTTGCTTAATGCCAGTGGTGACGTGGTCGAGGTTTTGAAATTTGATGAAAAAACCGGCCGCATGGATCGCGGCACCCGTCATGACCTGCGCAAACTGATCGGCAAACCGAACAAAGACAAGGCTGCACGTTTTGATCGCAAATTCACCGCTGATCAGATGACGCTTCTGGCCAATGCGATGGTGATCCGGTTTGGCAATGGTGAACTCAAACTGGGTGACATCACCGAAACCCCACGCGGTACCTATACCGCCACTGTTACCAATCAGGCCGGTGACATCGTCCGCGAAATGGAACTGAGCAGCGTGACCGGACGCCCGATCAGCTGATCGGTCCATCAAAACCTGACCTTCCCCGGTCCGGGGACTTCCCCCCATCCCAACCGATACCCCGGACCCGCCAGCGCCCCCAAGGCTCCTCTTGGGGGCGTTTTGCGTTTTGGCGTTTAACTTCATCGGCTTGTCACGCAATTGGGTTTGACGGCTTTGCGTAATCCAAGCATTGTTACGCGCTTCTGTAACGCCCCATGAAAGAAGCACCATGACGACCAACGCCCCAAAGTCCCAGCCCAGAACAGCCACCCTTGATGATATCCCCGCATTAACAGCCCTTTGGCAGGAAACCGGGCTTTATCGCCCGTACAATCCGCCAGAATGGGATGTGCGTTTCGCGCTTGAAAGCAGGGATGCCACCCTTTTTGTTTGGGAAGATAACAGCGATAACATTATCGGCTCCATCATGGCGGGTCATGACGGGCATCGTGGCTGGGTCTATTATATGGCCGTAACACCAACCTTGCAGAAATCAGGACTGGGTCGCCGCCTGATGGAAGTCGGGGAAAACTGGCTGCGCGATCAGGGTGTCTGGCGAATGCAATTGATGGTGCGCGCGGATAACCATGCGACACAGGATTTCTATCGCCATCTTGGCTATCGCGCCTGCGACGTCACAGTCATGCAAAAAGACATCAATACTCCGCCTGCCGACCGCTAGGGCGCCAGAACATTACATAGCATCGGCGATGGTCGATGCCGCGTTTTGTTCCGTCGGCGCTGGTTCTTGCTGATTTTTAATCGCGATTGTCGCATGGGCAATCCGGCGCGCGCGCTCATACAGGCGGTTGATGCGTTCGACCATCGCGACCTCAATCCGGTAACGGCGAATATCAAGATCGCGCGGGCCGATTTCATCACTAACTTTGCGCAATGTCGTATCAAGCTTGGTGGTGAACTCCGCTTTGCGATTAAGCACACGATTGGCAGCTTCCAGATCCTCGGCGGAAAAGGCAGTCATCGCCTGTTTCAGGCAATCTTCGGCAATCTCGTAAAGCTCTGCCATTTTCTGGCGGTTTTCGTCTGATGGCATGTGGCGAATATCAAGCCATTCGCCGACCAGCTTGACCATTTCCTCGCTGATCAGATCGCCGATGGCTTCAAGGTGGTTGCTTACGGCCAGTTCGTTCTGCATGCGGTTAACGTCCCCGGGCAGCAGTTCCGCACGCGGCAGTTTTGCCGCAAACAGCGCAATCGCGTCTTGCAGGCTATCGACCCCGTCATCCAGTTCGCCAAGCTTTTTAAGCTTCGGGCGTGTCGGGTTGCGCAGGTTTTCACGCCCGCGCCGCACGACATCAATCACCACGTCGCCCATATGCATGACTTCATTACGCAACAAACTAAGCGCTGCTGCCGGGGCTATGGTCAGTTCGTGGATGACGTATTTCGGCTCCGGGCTGAGGCGCGGTTCGGTATCGATTTCGGCCGGGACCAGCTTTTCAATCAGGCGTGCGATCAAGGG
>NZ_DCAO01000081.1:26703-33659 GCF_002311515.1 Thalassospira sp. UBA1131
GGCAGCCAGATCAAAACCCCGACCAGGTTAAACAGGATATGACCAAGGGCCGTTCGCAACGCATCGCGGTTCTTGCCAATCGTCACCAAAAGGGCCGTGACACAGGTGCCGATATTGGCCCCGAAAATAAGCGCGATCCCGCTATCAAGGGGCACCAACCCCTGCCCGGCCAGAACAATGACAATCCCCATGGTCGCTGCACTTGATTGCACCAGCGCAGTGAACGCCGCCGCGACCAGCATGGCGAGAAACGGATTGCGCATCTGACCCATCACATCGATGAACGGGCCATAGGTCCTAAGCGGTTCCATGGCATCACTCATCATGCCCATGCCAAAGAACAGCATCCCCATGCCCAGCACTGCCTTGCCGATCAGCGTAAACCGCTTGCGATCGGCCAGCATCGTCATGGCAAAGCCAATCGCGATGACAAGCGGCGCAATGGCATCAATCCGAAAGGCGATGATTTGCGCGGTCAGGGTACTGCCGACATTGGCGCCCATAATCACGGCAATCGATTGCGCAAACGGCATCAGTCCGGCCGATACAAAGCCGACCACCAGCACGGTCGTAACACTTGAAGATTGCACCAACCCGGTAATCACCGCACCCGAAACTGCGGCCCAAATACGATTGCGCGTCATGCCAGACAAAACGCGGCGTAGCCTTGCCCCGGCAAGGGTTTTAAGCGCGCCCGCAAGGTGATCCATCCCGTATAAAAACAGGGCCAACCCGCCAACCAGACCGATGGCCATCGACCAGGTATCAAGCGAAGGCGCGTCATCCGCCGCCCATGCCGCCGAGTTGGTCACAAGAAGCAAGAGCGCGCTTGCAAGGATGGATTTCAGGATGGGTGGCATTGGGCACCGGTCGAGGTAATCGGTTGAAAACAAACCGACCATAGCGCAGTTTGGGGACTAAACCCAATTTGAAAGTTTAGCCCCTTGCCAAACTGTCAGGTGGCAGACATTCCACCAGCCTAGCCCAGCCCATTGCCACGCCCGACAAACGATCCGGTGATCACGCCCAACAGTTTGCGGGCAATCGTTGAATTATTCGGCGGCAACCGATTTATGATCTGGCTTTTCCTGTGCCAGACGTTCGCGCAGGACCGCAACCTGATCACCAGACAACCGCAGACCAAGCTTCGAGCGACGCCAGATCAGGTCATCAAGATCACGCACCCATTCGTTTTCGATCAGATAGCGGAGCTCTGCCTCATAGAGGTCATGACCATAACATTTGCCAAGATCACCAACAGTTTTTGCATCACCAACAATCTGGTCGATCCGCGTGCCATAGGCGCGCAGCAGACGTTTGAGCATCACCGCATCCATCCAGTCATAGCGCGCGGCATAATCGGCAAACGCCGCCTGATAGGATGCATTGGGGAAATCCCCCCCCGGCAGCACGGCATTTGCCGTCCACGGAGTGTCCTTGGTGCCCAGTTCCTTTGAGATGATCTGAAGCGCGTGTTCGGCAAGTTTGCGATAGGTGGTGATTTTGCCACCAAACACATGCAGTGCCGGCGCCTGATCGCCGTTGGATTCAAGTTTCAGGGTGTAGTCACGCGATACCTTGGAAGCGTTCGCTTCCGCGCCCTCACCGGCATAAAGCGGGCGCACGCCGGAATAGGTCCAGACGACATCGTCAGACGTGACGGATTGCTTGAAATAGCCGCTGGCAAGCTTGCAAAGATAATCGATTTCGTCCTGATCAATCTTGACCTTGACCGGATCGCCCTTGAAATCAACATCGGTGGTACCGATCAGGGTGAAGTCATCCTGATAGGGAATGGCAAAGACAATTCGGCCATCACCATTCTGGAAGATATAGCAGAAATCATGGTCAAACATCTTGGGTACGACGATATGGCTGCCCTTGACCAGACGGATGTTGGCCTTGGTATCGGACTTAACCACACCGTTTTCCGGATTGATCAGATCGGCACACCACGGCCCGGCGGCATTGATCAACATGCGGCCTGACACCAAACGGTTTTCGCCGCTTTCCTGATCGCGCAGCGTCACGTTCCAACCATCATCTGAACGGCTTGCACCGACACATTCGGTGCGGGTCAAAATCTCGGCCCCCATGTCCTTTGCGTCCATCGCATTGAGGACGACAAGCCGCGCATCATCGACCCAGCAATCGGAATAGACAAAACCCTTGGTCATTTCGTCACGCAGCGGCGCACCCGATACGTGCTTGGCAAATGAAATACCCTCGGACGCCGGAAGCTTTTTGCGCCCACCCAGATGATCATAAAGGAACAGGCCAAGGCGGATCATCCAGGCCGGACGCAAATCATTGCGATGCGGCAGCACAAAGCGCAGCGGCCAGATGATATGCGGCGCATTATCCAGCAATACTTCGCGTTCGGTCAGTGCTTCGCGCACCAGACGGAACTCGTAATGTTCAAGGTAACGCAACCCGCCATGGATCAGCTTTGTGCTGGCCGACGAGGTGGCACTGGCCAGATCATCCTTTTCACACAGCAACACTTTAAGGCCCCGGCCCGCCGCATCGCGTGCGATCCCGGCACCGTTAATGCCGCCGCCAATAATGATCAGGTCATAGTTTGAAGTGCCAGCCATCGGGGCCTCTCATCACAGAAGGAAAACTCGTTAATCTTCAAAATAGTTCATTTTCGAAAATTTTCAAGTTTCGAATTGTGACATTTATTCGACACAGCCATGCGCCTCTTGCACACACATGCTTCAGTTATGCCTGATAAATCCGAATCAACCACAGGAAAGAAAACGTTCATTCGTGAACGAAAATGAAAAACCCCGCCTGAGGTTCAGACGGGGCTCAAAGTCTGCGTAACACGCAAGATGTAAGACTAAATCAGGCCAGCCAGCGTTTCTGCCAGTCAGACAGCATGGCAATCGTCCAAAGCTGATGGCCCCAATTGCGCTTGCCTGACATATGTTCGGACCGGAGCTTTTCGATCTGGCGGCGATCCAGACCGAAGTCGGTATAAAGCGCTTCATTGGCCAGATGGTCACCCATCCATTCATGAAGCGGCCCGCGCAGCCACTGGGCCAGCGGCACGCCAAAGCCGGTTTTCGGCCGGTCGATCATTTCGCACGGGACATATTTATACAGGATCTGGCGCAGGGCATATTTGCCAACCGATCCGTTCATCTTGAGCCGGGCGGGCAAACGCCAGCCAAACTCGATCACGCGGTGATCAATGAACGGCACGCGCACTTCAAGCGAATTGGCCATCGATGCCCGGTCTACCTTGGTCAGCACATCATCGACCATATACATCATCGTATCCATGGCCTGCATGGAGGACACATAATCCAGATGACGGTTGCGACAGAACTTCTCGCCCGGCACCCGGAATTTCTTGCTCGATGCATGCTTGCCGCGCAACTTGTCAGGGTCAAACAGCGAAATCAGCGCATGATAACGATCAATATCATCACGGATCGCCAGAAGCGGTGCCGCCTTGTGGATCTTATCGCCAATCGCACTGGTCGATTTCTTGCCCGGCACCAGCCCGATAAGCTTGTCCCAATGGTCGGGCGAAAGCATGGTCAGCCCGCGCGACACAAGCCCGCTGCCAAATGGAATGCTGCCGGCCGCGGCGCTTAACTGCTTGGCCCACAAATAGCGGTTATAGCCGCCAAAAGTCTCATCGCCGCCATCGCCCGAAAGGGCCACGGTAACGTGTTTGCGGGTCAGGGCCGAGATCAGATAGGTCGGAATGGCGGAGCTGTCAAAGAACGGCTCGTCATAGGTTTCCGAAAGCTTCGGCACCAGATCAAGCGCGTCCTTTGGCGTGACATAAAGTTCGGTATGGTCGGTCTTGAGGTGCTTTGCGACTTCACCGGCGAAGGCGGCCTCGTTAAAGGCCTCGTCCTCGAAGCCGACCGAGAATGTCTTGACCGGCCGGTCTGAAACCGACTGCATCAGGGCAACGACGGTTGATGAATCAATTCCGCCCGAAAGGAACGCGCCCAACGGCACATCGGCCACCATACGGCGTTGCACCGCGTCGCGCAGCAAATCTTCAAGCGCGTCAATCGCACTTTGATCATCGCCGCTCCAGGCATGCGTCTGACCGTTAAGCACCGCATCCTCAACCGACCAATAGGCGTTTTCGGTCGCCTGATCATGCGACGAAATTTCAAGAATATGGCCGGGTTTGAGCATCTTGGCATGGGCATAGATCGAAAGCCCAGATGGCACATAGCCAAAGCGCAAATAGGCATCAAGGCCGGTCTGATTGACCTCGCGCGAGATAGCGTCGCCTGCCAGCAATCCTTTGACCTCGGACGCGAAACCGATATGGCCGTCATAGCGCGACCAGTAAAGCGGCTTGATGCCCAGGCGGTCACGCACAAGGAAAAGCTTTTTCTTCTGCCGGTCCCAAAGCGCAATGGCAAACATGCCAATCAGGCGCTTGATCGTCTCGCGCAGGCCCCAATGGGCAATGCATTCAAGGATGACTTCGGTATCGGAATGCCCGCGCCACGTAATATTGGCCGAGGCAAGCTTTTCACGCAATTCCGGTGCGTTATAGATCTCGCCGTTATAGACCATGACATAACGGCCATTGGCGGAATGCATCGGCTGTTTGCCGGCATCGGAAAGATCAATGATGGCAAGGCGGCGCTGCCCAAGGGCAATACCCTCTTGCTCATCAAGCCAGACATCACCGCCATCCGGGCCACGGTGATACAGCGCATCATTCATGCGCGACACACGATCGCCCAAGCGCGTTGCATCAGCTTGTTCAGACAGCCATAAACCGGCAATTCCACACATGAAAATATCCTGTAAAGCCCTGCCGTTACTTAAAACAATAACGGTGTGCCCTACAATGAAAACATTCGCAAAAGCCGGGTAATTCGACGATTTTTAACGTCGATTGATCCCAAGCCGCGCCATCCGGCGATAAAGCGTGTTGCGCCCAATGCCCAGTGCCTTGGCGGTGTTGCTGATGTGCCATTGCTGATCATCAAGGACCTGGCGCAGGGCGTCTGCCTCGGCCCGTGCGATGGTCTGGCCCGGCGATGGCGGTGCTGTATCCTGCGTTGCATCGAAATCATCGGGCAGATGATGGGGTTCAATCACCCCGTCTTCGGCAAAGACGGCGGCATATTGCAAGACATTGATCAGTTCGCGCACATTGCCCGGCCAGCGGTGAGCCGTCAAAAGCGTCAGAACATCATCACTGCACGCGACATAGTCGTCCGACAACGCCACCAATAGCCGCCCGATCAGATCCGCCAGATCACTGCGTTCGCGTAACGGCGGCACCGCAAGGCGCGCGCCCTTGATGCGATAAAGCAGGTCTTCGCGGAATTTGCCATCGGCTACCGCCGCATTAAGGTCGACATTGCTCGCACAGATCAGGCGGAAATCAACCGGCACGGACTTTGTACTGCCAAGCGGCTCGACCATACGGCTTTCAAGCACACGCAGCAATCGGCCTTGGGCGGCCAGCGGCATATCGCCGATTTCATCGAGAAACAGCGTGCCACCATTGGCCTCGCGGATGCGGCCGCCGAAACCATCGCGCGCCGCACCGGTAAAGGCACCACCGGCATGGCCAAACAGTTCGTTTTCAATCAGTCCTTCGGGAAGGGCGGCACAGTTGATCGCAACAAAGGCCTTTGATTTGCCAAGGGTGGCATCATGAATATGGCGGGCCAGATATTCCTTGCCGCTGCCGGTTTCGCCCGACATCAGAACATTGATATCGCGCGCATGAAGCCGCGTGCCGATTTCAAAAATATGCCGAAGGGCGGCGTCCTTGTCCAGGATGTCGGTCGTGCGTCGGGCTGACAGGGATGGCGCCTTGCGCACCACCGGTGTTGAGCGCCCGACATAACGGCGGCGCATCCGCTGCGGGATGGTGACACTGCCAAACAAAACCCCGCCGCCCGCGATATTAAGCGGGGTTGCAGAGGTGCCCTGCCCGTCCGGGCTTGCCAGTTTGGCAATCAGATTGTCGACATCCATCTCGAACATATCGGCGATATCGGCGGAATTATCACACGCCGCCAGAATGCGCCGCGCAGTCGATGTTGCCCCGCTGATCGAACCATCTGGCGCAATCGAAATCATCGCATCACGGGTTGATCCGACATGGCGGGCATCGGGATGCAGATGGACAATCACATCACCGGCGCGTTCATCAAAAAACAGAATACGTTCAAGCGCATCGGCATAATCGGCCACCATGCTGCGCACGCGCAGGCAATCGGGGCGTTTGATATCTTCGCGGACCGCCGATACATCCAGGACGGAGCACACCTTGCCATCGGGATCAAACACCGGTGCAGCAGTACAGGTCAGAACCGAATGCTGTGCCAGGAAATGTTCGTCCTTGTGGATGGTGATCGGGCGGCCTTCGACAATACAGGTACCAATGCCATTGGTACCTTCGCGTTCCTCGCTCCAGACCGCGCCGGGCAAAAGGCCGTTGGTGCGAAACGACGGCAAAAGCGAATGGGCCGCAACACTGTCAAGGATCACACCGCTATTATCGGTCAGAAACACCGCATAGCCGGATGCATCGATCTTGCGATACAGCGTACGCACAAGGTCATGGGCATGGTGATAAAGCCGTCCGTTGCGATCACGCAATTGCCGGGTCTGGCTTTCAGATATGACTTCGGGACGGCGCAAGGTGTCATGAGCCAGACCAAAGCGTTGTTCACACCGTTGCCAGCTTTCAAGCACCGCACGATTTTGCGCCCCGCCGCTCAGCTGCAGGGCTGCTTCTATCCGTCCGCCGGGAATGTTTCCTGACATAGACGCTATCTCCCTTGTGTCGGTGTTTTTGCCATTGTTTTGGCCCGGATTTTTCCGGTGCGTGGCTTTTGCCACAGCCGATCACAGGCCAAATCGTAACACATTTGACGTCCTCCACGCCAAACAGTTTCGCCCGCCAAATCCGGTAAAACCGTGAGTGTTCCATTTTTGGAACA
>NZ_DCAO01000081.1:33754-44423 GCF_002311515.1 Thalassospira sp. UBA1131
GACCTTTGCGGGTAACGGATCGTCATAATCAAAAATGCGGGCGGCAAATCGCCCGTTATCTCGGAGGAACCCAAATGATCTACAAGAATCCAAATGACTCTGGCAGCAAGGTCAGCTTCAAAGGCCGCTATGAGAACTTCATCGGCGGTGAATGGGTGGCCCCTGCCAAGGGTCAGTATTTTGAAAATGTCTCGCCGGTGAATGGCAAGCCGTTCTGCGAAGTTGCACGATCGAGCTCTGCGGACATCGAAAAGGCCCTTGATGCCGCACATGCCGCCTTCCCGGCCTGGGGCAAGACCTCGGTCACGGAACGGGCCAACATGCTCAACAAGATCGCTGATCGTATGGAAGCCAATCTTGAAATGCTGGCCGTCGCCGAAACGTGGGACAATGGCAAGGCCGTGCGTGAAACGCTGGCAGCCGACATCCCGCTTGCGATTGACCATTTCCGTTATTTCGCGGGCGCCATTCGCGCACAGGAAGGCTCGCTTGGCGAGATTGACGACAACACAGTCGCCTATCACTTCCACGAACCGCTTGGCGTGGTCGGTCAGATCATCCCATGGAACTTCCCGATCCTGATGGCGGTCTGGAAACTGGCCCCGGCCCTGGCCGCGGGGAACTGCGTTGTTCTAAAACCGGCCGAACAAACCCCGGCATCAATCTGTGTTCTGATGGAACTGATTTCCGATCTGATCCCGGCGGGCGTTGTCAACGTTGTTCAGGGCTTTGGCGTGGAAGCCGGCAAGCCGCTGGCACAAAGCAACCGTGTGGCCAAGGTCGCCTTTACGGGTGAAACCACTACCGGCCGCCTGATCATGCAATATGCATCGGAAAACATCATTCCGGTCACCCTCGAACTCGGCGGCAAGTCGCCCAACATCTTCTTTGAAGACATCATGGCAGCCGATGATGATTTCCGCCAAAAGGCCGCCGAAGGCATGGCGATGTTTGCCCTGAACCAGGGTGAAGTTTGCACCTGCCCGTCGCGCGCGATCATTCAGGAAAGCATCTATGACAAGTTCATGGATAACGTTCTGTCGCGTATTGCCAACATCAAACAGGGCAACCCGCTTGATACTGACACCATGATGGGTGCGCAGGCATCGACCGAGCAGATGGAAAAAATCATGTCCTATCTGGATATCGGCAAACAGGAAGGTGCCGAAGTCCTGTGTGGCGGCGACAAGGCCGATCTGGGCGGTGACCTTTCCGATGGTTTCTATATCCAGCCGACCATTTTCAAGGGCCACAACCGCATGCGGATTTTCCAGGAGGAAATCTTTGGCCCGGTCGTATCGGCAACCACCTTCAAGGACGATGCCGAGGCGCTTCATATCGCCAATGACACGCTGTATGGCCTTGGCGCTGGTGTCTGGACGCGGGATGCCAATCGTTCATACCGCTTTGGCCGCGATATCAAGGCCGGTCGTGTGTGGACCAACTGCTATCACCTCTATCCGGCGCATGCGGCCTTTGGCGGCTATAAGCAGTCGGGCATCGGGCGTGAAAACCACAAGATGATGCTCAACCACTATCAGCAGACCAAGAACCTTCTGGTTTCCTACGATCCGAAACCGATGGGATTCTTCTGATCCGATCCTCTTCGGAGCCGGACGCGAGGTTAACCTTGCGTCCGGTCGCCTTTCGCAAAGAAGGAGGTGACATTGACTGGATCAGAAAACGCGCCTGACAGGGTGGTTGCGACAGATGCCGCAGTTGAACTGATCAGGAATCTCAAGGATATCCACGGGCCGGTGATGTTTCACCAGTCCGGGGGTTGCTGCGATGGCAGTGCACCGATGTGCTTTCCCGACGGGGAATTCAAAACCGGTGATCAGGACGTGTTGCTGGGCGAGATTGAAGGCAGTCCGTTTTATATCGGGCGCGCACAGTTCGAATATTGGCGTCATACCCAACTGATCATTGATGTGGTCGACGGGCGCGGCGGCATGTTTTCGCTGGAGGGACCAGAGGGCAAACGCTTCCTGACCCGATCGCGCATCTTTAGCGACGATGAATGGAACGCGCTTAAGGCGCATGAAGAAAAGGCACCGTTAACGGATTAGCAAAGCCAACGCTTTGCGATTCTGGATCTACCCGGGCGTTTCGTTTCCGACATCTCCTCCCACGGTGTCCACCCCCAGCGAAACGCCATAAGAAGCTGCCAGCTTATCCGGCGCATGTGCGGCTTCTTCCCCCTTGCCCGCTGCTTCCCCCATCTTGGGCAGCGGGCATTTTTTTATGCCAGAACCACAAGTACCACCCCCGAAAGGGCACAGAGAAACATCAGCGACAACAGGGCCGCCATCACCACCCGCCCGCCAACATGCAAGACATTTCGGATATCAACACTCAATCCAAGGGCGGCCATGGCAAGGATGGTCAGGAAGGACGATGTGGTTTTGATCGGCGCGCGGGCAATATCGGGGATCAGATCAAACGAACAGGCCACCATCATGGCGATAAAGCCAATGATGAACCACGGCACGACCTGCGCAATCGGAAGCTTCGTCTCACGCGCCCGCCCGCCAATCACAGCCAGCGCAAAGATCACCGGCCCCAGCATCAGAACCCGGATCAGCTTGACCAGTGTGCCGACCTGAACCGCAAGGGTGCCAGCCGGTGCGGTTGCCGCCAGAACCTGCGGCACGGCATAAACCGTGAGCCCTGAAAAAATACCATATTGGGTTGCCGATAATCCAAGTCCGGCATGAAGCATCGGCAGAACAAAAACAAACAGCACCCCCAGAACCGCAGTGAACGAGATCGAGGCCGCCACATCATCCGATTGCGCCTCAATCACCGGCGCGGTCGCCGCAATTGCCGAATTGCCACAGATCGAATTGCCACATGCGACGAGCATCGAAAGATGACTAGAAAGACCCAGCGCGCGCCCAATGTGATAGCTGACAAACAGGCTAATACAGACGACCGCGATGATGGCCGCAACCAACCCGCCCCCTGCCGACCCGATGGCCTGCGCGCTGATCGACGCGCCCAGCAACACAATGGCTATTTCAAGCACCGTCTTGGCGCAAAACCGCACCCCGGCAAAATAGCGCGGCGCCAATCCAAACACCGATCGCACCACCACCCCGATCAGAATGGCAAAAACCAGACTTTCCACCCAGCCACGCCCGAACAACATACGCTCGGCATGTTCGGCCAGCTTGGCGGCAAGTGCGACCAGAACGGTTACAGCAAGCCCGGGCAAGATCGGTTTGAGGTGGGTGTTAAAAAACATGGTTTTCCTGTGTTTTGATCACAGGCAGAAAATCCCACACCCAACCATTTACTTCCATCGAATAAAAACTCATATTTCATTCAATTAAATTGAACGGTTGAACGTAACCATGATGACACTTGAACAGCTTCAGATCTTTGTCGCGGTTGCCGAACGCGAACATCTGACCCGCGCGGCTGAGGCCATTGGCCTGACGCCATCGGCCGTCAGCTCCGCGATCAAGAATCTTGAAGGCTTTTATGGTGTGGCGCTGTTTAACCGGGTCGGACGGCGGATTGAGCTGACCCAGACCGGGCGATTGTTCCTTGATGAAGCCAAATCAACACTGGCCCGTGCACGGGCAGCAGAACTGACTTTGGCCGAACTCGGCGGCATGCAGCGCGGGGAGCTTAATGTTTATGCCAGTCAGACGATTGCCAGTTACTGGTTGCCACCCTTCCTGATGAAATTCCATGACCAGTATCCCGGCATTGAAATCCGCCTGACGATTGGCAACACCAAGACCGTCTCGGACGCCGTCCGTGGCGGGGCTGCCGATATCGGCTTTATCGAAGGCGACATTGATGAACCGGCATTGGCCAAACGCGAAGTTGCCGAAGACGCATTGGTGATTGTTGTCTCGCCCAATCACCCGTGGGCCAATGGCCGGGCGCTAAACCCGCAGGCGCTTGTCACCCAGACCAACTGGATCCTGCGCGAAGCAGGATCGGGCACCAGATCGGAATTCGAAGCCGCCCTGCGCGATCTGGGCGTTGATCCCGCGCGCCTGCGCACGGCACTTGTCCTGCCCAGCAACGAGGCCGTCATTACCGCGGTTGAAAACGGCATCGCCGCCACCGCCGTTTCACAGTTTGCGGTCAGCTCGCTGATCGCCCAGGGCCGCCTTGCGCGTGCCAACTTCCCGATCCCACCGCGCAAATTCATGGTGCTGCGCCACAAGGAACGCCAGCAAACGCAAAGTTCGCTAGCACTTGAGAAACTGTGCCTTTCGCCCCCGAACACCTAGATCGCTACAATCGAATTTAAAAATATTCCAAGTGTAAATTGCGCATTCGCAATGCAGCATTTTGGGGTCGGTTCTAATGGTCGGTCTGACAGGGCAACCTGTGCATGCGCCACCCGAAACCGACACATGCATCCATTAATGGGCACTTCCGATCGCGGAAGATGCAGAGTTGTCCAGAGGCTTCGCCACCTTAGAGGACCCTGCCAATGCTTGATGCAGAACTATTGGCGCGCATACAGTTTGCCTTTACCGTCTCGTTCCACATTATCTTCCCGTCCTTTACCATCGGACTGGCAAGTTACCTGTTCGTGCTTGAAGCCCTGTGGCTGCGCACCAGGGACGAGACCTATCTTTCGCTTTACAAATTCTGGATGAAAATCTTTGCCCTCGCCTTTGGCATGGGGGTCGTATCCGGGATTGTCATGTCCTATCAGTTCGGCACGAACTGGGGACCATTTTCCGAATTTACCGGCGGTGTGATCGGCCCGCTTCTGGCCTATGAGGTGCTGAGCGCCTTCTTCCTTGAGGCAGGCTTCCTTGGCATCATGCTGTTTGGCCTGAACCGTGTTGGGCCAAAGCTGCACTTTACCGCCACCACCATGGTTGCCATCGGAACGCTTTTCTCGGCCTTCTGGATTTTGTCAGCCAACAGCTGGATGCAAACACCGGACGGCTATGTGATCGAAAATGGCCGGGCGGTGGTTTCAAGCTGGATCGATGCGATTTTCAATCCGAGCTTCCCGTATCGTCTGGTGCATATGGTGCTGGCGGCCTACCTGACCACAGCCCTCGTGGTTGGCGCGGTTGGTGCATGGCATCTGATGCGTGATCGCGAAAACCGGGCGGCGAAAATCATGTTTTCCATGGCAATGTGGATGGCGGCCATCCTTGGCCCGATCCAGATCTTTGCCGGTGATTTACATGGGCTTAATACCCTTGAACATCAGCCGGCCAAAGTGGCAGCGATGGAAGGGCATTTTGAAACCCGCGAAGGTGCACCCCTGATCCTGTTTGGCATGCCCGACATGGAAAAAGAGGAAACCAAATACGCGGTCGAGATTCCCAAGCTGGGGTCGATGATCCTGACCCATGAATGGGATGGCAAGATCACCGGGCTCAAAGACTTCGCCCCCGAAGATCGCCCGAATGCCCCAATTGTGTTCTGGACGTTTCGCATCATGGTCGGGCTGGGCGTTTTGATCGCACTTCTGGGCATTGCCAGTGTCATCGCACGCCTGCGCAAGAAGCTTTATAGCTGTGGCTATCTGCATCGCTTTGCCCTTTTGATGGGGCCAAGTGGCTTTGTTGCCATTCTGGCCGGCTGGTTTACGACCGAAGTCGGGCGGCAGCCCTGGGTGGTTTATGGCCTGATGCGAACATCCGAGGCCGGGTCGCCGGTGGCCCCGACCGCCATTGCCGGATCGCTGATCGCCTTTGTGGTGGTTTATGCCATCGTGTTCGGGGTCGGCACGGCCTATATCCTGCGCGCCATGGTCAAGGACCCGCGTAGCGCCCACACCCCTGAAGAAACCGAAATCTTGCGGGCCGGTGGTCGCCAATCAACCGCCGCACATCCGCCCGTGGCAGGAGAATGATCATGGATTATCAACTGATCTGGGTTCTGCTGATTGCTGTTGCCGTCTTTGCCTATGTCACGCTGGATGGCTTTGACCTTGGCATTGGCATCCTGTTTCCCTTCATCAAAAGCCCGAAAAATCGCGGCCGAATGATGAATACCGTCGCCCCGGTTTGGGACGGCAATGAAACCTGGCTGATACTGGGCGGGGGTGGGCTTTATGCCGCCTTCCCACAGGCCTATTCATTGCTGATGACGGCCTTTTACATTCCGGTCTTTACCATGTTGCTCGCCCTTGTGTTTCGCGGGGTTGCGTTCGAGTTCCGGTTCAAAAGCAAGAACCACCAGAAACACTGGGACTTTGCCTTTTCGGCCGGATCGATCATTGCTGCGGCAATGCAAGGCGCGATGCTGGGCGGCTTTATCGAAGGCATCGCGGTTGAAAACGGACGTTTTGTGGGCGGTGCGTTTGATTGGTTGAGCCCGTTTTCGGTGTTCTGCGCGACGGCGGTTGTGGTGGGCTATGCCCTGCTCGGCACCGGCTGGCTGATCATGAAGATGGAAGGCGATTTTCAGGGCAACTTGCGCCGTCTCGCCAAACCCGCCGTGATCTGGATGGCGGCCAATCTTGGCGTGGTGTCGCTGATGACGACCTATGTTAATCCGGCCTATGCCCAGCGCTGGTTTGAACTGCCAAACATGCTGTATCTCGCCCCGATCCCGCTTGTGACGGTCGGGTTGCTCTATTGGCTGTGGCATGCGGTCAAGAAGCGTGAAAAGACCGTGTTTGGCATCACGCTTGGCATTTTCTTCCTGAGCTATCTTGGCTTCGGGATCACGCTTTATCCCAATATCGTGCCGCCGATGATCACCTTCCGCGATGCAGCCGCCCCGGAAAACAGCCTTGCCTTCATGCTGGTGGGGGCCGCCATCTTGCTGCCGATCATTCTGGGCTACACCGCCTATGCCTATTGGGTATTTCGCGGCAAAACCGGGGATGAGGGGTATCACTGATGGCCAGCATCAAATCACCTCTCAAATCCCCAAAAGCCCGCAGATGGCTGTGGTTTGTCGGCCTTTATGTCGGCGGGGTTGTTGTGCTTGGCGCAGCATCACTTTTGCTGCGCGCCCTAATGGGGCAGGCATGAGCATGGACATGCCCTGACCCATGCAAACTCCCGTGACCTGCTTCATACCCCCGACAGCAGGTCTCTACCCGGCAGCACTCCCCACCCGCTGCCGGGTTCTTTTTTTGCTTACTGGTTGTCCTTGCGCCGGATCAGCAGGGCCAAACGTTCAATCCCGTCGCGGATACGTTCACTGCTTTCGGTGGCAAAGCTCAGGCGCGCGGTATTGATCCCGCTTTGATCACAGAAAAATGCCTGACCGGGGACAAAGGCTACTTTGGCGTCTTCCATCGCATCGATCAGAAGTTCGCGGCTGTTGATGTTTTCGGGCAATGTTAACCAGACAAACATGCCCCCTTGCGGGCGCGACCAACTGACACCTTCGGGCATGAAGTCCGCAAGCGCGTTTAGCATCACATCGCGTTTGGCGCGATAGGCATCCTGCAGGGTTTCCAGATGGCTTGGGAACAGTTTCGATGCAGCACGCAGTGCAATTTCCTGATTGATGGTTGATACATGCAGATCCCCCGCCTGCTTCATCAAAACAAGCTGTTTGATCACCGGGCGCGGTGCTGTGATCCAGCCAATGCGAAGGGCCGGTGCCAGTGTTTTGGAAAACGTGCCCAGTTGAATAACCGTTCCGGCATCCGGATCGCCCTGGGTGTCATCAAGTGCCAAAAGCGACGGCAGGCTTTCACCTTCATAGGCAAGCTTGCAATAGGCCGCGTCTTCAAGGATCACAGCACCATATTTGCGGGCAGTCTCCAGCACCGCCAAACGGCGATCAAGCGAATAGGATCGCCCGGTCGGGTTCTGGAAATCCGGCGACAGATAGGCAATCCTAGCCCCCTTGGCAAAGGCGGCATCAAGTTCGGCAATCACCGGGCCGTCATCATCCATGGCAATGCCGACATAGCTTGGCCGACGCATGGAAAAGGCCTGCATCGCGCCAAGATAACTTGGCTTTTCCAGAACGATCTCGCGCCCCGGTTCCAGCAACAGGCGGGCGAGCATATCCAAGCCTTGCTGCGCACCACAGGTAATCAGGATATTATCAATATCGCGCACGGCCGCCGTCGCCGCCAGATCGTCCACAATCCATTGCCGCAACCCGGGCAGGCCTTCACTGATGGAATATTGCAGACTGCGACGCCCGGCCTGCTCATCGCCGGTGAGCGCGCCATAAACATCATTAAAGGTCGCAAGCGGGAAAAGCTTTGGATCGGGCACGCCACCGGCAAATGAAATAATCTCTGGCCGTTCAGCCACTTTCAGCAGGTCACGAATTTCAGACGCCCGCAGGGCACGGGCATCGGGGACGATCATTTCATTCCATTGAACAGACATGGCAGCACTCTTTAGGTCAGCAACATTGCCGTTATTTGGCAAGCAACACTGACCTAAATCAAGTTTATTTTATCAACTCATCGAAATTTGAAATAAAATTACAATGCGCTCCATCGCCAAGCTTGTTTCAGCCCCATGCGGTTTTGCGCTGTGCCCTCTACTTTACCCGCAGCGAGGCCCGACAAAAGATCACGGAGACCAGCACAACCGCGAAACAGCCGATCAACGCGGAAAATGCCGCACTGACAATCAGAAATGCCGGATCGGCGGGAATGCCAATGGCAACCAGTATCGCCACCACCTGCCCCATGACTGGCAACACCAAGGCTGAGAGAATGGGCAGGAACAGAACCACCGCCAAGAGTCGCGCAAACAGAAAGAAGAAGCATCGCCGTCCGACGGCCAGAACATCGCCAAACCTTGCCTGCCCCGCCTGAACGATCATCGCACCCCACGCGCCCAACAGCACAAACAGCGCAAAGACCAGAAGGGCCACCACAGCCCCCGCACCAAGACGCAAAGCGGCCGACGCATCAACGCGGCCTGTACTCATCAATAGAAGATCAGACACAAACACAAGCTGATAGAGCGTGACCAAAACCGCCACCACCAATGCTGCAGCCATCATGCCCCGCGCAAAACGCAACAAACCGGTCAAACCTTGCACGCGCATGGCCGCAAACCCGACCTCGCCCCTTAGGACAGCGATGTGGCTGACATAGGCAACAGGGATCAGCGGAATGGCATAAATCGCAAACCAGATGACTTGCCAGATCGCACCAGTCAGGTTAGGCGTGCCTTCAGTGTCCAGCAATGCCGGACCGGGCATGACAGCGCCAAGCCCGCTGATCAGAACTGTCAGCAGCACCGAAATGGCAACAATGCCCCGCCCCTGCCACATCAGGGCCATACCATCCTGAATAATCCAGGTCTTGAATGGCTGTGCGTGTCCGTTCATCGCCCCCTACATATCGCCGCCGCAATTGCGTGCGATTGATATGGCGATGAATGGGGTATCTGGTCAATGCATCTGGCTTGGAAGGTAAAATTGAGGCCTTCCTCCCCGAACAGAGGCCCTGCGATGCAAATAAACTTGCCCTGCCACGCCTTTCGAATTAAACACCATTAAAGGTGTTGATAATCATTCGACTACAAAATTTTGTGTAAAAATAGAAATCACACTTGCGTTGCGGTGCGTTCCATATTACCCATCAAAGCTAAGTGAAATACTTTTATAAACACTAAATTATGTGTTGATTGCCACAGTTATGATTGATCGGCAGGAAAGAGAATGCAGCCTAATCTGACCCATCTCCGCCAGCTTGAGGCAGAGAGTATCCACATCATCCGCGAGGTGGCGGCATCGTTCGAGCGACCGGTGATGCTTTATTCCATCGGCAAGGATTCATCAGTTCTGCTGCATCTGGCACGCAAGGCGTTTTATCCGGCCCCGCCGCCCTTTCCATTGATGCATGTCGATACCACCTGGAAATTCCGCGAAATGATCGAATTTCGCGACCGGATGGCGGCTGAATACGGCTTTGATCTGATTGTTCATATCAATCAGGATGGTGTGGAGCGCGGCATTGGCCCGTTCACCCATGGCTCCAGCCTGCATACCGATGTCATGAAGACGGAATCGCTTAAACAGGCGCTGAACAAATACAAGTTCGATGCGGCCTTTGGCGGTGCGCGCCGTGACGAGGAAAAGGCACGTGCCAAGGAACGCGTTTTTTCATTCCGGACCGAAACCCATCGCTGGGATCCGAAAAACCAGCGCCCGGAATTGTGGGATATCTATAACGCCCGGATCAACAAGGGCGAAAGCATCCGTGCTTTCCCGATCTCGAACTGGACCGAGCTTGATATCTGGCAATACATCTATCTTGAGCAGATCCCGATTGTGCCGCTGTATTATTCCGCCAAACGCCCGGTGGTCGAACGTGACGGAATGCTGATCATGGTCGATGACGACCGCATGCCGCTGAACCCAGGCGAGACCCCGGACATGAAATCGGTGCGTTTCAGGACCCTTGGCTGCTATCCGCTGACGGGTGCTGTTGAGTCCGAGGCAGCCACCCTGCCCGACATTATCCAGGAAATGCTTCTGACCCGTTCAAGCGAACGTCAGGGCCGCATGATTGACCACGACCAGGCCGGGTCGATGGAGAAGAAGAAGCAGGAAGGCTATTTCTGATGTCACACAAGTCTGATTTGATCGCCGATGATATTCTCGGCTACCTCAAGGCTCAGGAAGAAAAAAGCCTTCTGCGTTTCATCACCTGCGGCAGCGTGGATGACGGTAAATCGACCCTGATCGGGCGTCTGCTTTGGGATTCCAAACTGATCTTTGAAGATCAGCTGGC
>NZ_DCAO01000081.1:44561-54044 GCF_002311515.1 Thalassospira sp. UBA1131
GATGGCCTGCAGGCCGAACGCGAACAGGGCATCACCATTGATGTCGCCTATCGCTTCTTCTCGACCGACAAGCGCAAATTCATCGTCGCTGATACACCCGGCCACGAACAATATACCCGCAATATGGCGACCGGTGCCTCGACTGCTGATGTTGCCGTCATTCTGATTGATGCACGCAAAGGCATCTTGACCCAGACCCGTCGTCACAGCTTCATCACATCGCTTTTGGGCATCAAACATGTGGTGCTGGCTGTTAACAAGATGGACCTGATCGACTATGACCAGTCGAAGTTTGATCAGATCGTTGCCGAGTATCTGAAATTCGCCGAACAGCTGAACTATAGCTCGATCACCGCGATCCCGCTTTCGGCCCTGCGTGGCGATAACATGATCGAGCCGAGCGCGAATACGCCCTGGTATTCCGGCCCGACGCTTCTGGCCCATCTTGAAGATGTGCAGGTCGAACAGGATGCGATTGAAAAGCCGTTCCGTTTGCCAGTGCAGTGGGTTAACCGCCCGAACCTTGATTTCCGGGGCTTTTCCGGCACCATTTCATCAGGCCGCGTCAAACCGGGTGACGAGGTTATCGTTACCGCATCGGGCCAGACCAGCAAGGTCAAGGACATCGTCACCTTTGATGGTAACCTTGAAGAAGCCATTGCCGGTCAGGCGATCACCCTGACCCTTGAAGATGAAATCGACATTTCGCGTGGTGACGTTTTGGCACACGCAGATGCCAAGCCCGACTTTGCCGATCAGTTCGAAGCCCGCATCATCTGGATGCATGAAGATCATCTTCTGCCCGGCCGTCCCTATCTGATCAAGATGGGCGCGCAGGTTGCCAATGCGCAGATCAGCGACCTTAAATACAAGGTCAATGTGAACACGCTTGAACATGTGGCTGGCAAAACGCTTGAGCTTAATGAAGTCGGGATTGCCAATATCTCGGCCGACAAGGCGTTGGCGTTTGATCCCTATGATCAGAACCGTCATTCGGGCCGCTTCATCATTATTGACCGCTTTACCAACGCAACCGTTGGGGCGGGCATGGTCAACCATTCCCTGCGTCGTGCGACCAACATCAAATGGCAGGAAATGGACATCAACAAGGGCGCACGTGCCTATCAGAAGGGCCAGAAATCGGTCATTCTGTGGTTCACCGGCCTGTCGGGTGCAGGTAAATCCACTGTCGCCAACCTGGTTGAGAAAAAGCTTCATGCCCTTGGCAAGCACACCTACACCCTTGATGGTGACAATGTGCGCCATGGTCTGAACAAGGATCTTGGCTTTACCGATGCCGATCGCGTGGAAAACATCCGCCGTGTTGGTGAAACCGCCAAGCTGTTTGTCGATGCGGGCGTGATCACGCTGGTATCCTTCATCTCGCCGTTCAAAAGCGAACGCCAACTGGCGCGCAGCCTTGTTGAAAAAGACGAATTCATCGAGGTATTTATCGACACCCCGCTTGAAGTCTGCGAACAGCGCGATGTGAAAGGCCTTTATAAAAAGGCCCGTGCCGGCGAGATCGCCAACTTCACCGGGATCGACAGCCCCTATGAACGGCCGGAAAACGCCGAGATCACGGTCAACACATCCGATCAGACCGCCGAAGAAGCCGCAGAGGCGATTGTCTCCAAGCTTGAAGAATTCGGTGTTCTCGGGGCCTGGTTCCCGGAAATCTGATCTGCACCCAGACATGCATTCAGGAAAACCCGGCATTTGCGAATGCCGGGTTTTCATTTGCTTCAACCACATATCCCCGATCCTGAAAAACCCGATTGGATACGCCTTGACTCCTGTTCCGCTTTGACCACATAAAATAGAACAAAACAGGAACAATAAAATGTCAGACAGACGCATTCATCAGGCACGCGCGGCACTGGCCCGGGCCGAGCAACAATGGAAAGTTCAGGTTTCCTGTCTGTCCGGTGGGCCAGATCGGGCAGACGGGGTGATTGCGCGTGCCTTTGGCAGCACGTTCCTGCGCGATCATATCAGCATCGGCGGCCTTGCCTCGACTGGCCTGCATGAAGTTCTGTGCGGCCATGATGATTGCGCGGCGTCCCTTTTGGCGTGGTATCTGGCGACATTGTCTGTGGATGCGTCCTCTGATGCCTCTAATCACCCATCTGCCCCGCAACCCGGCAAGGGCATTTTCTGGATCCGGCAGCGTCGCGCGCTGGATCAGGGCGGGTTTTATGCCCTGTCCCTGCCCATGATGGTCCTAAAGCCCGAACCGTTGATGATGACGGTCGATCAACAGGCCACCGCCCTTTGGACCTGTGAGGAAGTGGCAAAATCCGGTCAGGTCCGTGCGGTGATCATTGAAACCACCGACTATGACCTGACCACGGCAAGGCGCTTACAACTGGCCTGTGAAAGTGGTGGCACACGCATCATTGTTTTGCGCCCGCTTGCCAGAAACGGGCGCATTCCGACCTCAAGCGCCTGGACACGCTGGCAAATAACACCTGTAAACGCCTTGGAACCAACAGAACGACCAACAGGAAACGATCATCATCTCAGCCTGATCGGGGGACGCGGGGTCCGACCGGGAAGCTGGAAAGTCAAAACCGATGCAACAACGTTTTCTTTATCTGTGGCTGACCCACTGGAAAACCGACTGTCAGAAGACAACCCCAAAGACAGGCACGCCCACGCCTGATCAGCCCCGCGATGTTGACAGTCCGAAAACTGCCCCACAGGCATCAAAGCCACAAGACACCCCGCACGTGATCACGCGCAGCGACCACAAGGGCGTGCTCGTCTGTGGCCTGAATGCAGCCGCACAAAAGGCCGGACTTCATGGCGGCATGCGCCTTTCTGATGCGCGCAGCATCCTGCCCGATCTTCAGGATAGCCCTGAAGAGCCTGAACTCTGCGATGGCAAGTTTGCCCGTCTGGTGCGCTTCATGGACCGCTATAGCCCATGGATCGCACCGGACCGCGACCTGCATGCGCATGGGCTTAATGGCGATGCGGGCATGTGGCTTGAAATCACTGGCGGCAGTCATTTGTTTGGTGGCGAAAGTGCGATGATCAAACAAATCCTGCACGACATGAAAGCCCAGGGCATTGCTGCCCGCGCGGCCATTGCCGATACCGCCGGGGCGGCATGGGCCGCGGCGCGTTGCCATACAGGGGGCCATCCGGGCGCATCACATGAACGCATTTTGTCCCTGCCACGCGATCACGGGGTTGCGGCCGGGTTTCCGGTATCGTGCCTGCGGCTGTCGGATGACATCATCGCGGTTCTGTCGCGGCTTGGCCTGAAACACCTTGGCGATATCACACCCCTGCCGCGCGCGAATATCACCACCCGCCTTGGGCCGGATGTGTTGCATCGCCTTGATCAGTTTTATGGCCGCCTGCCCGAACATCTGAATTTCGAGCTGCCCGATGCCCCGTGGCTGATCAAACAGAACTTTGGCGAACCATTGGGGAGTGCAGACACGCTGGCGCATGCGATTGAAAGCATGGTGGCCGAGCTTTGCGCCAAGCTACGCGATGAAAACCTTGGTCTGCGGCGTCTGATCGTCCGGTCCATTCGGGTCGATGGCTATGCCCATACCATCACGACCACAACGGGCACGCCCTGCCAGTCCGAAAGCCATATCCTGCGATTGCTCGCGGAAAAAATGCCCGGTGTTGATACCGGGTTTGGCATCGAACAGGTGATTGTCTATGCCCCCTGGGTCGAACATGTCGCCTTTCGTCAGGTCCGGCTTGATCGCAAGCAGGAAGACAACAGCGACACCATTGCCCTTGCCCAACTGCTTGATCGTATTGCCCATCATCTGGGACCCAAGGACATTTTGTATCGCCCAGCCCACCATGCCAGTCATCTGCCTGAACGGGCCGCCATCCGGCAATCGCCCACCGGGGCTGTCAAACCGGCACGTCTTGCGGATGCCCCCCTGCCCAAGCGCCCGGTCCGTCTGATTGATCCGCCTGAACCGGTTGATGTCATGGAACGCAGTGCCAACGGCGCGCCAACAAAACTGCGCTGGCGCAAGATGATGATTGATGTCTTGCTGGCCGACGGGCCCGAGCGCATCTGCCCGGAATGGTGGAGCCATCTGGACCGGGATAATTACGCCCTGTCGCACATGACACGCGATTATTTCCGCATCTGCGATCAGAAAGGCCGGTTGATCTGGCTGTTTCGCAGCGGCCATGCCGGGCAGGATATCTGGTCGGTGCATGGATTGTTTGCCGGATGATGCCATGACCAAGCAAACCAACCGCACCGATGATCCGGCCTATGCCGAACTGCATGTCAGCAGCAATTTTTCATTTCTGCGTGGGGCATCGCATGCCGAGGAACTGGTCCTGACCGCAGCCACCAAGGGCCTGCATGCAATTGCGATCACCGATCACAATACGCTGGCCGGGGTGGTGCGCGGCCATACCGCCCATCGCAATTATGCCGACCGGTTGAATTACATTGTCGGCTGTCGGCTTGATCCTATGGATGGTCCATCCTTGCTGTGTTATCCGACCGACCGTGCATCTTATGCCCGACTGTGCCGGCTCCTCACCCTTGGCAAGCGTCGCGCACCCAAGGGATCGTGCGAGATTTATCTTGCCGATATCGTCACCCATGGCGAAGGCCTGCTGTTTATCGCCGTACCGCCCCAGGTCCCCGATGATGCCTTTCGCGCTGAACTGATCAGCTTGAAATCGCATTTCGAAGATCGGCTTTGGCTGGCGGTCGGGCGGTTCATGGACGGGTTTGACACCGAACGCCTTGAGTTTACCGAAATGGTCGAGGCCGACCTTGGCATTCCGGTCGTGGTGACCAATGACGTGCATATGCATCTTAGGTCGCGCAAACCGTTGCAGGATGTCCTGACCTGCATTCGCCATCACTGCACGATTGAGGACGCGGGATACCGCCTGTTTCCCAATGGCGAACGTCATATCAAATCACCGCGTGAAATGGCGCGTCTGTTTCCGGGTCACCCGCACTGGATCGCGCGCACTGTCGAGATTGCCGATCAATGCACCTTCAGCCTTGATGAGTTGCGCTATGAATACCCCGATGAAAATGACGGATCGGGCGAAGGCACCCAGGAACGTCTGATCCGCCTGACCTGGGAAGGCGCGCATAAACGCTATCCCGATGGTGTACCCGACAAGGTCAAAAACCTGATCGAGACAGAGCTTAAACTGATCGACGAGTTGGGCTACGCCCCCTATTTCCTGACCGTGCATGACATTGTCGCCTTTGCCCGGTCCAAGGGAATTCTCTGTCAGGGGCGCGGATCGGCGGCCAATTCATCGGTGTGTTTTTGTTTGCATGTCACCTCGGTCGATCCCAACAAGGTGGAATTGCTGTTTTCACGCTTCATCAGCAATGCACGCAATGAACCACCCGATATCGATGTCGATTTCGAACATGAACGCCGCGAAGAGGTTATTCAGTTCATCTATGAACGCTATGGCCGTGAACGGGCCGGGTTGACCGCCACGGTGATTTCATATCGATCGCGCAGCGCCATTCGTGATGTTGGCAAGGTGTTTGGACTGTCGGAAGACACCATCGTCAAACTGACCAAAACCATCTGGGGATCCAGCAGCAAGGGCGCGCATGACAATATGATGCGCCAATCTGGCATTCATCCCGATGAACCGCGCCTCAAGGCCGTTCTCGATATCGCGGGCGAGTTGACGGGCTTTCCGCGTCATCTGTCGCAACATGTTGGTGGTTTTGTCATTACGCGCGGGCCGCTTTGTGAACTCTCGCCAATTGCCAATGCCGCCATGGCGGACCGCACCACCATTGAATGGGACAAGGATGACATTGATGCGCTGGGCATCCTTAAGGTCGATATCTTGGCTCTTGGCATGCTGACCTGCATCCGAAAGGCATTGGATGAGCTGCGCACGCACAAGAACATTGATTACGATCTGGCGACCCTGCCCAAGGAAGACCGGGCCACCTATCGCATGCTGGAAAAAGCCGACAGTATCGGCACGTTTCAGGTGGAATCGCGCGCGCAAATGAGCATGCTGCCGCGCTTAAAACCGCGAAGCATTTATGACCTGACCATTCAGGTCGCCATCGTCCGCCCAGGCCCCATTCAGGGCGGTATGGTCCATCCGTTTTTGCAACGGCGCATGGGCCGCGAAAAGGTCGACTACCCGTCCCCGGAACTCGAAGCCGTATTGAAACGCACCTGCGGTGTGCCGCTGTTTCAGGAACAGGCGATGCAGATCGCCATTGTCGCCGCCGGCTATTCCGGTGGAGAGGCCGATAACCTGCGTCGTGCAATGGCAACGTTCAAGCGCACCGGCACCATTGGCGAACACCGGACCAAGTTCATCAATGGCATGCTGGGTAACGGTTATGACATGGACTTTGCCGAACGCTGCTTCAAACAGATCGAAGGCTTTGCTGATTATGGCTTCCCCGAAAGCCATGCCGCGAGTTTTGCCATTCTGGCCTATGCGTCGTCCTGGCTGAAATGCCATCACCCGGATGTGTTTTTATGCGCGCTTTTGAATTCGCAACCGATGGGGTTTTATGCCCCGGCACAGTTGGTTAATGATGCGCGCAATCACGGGGTGCGCGTGCTTGAAATCGATATCAATCACAGCTTCTGGGACAATCAGCTGGAACGCGAACTGGGCCGAACGGCGGGCTATCATTCCGTGCGGCTTGGTTTCCGCCAGATCAAGGGATTTGGCGAGCTTGATGCCCTTGCCCTGATTTCCAATAGGCCCGCTGGCGGGTTTCAGGATGTCTACCTGATGGCGCGCCAGACAGGACTATCCCCCGCCGCGCTTGAAAAACTGGCCGAGGCTGATGCGTTCGGGTCACTGGGCTTATCAAGGCGCGAAGCGCTTTGGGCCGTGCGCCGGTTTGGCAAGGGCCGCAAGGCACCAGCAAGCCTGCCCCTGTTTGAGGCAGCCCAGAACTTTAACCACAATATGGGTGTCTCGGCCGAGTTCGGTGCAGAAGCGCCGGTGGATCTGCCGATCATGGGCCCGGGCGAGGAGATCATCGAAGATTACGCCAGCCTGCGCCTGTCGCTTAAGGGCCATCCGATGGCGATGCTGCGTGATGCGCTTGGTGCTGCCGGGGTATGTACCGCCAGTGATCTGCCCAATGTGCGAAATGGGGATCGCTTGACCCATGCGGGACTTGCGATTGTCCGTCAACGCCCCGGCACGGCATCGGGGGTTGTTTTCATCACCCTTGAGGATGAAACCGGCATCACCAACCTTGTGGTCTGGAGCAAGGTGATGGAACACCACCGTCGCGAAGTCATGACCGCCACGGTCCTTGGGGTGACCGGCAAATTGCAACGTGAAGACGGGGTGACGCACATCATTGCCGACAAGCTGGTCGATCTGAGCCATATGCTGCAATCGATGAGCGAGAACACCAAAATTGCGCGCGATGCCAACAACCATCCACGCAACCTGCGCTGGGCCAGCCCGCGCACCGCCCTGCCAACCGGGGAAGCCGCCTCCCCCACAGTATCGCGGCCCGCCCCTAAACCGGAGGCTGATCTGGATCAGTTGGGCTCAAAACCGGAAACACCCACCGCCAGTCACAAGCGCCTTAAGATCGACAGTCATGATTTCCACTAATGAAATAAAAGAAAATTGGCTTAGCGCCGCCTCCTATCACGAAGGTCTTTTATTTTTCGCCACCAAGGGGCTATATCCTCTAAGTTGAATGGATATTGTTTTCTATTTTGTTGCTCTCCAAAAATCTTATTTCCAATATTTTTCAACGACCAACCTCTAAAATCGTTGGTAACGCTCTGTGATAAAATCTCTAAAAATTGAGTTTCGGAAAATGAGGCAGCAACGTCCTCAACATCGACAACATCACAAAAAACTACAGGCGGCCTGCTCTCAACCGGAACCCCACCTTTTTCATCTGCAAGCACGTTCGACTTGGCAAGAACTTTATCCTGCAATTCCGGAGATGCGACCAACCAAGGATCTAGTGTCAAGACAACTCCTATAACACCATCATCGTGAACTTGCCTCTCCGCTACCCCTTCTTTCAAATGAGAGAAGTATCTCCACAACTGAAAAACACCTTTTGATATTTGATCATAAGCATGCTTGGCATCTGCCGTTGGACGATCGGAAAATTGTGCCGGAAAGCTTAATTTTGTTGCTTTACACTCAATAACAACCCTGACCTTTCCATCAAAACTAATTAGAACATCAGGACTATCGATATTATTTCCATTAAACGCATAAGAATAACTTCGAGTAATAGAATAATCGCCGTAAATTTTTGTCAAATATCTTAAAACGTACTCCTCAAACCTTTCGTTTGCAGCATTTATGATTTTTGCTCCCCCTCTCATTAGATCATAGTAAATCCCCGCTGTTATCCTGTAGATAATCAACGCTGGTAGAGGACAGATTAGATAGTCACCAGATACGACGATAGGAAAGACTCTCAACGGACTAGGTTGGTAGGCCATAGTTAGACGGCCGCTAATTAGTCTACATTGCGCCCTAACGTTAAAAACGAGATTTTGCGTTTCCTGTCTACTGACACTTAATAATTCCAAGGATCTATCGATATCAACACTCGACAATCCGAAGTCTTTTAAAGAAATCTTCTTCTCAACAGACGGGTAACCTAAAAACCCAGAAAAAAGCGCAAAACCAACGAGCATGAAATCGTCTAGTTTTACACCATACTTCTCGAAAAAATATTGTGAACAGGTCTCATTACCATAAATAAAGTAGTATCTCGCAACCTGCGGCGTATTAAAATATCCTGATTGCCACTTAAACTGACGATGGCCTATCCGATGCACCTCAAGCAGGACATCCTTGGCTTTCAAAGAAAATGAGACCTCAGCATCTTCCACACCTCGAAGTAAGTTAATAAAAGTAGCCAATGAATTATAATCAGAGCAATCAACAGTACTATTCCAACCGTCCTTAGGAACAAATGGAGGACAAGAAAAAAACTCCCCAACCAATGTCTCCAGCTCCCACGGATGAACTTTATATTGCGAACCGACAGATTGGTCCGCTGCCTCTCGCGGGAAATGAAGGTATTTCTCCGCGAGATCAGCTCTACCGGATTGCAAAGCATCAGCAGCCCAAATCATCCGAAGGAATTCTTCGTACGTGGCCTTCGACAAAAGTTTGTGCAGTTTTTTCTTCTTAAGATTATAACTTGCCCTTCCCATTTTTCCTCCCTCTTGAAGCCAAAAATGTGGAACACAAAAATGGCCCCTATATTTTTATATAATTGGCACTGGAAAACGCTAATTCGCTGATAGACAAATACTACAGTTCAGCACTGTATGGAATCCAAGATGACCACGCCCCACAAAGACATCTTTGGCAAACCCGTCGGCCACCCGGTTGAAAACTGGACCGGATGCGCATTGCCACCGCGCAACGACATGATCGGCAGCCACGTCATTGTAAGTCCGCTTGATGTTGCCCGCGATGCCACGCAACTGTTTGATGCCAACAGCAAGGTGC
>NZ_DCAO01000033.1:0-3850 GCF_002311515.1 Thalassospira sp. UBA1131
GGCGCCCTTGATGTGCAGCTTGTGTTCTTTCGCGGGCTTTCGGAATGCAAATCAAGTGGCTGGTGCCGCAACGCCAAATCATTTCGCGACTATATCACCAAGGTCACCTGCCGTGCCGGGCATACACAGATCGAACGGGTTCTGGCGCATGTTGAACGCGAAGCGGGTGATAAAAAAATCGATGCCTTGATTTATGTCGGCGACTGTATTGAGGAAAATCCAGATCATCTGGCCCCGATTGCCGGGAAACTGGCG
Source organism: Thalassospira sp. UBA1131 (assembly GCF_002311515.1). Classification (GTDB taxonomy): domain Bacteria; phylum Pseudomonadota; class Alphaproteobacteria; order Rhodospirillales; family Thalassospiraceae; genus Thalassospira. The sequence continues at coordinate 256 of NZ_DCAO01000033.1, forward strand.
CTTAAGGGGGTAAAGGCATTCATGTTTCAGGAAGGCCACGATCGGGATGCGGCATTTGCCTTTGGCGAAATTGCGCGGATAACCGGTGGTGCCTTCATGCAGTTTGATGCCAGTGCGGCCGGCAAGCTTCGTGATTTTCTGGGCGCAGTGGCAAGCTATGCGGTGGGCGGGCAGTCCGGACTTTCGATCTATCAAAAGAAAACCGGGTCTGAGGAAGTGCTCAGGCTTGGTCATCAATTGCGAAAGCCGCGTTGATGCAGTGGTTTTTGATCGGAATCGCAGCATTTATCGGGGTTGGCTTCTTTATTCGCTGGATGACAGAGGCCGAGCCCAAAGAAATCCGTAAAATTGTCTTATTTCTGATCATCTTGGTGTTGATCATGCTTGCGGGCTGGTTGTTGCTCACAGGCAAGATTGCCGCGATGGGTGCGGCTTTGGCGGCGACTGTGCCGTTTTTGTTTCGGATGATGAAGCTTGGATTCCTGTGGCCAATCTTTCGCAGGATCTTTGCAGCGTCTCGAAAACGCGCCCAGCCGGGAAGTTTTGGCAACCGCACATCCGGTGCGGGATCAAGTTCGGAAATTCGCACTGAATTTCTGCATATGGTGCTTGATCTTGAAACCGGGCAAATGCGCGGTGGCGTTGTCAGCGGTCCCTTTGCCGGGGCCGATCTTGACAGCTTGGGACTTGACGACCTGCAGTCGCTTTATGTTGACTGTTGCAGTGCAACCGACCAAAGCCGGGCGGTTCTGGAAGCCTATCTTGAACGCCGCCCCGATTGCGCGGCATGGCAAAGCTGGCGCCAGAAAGATCACGGCGAAGACGGAGCACAAAACGGAGGAAGCGACCGCAACCATAACGAGCAAGGTCAAAGTGGCAAAAGGAGTTCAAGTGCGTCTGGCATGACGGCGAAAGAGGCCCGAGAAATCCTGGGTGTGGCGGATAATGCCACCCGCGAGGAAATCAACCGGGCCTATAAAAAGCAGATCAAGGCGGTTCACCCGGATCATGGTGGATCGGACTATCTGGCCTCAAAGATCAATGCCGCGCGAAGCCTTTTGTTACGGCTATGTAAAGATTAGCGTCAATAATACGTGCGCTTGCTTGATCCGTGTTCTCGAATTGTGGCAGAAGCATATATGCGGGCAATTCCAATATGGACTGGCGTGCAGCGGTTGAAAAAGGAAAGTATTGAATGTCAAAAAGAATCAAGAAGGCAGTTTTTCCGGTCGCAGGCATGGGAACCCGTTTTTTGCCCGCCACCAAGGCAATGCCAAAAGAAATGCTGCCGGTCGTTGACAAGCCGCTTATTCAATACGCTGTCGAAGAAGCCATTGCGGCCGGCATCGAAGAATTCATTTTTGTGACCGGTCGCGGCAAAACCGCGATTGAGGACCATTTTGATCGCTCTGCCGAGCTGGAGGCGATCCTGACCGAGCGCGGCAAGGAAGAAGCACTGTCCAAGGCGCTTGAAATGATCCCGGAAAACGGTCGTGTGACCTATACCCGTCAGGGCAACCCGCTTGGCCTCGGGCACGCTGTTCTGTGCGCCAAGTCGCTGGTCGGTGACGAGCCGTTTGTCGTGTTGCTCGCAGATGACCTTATCCAGTCAAAAGTCCCGTGCATGAAGCAGATGGTCGACAGTTATGGCCGTACGGGTGGCAACATGGTTGCCGTCATGGATGTCCCGCGCGAGGAAGTTCACCGCTATGGTGTGCTGGAAATCGAAGGCACCAACGGCCGCCTTGTCAGTGCATGCGGCATGGTTGAAAAACCAAAACCCGAAGAAGCCCCTTCGACCCTGTCGGCCATCGGGCGTTACATCCTTGATCCCGGCATTTTCGAGGTGCTTGAAAACATTCCGCGCGGCGCTGGTAATGAAATCCAGCTGACCGATGCGCTGGCCGCAATGATCGGCAAAGTACCGTTCTATGGCTATAACTTTGAAGGCCGTCGTTTTGATTGCGGCAACAAGATCGGCTTCCTGAAAGCCACAATGTCATTTGCTCTTGCCCGTGAAGACATGCGCGACGATGTCCGCAAGCTTATTCACGAGTTCGCTGAAGGCGAAGCGGCAGAATAACCATTCATGTCAACAATGTCCGACCGGAATAGCGATGTGATCTGTTCCGGTCGGGATTTACTTACCAGGATAAAACCTCAATGCGCGTAGCTATGATCGGGACCGGATATGTTGGACTTGTCTCCGGTGCCTGTTTTTCCGAGTTCGGTACGGACGTTGTTTGTGTCGACAAGGATGTCGAAAAAATCGCCCGTCTCGAAGACGGTATCATGCCAATCTACGAGCCCGGTCTGGATGTTCTGGTTGAAAATAACGTCAAGGCAGGCCGCCTGACCTTTACCACCGACCTCAAGGAAGGGGTCAAGGATGCGGACGCTGTCTTTATTGCCGTGGGCACACCGACCCGCCGCGGCGATGGTCATGCTGACCTGAGTTACGTTTATGCTGCGGCCGAAGAAATCGCCGAAGCCATGGATGGCTTCACCGTCATCGTGACCAAATCGACGGTCCCGGTCGGAACCGGTCGTGAGGTCGAACGTATCATTCGTGAAAAGCGACCGGATGCAGAATTTGCTGTGGTCTCGAACCCGGAATTCCTGCGCGAAGGATCGGCGATTGGCGATTTCATGCGCCCGGACCGCGTCGTCATCGGCACCAGTGATGAGCGCGCCCGCGAAGTGATGTCGGATCTTTATCGTCCGCTGTATCTGATCGAGACCCCGATTGTCTTCACCACCCGTGAAACGTCGGAAATGATCAAATATGCGGCCAACACCTTCCTTGCCGCCAAGATCACCTTCATCAATGAAATTGCCGATCTTTGTGAAAAGGTCGGTGCGGATGTCCATGATGTCGCACGCGGCATCGGTCTTGACGGCCGTATTGGCAAGAAGTTCCTGCATCCCGGTCCGGGCTATGGCGGGTCCTGTTTCCCGAAAGATACCATCGCACTTGTGCGCACCGCACAGGAATATAACAGCCCGCTTCGCATCATCGAGACGGTTGTTGATGTCAACGCCAAGCGTAAAAAGGCGATGGCAGATCGCGTGATCGCGGCATGCGGTGGTTCTGTTGCGGGCAAGACCATCGGTATTCTGGGGCTGGCTTTCAAACCCAATACCGATGACATGCGCGATGCGCCGAGCCTTGATATCGTTCCTGCCCTGATCGCGGCAGGGGCGAGTGTCAAGGCCTATGACCCCGAAGCCATGGAAGAAGCCAAGAAGCTTCTCGATGGCATTTCCTATTGCGACAACGCTTACGATACGGTCGAAGGCGCCGATGCAATGGTCGTCCTGACCGAGTGGAACGAATTCCGCGGTATGGACCTTGATCGCATCAAGGACGCGCTGAAACACCCGATCGTCGTTGATCTGCGTAACGTTTACGATCCGAACGAGATGGCTGAAAACGGTTTCAGCTATTCCTGTGTTGGTCGTGCATCTATCGGAGGCAAATCCTAATCATGACGAATTCCGCCGGACACAAGTTTGATAGCTCTGTTTTGCGCGAATATGACGTGCGTGGCGTTGTTGGCGAAACCCTGCATGCGGCAGACGCCAATGCGTTGGG
>NZ_DCAO01000033.1:3926-5410 GCF_002311515.1 Thalassospira sp. UBA1131
GTGCGCATTGGTCGCGGGCCGACCCCGATGCTGTATTTCACGGTTTATGATCAAAAAACCGATGCCGGCATCATGGTCACCGGTTCGCATAACCCGTCGAACTATAACGGCTTCAAGATGCTTAATGCTGGCAAGTCGGTATTTGGCGACGCCATTCAGCAACTGGGCAAAATTGCCGCCAGCGGTGATTTCGAAACCGGGCAGGGCACGGCAAGCGACATCGATATCGAAGATCGCTTTGTCGAACGCCTTGTCGCTGAACTTGACTGTGATGTTCCCAATCCGATGACGATTGTCTGGGATTGCGGCAATGGTTCAGCCGGTGACGTGGTGCGCAAACTGACGGCCAAGCTGCCCGGTACGCATCATCTGTTGTTTGATGACATTGATGGCAATTTTCCCAACCACCATCCAGATCCGACGGTCGAGGCCAACTTGGTTGACCTCAAGGCGGCCGTTGCCAAACATAATGCCGACTGGGGTGTTGCCTTTGACGGTGACGGTGACCGGATTGGCGTGATAGATGGCAAGGGCAACGTCCTTTGGGGCGATCAGCTGCTGCAGATCTATGCCGCAGACGTTTTGCAGCGTCAGCCGGGGGCTGCGATCATTGCCGATGTCAAGGCCAGCCAGACCCTGTTTGACGAGGTCGACCGGATTGGTGGCAAGGCCATCATGTGGAAGACCGGCCATTCCCTGATCAAGACCAAGATGATCGAGGAAAAGGCACCGATCGCCGGTGAAATGAGCGGCCATATCTTCTTTGCCGAACGTTATTACGGCTATGACGATGCGACTTATGCCGCGGTGCGCCTATATCGCATTCTGGTTCAAAGCGGCAAAAGCCTTGCCGAATGGCGGGCCGCCATGCCGGTTGCGGTTAATACGCCGGAAACCCGTATCGACTGCCCGGATGATCGCAAGTTCGCACTGATCGAAGAAGTCCGTGCCCGTCTGGCCGAAGCCGGTGCCGAGGTCAGCGGCATTGATGGTGTGCGTGTCAGCACCGATGATGGCTGGTGGCTGCTGCGTGCATCCAACACCCAGCCTGCTATCGTGGCCCGTTGTGAGGCGACCGATGATGCAGGGTTGGAACGTTTGAAGGGACAGGTGACCGATCAGCTGGTCAAAAGCGGTCTGTCTTCGGATGACTTCTTCGCCCCGGGGGGCGGTCATTAATTAAGACGTCCAGCCAAGACAAAATTAAAAAGGCCCGTCAGAAATTCTGACGGGCCTTTTTGTATCTCTGTGCGATTTGGCTTTTAGCCAGCGTCACCCGCATTGACCGGGATGCACGCCACATTTTCACGCTTGAGCGCGTCACAGGCAGCGCGTGCTTCGTTCTCGCCATCAAAACCCAGCAGACGGGCGCGATAGACAACACCGGTACCACTGGCTTGCTGCTCGACCGCAGCGCGGGTCAGGCGCAGAACGTCCGGGGCGGTACGTGCCGCGGCAAGGACCGCTTCCTGTGCCCGGCGCTG
>NZ_DCAO01000033.1:5420-5623 GCF_002311515.1 Thalassospira sp. UBA1131
CCCGGCTGTTCTGCTTCGCGAAGCGTGCTGCGCTTGGCAATCAGCAACTGGGCATCCGCTGGCAGGATTTTGTCTTCCGGGCTGATGCGCGGACGCGGAACAACAATTTCACCGTCCTTGGTCAGCTTCATATAGGCCTGATCAAGAAGCTTTTTCATCTGGTCATCGCGGGTGCGGGCCGTACGACCCCCAAACACGACGCC
>NZ_DCAO01000033.1:5775-27504 GCF_002311515.1 Thalassospira sp. UBA1131
GTGCGGTTGCCAAAGCGGAACTTCTGGGTCGCGAAGTAATGATAGTAGCTGCCGTAATTCTTGCGCAGCGCCACAGCCAGTTTGATCATGTCACGTGCGGTGGTCATCTGCCCGCGGTTGGGAAGGCCGGATGCATTACGGAAGGTGGTGCGTGACATGCCAAGGCGGCGTGCCTCGGACGTCATCATCTGGGCAAACTTGATTTCCGTGCCTCCAAGGTGTTCGGCGACAACAACTGCAATGTCGTTGGCCGATTTGGTGACCAGCGCCAAAATGGCGTCCTTGACGGAAATGGTTTCGCCCGGCTGCAGACCAAGTTTGGAGGGGGCCTGCCCCCAGGCACGTTTGGAAACCTTCATACGAGTCGAGAGCGATACCTTGCCATGTTCCAAGGCATCAAAGACCATGTAAAGGGTCATGATCTTGGTCAGCGACGCCGGATAGACCTTGTGATCCGCCCGATATTCATGAAGCGTTTCGCCAGTGTCGCCGTCAATAATCATCGCCGTGTAAGTCCGCGCCTGCGCAGCGGACGGCGAGAGAACAGTGAATGAAATAGTCGCAACCAGACACAAAAGCACAGCAACGACGCCACGCATGCTCAGCGAGCGCGTCACGGACAGAGCTTTGGCCATTGCAGTTGGCCCGGAAAGGGTCATTAAACGCATTATATCGGGCTCGGCTTTGAGGTTTCCCCAAGAACTAAATAAGTTCACTGTCGCATCACAGCCTTAAACAAATGTTTAAGAGCATCGAATTTCGGTGGTCGTCACTCGGGCCTTGAGATGGCCATTTTTATTCGCAAGACTGTATTTTATATCTCCAGATTAGCAAAAAATCGAGGATCGAATGTCAGAAAAGACGGCTCCAGTTCACACCAATACGGGGACCCGCAGCGCCAGCTGGGCCAAAGCAGGTTTTGCCGCGCTGGTGATTGCAGGCCTTGCCGGTTGTACCTTTACCCAAACCAGTGACGTCAGTAATCCGCTTGTCCGCAAGGCATCATGGTTTTCTTATCTTAATGCCGATGATCTTCGTCAGGCCTGTGCAGCAGGCGATGCAGAAGGGCAAATTCGCATTATTTATAATGCCGAATATTACAAGGAAGTCCGCGTCTTTGAATTAACGCCGTATCCCGGGTTTGAGGAATTCAATCTGACCACCCGCGTGTTCGGGCCGATACAGGTCAAGGAAATCAATGTCGAGGTCAATGCGCCGCTTGGTGCCTTTGGGGGCGAAGAGGCCGTTGATCGCATCGACCGCGATTCTTATCTTGCCATCACCGATGCACTGCAGGCTGAAGATTTCGGAACGCAAAACCGTGATGGTCTGCGTCTGTATTCCGATGATTTTTACTGGGTCGCCATAGGATGCTCTTCGGGTGGCATCACGCTCGGTACATGGGCATCCGGTGTGGATGATTTGCGTGCCCTTAAGTTCCCGGAAGTTCTGGCAAACCTCTCTTCGGTTGAAAAAGATCTTCCTGAGCCGCCTGCCGCTGAAAACGCACGATCGCAATCGGCGGCACAGATGCATCATGTCCAGAACAGCGACTCCGGTGAGTTTTACAGAACCGTGCGCGGAAATATGCTTCGTTAGGGCTCCAATGTATTGCAACCGGGCGATGGCGTGACGTGTTCATGTTATTGCCCGGCCTGCTAAATTTATTGCAATGCAGCAAAACTGTGGGCTAATGCCTTGATCAAGTTGCTGTTTTAAAAATTTCGTGGAATTCCGGTGTTTTCCGATGGAGGTGTGCCGGGAAATATGGCGTTTTTGTCACTAAACTGTACTTGACGCGATGGGGTAATTCCATCTAGGGTTATGTTGCAATGCAACATTGATCCGGATAGATATTCCGGTGATCAGGAGGTTGAGGCCATGGCTGATTCCAAAAAGAAACTAGCCGGGAAAACTGCAACCAAGCAGGCTTCCGCGTCGTCACCCAAAACTGTAGCAGCTTCAGTCCCGTCGGCAGCGCAGTCTGCGCCCGCCAAGCGGAAGGTAATGACATCTTCCGAGATAGAAGCGGCAGCTCAGCAGCCGTCGGCGGAAGCGCATAAGGCATCGCCTTCACCATCGCCCGATACGGCAAAGACGCCGAGTTACGGTGCGTCGACCAAAGCTGCCGGTCAGGCTGCTTCGTCTGAAACGGTCGCGAAGGGTGAAGTATCTGCAGCCAAAGCGCCGGTCAAAGATGCCGCGTCGACCAGTGCTTCCGAAAAAAATGCAGAGTCTCCGAAACCTGCCAAGGCTGAGACATCTTCGCCATCTGCGCCAGCATCAACACAGGCTGAATCTGCCACGAAACCCTCCGTTGCGACTTCCGGGGCCGCGCGACCTGCTGGCGAGGTGACGCCGCCAGCAATCAAGTCGACAGCGCCCAAATCCCCCACCAAAAGCGAAAAGGCCAATACTGTGAGCACGAAACCCAAAACTACGGCAACCAGCAAGTCTGCCGCTTCCGCCGCCCCGAAAAAGAAAACCGTTGCCAAGTCGGCGCCGAAAAAGGCTGCTGCTGCACCGGCAAGTACGGCATCTAAATCTGCACCTGCGCCGAAGGCCGCGGCACCCGCGACGTCTGAGAAATCGGCTGCACCGGCAACCGTTGTGGCTGAGACTACTGTTTCCAAGCCTGCGGCAACACCGACCACGACCCAAGCCCCAGCCAAGTCCACTGCAACCGCAAAATCGGTTGATGCCAAACCGAAGGCAGAGCCAAAACAGGGCGACGTTTTTGGCTTTGGTGCGTTGTTCATCGACGGACCGGGAATGGAGCCCTATTTCGAGCTTTGGAAGACGCCAGAGGTCGAAGCAATGGTTACTGCTGGCAATGAAGCATTCGAAGAAAGTGTTTCTGCTGCCAATGAGGCATTCGGCAAAATCTTTGAAACCATGACCGGTCAGGCCGATGTTTTTTCCGGTGCCGGGTCACGGGTTGCTGCTCAGTATGAAGAGCTGCTTGATACCCAGAAGAAAAGCTTTGAGGAAGTTTGGCAGGCCACCATGGCGATGTTTGAGAAGACCGGTGGCATTGGCACCGAGCTTTCAAGCTGGATGCAAAAAGAATTTGAAGCATCGCAGGATGATCTTGATGAGTTGACCAAGGTTGAAAGCCTTGCAGACCTTCAGGAGCTGCATTCACGCATCGTCAATCGCTGCTATGAAAGCAGTTTGGCAGAAGGTGAAAAGATGCAGGAACTGATGTTTTCTGCCTTTTCGGACGGCCTGAATGCCATCAGCAAGGCAACGAATGTTACGCTGAAATGAGGCAATGGATGCATGTTGGATATCCCAGCACCTTCCAATCCCGAGCGGGTATGGCTTTTAGCCATGCCCGTTTTTTTATGTGTCTTTTCGCGTCCCGGATAATTTTGGAGTGACAATAATCACGAAGTTTGTCGCCTGATCTTGCAGTGCGTTATTCGCAGCCTAAATGAATCGAAGATGGACAACGAACGAAACTCGGATGCACAATAAATTCCTAGTGAGAACCGCGTAGCGGACTTTGAAAGAGCTTGGCAATGACCTATCATGGAGATCATGCAGGAAATAAGGGTTCCGGTAAGTAGACGATGACTGAACAGGATAATGACGGCACTGATCTGCCGAACACGGGGATCGTAACAAAGACACGGCCCAAGACCAAAAAGCCGTCCATGTACAAGGTGCTGTTGCTGAATGACGACTATACTCCGATGGAGTTCGTCGTTCACGTACTGGAACGGTTTTTTGAAAAAGGACGTGAAGAAGCCACCGAGATCATGCTTCAGGTGCACCGCAAGGGTGTTGGAGTGTGCGGTGTATTCACCTACGAAATCGCAGAGACCAAAGTAAACCAGGTCATGGACCTGGCCCGCCAGAACCAGCATCCGCTGCAGTGTACCTTAGAGAAGGAGTGACATATGCTATCGCGCAATCTTGAGGAAAGCCTGCACCGTGCGCTCGCATATGCGTCGGAGCGCAGGCATGAATATGCCACTCTTGAACATCTTCTGTTATCGCTGACCGAAGATCAGGATGCGCTGGCAGTGCTGAAGGCCTGCCGGGTTGATATTGATCGGCTGCGCTCCGATCTGCTGGAATTCGCCGATAGCGAGCTTTCCGGCCTGATCAGTGCGCGTCTGGTAGATCCCAAACCGACCGCCGGTTTCCAGCGCGTGATCCAGCGGGCTGCAATCCACGTCCAGTCTTCCGGCCGCGAGGAAGTGACCGGTGCCAACGTGCTTGTTGCCCTGTTCTCTGAGCGGGAATCGCACGCGGTTTACTATCTGCAACTCCAGGATATGACGCGTCTTGATGCGGTAAACTATATTTCACACGGTATCGCCAAGGCGACCGAACTCAATGAACGCCGCATCCCGCGCGGTGCCGATGAAGAGCCGGTTGCAGGCATGTCGCCAGAAAGCGACGAAAGCGGCCCGGCCGAGGGCGAGGCGCTTAAGGCCTATTGTGTGAACCTCAATGTTAAGGCGCAGAGCGGCAAGATCGATCCGCTGATCGGTCGCCAGAACGAGATTGACCGCACCATTCAGGTTCTTTGCCGTCGTACCAAGAACAACCCGCTTTATGTCGGTGATCCCGGCGTTGGTAAAACCGCCATCGCCGAAGGGCTAGCGCGCCGTATCAATGATGGTGATGTGCCAGAGGTTCTTGAAAACGCGACGATCTTTGCCCTTGATATGGGCGCACTTCTGGCCGGAACCCGTTATCGCGGGGACTTCGAAGAACGCCTGAAGGCTGTGGTCAAGGAACTTGAAGAGTACGAAGGTGCTGTTCTGTTCATTGATGAAATTCACACCGTGATTGGTGCTGGTGCGACGTCGGGCGGGGCAATGGATGCTTCCAACCTGCTGAAACCGGCACTGGCAAGCGGATCACTGCGTTGCATCGGCTCAACCACCTACAAGGAATTCCGGGGTCACTTTGAAAAGGACCGCGCCCTTGTGCGTCGTTTCCAGAAAATCGATGTCGAGGAACCGTCAGAAGCCGATACCGTCAAGATCCTCAAGGGGCTCAAGCCCTATTACGAGGAGCACCATCAGGTCAAATACACCAACGAAGCCCTGCGTTCGGCAGTTGAGTTGGCATCGCGCTACATCAGTGACCGCAAGCGGCCTGATAGTGCAATTGACGTGATTGACGAGGTTGGCGCATCGCGCATGCTGGTCGCACCCAGCAAACGCAAACGGACGGTGAGTAAACGTGATGTCGAGGAAATCGTCGCCAAGATCGCCCGCATCCCACCAAAATCGGTTTCAACCGATGACCGCAAGGCGCTGGCAAATCTTGAGCGTGACCTGAAAACGGTTGTGTTTGGCCAGGACAAGGCAATCGAAGCAGTTGCCAGTGCGATCAAACTGGCCCGTGCAGGTCTGCGTGAGCCGGAAAAACCGATTGGCAGTTATCTGTTCTCGGGGCCGACCGGCGTTGGTAAGACCGAGGTCACCAAGCAGTTGGCGACGGTGATGGGGATCGAGTTCATCCGCTTTGACATGTCCGAATATATGGAGCGCCACAGCGTATCACGCCTGATTGGTGCGCCTCCCGGCTATGTCGGGTTTGACCAGGGTGGTCTTTTGACCGATGCTGTTGATCAGCATCCGCATGCGGTTGTGCTGCTTGACGAAATCGAAAAAGCCCATCCTGACCTGTTCAATATTCTTCTGCAGGTCATGGATCATGGCAAACTGACCGATAACAACGGCAAGACGGTCGATTTCCGTAATGTCGTGCTGGTCATGACGACCAATGCCGGTGCTTCCGACATGGCCAAGCCGCCGATCGGCTTCAAACGTGAAATGCGTGTTGGCGAAGATGAAGAGGCGATCAAGCGTACCTTCTCGCCGGAATTCCGTAACCGTCTGGATGCGGTTATTCCGTTCGCCAACCTGCAGCCGGAAGTCGTCAAGATGGTTGTCGACAAGTTCATCCTGCAGCTTGAAGCACAGCTGGCGGACCGCAATGTTTCGATCGAGCTGACCGAAGCAGCGCGGGCCTGGATGGCAGAGCGCGGCTACGATGCGGCCTTCGGGGCGCGTCCGTTGGGCCGTGTCATTCAGGAACACGTTAAAAAACCGCTCGCCGAAGAGTTGCTGTTTGGCAAGCTTTCGAAGGGTGGGGCTGTGCTGGTCGATATCGAAGACGATGCTGTCACCTTCCGTTATCCGGAAGATGAGAATGGCGAGAAACAGCAGAAAAAAGATCCGGAAATGGCCGGTTAAAATGGACCTTTTTCGGTTTTCAGGTTGTTGTTAATGATTGGCAGTATAGATTGGTGCCCGGGGATATCGTTCCCCGGGCATAATCATATAAAGAACGCCAGAATATCATGAGCCAGGCTGCACAACGAAAATTTCGGAACGAAGTCGAGGAGTTCCTATCCAGACTTGAGCTGCGTGCGCGAAAGTTGATCGCGCTGGCCAATACGCTTGAAAAGAACGCTGACAAGTCCGACGTCACCGGTTATCGACCGTTTCGTGAGGAAGTCGACAACTTCAAGGCGTTGTCTCTGGTGATTATGGAGCGGATGAACAAGCTCGAATCCCATCCCAAAAAAGAAGAACTGGAAAAACAGTTTCACAAGCTTCAGGTCGTTATGCTCAGGATTGTCATCAAGACGAGCCTGAAATTCTTCTTTGTCATGAGTGCAAAGGAAAACCTGCCGCTTGGTGCGCGCGAAATGTTCCAAAGCGAACTCAGAACCCTTTATGAGGCAGAGCGGATGATTTCCGATCCGCGCTATATCAGTCAGCTCGACGACTCTGCAAAGGATGATCTTGAGATCGCGAAATCCATTCTCGAGGAAATCATCGAGAAGGCGCCAGCACTTCTGAACTTCAATAGTCGGACGAAGAAAAAACGCGCTAAGTAGGTGTATAAGCTTACTGAAAATTATGCAGCCCTAATTCTCTCCAGTATAATTTTGCAAAATGCAAACTTATTAATTCGCATTTTGCAATCTTTGCATTTTGAAATGCAAAGATTATCAGGTAATGTATTTCAGTCATGTGGGATGGCGACCGGAATTTCCCGAAAAACCACGGTTTTTTGAGGGAGTTATAAAGTTGGCACGCATCCTGCTTATGACAGCATGGACAGTTGTTCTTTGCAGGGGCGCGTTTCGCGCCTGGAACAACGTAATCTTCTGCAGTTTGCTCGTGTCCCAACCAAACTCAGCGGCGGTTTTTACCGCCGCTTTTTTCTTGCCTGATTTCTGGCTCCTCCCAACCGCCATGTCTGCCCGGTCGCATGTTGTTTCTATGCGCGCAATCCACATATAGAAAATGTGGAAGTTCCTCCCACGCGGTCTCACTTTGCCGTGGTTTCTAAAAAAGGTTGTATTCGGATTATGTCTTTTGTATAAGAATATATACTAACAGATAGTCTCTATCCGCCGTTGGCATAGACTGGGGAGTGAAACGAATGATATCCAAGAGTGGTATGGCTTTGGCCGGGATGCTCGCAGCAGCAGTATTTGTTCTGCCGCATGCTGCTCTCGCCAAGGCAGAGTTGCCGGGGGATCCAAATGCACTCATTACTGATGACGTGATCAGGGATATCCGGGAATGGTTGGCCAATCCGGTTGTTGAGCTGTCCATCAGTTCGCAGAACAGATTGCGCAAGGACATGACGCAGGAACAGATTGATGCGGCCGATCTGCAGTGGCGCGCCGAACGCGAAGCAGAAGATCAGCCTTTGGTTGCCGCAATTCTGACCAATCCGCTGTCGAGCTACCTGACACAAGTTCAGGCACGCTCCGGTGGTATGTTTGCCGAGATCTTTGTGATGGATGCCGTTGGCCTGAATGTCGGTCAAAGCTCTATCACATCTGATTTCTGGCAGGGTGACGAAGCGAAATTCCAGAATACCTATCCAAACGGTCCCGACGCGGTGTTTATCGACGAGGCCGAATATAACGAGGGGGCTGATGCCTGGCTTGCCCAGCTCAACATGACCATGAGCAATGCAGATCGTCAGCCGATCGGTGCCGTGACCGTTGAGGTCAATCTCAATGAACTCGCGCGTCGCCGCGGTCTGTAGGGAGAAATGTGATGAAATTCTTCAAGAACCTCTCTATCCCCGCAAAGCTGATGAGCTGCTTTGCTATTATGATTGCCGTAATCCTGATGGTTGCCGTTGCAGGTGTTTTTTCCACCATGCAAGTCAGCAACGCCAATGATCAACGTGATTACCTTTCTAAATTTGAACGTGATTACCGCGACCTTGACCGTGCCTATCTTGTTGCGCGTCAGGAACTTATCTACTTTCTAACGACCGGTGATCGTGCTGGTTTGTCGGGTTATGAAAACTCGCTCGAAGAAATCGACATTCGCACTGACGTCCTGAAGACCTATGCATCAATCAGTCCAGAAGTTGCTGCCCTGATCGAAGAGATGGACGGGGCGATTGACCGCTGGGAGGAAATCGCCGCGCAGCAGGCTGAGCTGATGCATCACTATCTGACGGTTAACCATGCCCGCGCGATTGAAGCGTCCGGCGAGCCGCGCGAACTTTCTGATCAGGTCACCATGATTGCGGGTGAACTTGCCAAAAACATCGATCAGATGATCCTTGATGTTGAGGCAGAAGTTGCCCAAGCCATGCGAATCTTCCAGGTCACACTCGGTGTTGGTGTTGTTCTTCTGATTGTGATGGCGGTCTTGTTCGGCGGCACTTTGTCGCGGATGATTGCGACGCCAATCCGTAAAATGACCGACGCGATGGGTAAACTGGCTGCGGGGAACCTTGATATCGAAACGCTTGATATGAAGCGTACCGATGAAGTGGGCGCCATGGCCAAGTCGCTTGAAGTCTTCCGGGAAAACGCACGTGAACGTGCCCGCATGGCCGAACAGGAAAAAGTCGAGGCCCAGCGTCAGGTTGAACGCACCCAGCGCATGGGAACGCTTACCAAGGGCTTTGACGAAAAAATCCAGGATGTTCTGCATGCGGTGAACGCCGCCCTTGATGATGTCCGTTCGGCATCCGAGACGCTGACATCCCACGCACAACGCGCCAACCAGGATGCGCAGGACGTGGCCGAACAGGCGCAAGAATCCTCGACCAATATCGAAACTGTTGCATCTGCAACCGCTCAGTTGTCGGCATCTATCTCCGAGATTTCCTCGCAGATTGCCCGCGTGACCGAAATCACGCAGGAAGCGGTCGGTCAGACAGAGCGTACCAACGAGCGTGTTGAAAAACTCAATGAAGCGGCACAAAGCGTTGGCGAGGTGGTCAATCTGATCAGTGACATTGCCGATCAGACCAACCTGTTGGCCTTGAACGCAACCATCGAGTCCGCCCGTGCGGGCGAAGCTGGCAAAGGCTTTGCCGTGGTTGCCGGCGAGGTCAAAAACCTTGCATCCCAGACGGTCAAGGCAACCGAACAGATCACGGCCAAGATTGCCGAGATGCAAAGCGAAACCGGTGCTGCTGCCGAGGCTGTGCGTGGCTTTGCCGACACCATCAACAAGATTGATGAACTGATGTCGGTTGTCGCCAGTGCGGTGGAAGAGCAGGGCGCTGCAACCGAGGAAATCTCGCGCAGTGTCGAAGGTGCAGCGAACGGTAACGTTGCCATTACCAATGCAGTCAAAAGCGTTGCCAGTGCAACCACCGAAAGTGGTGACCTTTCCAGTGGTCAGCTTGACAGTGTCGGACGATTGGCGGCCGCCAATGACGAACTTCGCAGTCACGTTAACGGCTTCCTCAATGACGTCCGTACTGTCTGACGCCTAAGACATATCAATCCAAAAGGCGCGGGAATTTCCCGCGCCTTTTTTGTTTGGGGCACCGGGGCTGGGTTAAGACCCTGATGGTTCCTTACGATAGGGGCTGTGTTCGGAAAGGATGTAATCGCGGTTTTGACTGATGTGATTGCGCTCCTGGGTCAAAAATTGCGCGACCGCGCGATTCAGTCCCGGATCAGCAATCAGATGGGCGGAATGGGTTATTACCGGTTCATAGCCGCGCTGGATTTTATGTTCGCCTTGTGCGCCTGCCTCGACGGTTTTAAGGCCATGCTCAATCGCGATATCAATGGCCTGATAGTAACAGGTTTCGAAATGCAGAAGCGGCGTACGGTCGATCGTACCCCAGTTGCGGCCATAAAGGGTTTCAGACCCGATCAAGTTAAGAGCACCGGCCACCATTTCACCGTCATTGAACGCACATACAAGAACCGTGCGATCACGCATACGGTCATGCAGCAGATCAAAGAAGTCGCGCGTCAGATAGGCCTGTCCCCATTTGCGATCAGATGTATCGCAATAGAAATCATAAAACCGGTCCCAATGATGCGGTTTCAAATCATCGCCACGCAGCGCCTTGAAACCGTATCCGGCCTCCAGAACCTGCCTGCGTTCCTTGCGCAGGTTTTTGCGTTTGCGCGAATTCAGTGCGCCCAGAAAATCATCGAAATTCTGATAGTCGCGATTACGCCAGTGATACTGCATGCCCGTGCGCGCGAGAAAACCTGCCTGTTGCATCAACTGGCTTTCATCGCCGCTGCAAAACGTGACATGCAAGGTCGCCATGCCAAGCTTTTCCGGCAGTATCGTCATGCCGCTGATTAAGGCGTTGCGCACGCTGTCAGGATCTGGGTGATTTTTGGCGACAAGCAACCTCGGGCCCGGCACCGGGGAAAATGGCACAGCCGATTGTAGTTTGGGGTAATAGCGCCCACCGGCACGTTCATAGGCCTCTGCCCATGACCAGTCGAAAACATATTCGCCGTAAGAATGGCCTTTGACATAAAGCGGGACAATCCCGATGACATCACCAGTCTCATCCTCTGCCACAAGGTGAAACGGCTGCCAGCCGGTTTCGGCGGTGGTTGATCCGCTGTCTTCCATTGCGGACAGAAAGGCAAAGCTGACAAACGGGTTGTCAAACCCGGCGCACTTGTCCCACTGGGCCTGTCCGATTTGATGAGTATCGGTGACGGTTTTGATTTCGACAGCCAAATCTGAATTCCTGCAGATGGTCCCCATGGCGCCCGGTTTAACTCCCGAGGCCTTATTTTTATACGCATTAGCCGGTATATGCGTTCAGAAGATAGGCGCAATGCGCATTTACGCAAGGGAAAGCCTTTGACGGAAGCGCATCTAAGTCCTATTTCATTGTGCCACAGGCCATTTGGAATTGGTCTGAAAACGGCTCGGGGATTTTCCCGTGTCGCCCTCGCGAAGAAAAGGATGGTGCGCCGTGAACAGCAAACTTTCGTTGGAGAAGGACAAGATCAAGGTTGTCCTGCTCGAAGGTATCCATGAAAACGCTGTAAAGATGTTCAAAGAGGCCGGCTACTCAAATGTCGACCATTACCCTGCTGCGCTCGACGCGGACGAACTGAAGTCCGTTGTCTCCGAAGCGCACTTTTTGGGCATTCGTTCCCGTACCAAACTGACCGAAGACGTTATCGAAGCTGCGTCCAAGCTGACCTCGATCGGCTGTTTCTGCATTGGCACCAACCAGGTTGACCTGCAGGCTGCCGCGATGCGCGGTATCCCGGTGTTTAACGCACCGTATTCCAACACCCGTTCGGTTGCCGAACTGGTGCTGGGTCAGATCATTATGCTGCTGCGTGGTATTCCCAAACGTAACGCAGCCGCCCATGAAGGCGATTGGCTGAAAAATGCCCATGGCTCATACGAGGCACGAGGCAAGACGCTTGGTATCATTGGTTATGGCCATATCGGTTCGCAGCTTTCGGTGCTGGCGGAATCGCTTGGCATGAATGTCATTTATTTTGACGTCATCAATAAGCTTGCCATGGGCAATGCCAATTCCTGTTCGTCGATGGATGAACTGCTTGCCAGATCCGATGTGGTGTCGTTGCATGTTCCGGCCAACGAGCAGACCAAGAACATGATCACGGCGACTGAGCTCGCCAAGATGAAAAAGGGTGCACACCTGATCAATGCGGCACGTGGCAATGTCATCGTGATCGAAGATCTGGCCGCCGCACTTGAAAGCGGCCATCTGGCCGGTGCGGCAATTGACGTGTTCCCGGTTGAACCGGCCGGCAAGGATGAAAAATTCGAAAGCCCGCTGCGTGGCATGGAAAACGTCATCCTGACCCCGCATATCGGTGGTTCGACCCAGGAAGCCCAGGAAAATATCGGGATCGAGGTCGCTGACAAGCTGATCACCTATTCCGATAACGGCTCGACCCTGGGGGCTGTGAACTTCCCGGAAGTGTCACTTCCGGTCAAGGACCGCACCCACACCCGCTTCATGCACATTCACCGCAACGTTCCGGGTGTGCTGCTTAAAATCAACGATGTGTTTGCCCGTCGCGGCATCAACATCAGCGGCCAGTATCTGCGCTCAGAAGGCGGCGTTGGTTATGTGGTGGTCGAGGTCGACGAGGAAATCAAACCGGGCGAGGGCGTTCGCAAGGAACTCTCGGCGATCGAAGGCACCCTTCGCGTCCGCTTCCTGTTCTGATCCGAACAGATTTTAGAGTACAAAAAAGGGCGGGCACCATCTGGCACCCGCCCTTTTTCCGTTTTGTGGTGTCTGTGTTGCTTACAGCTTGCGATACATCACCAATGCATCGGTTTCGCCCAATGTCGGGTGCATGAAGGCACCGGGCAGACGCCCGACAATCTCAAACCCAAGCTTTGGCCACAGATGAACGGCCGCGGCGTTACTGGCGATGACGAAATTGAATTGCATCGCGCGGTATCCAATATCCTTGGCGCGAAGAAGCGAATCTTCACACATGCGCCGTGCGATGCCCCGACCACTGGCGGCAGGGGATGTCATATAGCCGCAATTACAAACATGCGATCCGCCGCCACCCTGATTCTGGCGGATGTAATAGGTGCCAACGATCTCGCCGTCTTCCTCGGCAACCAGTGTGACCTTGTCCTTTCCCATCCAATAGGCAATGACGTCGTCATCACTCATATTGCTATCAATGGCATAGGTATCCCCGGCCCGAAGGATGGGGGCGACAATATCAAGAATGGCTGGAACATCGTGTTCGGTGGCGGGGCGAATTTGCATGGGGTGCTCGTCTTGGCGTGAAGGTTAATCGGCTCGGCCGAACTCAGGAGGGCGCGTGTGGCTTACTATCGCCGCCTGTCAGGGTTTCTTCAAGGATCTCGGGATCGACTTCAAACGGAAGGTTGGCGCGCCCCGTCAGTGCCTTTGCCAGTTCGTTGCGATACCGTTCGCGCGGGATTTCTTCGACCCCGAACTGTTTGAGGTGATCATTGACGAACTGCGTATCCAGCAGGCTGTAGCCCCCCTGACGCATCAGCGCGACCAGATGGACGAGGGCGACTTTCGACGCATTTGTCGCGCGTGAAAACATGCTTTCACCAAAGAACGCCTTGCCCAGACTGACACCGTACAAACCACCAACCAGCTCGCCATCTTTCCATGCCTCGATCGAATGCGCGCAGCCCATCTTGTGAAGCGCACAATATGCATCAAGGATGTTGCTGTTGATCCAGGTGTCATCGCGGGTATCGGTGGGCTCTGCACAGGCGCGGATGACGTCGGGAAAGGCCCGGTCGACATGGATCTTGTACGTGCCTTTGCGCACAGCCTTGCGCAGGCTGCGCGGGACATGAAACCCGTCAAGCGGCAAGACGCCGCGCCACTCCGGATCAATCCAGTACAGGGTTGGATCATCATGGCTTTCGGCCATTGGAAACAGCCCGACGGAATAGGCGCGGATCAAAAGATCAGGGGTCAGCTGGTTTGACATGATCGCAGTGATAATTGCTTTGATCCTGTTTTTCTGGTGGTTGTTTACATATGAGTGACCCGGTCGCATGCGACAAGGTCGTTACCATTTCCAGTTTGAACCGGTCCCTTATAATAGGGAAGCGCGATTAAATTTTTGATTTAAATCTCAAACGAAAAACGGGAACCCGAAGGTTCCCGTTTGAAATCGTCTTAGGCGCTGATCACAGCGTTTTATTCATGCCCATGAACTTTTCCAGCCAGTGGATGTCATAATCCCCTTTCTGGATGTCCGGGTTGGCAAGAAGCGTTTGATGCAGCGGAATGGTGGTTTTGATGCCGCCAATCGCATATTCAGCAAGTGCACGACGCAGACGCATCATGCATTCTTCACGGTCGCGACCATGAACAATCAGCTTTGCGATCATGCTGTCGTAATAAGGCGGGATCGAATAACCGGTATAAATACCGCTATCGACACGAACGCCCAGACCGCCAGGGGCATGATATTCCTTGATCTTGCCCGGTGACGGGACAAAGGTCTGCGGGTCTTCGGCGTTGATGCGGCATTCAATGGCGTGACCATGAATTTCAAGGTCTTCCTGCTTGAATGACAACTCAAGACCAGCTGCAACGCGGATCTGTTCGCGCACAAGGTCAACACCGGAAATCATTTCGGTGACCGGGTGTTCCACCTGAAGACGGGTGTTCATTTCGATGAAATAGAACTCGCCATTTTCATAAAGGAACTCGATGGTGCCGGCATTGCGATACCCCATGCCGATCATGGCATTGGCAACCGTGGAACCGATCCGTTCGCGTTCTTCCGGCGTCAGGGTCGGAGACGGGGCTTCTTCAAGCACCTTCTGGTGGCGGCGCTGCAACGAGCAATCGCGTTCAAACAGGTGAACGGCGTTGCCGTGCGTATCCCCGATGACCTGCAATTCGATATGGCGTGGTTTGCCAAGGTACTTTTCCATGTAAACGGCGGCATTGCCAAAGTTCTGCAATGCTTCCTTACGGGTCATGGAAAATGCTTCGGCAAGGTCTTCTTCGCGCTCGACCACTTTCATGCCACGACCGCCGCCGCCGCCTGATGCCTTGATCAGGACCGGAAAACCGATCTCCTTGGCGCATTTGCGGGCTTCGTCGACGCTGGTGATTTCACCATCAGAACCCGGAACACACGGAATGCCAAGCTTTTCGGCCGTCTGTTTTGCCGTGATCTTGTCACCCATCATGCGGATATGTTCCGGCGTCGGGCCGATGAAGGCAAAGCCGTGCTCTTCGACCATGGAGGCGAAATCGGCGTTTTCCGACAGGAAGCCGTAGCCTGGATGGATGGCCTCAGCGCCGGTGATTTCAGCAGCCGAAAGAATGGCCGGAATATTCAGATAGCTGTCTTTGGATGCTGCCGGGCCGATGCAGACCGATTCGTCGGCCAGACGCACATGCATGGCGTCCGCATCAGCAGTGGAATGCACCGCGACAGTTTTGATGCCCATTTCGCGGCAGGCGCGCTGAATTCGAAGCGCGATTTCGCCACGGTTGGCAATCAGGATTTTGTCGAACATGCGGTTGATACCCCGGCTTACTCAATAATGACTAGCGGTTCGTCATATTCGACCGGATGGCCGTCGTTCGCGATAATCTGGGTGATCTTGCCAGATTTTGGTGCGCGGATCGGATTGAAGGTTTTCATCGCTTCGATCAGCATCAGGGTCTGGCCTTCAGCAATGCTTGCGCCGACCGAGATGAACGGAGCCGCACCCGGTTCCGGTGCAAAATAGACAACGCCGACCATCGGCGATTTAACCGCACCCGGATGGGAGGCGGCATCAGACGGCGCCGCAACAGCCGGCGCGGACGCAGCCGGAGCAGCCGGCGCCACAGCCGGAGCAGCAGCAACCATGGTGCCCTGACGGGCGACGCGAATACGGTTGTCACCTGCGGCAACTTCAATTTCGGTCAGATTGGTGTCGTCCAGCAGCTCGGCGAGCTGGCGAATGGCGTCATTGTCGATGTTGAACTTGCTCATTTCGATATCTTTATGATGGTGTGTGGATCAATCCGCGCATGGCATCCAGGGCGTTCTTGGTGCTCCGGGAGCCAAAGCCGTAGATCATGCCGTTTGCAGCTTTCGAGACGTTTAAATCGTGTCTGAATGCATTCCGCTTTTGAATATTGGACAGATGAATCCCGAATTTCGCCATGAACAATGCGGCGAAAGCTTCAAGGATCGCAACCGATGTGTGCGTATATGCCTTAGCATTGCCAAGAATGCCAGAGTCTTCTTGTCGGTTTTGCTTAAAACCAGTCAACTCGTTCACTTCCATTCTTGCTTCGAAGCATCCATCGCGCATCAGTCCGCAGGGTGTCTCGACCGTTCAGGAATGCCCGAACCGCGAAGCAATCCGCTTCTGAATGCCCAACATTTGGAGTTGCGTTTATAACACGACCAAAGTCTGACGCAACTTTGCATTGGCCTTTGCAACGCGGCCCTGATGCTTCTGGGGTGCATGATTGGCCAGCAAGGCGAGCTTGCCGGGCCATCAACACCAAAAAGCCATGCAAGACGGCTTGCTTCGGGCGAGCGTGCTGCGCATACTGCGCGGCAATTGTGAATAATTTGATACCACATGGATGAAACGGAAAGATGCGTCTTACGATCAACGGTGAAGACCGCACCATCGAAAATGCTGGAAACGTTGCCGAACTTCTTGGCGAGCTTGGAATCGCCCAGACCAAGGTCGCGGTCGAGCGCAATCTGGAAATCGTTCCCAAAACGGCCTACGGCGAAACCCGGCTGGCCGATGGCGACAAACTTGAAATCGTGCATTTTATCGGCGGTGGGTCACATGAAGCAGGCCTTGCCGCGGCAGACGATGACGGTTTCGTTGTTGCAGGCAAGAAATTCTCGTCCCGCTTGCTGGTGGGGACCGGCAAATACAAGGATTTTGAGGAAACCAAAATTGCGATCGAGGCATCCGGTGCCGAAATCGTCACGGTTGCCGTGCGCCGCGTGAACCTGACCGACCCGAACCAGCCGATGCTGGTCGATTATGTCGATCCGAAAAAATACACCTATCTGCCCAATACGGCCGGTTGTTTTACCGCCGATGATGCTGTGCGTACCCTGCGCCTTGCACGCGAAGCCGGCGGCTGGAATCTGGTCAAACTCGAAGTGCTGGGCGATCAGGCCACGCTTTATCCCAATATGCCCGAAACGCTTAAGGCGGCCGAAGCCCTGATCAAGGATGGCTTTGATGTCATGGTTTATTGCAGCGATGATCCCATTCAGGCCAAGATGCTCGAAGATATGGGCTGCTGCGCGATCATGCCGTTGGGGTCATTGATCGGTTCTGGCATGGGGATTTTGAACCCGGTCAATATCGCGCTGATCAAGGAAAACGCCAATGTGCCGGTTCTGGTTGATGCGGGTGTTGGCAGTGCATCGGACGCCGCAGTTGCCATGGAACTGGGCTGTGACGGTGTCTTGATGAATACCGCAATCGCCGGGGCAAAGGATCCGATCCGTATGGCGCGCGCCATGAAACATGCCATCATTGCCGGGCGTGAATCCTTCCTGGCGGGTCGCATGCCCAAAAAGAAATATGCCGATCCGTCCTCGCCACTGGCTGGGATTATCTAGGCGATATTCTTGCGATAATCTGTAAAGCAAAAGGCCGTTTCGATTGTGAAACGGCCTTTTGCTTTTTCATTGAGACGGTGAAACAACAAAACTGCACATGTTGGCGTCTTGTGTTTGGTCATGTGGTTTTGATCAGGATGCGTCTTTCAGTCCGGCATCGACCAGCGCATTTACACGCTCCATGTCTGCACCCGAAACCAGCGTGCCATTGATCAGGAAGGCTGGAGTGCCTGAAATACCAACGGCGCGCGCCATGCTCGAATACTGTGCCAGCATACCGGTGATTTCGGGCGCCTTCATGTCTTCAAGCATCTGTTCAACGTCGATGCCAACACCTGCGGCCAGTTCATTGATACGTTCCTGATCAAGCAGGCCACGGTTGGTCATGAAGGCTTCGTGCGCTTCCATGTATTTGTCCTGCTTGTCAGCCGCGAGTGCGGCACGGGCGGCAAGGGTGCTTTCCTCGCTCAGGATCGGGAACTCGACAAAGATCGTGCGAACCTTGCCATCACTGTTTTCGGCAATTTCCTTCACGCCATCAAAGGCGCGCTTGCAATAACCGCAGTGGTAATCAAAAAACTCGATCACGGTTACCGGCGCATCAACCGGCCCGACCGACGGCACGGAACTGTCGGCAACCAGCGCATCCCAGACAGGGGTGATGGCCTCTGCCTGCTGGCGGGCCTGTGCGGCCGCTTGCCAGGATTGGACATTCTGGATCGCGCGCAAAAGAACATCCGGGTTATCAAGCAGGTATTGTTCGATAACGCCTTCGATTTCTGTTTTCTGTTCAGCGCTCAGGCTATCCTGCGCGAAGGCTGGCTGCGCGCCAATCAGCATGCCGATAACAAGTGCTGTGCCAGCAAGAAAGCGTTTTGCGATATGGGAGTTCATTGGACGTCCTTTTGTCTCTGGCCAGTGTGTAATGCTGTGGTCCTGACCCTGATGAAATGTGATGGTTTTTGATACGTGATCTCGTTGCTAACGTGAAAGTAAAATATGCGTTAGATGTATCACACTATTCTGTGCGGCGATGTGATCATCGCCCGAAACAATGCCAATCCACACTAGGCGTACCTCGTCGGCCTGGGCATCGGGCCAATATCGCCGATAAAGCGTCGCGAGATCAAAATATTCGCGGTGCCATTCACCGTAGCGCACTTCATACTGGCCAACGGCGATGCGGACTTCCTGATCCATCGTTGGTTTTCCGGATCCAAGATCACTTTCCGTCCAGCTTCCCTGTGCCTGCCGTCGGAAGCCAAGCAACAGTTCAACATCCCCGACTTGGGCCGCACTGTTGAATTGCCAGTCAAAAGACAAAAATGGTGAGGCCAGCACGATCACATTTGTCCGCCGACCGATTTCAAATACCCCCATCCCGGGGCGCGCGGCAAGGGCGATGCGGCCGTCCTTGTCCTCCCAGCCAAGCGGGGCAGGGGTCACGTTAGACTTTTGATTGACCTGCCAATAGCGCGGCGGGTTGGATAATGAAAAAGGCGCATAAAGCAGTTTCAGGTCACCAGTGACATCCACACCAGCACCCGGCAGGCTGCAACTTGCCATGCCGAGCGATCCCAGCAAGACCATTACAGACGCCAAAACCCTTCTGGATGTGAAGGCGCGCGCGGCCCGTGCCTCGGTACGTAGTGCGGGCGAAGGCGTCAATTGGCGGCGTCCTTGCCCGGTACGCCATCAGGATTGGTCGCCTGAAGAATGTCCTGCGCACGAACCCATGTGGCCGTGCCCTTTTCAAGTTTCCGGTCGGCTTGAACCGCATGATAGCTCGCTGCTTGCCGGTCACCGGTCAGAAGGCTGTACTCAGCCTGCGAAAGGGACGCTTCGCCTTCGTTGCCAAGACGGTTTTCAACAATCGCACGGAACCGCCATGCCGATGCATTGCCGCGTTCGCGCGACAATACCCCGATCAGGTTTTCCTTGGCCGGGGCCAGATAGGCCTCATCGCCGGTTTCGATCATCGCATGCGCCAGAAGAAGTCGGATCAGCGGCGCACCGTTTGAAAGTTCGGCCGATTTTTGCAGCGGTGGGATGGCATCGCGCGCACGCCCGAATTCCAGAAGAATCTGGCCTTTCAGTTCTTCGAAATAGGGATTGGATGGTTCCTCGGCGATCAGCCCTTCGATAATCTCAAGCGCGGGCTCAAGCTGTGAATCCCGGTAATAGGCGATCGAGCGGGCATAGCGTGCGGCAATGCTCGTATCGCTTTCGGGATAAGTGCGCATCGTATTTTGAATATGATTGGTAAAGGCAAACAGTTTGGCGCGCATGCGGGCATGGCGCTCATACAGATCGGGGCTGACCTTGGCATCCTTGAGTGACGAGTTGGATACATAGTTTTCAAGGAAATCGACACGCTCGACGGTCAGCGGGTGGCTGCGCAGATACGGGTCCTGGCTTGCGGTACTCAGCAATTCCTGACCTTCAAGGGTCTGCATGAATTCCAGCATCCCGCGCGAAGAAATGCCTGCCTCTGTTAAATACTTCACACCGGCTTGATCGGCACTGCTTTCCTGGGTCCGCGAATAGGCAAGGAAGTTACGGGTGGCCACGTTCTGACCGCCCAGAATGGCGGCAGTACCGACATCAGACCGGCCCGCCGCAACACCGGCGGCAACACCGGCAATTGTGGAAAGAATCGAGATTGCGGAAGCATTGCGCAACTGGTCATGAACGCGTGAAAGATGGCCACCGGAGATGTGGCCGGTCTCGTGGGCAACAACGCCGATAACCTGTTCGGGAGTCTCTGCTTTTAACAACAGCCCAGTATTGATAAAAAGCTTTTGGCCCCCGGCAACAAATGCGTTCAAGCTGTTGTCGGAAACGATAT
Source organism: Thalassospira sp. UBA1131 (assembly GCF_002311515.1). GTDB lineage: Bacteria > Pseudomonadota > Alphaproteobacteria > Rhodospirillales > Thalassospiraceae > Thalassospira. Next base: position 25,980 of record NZ_DCAO01000033.1, read on the forward strand.
AAATGGACACGCCATTCGGATCGAGGCCCGCCGCCCTGAAAATGGGCGTGGCATACATCCGAAGGGTTTCCTCGATCTCTGTATCGCGGATAAAAGAACGACCCTGCGCGAAAACCGTGCTAGGCAGGGCAACAAGGAAAATGGCAGTGAGAGTAATAATGCGTCTGAGCAAAATGTGCGTTCCATATTTTCGTTCGACTGATGTCGGTTCCGTGCCGACGCGCAAGCCATCATGGCGGATCGCGGTCGCAATCGCAATGACTGCCGGTCTTGCCGCATGTAGTGCTAATGAAACAGAAAATCTTGGTCAAATAGGGGCAGTGTCCGGTTATTTCGGTGGTGTGGTCGCTGATGAGCCACGTGCCGTCCGGAATGCACGGGATGTTTTGTCTGCCGGTGGCACGGCTGCGGACGCTGCTGTGGCGCTTTACGCCACCATGACCGTAACCAAGCCATCTGTTGCCGGAATTGGCGGCGGCGGGGTTTGTGTTGTGCATGATCGCGCAACGAAAAAGGTCGAAGTTCTTGATTTCTGGCCACGTCGGGGCACACGCACCGGTTCCGATCAAACACCAACCACCATCCCAACCGTTCCGCGCGGCCTTTATGCGCTGAGCGCACGTTATGGCCGTTTGCAGTGGGGATCGCTGATCAGTGCGGCCGAACAATATGCCCGCCTTGGCGTGCCGGTATCGCGGTCGCTGGTTAAGGATATCGAGGCAAACCGTGCCCGGATTGAAGCCAGCCCAGCGCTGCGCGCGACCTTTATGCCAGATGGCAAGATGCTTGAAGTCGGCGACCGTATCCGTGCGGTCAATCTGGCGGCCCTTTTGACGTCACTGCGCGTCAAGGGACCGGGCGAGTTTTACAGCGGTGCGTTGGGTGCGGATATAGCCAATGCCGTGACGGCGGCGGGCGGCACACTTACCGCTGATGACATGCGCACCTATCGCCCGCAGTGGAAAACCGCGACCGAGGTCAAGGTTGGTAATGAAACGCTTTATCTGGCCTATCCGCCGCGCTCCAATTCTGGTGCTTCGGTCATTGCCGAGGGCAGCGAACTTGCCGATATCCTGAACCGTTATCTGGCGGATATCGCATCGGGTTCTGAGGCCGCACAGGCTGGTGCCGGACGCAGTGGCTTTGTCGTTGTCGACCGCGCAGCCAATGCGGTTGCCTGTGTCACCACCATGAACAAGCCGTTTGGTGCGGGTCTTGGCGCAGATGCGTTTGGCCTTAACCTGGCTGCGGGGGATGCGAACATGATTTCAACCCCGCTGATGGGCCCGGCATTGATGGTGAACCCGTTTGTCTGGGAATACTATTACGGCATTGCTGGCACTGGTACGCCGGCCGGTGCGACCAAACAGATCGCCACAATGGCCGAAGACCTGATTGGTACTGGTGCTGCATCGGGTATTTCGATGAATTCCGACGGGGCGTCTTCGGTCAATGTCATCAAGTGCCTTGAAGGCACGCCACCCCATCCGGAAAGCTGCCAGTTCCTTGCCGACCCGGCAGGCGG
>NZ_DCAO01000033.1:27602-29834 GCF_002311515.1 Thalassospira sp. UBA1131
TCTTAAACACATGTCAGGACCCCACAAATGGCATTGAAACAATCCCTTCGTGGTGCAATTTCGCCCTTTATCGTGATGGATGTGATGCGTGCGGCCAATGCGCGCGAAAAGGAAGGCAAGGCGGTTTACCACCTTGAAGTCGGCCAGCCCGGAACCCCGGCACCACGCAAGGTGCGCGAAGCCGCGGCCAAGGCGCTCGAGTCCGATCTGATCGGCTATACCAACGCCATGGGCATCGATCCGCTCCGCGAAGCCATTGCCGGGCACTACAAAACCAAGTTTGGTGTTTCGGTCGATCCGGCGCGGGTTTGTGTTGCCAGTGGTTCTTCATCGATCTTTGTGCTGGCGTTTTTGGCAGCCTTCGATGCAGGCGACCGTGTGGCAATGGCTGCGCCGGGCTATCCTGCCTATCACAACATCCTAAGCGCACTGGGTATTGATACGATCAACCTGCCTGCCGGGCCGGAAACCCATTATCAGCCGACTGTTCAGATGCTGCGCGATCTGGATGAACCGGTTGATGGTCTGATCGTTGCCAGCCCGTCCAACCCGGCGGGCAGCATGATCGATGTCGAAACCTATCGCGAACTTGCAACCTATTGCCGCGAAAACGGTATTCGCCTGATCAGTGACGAGATCTATCAGGGCATTTCATTTGGTGACGTTGCCGAATGTACCGCCCTTGAATTCGGTGATGAGGCGATCATCATCAACAGTTTCTCGAAATACTTTTCCATGACCGGCTGGCGTCTGGGTTGGGCAATTGTCCCACCCGATCTGATGCGCGCGGTCGAATGCCTGCAGCAGAACCTGTTTATCTCGGCCCCGGCGTTGTCACAGTTGGCAGCGGTTGCCGCCTTTGAGTGCGAGGACGAGCTGCAAGCCAATATCGCGGCTTATGCGCGCAATCGTGAAATCCTGCTGGACGGGTTGCCCAAGGCGGGGTTTACCAAGTTTGCCCCGGCGGATGGAGCGTTTTACCTCTATGCCGACGTGCGCGATCTGACCAATGACAGCGAAGCGTTCTGCAAGCAGATGCTCGAAGAAACCGGCGTTGCCACGACACCGGGGACGGACTTTGATCGTATGCGCGGCAAGGGCTATGTGCGTTTCTCGTTCGCACATAGCGAAGACACCATGACCGGTGCGGTCAAGGCGCTGCAGAACTGGAAACGCTGATCTTTCAATAGATCACGACGAAAAAAGGGCTGCCCATCGGGCAGCCCTTTTTGTTTGTTCAGATGCCCGGTCTTAATGACCAAGGCTCCACCAGCCGCGTTTCTTCGGCTTCGGCTTTTCATCCTTGGCCGGCTCGGGCGCAGGGGCTGCTTCCGGTGCCGGGGCAGGTGCCGGTTCGGTTTTCTCGGCTTTGGCCGGTTCAGCGGCTTTCGGCTCGGCAGGCTTTTCAGCCGGGGCTTCTGCCTTTGGCGTTTCTTTCTTCGGTGCCGGTGCGCTGACTTCTGCCGGGGCAGATGCCGGTGCGCTTGCGGCTTCCGGTTTTGCTTCCGCCTGGGTTTCAGGCTTTGCTTCCGGGGCCGGACCAGACTGGATCGGGATGTTTTTCACATCACCACGATCTTCATCACCGTCAGTGCGATCAGAACGGTTGTTGCGATCACGGCGATTGCGGCGGTTATCATTGCGATCACGGCGCGGACGGGCCGGGGCCGGGGCAGTGGTGCTGCGCGTACGACCAGCACGAACGCCTTCCTGATCAAAGCTGTCGGCATCCTGACCTTCGCTGTCGGCGTCGATCACGGTGTTTTCATCCGTACCGTCCGGTGCTTCATGATCACGATTGCGGCGTGCTGCCGTCAGGGCCGGATCATCTGCCGGTGAACGGGTACGGTTGCCGTCAAAGTCCTGACGACGCGAACGACGGCGACCACCACGCTTGCCACGACGGCGGCGCTTGCGATTGCTTTCGTCATCATCGTCATCATTATTGTTGCCATCTGCATTATCAGATGCGCCATCGCTGTCGTCTGATGCTTCCTGCGGCTGATCATTGTTGCGATCATCGCGGTCATCATTGCGGCCACGGCGACGACGACGGCGACGACGGCGCTTGCCGCCCTGATCGTCGTCTTCGTTGCGCTCGATTTCGTCGTCTTCTTCTTCGAGATCAACCGGGTTTTCAATCGCGGTCAGCGACACACTGTCGGTATTGAGAACCGCAGAAACCTCTTCAACCTCGTCACCTTTTTTCGCGCGTGTACGCTCGATACGGTG
>NZ_DCAO01000033.1:29915-34604 GCF_002311515.1 Thalassospira sp. UBA1131
CGGTTCAGGATATAAAGCGCGACTTCACTGGCAACATGGACGGTCAGCGCGCCGGAACGGCGACGCATGCCTTCTTCCTCGATCACGCGCAGCAGGTGAAGGGCTGCACTTTCAATCGAACGGACAAGGCCGACACCACGGCAATGGGTGCAAACTTCAAATGCGCTTTCGACCAGCGACGGGCGCAGGCGCTGACGCGACATTTCAAGCAGGCCAAACGGGCTGATACGGCCGATCTGAAGACGTGCACGGTCGTTGCGCATTGCTTCCTTAAGCTTGCGCTCGACAGATGCCTGATTGCGGTGGTCTTCCATGTCGATAAAGTCGACAACGATCAGACCAGCAAGGTCACGCAGGCGCAGCTGACGTGCGAGCTCTTCGGCCGCTTCAAGGTTGGTCTTGTAAGCGGTTTCTTCGATGTTGCGTTCGCGGGTCGAACGGCCGGAGTTAACGTCAACCGCGACCAGTGCCTCGGTCGGGTTGATAACCAGATAACCACCGGATTTAAGCTGTACGACCGGGTTGAGCATCGCATCAAGCTGGCTTTCCACCTGGAAACGGTGGAACAGCGGCACGCCCTGATCTTTGTAGGGCTGCACGCGCTTGGCATGCGACGGCATCAGCATCTTCATGAAGTCTTTGGCAACCCGGTAACCATCGTCACCTTCGACCAGAACTTCGTCAACATCACGTGCATAAAGGTCACGGATGGAACGCTTGATCAGGTCGGCTTCTTCGTAAATCAGGCACGGTGCCTGGCTCTGAAGGGTGGTTTCGCGGATACGATCCCACAGGCGCATCAGATAATCGAAGTCGCGTTTGATTTCGGCTTTGGTGCGTTCTGAACCCGCAGTACGGACGATCACCGCCATGCCGTCCGGAATCTCAAGCTCGGCCAGAATGGATTTCAGGCGCTTGCGATCCTTGGCATTGGTGATCTTGCGCGAAATGCCGCCACCACGCGGGGTGTTTGGCATCAGAACGCAATAACGACCGGCCAGCGACAGGAAGGTCGAAAGAGCCGCACCCTTGTTGCCGCGTTCTTCCTTGACGACCTGAACCAGAATGATCTGGCGGCGTTTGATCACTTCCTGAATTTTGTAGCGTTTCTGAAGCTGACGGCTGTGTGATTCAACGAACTCGTCACCGTCGTCATCGCCGCCCATATCCTCGATGTCTTCTTCAACATCGGTGGTCGCGTCAAGCGCGGTTACTTCGTTGGCCTCGTCATCGACATCAACTTCAAGCTCGGCGATTTCCGCAGACATGGCAGCGTTGCCACCTGTCGGGGTATCGTCACCGTCCGAACCGTTGTCGTCGTTGCCGTCAGAGGATGCTTCTGCGTCGTTGCCAGATGCTTCGACATCATCGCTTTTCTTGCGACGATTGCGCGGGCGACGGCGACGCGGCTTGGCTTCTTCTTCCTCGCCTGAACCGGCATTGTCGGTTGCGGCATCTGACGGGGCAGCGGCATCTGCCGATGCGGCGGCGTCGGTGTTTTCTGCCTCTGGCGTGTCGGATGCTTCATCCTTGCTCTGGGCGCGCGGTTTGCGGCGCGAGCGGGAACGCGAAGGCTTCTTGTCTTTTTTCGGGCTGTCTTCGGTATCGCCGATATTGTCTTCGACGATTTCGGCGTCCTTGACCTGTGTGTTGCTCTGCTGGGCAAGAGCTTCACGGTCGGCAACCGGAATTTGATAATAGTCGGAATGGATTTCGCTGAACGCAAGGAAACCATGACGGTTTCCGCCATAGTCAACAAAGGCCGCCTGAAGAGACGGTTCTACCCGCGTGACTTTCGCGAGATAGATATTACCCTTGATTTGCTTTTTTGTCGAAGTTTCGACGTCGTATTCTTCTAGGCGATTTCCGTGAATAACAACGACGCGGCTTTCTTCCGCGTGCGTTGCATCGATAAGCATACGTTTGACCATTCGGAACCTGTTCCTGGAGGCCCCGCCAGTTCAATGCTATGGGCGCAATTGCGCTGATATGCAAACAAACCGGCGTGTCCGGAGGCGCCAACCATAAAGGTCGCGATATGTCCTGTATGTATCTGGGTCATCGCGTGTCGGCTGCTCTTCCGGTTGGACCTGGTTTTGGTGTTGAAACAAAAAGAATTAGATTGCGTGTCTTCGAGCGCGCCAAGACAGCCTTTTTAAGGAGGGCTCTATCGGGAGCGGGAATTGCCGCGTCACCGAGACACCGACCGTAAGAACTGCACTCGTCGCGTCCTCAGCCTGGTGGCATTTTGGTTGCTTACCACAAAGCATAGGAATCTCGGGTGCAACATATCCCTTTTATGCGTATGCTACAAACAGTTTTGTTGCGTGATGTGACGACTTTCTGACAGTAACGTGTAAAAACACACAGAAATCCGCGCGATTTTCGTTTGGATGATTTGGTTCGGGCAAATATATGAAAACACACTGTTTTTACAGTTTTGCTCCATGCCATGCCCATCGCGGAAAGTTGAAAGGTCTGTCATGCAAGTTCTGTTGTTGGTCAATTGCCCGTTAACCAACGCATTGCTATAAGCGCTTAACAGATGCTCTTGCAGGGTAACAGGCGCTGAAACGACAGATGTATTCACAGCACGCGACTTCATTTTCCACGCCGAAAAACGCACCATCGCGATCGTTGCTGGTTAAAATTGCCAGAAGGATGATGGTGGTGTTTGCGCTGTTGTGTGCGTCCCAGATCATCGTATCAGGTGCGTCTGCCCAAACGGCCAAGGTGCTTGGCGCACGGCTCGGGGTTTATCCCGATTACACGCGCTTTGTGATCGATCTCGATCAGGAAGTCGACTTTACCTATTTCCTGCTGCCCGATCCGTACCGCATCATCATTGATATGCCGGAAATTGACTGGAACGCCCCGCCAGGCAAGGTAACTTCGGGCGGCGGGCTTATTTCCGGTCTGCGTTACGGGCTGTTTAAACCCGGCACGTTCCGTGTGGTTCTTGATGTTGCCCAACCATCGCTGGTTTCAAAGATTTTCTCGTTGCCGCCCGGCGGCGGGAAGCCCAACCGTCTGGTGGTTGATCTTAAACCGACACAGCGCGATGCGTTTCTGACCGCATCGCGCCAGAGCATGGAAGCCTATTCTGCGCGCAGTCGTAACGATACCAGTGCGACCGAACAAAGTGTCGATGTCGCGGTGCAATCGGGCCGGGGTGGCGAAGAAAAGCCGCTGATCGCGATTGATGCCGGGCATGGCGGGGTCGACCCGGGCGCGATCGGGGTTGGCAATGTCTATGAAAAGGACCTGACCCTTGCCGCCGCACGTCAGTTGGCCGAAACCCTGACCGCATCCGGGCGCTATCGCGTTTTGTTGACGCGCGACAAGGATGTGTTCCTGAAACTGCGGCAACGTGTGGACATCGCACGCAAGGCCGGGGCAGATTTGTTTATATCCCTGCATGCAGATTCAATTGGTAATCCCAAGCATCGCGGCGCATCGGTCTATACCCTGTCTGAAAACGCATCGGACAAAGAGGCCGCGGCACTGGCGTCCAAGGAAAACAAGGCCGACGTCATCGCCGGTATTGATCTTTCCGATGAAAACACGCTGGTGCAAAGCATTCTGATCGATCTTGCGCAACGTGAAACCATGAACCTGTCGGCGACCCTTGCGGCCAACATGGTCAGTCAGCTTGCCCAAAGCATCGAACTGCAGCGTCGCACCCATCGCTTTGCCGGTTTTGCGGTTTTGAAGGCACCGGATATCCCTTCGGCCCTGTTTGAAATGGGATATCTTTCGAATGCGACGGATGCCAAGCTGTTGCAAAGTCCCGCTCATCGCAAAAAGATTGCCGATGCGGTCTTGCGGGCAATTGATATCTATTTCGAGAAACACAAATTCTAATACTCGGGCATGATGCCGATGATTTCGCTGGGGCCGAAACGGGCAACGGAATTCTTGTGTGCGGTGTCACTGCGAACAAATGCTGTCTGGCGTGGCGGCTGTCACAACCTTGTCATTATTTTGCCGCTATAATGCGGATACATCCGTTTTTTCGGCACAGACAGGCGAAATGTCTGCCGGGACATTGCATTTCCGGTAAGAGTGCATGAATATGCGCCCCTACCGGATCAGGCCAACAAAATGAAAAAGACCTGCTTACATGCGAATTTTACTTAGTATTTTCGGCTTTCTGTTCTTGATGGCGGTTGCGGGCGGCGCCGGTATGCTGGCGATCTTCTGGCACTTTGGCCAAGGACTGCCCGATTACACCCAGCTTGAAAATTACGAGCCCGAGGTCATGACGCGTGTGCATGCATCCGACGGCGCACTGATTGCCGAATATGCGCGTGAAAAGCGTGTTTTTGTGCCGATTTCGGCCATCCCGCCCAAGGTGGTTGATGCCTTTGTCGCAGCCGAGGACAAAAACTTCTTCTCCCACCCGGGGATCGATTTTGCCTCTGTCTTGCGTGCTGCTGTGACCAACGTTGTCAATATGGGCACGGGTAAACGGCCGGTCGGTGCATCTACCATTACCCAGCAGGTCGCCAAGAACTTCCTTTTGACCAACGAAGTTTCCTATGAGCGCAAAATCAAGGAAGCCATTCTGTCCTTCCGGATCGAGCGCGCCTTTTCCAAGGAACACATTCTCGAACTTTATCTGAACGAGATTTACCTTGGCAGTGGCAGCTATGGTGTGGCCGCCGCAGCCTTGCGTTACTTCGACAA
>NZ_DCAO01000033.1:34686-35640 GCF_002311515.1 Thalassospira sp. UBA1131
GACGAAGCCAAGGCGCGTCGTAACTGGGTGATTGGCCGGATGCTGGAAGAAAATTACATCACCGAGGCCGAGGCACAGGCAGCATGGTCGGCCCCGCTTCAGGGCAAAAGCCGTGAATCGGTTGATACCTATCAGGCTGATTTCTTTGCCGAAGAAGTCCGTCGCCAGCTTGTCGATCGTTACGGCGAAGGCATGCTCTATGACGGTGGCCTTTCTGTGCGTTCGACCGTGGTTCCGCGTTTGCAGGATATCGCCGACAAGGCGCTGTTTGACGGCTTGGTCGAATATGATCGCCGTCATGGCTGGCGCGGACCGATCACCAACATTGATCTGTCGGGCAACTGGCAGCAGGCCCTGCGCGAAGTCGAAACGCCCGCCGATATCCCTTGGGATCGTGCGGTTGTTCTTGATACCGACGCCAACGAGGCAAAACTGGGCCTGATGAATGGCGAGCAGGGCCGCATTCCGCTGCGTTTCCTGACATGGGCGCGCCCGTGGCAAAAGGGCCAGACATTGGGTGCGGTCGTTAACCGCCCGTCAGATGTCCTGAAACCCGGCGATGTCATTTACGTCAAACATTTCGCTGAACTTGATGGCGAGACGCTTCCGCCCAACACCTATGGACTGCGTCAGATCCCGAACGTCAACGGCGGTCTGGTGGCAATGGATCCGCACACGGGTCGCGTGCTGGCGATGTCGGGCGGTTTTTCGCATGATCTGTCGAAATTCAACCGTGCGACACAGGCCCGCCGTCAGCCGGGGTCGGCCTTTAAGCCGTTTATTTATCTGGCTGCCCTGGACCAGGGCTTTACCCCGNNCGCAGCCTTGCGTTACTTCGACAAATCGCTTGATGAACTTAATATCGAGGAAGCCGCCTATCTGGCGGCCCTGCCAAAGGCACCGTCGAACTATCACCCGGTCCGTAACCACGACGAAGCCAAGGCGCGTCGTAAC
>NZ_DCAO01000033.1:36014-53152 GCF_002311515.1 Thalassospira sp. UBA1131
TTTCGCTGAACTTGATGGCGAGACACTTCCGCCCAACACCTATGGCCTGCGCCAGATCCCGAACGTCAACGGTGGTCTGGTGGCGATGGATCCGCACACCGGTCGCGTACTGGCGATGTCGGGCGGTTTTTCGCACGATCTGTCGAAGTTCAACCGTGCGACACAGGCCCGCCGTCAGCCGGGTTCGGCCTTCAAGCCGTTTATTTATCTGGCGGCCCTGGACCAGGGCTTTACCCCGTCCACACTGGTGCTTGATGCGCCGTTTGTGATTGATCAGGGGCCGGGGCTCGGTAAATGGAAACCGGGCAACTATAGCGGCCAGTTCTATGGTCCTTCGACCATGCGCCTCGGTATCGAAAAATCGCGAAACCTGATGACGGTGCGTCTGGCACAGACCATCGGCATGCCGACGGTTGTCGATTATGCCGAACGGTTCGGTATTGTTGATGAAATGCCAGATGTCCTTTCGATGTCGCTTGGCGCTGCTGAAACGACGGTGATGCGTCTGACTGCGGCCTATGCCGAACTGGTCAATGGTGGCAAGAAAATCACCCCGACCCTGATTGACCGTATTCAGGATCGTCGCGGCAATGTGATCTATCGTCGTGACGAACGCGAATGCACCCTGTGTCAGGATGTGGAATTCCGCAATCAGATGCCGCCTGATCTGCCTGATACCCGTGAACAACTGACCGATCCGGCCAGTGCGTTCCAGATGGTCCACATCATGGAAGGCGTCATTTCGCGTGGTACCGGCCGGACAATTGCCGAACTTGGTTATCCGCTGGCCGGTAAAACCGGCACGACCAATGATTCGCGTGATGCATGGTTTGTCGGCTTCTCGCCCGACCTTGCCGTTGGCGTTTATGTCGGCTTTGACGACAACCGATCCCTTGGCGACAAGGAGCAGGGCGCAAGTGCCGCTGCCCCGATCTGGAAGGAATTCATGCGCGGTGCGCTGGAAGGCACCAAAGCCATTCCGTTCCGTACACCGCCGGGCATTCGCATGGTCCGTGTTGAATCGCGTACCGGCCTTCCGGCTGGCCCGGGTGCTCAGGACGTGATCTGGGAGGCCTTCAAACCCGGCACCATCCCGGCGTCAAACGACAATGTGATTGATGGCGGTTATAGCGGATCGGGCAATTCGGATAACAGCGCAGGCGCTGTGTCCGGTCCGGGCGGCATTTACTAGGCCGCGTGACAACGATCATATGGCGGCGAAATCCGCCGCTTAAATATCAACAAAGCCGGATGTGATCAGCATCCGGCTTTGTTCGTTCAGGGATGCGTTCATCTGAAAGAATTTGTTTTCAAATCAGGCCTTTCGCGACGTTGCGCTGTCATCAAACAATGACAAAACGATCAACCGGCTGACATCGCACTGTCATTTGATTTTGTCATTCTCCTCAAGGTGATTTTCATACCTTGAAGAGGGTTTCGTTATGTCGTTTCGACTTTCCCGCCGCAAATTTCTTGCCACCAGTGCAACAGCAGGTGCTGCATCCGCCATGGGTGGTTTCTTTATGCCATCTATTTCCCGTGCTGCTGATCGGCCGATGATTACCCATGGGGTGCAAAGCGGTGATGTGACCGCCAATACCGCCTGCATCTGGGGGCGTGCGGATCGTGCATCACGCATGATCACTGAAATCGCAACCACCGAAGGCTTCAAAAATTCGGTCCGCATCCCGCATGTCGATGTGCTGCCGGAACGTGATTTTGCCGGCAAGCTTGCGCTGGCGGACCTACCTGCCGGCCAGGATGTCTTTTACAAGATCCATTTTGAAAACCTTGATGACGCACGCGCATCGTCCGAGCCGATCATTGGCCATTTCCGGACCGCACCGGCGGCGAAACGCAATATTCGGTTCGGTTGGTCAGGCGACACCGCCGGGCAGGGCTGGGGCATTGATGAAGACCGTGGCGGCATGAAAACCTATGCCACCATTGCCAAACACAACCCGGATTTCTTCATCCATTCCGGTGATACCATCTATGCCGATGGTCCGTTTGCCGAAACCCAGAAAACCCCGGATGGACAGATTTGGAAAAACATCACCACCGAAGACACCGCCAAGGTTGCCGAAACCATTGACGAGTTTCGCGGCAACTACAAATACAACATGCTTGATCAGCATCTGCGCGAATTCAACCGCCTGATCCCGGTTTACTATCAATGGGATGACCACGAAGTCACCAACAACTGGTATCCCGGCGAGATGCTGCTTGGCGATGATCGCTATACCGAAAAATCAGCATCCCTTCTGGCAGCACGGGCAAACCGTGCATTCCGCGAAATGTTACCCGTCACCGAACACGCATCCGAACCGGGGCGAGTGTATCGCAAGGTGTCGTATGGTCCGTCCTTGGAAATTTTCTTCCTCGATATGCGAACCTATCGCGGCACCAACGATGCCAATAACAGTGCAACACCGACAGACAATACCGACTTCCTTGGGCGTGCGCAGATGGAATGGCTCAAACGTGGTCTTTTGAACTCCAAGGCGACCTGGAAAGTCATCGCGGCTGACATGCCGATTGGCATGATTGTCTATGATGACTGGAAAAACAAAAGCACGTTTGAAAACCTTGCCAATGGCGATGGTGCGCCTGCCGGACGTGAGCTTGAAATTGTTGAACTGCTGCGCTTTATCAAGAATGCCAAAATCAACAATACCGTCTGGTTGACGGCGGACGTGCATTACACCGCTGCCCATTACTATGACCCGAACAAGGCGCAGTTCCAGGACTTCGAACCGTTCTGGGAATTTGTATCCGGTCCGCTTCATGCCGGGACCTTTGGTCCCAGTGACATGGACAACACGTTCGGCCCGCAGGTGAAATTCACCAAGCACCCAACCAAGGAGCAGGGCGTTAACCTGCCACCATCCTATGGTTTGCAGTTCTTTGGTCTGGTCGATATCGATGCCGAAACGGAGCAGTTCCGCGTGTCGCTTCGCGATGTTGCCGACGAAGAACTTTATACCGTAACGCTGGATCCTGTTTTTGGCTGATCCCTTATCAGACCATCTGAGCTTTGTTGCGAAACCCGGCACAAATTCTGTGTCGGGTTTTTGCATGGTTGCAGGGGTTTCAAGCGGGACAAAAACTGTTATAAGCCACGCCGACATTGCTACATCTTTGATGTGGCAAAACAGATTTTCAGACGAATAACGGAGACATCAATGCGCGCCGAAGCACAGGCATTGGTCGATGAAATCAAGCAGTCGATGGCACTGCTGAGGAGGCATCTTTGACTGGGATAACGCTCTTAGACGCCTCGACGAACTGAACGCACTTGCCGAAGACCCGACCCTTTGGGACGATGCGGCAAACGCGCAAAAAGTCATGCGTGAACGTACCCAGCTTGATGACGCCATCAATGGTTATAAAAAGCTCGCCCAGGAGCTTGAAGACAGTGTTGGTCTGATCGAACTCGGCGAAGCCGAAGGCGACAACGAAACCGTCGAAGAGGCCGAAGAGGTTCTGCGCTCGATCCGCGACATCGCGGCAAAGCGTGAACTTGAAAGCCTGCTTTCTGGCGAGGCCGATGGCAACGATGCCTATCTCGAAATTCATGCCGGTGCTGGCGGGACCGAGGCCCAGGATTGGGCGTCGATGCTGGCGCGCATGTATTATCGTTGGGCGGAGTCCAAGGGCTACAAGCTTGAGATGCTTGAAGAAAGTGATGGCGAGGAAGCCGGTATCAAATCGGTGACCTACAAGATCACGGGTCATAATGCCTATGGCTGGCTCAAGAACGAGGTAGGTGTGCATCGTCTGGTGCGTATTTCGCCCTATGACAGTTCCGCACGCCGCCATACCAGCTTCTCGTCGGTGTGGGTTTATCCGGTGATCGATGACGATATCGAAATTGAAATCCTTGATAAGGATCTTCGTGTCGATACTTATCGTGCATCGGGTGCCGGTGGTCAGCACGTTAACAGAACCGATTCTGCTGTGCGTATCACCCATATCCCGACCGGTATTGTTGCCCAGTGTCAGAACGACCGTTCGCAGCACAAAAACCGCGATACCGCGATGAAGATGCTTAAAGCCCGTCTGTATGAGGCGGAGCTGCAAAAACGCGAAGCCGAGGCACAGGCTGTCGAAGACAGCAAAACCGATATCGGTTGGGGCCATCAAATCAGATCGTACGTCCTGCAGCCTTATCAGATGATCAAGGACCTGCGCACGGGCACAGAAACGTCTGATACCCAGGGCGTTCTGAACGGTGATCTTGATGCCTTTATGGCCGCTGCCCTTGCTGCCAAGGTCACCGGATCGGCCGGGGAAATCGAAGATATCGACTGATCGGCTATCCTGAACCACCTGCATTTAAAAACACCCCGTCAGGATTTGGCGGGGTGTTTTTTGTTTTTCGATGGCCAAACCGGCAGAAAATCGCAAATCGAGCGCAAATATCCCATTTCTGTCACAGAATTGCCGGATAGCTCTGCAACAGTGTGCTCAAGCGCGATCTGTCGCATACAACAAAACACCCGGGTAATACGGGACACGGGCAGGTCGTGCGGAGCAAACATCCATACTCTCACGGGAAGATCCAAATGGCCCATCAGTCCCATGGTCCGGTCGCGGTCGGCGACCAGTTCAAACTCGCTACACCCAACGGCCCGATTTTCGAAGTCATCAAAATCCGCGAAATGGCCCCGGTTGATCATGCGCTGATCACCAAGGTACGGGACCAGAAATCCCCGACGCTGATTGCGATCACCACCTTGCTTGATCGTGATTTCTATATTCCGGTTCCGCCGGAAAGACGCCAGATGCCTGATAATGATGGCATATTGCGTGGTCTTTGATTGTAAAGCGTATCGATAGGCTGTTTAGCGCCTGTTGATACGAAAAACAGGTTGGCTTGGCGGCCCGGACGCGATGAAATGGCAACATTTAGAATCACCGCCATCCGGGACCGCCAACATGACCGATACCAACGCTGATCAGAATATCCTCGACCGCCTGTTTTCCGTGCTGGAGGACGACATTCTGCCCAAAACCCGTGCCGGCGTATCGGGCGGCAACAAGCTGTTTGGTGCGGCGATCCTGCGCAAGGATGACCTTTCATTGGTCATTGCCGAAACCAACAATGAAACCGAAAATCCGCTCTGGCATGGCGAAGTCCATTGCCTGAAGCGGTTCTATGAAATGCCCTCTGATCAGCGCCCGGCGACGTCGGAGCTGATTTTTCTTTCGACGCATGAGCCGTGCTCCATGTGCCTGTCGGCCATCACCTGGGCCGGGTTTGATAATTTCTATTATTTCTTCTCGTATGAAGATTCGCGTGATGCCTTTGCCATTCCCCATGATCTGAAAATCATGAAGGAGGTCTTCACACTTGAGGACGGCGAATACAACAAATCCAATGCCTTCTGGGATAGCCATTCCATGATGGGCATGGTTGCCGATTTGGCCAGCGATCAGAAGGCCGCCTATGTGACACGCGCCAAGGCAATTTCGGATGAATATGACCGGTTGTCGGCCCAATATCAGGACAGCAAATCTGATAACNNGCGCCCCACTGTCAAGCGGGGCGAGTTTTGGTATTTACGGGCAGTTTGATCAGGCGGCACGAACCGTTGCGATGAAGCTGTCGACTTCTTTGCCAAGGCGGGCGGCCGATTTTGAAAGCTCTTGCGCGCTGGCCAGGACCTGGGTCGCGGAATGGCTTCCTTCATTTGCCGCCTTGGTGACATCGCCAATCGCATTGCTCACTTCCTGTGTGCCGTTGGCGGCCAGTGCGATGTTATGGCTAATCTCGTTCGTGGCGGCGTCCTGCTGCTCAACTGCTGCCGAAATCACGGTCGAGCTTTGCTTGTTGTTTTCAATGACATCGCTGATTTCATCAACCGCGGTGACCATTGTGTTGGTAATGCCCTGTACCTTTTCGATCTGGGCGGTGATGTTTTCGGTCGCACGCGCCGTCTGGTTGGCCAGGTTTTTCACTTCCTGTGCGACAACGACAAACCCCTTGCCGGCATCCCCTGCACGTGCTGCCTCAATGGTGGCGTTTAGGGCCAGAAGATTGGTTTGTTCGGCAATGTCCTGGATCAGTTCCACCACGCTGGAAATTTCGCGTACAGCACCTGCAAGCCCGTTTGCCGTTTCGCGGGTCGAACTTGCGGTTTCTGTGGCCCGGGTGGTTATGTTCGTTGCGTTCTGGACCTGCGCGCTGATTTCGCGAATGGATGCGGTCATCTCTTCGCAGGCAGATGCCACCGTTTCGACATTTGTACTGGCAAGACCAGACGCATTTGACACAGACGTTGCCTGTGCATTGGTCTGTTCCATGATCGCGGTAAGGCCTTGGGCAGTTGCCTCAAGTTCGGTTGCCGCAGACGCCACAACTTTGACAATCGTGCCGACATTGTCCTGAAACGCATCGGCCAACTTGTTCATTTGTTCGCGCTT
This sequence comes from Thalassospira sp. UBA1131, assembly GCF_002311515.1. GTDB lineage: Bacteria > Pseudomonadota > Alphaproteobacteria > Rhodospirillales > Thalassospiraceae > Thalassospira. Next base: position 42,444 of record NZ_DCAO01000033.1, read on the forward strand.
TTCTTTGGCGGCCTGCACCTTGGCTTGCTCGGCTTCGGCCTCAAGTTCCTTGGCCCGGATCATGTTCTTTTTAAAGACTTCGGTTGCCTTGGCGATGTCGCCAATTTCATCAGGACGATCGGTGCCAAAGACTTCGGTATCAAGCTTGCCATCGGCAAGGGTGCCAAGGTTGCCGACAATTTTTTTGATCGGTTGGGTCACCGAACGGGCAAAGAGGATACTCGCCGCGATGCCAAGCACTGCCAAAAGGCCGACAATCACAGCCGCAATCATCAGGGCACGATAAACCGGTGCAAACGCCTCGGCAGTGTCAATCTCGCCCAGAACAATCCAATCGACGCCATTGAACTGGATCGGCATATACGCCGAAATTACCGGAACACCCCGGTAATCAACAATTTCGTGAATGCCGCTATTGCCTGCCAGTGCATCGCGGGTTGCATCCTCGTTCACACGGGTCTTAAGGATCGTGCTTTCCTCTGAAAATCGAGAGTCACTTCGCATCAACCCGTCTTCACCAACGATATAGGTTTCACCACTTTCGCCCATACCAACCGATGCATTCATAATGCTGTTGATGCGTGAAATTGGCATCTGTAAGGCAATCACACCAAGCAATTCGCCTGCTTCAGACCGGACTTGATGGGCGATGAAACTGGCCGGTGCATCAGCACTGGGTGCATAGGGGCTGAAATCAGTAAAGGCGATGTCCTTGGGGGAATTCAGCGCCAGTGTGTCACGAAATACCCGGCCCAGATCGGTCTCCGCCCATTCGCCTGTTTTAAGGTTGGTGGCAAAGTCCGCTTCCTTGAAGACAGAATAGACAAGCTCCCCATCGGCACGGATCAGGAAGATGTCGTAATAGCCTTTGAGTTCAAGAAACTCGCGAAAATGCGGGTGATAGGTCCGATGGGCCTGGCTCCAGTCCGACCCATCCCCGGCATCGGTCAGAAGATGCTTTTCGCCAAGCGGGTGGCTGTTCTCGGTTATATAAAGGTTTTGCAGGGTGGCCATCGGATTGCCATCCAGCTGTTCCCAGCTTCGCGAAAAAGCGTTTAGCGCATCTCGGGTAAAGCCACTATCTGCCTCGATGATCAGGTCTTCTTCAATCGATGTCAGGTAGGACTGGATCGACTCTTTGCGCGCATCCGTAAGCGCCAGAAGCTTGTTCTGCACTTCGGTTTTCTGGGTGACCCAAAGTTCAAAGGATAAAATTCCGCCAGCGCTCAGTGCCGTCAGCAGGATCAGGCCTGCAATGATCGTCGGTAGCTTCACCGAAATACGTTTCATGACATTTCCTCTCGCATTGCCGTTGCCCTGTTCCAGAGTTCTGGTCGGCTTGCACCCGTGGTTTAAAAGCAACAAAATGTGCCGCGGGTTTCTTTATTCGCTTTTTTGACGACGCGAAAATATCCCAATTTAGGGACAATACTTGTTTCTTGAGTATTCAATCATTAAACGCAAAAGTTGAAGTGTGATTAATTATATTCTCAAAAAGGTTTTAAAACGTCTGAGTCCGAATCTGGCGAGTTTTATCGTGCAGTTCTGCTAAACTGCGCGGCATGGAACAGCTCAATAACGATATTTGCTATCAGGCACTCAAAACCCGGGACCGTCGGTTTGACGGGCGGTTTTATACTGCGGTTCGGACCACCGGGATTTTCTGTCGCCCGATTTGCCCGGCGGTGACGCCCAAACGCGACAATGTCGAATTCTATCCCAGTGCTGAGGCCGCAATTGCCCATGGATTTCGGCCATGTCTGCGCTGCCGCCCCGAAGCCGCGCCGGGCAGCCCGGCAAGTGCCGGTGTGCATGCCACGGTCGTCCGTGCGGTACGCCTGATTGATCAGGGTGTGCTTGAAAATGGCTCGATCACTGATCTGGCTGACCGGCTTGGTGTCGGGGACCGGCATTTGCGGCGTATTTTCAAGGAACATACCGGTGTCACGCCGCAAGAACACGCCAAAGCACGCCGCCTGTTGCGGGCCCGTCAGTTGATTGTCGATAGCAACCTGACCATGACTGAAATCGCTGATATCGCCGGTTTCGGCAGTTTGCGTCGCTTTAACGATGCGATGAAACAGGCTTATGGGCAGGCCCCAACCGCCTTTCGGCGCGGTGTCAAAACCGTGAGCCCAGAAAAACCGGGGTCGGATGATCCGTTTGCTGCGCGTAATGATGATTTGATTTTACGTCTGCGTGCCCGCCAGCCCTTTGATGCGGACTATCTTCTGAGCTTCTTCCGCGCACGTGCCATTCCGGGCCTGGAGACCGTTCGTGAACGCACCTATGCGCGCGGTTTCAAAATTGATGGCAAGCTCGGCTTGATGATCTGTCATTTTAGCGCGGATCAAGCCGGCGTGGATGTCATTTTGCGTGGCCCGGCCCGCGAGGCGGTGCTTGAAATCGGTGCAAGAGTGCGCAGACTTTTTGATCTTGATGCCGATGTGCCGTCCATCACCGCACAGTTTTCCGACGATGCCTTGCTGGCACCCTTGGTAGAAAAACGACCCGGTCTGCGTGTGCCCGGATGCTGGGACCGGTTTGAACTCGCCCTTCGGGCCGTTTTGGGCCAACAGGTTTCGGTCGCGGCGGCGCGTACCTTGGCCGGGCGGCTTGTGGCCCGCTTTGGCGATGCCTTGCCCGATGATCTGATCAATGGGACGGGGATCACCCATGTCTTTCCGGCACCGGAAAGTCTGATCGGGCAGGAACTGATCCCAATTGGTTTGACCACGCGCCGGGCCCAGACCCTTGCCGACGTGATTGATCTGTTTGCAAGACCGGATTGTGATCAGCTGTCTGGGGAGGAGCTGATTGGCGCCATGACCGCGATCAAGGGCATTGGGCCCTGGACCTTGAACTATTTTGGCCTGCGCGGGCTTGGGGATCCGGATGCCTTTCCGGCGGCGGACCTTGGCATCCTGAAGGCATCAGGCATGGGCGGTGGGCCGGACAAGGCCAAGGCACTGGAAAGCATTTCGGAAAACTGGCGGCCATGGCGGGCATATGCCGCGCAATATCTTTGGTCCGCATTGGAAGGAGAATGACGATGTCCACCCAAATCAACGTCGTGCGTTATGCCAGCCCGATCGGTAAACTGTCGCTCGCCTCAATTGATGGCAAGCTGGTGCATGTTGATTTCGAAGACAACGATGATCGCCTGAAAACCATTCAGACACGGCGGTTCAAGAACCTTGAATGGACGGAGGGCGGCGCGGCACCGGACCCGGTCACTGACTGGCTGGATGGCTATTTCGCCGGATCCGTCGGCGTGCTGCCGATTGATGCGATCAATATGGTCGGGACGGTGTTTCAGAAATCGGTTTGGGATGCCTTGGTCGATATCCCAAGCGGGAAAAGCATTTCATACGCCGGGCTTGCCGACCAACTAGGCAACCCCAAGGCGGTTCGGGCGGTGGCGCGGGCCAACGCGCTGAACCCGGTATCAATCATTGTGCCGTGTCATCGGGTGATCGGATCGAATGGCACATTGACCGGCTATGCCGGTGGGCTTGATCGCAAGAAATGGTTACTCGATCACGAAGCCGCCATGCAGGCCAAGGCGGCCTGAACCCAAAAGAAAAGGCTGCCGGATGGCAGCCTTTTTGCAGTCGAAATAGTGCCTTAGTCGATCAGATCGACATGACGATACGGCCATCAATCTTGCCATCGCGCATGCGATCAAAGATCGAGTTGATGTTTTCCATCGGCTCGGTCGTGAAGTGGGAATGCACTTTGCCATCACCTGCGAAATCAAGTGCTTCCTGAAGGTCGGCGCGGGTGCCGACGATCGATCCACGGATGGTCTTGCGTGACAGGACCGTATCGAAAATATCAAGTTCGAACGTTCCCGGGGGCAAGCCGCAAAGCGCCATGGTGCCGCCACGGCCCAGCATGCCTACACCCTGTTTGAAGGCTGCGCGGGACACGGCGGTGACAAGCACGCCATTGGCACCGCCCATCTGTTTTTGCACTTCGGAAACAACGTCGGTTTCGGCCGCGTTCAGTGTCCAGTCAGCACCAAGGTCTTTGGCGAGCTGAAGTTTCTCGTCGGCAATGTCAACAGCGATAACTTTCATGCCCATCGCCTTGGCGTATTGGACCGCCATATGGCCCAGTCCACCGACACCGGAAATCACCACCGTCTCGCCCGGCTTGCATTCAGTTTCCTTGAGCCCCTTATAGACCGTCACACCGGCACAGAGCACCGGGGCTGCATTGCCAAATTCAAGCGGATCGGGCAGGTGGCCAACATAGTTGGGATCGGCCAGGACATATTCGGCAAAGCCGCCATTCACCGAATAGCCGGTATTAAGCTGTTCCCCGCAAAGCGTTTCCCAACCCGTAACGCAGTGATGGCAATGCCCGCAGGCGGAATGCAGCCATGGCACGCCAACACGGTCGCCTTCCTTGACGGATGTCACGCCTTCGGCAACTTCGGCAACGATGCCGACACCCTCGTGACCCGGAATAAAGGGCGGGTTGGGTTTGACCGGCCAGTCGCCTTCGGCCGCGTGAAGGTCGGTATGGCAGACACCGGACGCTTCGATCTTGACCAGGATTTTTCCCGGCGTGACCTTGGGTACGGTGACTTCTTCAATCGACAGCGGCTTGCCAAACGCCCGAACGACGGCGGCTTTCATGGTGGAGGGCATGGTGACATCTCCTTGCTGATGATACGGAAAAGAACGTCTTTTCTTCAAATATCGCGAAGGGGAGTGTCGTTGATTTCAGATTGCATCACCATGAGGTGCATCAATTTTTTGATGAATTCTTATCAGGCACACAAAAGCCTTATGCGCCATCACCGTCAATGTCAGGCAATTCAAGGACATAGTCCTGATAATAGTCCGGCGGCATGCCTGCTTCATAGCGCGCTTCGTCATTAAACGGCGGTTTGAGCGGCCCGCGGAAATGCTTGCGCAGCATATCATGCCAGGTGGTGTAGTAGGGCAGGTCGCGCTGATCACAGACATATTCGTAATATTTCCGGCCCGCGGCGACATGGGCGATTTCATCATGGGCAATGATTTTAAGGATACGGGCACTTTCCGTATCCCCATGCGCCAAAAGCCGTTCAATGGTTGGCGGTGTGGCATCAAGGCCGCGCGCCTCAAACACCATCGGCACAACCGCCAGACGTGGCAGAATGTCATAGGCCGTATCCATCGATGTCTGCCAAAGCCCATCATGGGCGGGCAAATCTCCGTAGGCAGCACCCAGTTCCCCAAGGCGCTTGTTGATCATTTTGAAATGGCGCGCTTCGTCATCGGCGACCTGAACCCAGGCATCATGAAAATCACGTGGCATGTCTGCGTCGGGAAAGCGCACACACAGATCCCATGCCAGATCAATCGCGTTCAGTTCGATATGGGCCAGCGCATGCAAAAGCCCGATGCGGCCCTGAACGCTGCCTTTCTTGCGTTTGGGCATCTTGTTGGGCGGCAGCAATTCCGGCTTTGCCGGGCGACCGGGACGATCGGGCAGGTCGGTTGAACCCACTTCAGTGATCTCGCCATTGCGCCACATCGCCGCCATTTCGGCAGTGACATCGGCCTTCTCGGTGGCGTTTTCGGTCAGAAGGGCACGCTTGGCAGCATCCGCAAGGGTCAGTTTGGTCATGATCGTCCGAAGTATGGGATTAAGGTTCACGTGCGCTTTGTCTGCCACTTGGCGGCCATCGGGTCAATTGGCAAACAAAAAGGGCGGCCCACCATAAAGGTTCAGACCGCCCTTTGAAATCGTTTGGCGCATGCGCAATCAGGTGATGTTAAAGCGCGCCAGTGCCTCTGCCAGATCCTCGCCAAAGGCATTGCCCTTGCGGATGATCGCGGTCCGGCACGGCAGATCCTGAAGCGACGGATGGTTCGGCGCATCCGAGGTCAGAACTGCGGTCGGAATGCCGCGCGTTTTCGGCATCGCCTGCAGGGCATTGGCCAGATCGACACCGGTCAGTTCATCAATGGTCTTGGCGACAATGATGAAATCCGGACGGGTGCGCACGGCAAGTTCGATCGCCTCGAACGATGTCTGGGTGACGGAACTGCGATAACCACAAGCGGCCAATTCGCGTTCCAGAATGGTTGCCAGGGAGCGTTGCGGAATGACCAGCAAGGCTTCGACATTGGCCTGCTTCAGCCAAGCCGGATCAATATCAGGGGTCCGTTTGGACGGCAGTTCGCGCACGAATTCGGCGGTGTCGGTCCCGCCAGCCGTCATGTCACCGTCAAGCAGGGACTGAATTTTGTCGACAAAGGCCTGGATGTCTTCAATCGCGCCTTCGTTCAGTTCCTTGCAGGTCGTGACGTAATCGGCAAGACGATGGCTGGTCAGGTTGATCAGCGGCGCTGATACTGACTTGCCCTTGTATCGCAGATTGAATATTTCGCGCTGGATGGCGGTCAGATGGGCGGGATCTTTTTTGCCGCGTGCGTTTTGCAGATGAACGTCAATCGAATTGATGATGTCATGTGCTTCGTCGCGAAAATCCGCCAGCATTTGATCGTCGAGATCAACAACATTGTTATTCATTTGATTACCCGCTTTGCCGGCATGCCGGTGAGTTTTCATCGAACAGGTGAGAATTAGACCTCACCCATCACTCCCATATCCGAATTGTTAGCTCGACAAACAAGGGATGGCAACAAAATCAGCAAAACGCAATACGGCCAGCCGTCTGAAAGAAAACGATTTTACCGCCAAAAAAACAAAGGCCCGGCAACTGATCGCCGGGCCTTGATACGAGAAAAATCTGAATTCAAAGGGCTTTGACGGCCTCAAGAACCTCGGCAACGTGGCCTTTGACCTTTACCTTGCGCCAGGCATTGCGAATGACGCCGTTGCCATCAATGACAAAGGTCGACCGCTCGATGCCCATGAATTTTTTGCCATACATGCTTTTCTCTTTCCAGACACCGTAATCCTCGCAAGTGGTGCCGTTCTCGTCGGATGCGAGAATGAAGTTCAGATCATGCTTGGCCTTGAATTTGTCGTGTCGGTCCGCACTGTCCTTGGAAATGCCGATGATCTGTGCATTCACAGCGCTGAAATCAGGTTCGGCATCGCGGAATTCGCAGGACTCGGTCGTGCAACCCGGCGTCATGTCCTTGGGATAGAAATAGATCACCACCGGTTTGCCTGCCAGATCCGACAGTTTCACGCTGCCATTGCCATCGGTTGGCAGTTCGAAATCCGGGGCCTTGTCACCAACATCAACTGTCATGGTCTATCCTTTAATCTTTTGGGACCGCATAGCGGCATGTTGCAACCGTGAAAATACAAAGCCTTATAAGGATGGCAAGGTTTGTTGGATCATTGCGGTGCATCTGTTGGTGCAATCTTTTCCGCGGGGGCTGCAACCACGCGATCATAGATCTCCTTGATGCGGGTTGCCGTCATTTCCATTTTGTCCTGAAGGCTTGCGAAATCATCACATTTACCGGCATTTGCCAGCATTTTTTGCAAATCCTCGCTGGCTTTTTCAGGATCAAACGGGCCCTCGGTCGTCAGGCGCAACATCGCCTGCAACGCCAGCCAGAATGATGCGGAATTGGCCAAAAACTCTGCTTCTTCGCCATCAAGGATACCCACCTTCGCCAGATTTTTGAAAACCTCGCGGGTTGTCGGTGACAGGACCTCCGGGTGGTCATGGGCATGGCGCAGTTGTAGATATTGCGCAATGAATTCCAGATCGACCAACCCGCCACGGCGCATCTTGATTGCCCACGGATGGTTGTCACCTTTGCCGGCCTCCATCCGGTTGCGCATATCATAGACTTCGCGCACCAGTTTGTCCGGATCGCGTTGCTTGCACAGCACGTCATTGGTCGTGGCCAATACCTTGTCACACAGCGCCTTGGGGCCATAAACCGCGCGCAATCGCGTCAGCGCCATGTGCTCCCACGTCCATGCTTCGTTGTTCTGATAGGTCTCGAAACTTTTGAAATGCGTCGCAAGCGGGCCCTTGGATCCGCTGGGGCGCAGGCGAAGGTCGGTTTCAAACAGAACCCCTTCGGCGGTCGGGGCCGACAGGGCGTTGATATAACGCTGGCTCAGTCGGATGAAATAGTGGCCCGGCGACAATGGTTTTTCGCCATCGGACTCTTCGGCATCTTCGGGTACCTCATAGATGAACACCATATCAAGGTCGGACCCGGGTGAAAGTTCCTGCCCGCCATGCTTGCCCAGTGCAAACACCGCAAGTCCGCCATCGGCAAACGAGCCATGTTTGGCGGCAAAATCGTCGGCAATACGCGGGAACAGTGCGCGAATGGCAACATCGGCAACATCGGCCAATGCACGGCCTGCTTCATGCGGGGTGTGACGGTTCTGGATGGTTTGCACATCAATTTGGAACTTCTGGTCGTTGGCCCATCGCCGCGCAGCATCAAGCCAGTCTTCGACCATGTCTTCGCGCGACAGACGGGCATCAAGTTCCGCCAGCATCGCATCCGCATCGGGCAGCTCTTCGTGGAAGCCCGACATCAAGACGTAATCAAGCACCGCGGCATTACGCCCGATATATTTCGCCATGCGCGGGGCGGTCCCGGCGATTTGGGCCAGTAGCTCAAGCAATTGCGGATGGGCGGTGAACAGCGAAAATAACTGCACACCGGCCGGCAGACCTTTGAGGAAGTCGTCAAAGGCACGAAATGCCATGTCCGGGTTTGTTGTTTTCCCAAGTGCTGCCAAAAGGGTCGGCATCAGTTCGGTCAGGATTTCACGCGCCCGGCGTGATCGGGTTGCCCGGTAACGGCCATGATGCCATCCCCGCACCGTGACCGATACGTTCTCGGCATTTTCAAAGCCCATCTCGCGCAGATTGACCAGGGTTTCCGGATCGTCTTCGGTACCCGTGAAGACGAGGTTGCCACTGGCACCGGCAAGGGTCGTGTCGTCTTCAAACAATTCAGCATAATTGTTTTCGACATTGCGCAGATGAAGCAGCAAGTCCGCCTTGAAGGCATCAAGCGTTTCATAGCCAAGGAAGGTCGCCAGTGCCAATAATCCCTGATCAGTATCGGGCAGGGTTTGGGTTTGCTGATCATTGATCATTTGCAGCCGGTGTTCGACCGTGCGCAGGAAATCATAGGCGGCCAGCATTTCGTCGCGGACTTGCTCGGAGACCTGACCGAACTTGGTCAGGGTGCGCAACGTGTCGCAGGTCGCCTTGCCGCGGAGCGCAATCTCGCGCCCGCCCCAAATCAGTTGTTGGGTCTGGGCAAAAAATTCGATCTCGCGGATGCCGCCACGGCCAAGCTTGATATTGTGACCGGGGATATTGATCTTGCTGCCGCCCTTGTGGGCATTGATCTGGCGCTTGATCGAATGGATGTCCTGAATGGCAATGAAATCAAGATGCTTGCGCCAGACAAAGGGGCGCAGGATTTCAAGGAATTCATTGCCTGAAACACGGTCGCCGCCGACAATGCGTGCCTTGATCATGGCCGCACGTTCCCAGTTCTGACCTACAGTTTCATAGTATGTTTCAGCCGCAATCATCGAAAGGATTGGTGGCGTTGATGCCGGGTCGGGACGCAGGCGCAAGTCAGTGCGGAAAACATATCCGTCGCCGGTGCGTTCTTCCATGATCCGGGTGATGTCGCGCACCATCCGCACCAGATCCTGATGAATGCGATCGGGGTCGATATAGGTCACCACATCCTGATCATAGAGGAAGATCAGGTCGATATCGGATGAATAGTTCAGCTCCCCGGCGCCGAGTTTCCCCATGCCAATCGCAAAGATCCCGGATCCCTCAAGCGGATTTTCCGGGTCGGGCAGGTCATATTTACGCAGCCGCGCCATGGCGGACAGGCAATGTGCCATGCTGAAATCAAGGGTGTATTCGGCCGTTTTACTGATTGCCGATGTGACCTGATCAAGTTTCCAGGCCTTGCAGATATCGGCAATCGCGATCACCAGTGCCGCGCGGCGTTTGGCGTGACGCACAGTCGCCATGGTGGTTGTCTGATCAAGATCGCGTGCATGTGCACTGACTTTCACGGGCTCAAGCGCGTTGGCAAAAGCCTGATCAAGGCCACTGTCAAACACGTCACAGACCGTATCGGGATCGCGCAGGCACAGATTGGTCAGATAGGGGCTGTTACCAAAAAGCGCCTCAAGAACCGCACGTTTTTGGGGATTGGACGCAATCTCGCCAATTTTGTCTGACAGGCTTTCAAACGCTGGTCGATCCGCCAGTGTGTTCCAGCGTTCGAGCGCATTGGTGACACGGTCGGCGTCAAAGGCTTTGGGCAGGTCCTGTGAAATCCAGGAAAGAGACACTTTTTGCGTTCCTTGTATTGCGAAATGGTCACAAACCGCGCTATGCAAAGGATTGAGCCTGATTGCATAATCTCTGCAAGGAGTAGGACGTCCTGATCAATAGGATGACTTATATGTTTCTAGCTTTTCTGTGATCGGACAAAAAGGGGTATAGATCAATAACTGTCTGGTATTTTAGGATCCAATGATCCATCGACAACCTTGCCAGACAAGAGAAGTTATTGATATCGCTACATATGACATCGGGAACACAAGGTAAAATGAGTGCGCCACGTTAAGACCTTTGCCGGATGGCTGGCGCTGACTTTATCAGCCATCGTCCTGTTTGTCGGCGTATTTGCAGCAGTCACGATCTGGCGGCTGTCCCAGGAACCTGTGTCCCTGCATCGTCTGACCCCGTATCTGGTTGATCATCTCAA
>NZ_DCAO01000033.1:53288-54358 GCF_002311515.1 Thalassospira sp. UBA1131
GGTTTGCGCGACGTCAGCATCTTTGGCCCCGATGATCAGGAAATGCTTCACGTCCCCGAAGCCGATGTCGTGTTTTCCAGCAAGGCGCTGTTTGAAGGCGTTCTTGCCCTGCGCGAGCTTAACCTGATCGGACCGCGCATTCGCCTTGAACGGCGGGCCGATGGCACGATTGATGTCGGCTATGTCGCCGAAGAAGTCGCCGCAGATGTCACAAACCAGCCGGAAAATACGCGCATCGATGATGGTGCGGCAACCGGGCAAAGTTATGACAAGGGGCGCGGGGCCTCTGTTACGATTGAGCTCCCCGATGCACCGGACGTGAGTGCCGATCAACTTCCGCCTGAACCTGAAAACGCTGCTGGTGACACCGAAACTGTCGAACGTTCCGGCAATACTGTCTTGCAGGATGTCTTTGCCATTCTTTCGGGCGAACGCACTGATATTCCGGCGGCGGCCTATTTCGAAAGTTTCGGGGTGGTGAATGCCGATCTTGAAGTGCGCGATGATAAAATCGGCATCGTCTGGGCGGCACCGCAGGCTGATATCCTGTTATCTCGCCGGGCCTTCGGGATCGGTGCGGAAGCCTCGATGCAGGTCAGTGCCGGGGATATTTCGACCCAGGTGCGCGTCACAGGTGATTACAGTATCGAAACCGATCAGGTCGATCTTGAAGCCGAAATTGGCGAGGTGCAGCTTGCTGATCTTGTCAGCATCTCGGACCTGTTTGAACAATTGCGCGATGCCTATGTCCCGGTTTCCGGAAAGCTGCGCGCAAGCTTTGATGCGAATGGCGAATTGCTTACGGCGGCCACGGACCTGTCAGTTGGCAGTGGGGTGATCACCTTCCCTGACGAAATACGGGCGACCTATCGGGTTTCGGACGGACAGATTGTCACAAGCTATGTGCCCGGTCGGTTCAGCATTGATGATGTTGTCCTGAATGTTGGTGACGCATCCGCCAAACTTCAGGGGGTCGTGCTTGACCCGTTCGGGCAGTGGCAAGTCAATCTTGATGCGTCCGCCAAGAACGTCGCAACCAACGATCTGGATCGTCTCTGGCCCGAAGGGGT
>NZ_DCAO01000066.1 GCF_002311515.1 Thalassospira sp. UBA1131
TGGTCAATCAGAAGAACGGTCTTGGTGGTGATAGCGCCCCGATGATCGTCACCCATCCATTCAGCGAAGCATCAGAAAAAATCAATTATCACGTGGTTTGCACAAAGAATGGCTGGGGCAAGAAGGCGGTTGCCATGATCGACGAAGTGCTTGCGCGCGATGATATCCGCCAAGCTCTTGCACGCAATGCGCAAACCTGGTTGTCGACCACGAAAGTGCAAGAAAAAGTCGTGAAGTAGAAAGGCTGATCTGCGCCTTCCAGAAGAGCTTGTTCTGCATTCCACGGCGAAGTTTGACGGTGCTACTGCCCGGGATTGTCTGTTGTGCTGCCAAGCGTCAGTTTGCGCAGTGAAATCCACTGGGCGAGTTGATCGATGCGGTCATTCCCGAAGAAAGGTTCGTCCTCATAGAAGAAGAAGGGCGATCCAAAGGCGCCCATCTTGATCGCGTCCTCGGTAACAGCGCGGACATGGTCTTTCCATTTCTGGGATTCGACGGCGGCACGCATTTCGGATGCATTGATGGAATGGCGGGTTGCGGCGGCAAAAACGTTTTCCGGGTTGGACATATCAAGCCCGTCGGCAAAATAGCCGCGATAGATATCCTTGGCGAATTTGCGCGCCAACATCGGAGATCGCGATTCAAGCCAGTAATAGGCCCGGGTCGGAACCAGTGCCGTGTAGGGGAAGTTATTGGGGATTTGGAACGGAATGTTTTGCAAGCGTGCGCAGCGTTCCATATCGTGCCGGAAATACGGACCGCGGATCGGCTGATCCAAAAGCGGGCTTTGTCCTGTCTGTTTGAAGGCTGCGCCAATCATGAAGGGGCGCCAGACGACCGTGACGCCATGGCGTTTTTCGAAGTCTTCCATCCGCTCGGCGGCAAGGTAGCCGTAAGGTGACGAGAAATCGAAGTAGAAGCTGACTTCAGACATGTTCCTGCACCCGTTTTCCGTTTTGTTTTCACCAACAACTTTTCCAGCAGATCTGATGTCTGCTTTGATGGATGCGATTTTGATCTATTAAGTCGTTGCGAATCAACAAAAAAAGAAAATCAGGGAATGACGATGCCGGGCCGGACTTTTACTTCTTCCATCACGACATATGTATGAGTCTGACCGACGCCCTGAACAGAAGACAGCCGTTCAAGGAACTCGCGATAGGCATACATGTCCTCGACGCGCAGTTTCGCGAGATAGTCAAAACCACCGGCGACCATATGGCATTCTTCGATTTCAGGGAGCTTTTTGATCGCCGCGGCGAATACGTCAAAGACGTCAGGTGTGGTACGATCAAGAGTGATTTCAACGAAGACCACAAGTGACTGGTTAAGCTTGCGCGGATCCAGTGTTGCCATATAGCCGGTGATAAAGCCGTTTTGCTCAAGGCGGCGCACGCGTTCCAGACAGGGTGTCGGGCTCAGATTAACCCGGCGTGATAGCTCCACATTGGACATGCGGCCATCGTTCTGAAGTTCGCGGAGGATCTGTTTGTCGATCTTGTCCAGGCTCTTGTGGTTCTTCTGCATTTTAAGCGTCCAGCCAGTATTTGTGACTATGCGAATGTAAAAATCGTGGATGATATATCGTATTTAAGCCAAAAATGGCAGCACATTTTTCGGATGAAATAATATTGTCTGTCGCCATAGAGGTGCAAAAGGCCCCGAAGCGCCTGAAATAATGTGCGTTCTTCGGGATCGGCAAAGTCCAACATCAGGGAGAGGCTTTTAAACATGTTCCGTACCGAACTGCCGCAACCGAATGAAATCCGCCAGACGATCCGTGACACTTATCGCGCCGATGAAGAGGCCGTTGTTGAACGCCTGATCGAAACAGCGCGTCTTTCCCCGGAACAGACCGCGCGCGTTCAAAACCGCGCCTATCAACTGGTCGCCCGCGTGCGCAGTGCCGATAACGGCAAAAGCGGCATTGATGCCCTGCTGCATGAATACGAGCTGTCGAGCAAGGAAGGCGTCATCCTGATGTGCCTGGCCGAAGCACTGCTGCGCGTGCCCGATGCGGTGACTGCCGACAAGCTTATTCAGGACAAACTGTTTGATGCCGATTGGCAAAGCCATCTGGGCCATTCCGACAGCTTCTTTGTCAATGCGTCGACCTGGGGGCTGATGCTGACCGGGCGGGTGATCAAGTTCGGCAAGGCGGAAAAGGCCGATCCGGGCCGCCTGATCAAACGCATGATCGGTCGTTCGGGGGAGCCGGTCATTCGCAAGGCATTCAACCACGCCATGCGGATCATGGGCCGCCAGTTCGTGATGGGCCGCACCATTGATGAGGCTGCCGAGCGCGCCAAGGCGAATGAAGAAAAAGGCTATCGCTATTCCTATGACATGCTGGGCGAAGCCGCCCGGACGATGAAGGATGCCGATCGCTATTATAAGGCATACGAAACCGCCATTCATGATATCGGACGCGTTGCCAATGGCCGTGGGCCGATTGACAGTCCGGGCATCTCGGTCAAGCTTTCGGCGATCCATCCGCGCTATGACTTTGCCAACTATGATCGCGTGATGAATGAGCTGACCCCGCGGCTTAAGGAACTGGCACTTCTGGCAAAGAAATACGATATCGGCTTTACCGTCGATGCCGAGGAAGCCAACCGTCTTGATCTGTCGCTTGATGTCATCGGCACTGTCTTTGCCGATCCGGATCTTGATGGCTGGGAAGGCTATGGTTTGGCGGTTCAGGCCTATCAGAAACGTGCCTATCACGTTCTCGAATGGCTGGCCGATCTGTCGACCAAGGTCGGGCGCAAGATGATGGTCCGCCTTGTGAAGGGGGCCTATTGGGATACCGAAGTCAAATTCAGTCAGGAAAACGGTTTTGACGGCTATCCGGTCTTTACCCGCAAGGCATCGACCGATGTGTCCTATCTGGCGTGTGCGAAATATATGCTGTCGCGCCGCGATGCATTTTATTGCCAGTTCGCCAGCCACAATGCCCACACGGTGGCATCGGTTCTGGAAATGGCGGGCAATGACCGCACCTTTGAATTCCAGCGTCTGCATGGCATGGGCGAAGCACTTTATGAGCAGATCGTTGATAAGAACGGCGAAAACGTTCCGTGCCGTGTCTATGCGCCGGTTGGCACCCATGAAGATCTTCTGGCCTATCTGGTGCGTCGTCTGTTGGAAAACGGTGCAAACACCAGTTTTGTGAACCGTATTCAGGATGAACAGCTGCCGATTGAGGAAATGATCGCCGATCCCATCGAAAAGATGGCGGCCCTTCCGCGCAAAGGCCATCCGAAGATTCCGGCACCGATTGACCTTTATGGTGCAAGTCGCGTCAACTCGCGTGGGCTTGACCTGACCGATACGCAAAAGCTGTTGCCGCTTAGTGCCAAGCTTGCCGAGATCAAGAACAAGACCTGGAACGCGGCCCCGCTGATTGATGGCAAACTTGTTTCGGGTACCCCGATTGATGTCATCAACCCGGCCAAGTTTGACGAAAAAGTCGGTGACCTTGTACAGGCGACCGAGGCTGATATTGACGCCGCCGTTGTGGCCGCCCTCAAGGGCTATGAAACCTGGAACAAGACACCGGCAAGTGACCGTGCGACGGCACTGCGTCGTCTGGGTGATCTGCTTGAAGAAAATATGGACGAGTTCATTGCGCTCTGTCAGCGCGAAGCCGGTAAGCTTTATTCCGATGGCGTTGCCGAGGTGCGTGAGGCTGTTGATTTCTGTCGTTATTATGCCAACCGGGCGGAGGAAACCTTCCGCGAAGGCAGCCCGCTTGAAGGTCGGGGCGTGATTGTTTGCATCAGCCCGTGGAACTTCCCGCTTGCGATCTTCTTGGGGCAAGTAACCGCGGCCCTTGCAGCAGGAAATGCTGTGATTGCCAAGCCGGCAGAGCAGACTTCACTGATTGCCGCCCGTGCGGCAGAATTGATCCTTGAATCCGGCGTTCCGGGCGCGGCATTCCAACTGGTTCCGGGGCCGGGGCGTGTGATTGGTAATCAGCTGATCAATGATCCGCGCATTGCCGGTGTCGCCTTTACCGGGTCAACCGAAACCGCACAGGTGATCAACCAGGCGCTGGCAAAACGCCCGGGTGTTCCGTTGCCGCTGATTGCCGAGACCGGTGGGCAGAACGCGATGATCGTTGATTCGACCGCACTGCCCGAACAGGTCGTGCAGGACGCAATCATTTCCGGTTTCCAGTCAGCCGGTCAGCGTTGCTCGGCACTGCGTGTGCTGTTTGTTCAGGAAGACATCGCCGACAAGCTGTGTGAAATGCTGGTCGGTGCGATGAAGGAATTGCGGGTTGGTGATCCGAAGTTCCTTGATATCGATGTCGGTCCGGTGATTGACGAAAAATCGCGCAAGGCTCTTGAAGCCCATGCCGAACGCATGAAAAAGGAAGCCAAGCTTCTGCATGCCTGTGACATGCTTCCGGAATGCGAAGGCGGCAATTTCTTTGCACCGCATTGCTTTGAAATCCCGTCGATCAATGTGCTTGAACGCGAAGTGTTCGGTCCGGTTGTGCATGTGGTGCGCTACAAGGCGCGCGATCTGCCCAAGATCCTTGATCAGATCAATGCATCGGGTTATGGCCTGACCCTTGGTATCCATTCCCGTATCGATACCACCGTACGCGAAATTTCGCAGAAACTGCGCGTTGGCAACTGCTATGTGAACCGTAACCAGATCGGTGCGGTGGTCGGTGTCCAGCCGTTCGGCGGGCAGGGTAAATCGGGGACCGGTCCAAAGGCCGGTGGTCCGCATTATGTCGAACGCTTTGCCAAGCCGATTGCGAAGGCAAATACCATTTCCAATGATGACGTGTCAGACGATCGT
>NZ_DCAO01000072.1 GCF_002311515.1 Thalassospira sp. UBA1131
AAACAGGGTTGCCGGAATGGCGGCTGCTGCGTCCTGCACCCACCAGTCGCCATCCTTGTAACCCGGAAGGTCACGGATACGACGACCCGGTTCAAGCCGCACCGATCCGGTCGGCAGGACAATGCTATCCATCTTCTCCGCCCACTCGGCGGTCTGACTGCGATCCTTGATCGACAGATCCAGCATCGCGTGGCCAAGGCTTGCTTCGGCAATGCCCTGGGCGATCTCGGCCCCATAGGCCTTTTTCCAGGATCCGCGCAGCCATGCCGGGATGTTGAGCTGCCAGTCTTCAACGCCTTCCGGCCATTCAAAGCCGTCACGCTGCAGCCCACGCAGAACGGCGTTGATCAGTTTGGTGTATTTTTGCAAACCCGCATCACGCGCGAGATTGACCGTACTGTCGACCGCACCGTAGTCAGGCGTATCCATAAAGAACAATTGCGCCACACCAAGCCGTAGGATGTTGGTCAGACGTGCCGCGACCCGGTCCTGTGGTGGCTTATAACGCGGGGCAAGCACGGCATCAATTTCGCCCAGATGACGCAGCGTGGTGCCCAGCAATTGACGCAGAAAATTGCGATCAAGTGACGGCAGGCCATAACCATGCTTTGACAGAAGCTCGTCCAACGTCACTTCACCGCCGCGCAGTTCCTGCAGGGTTTTAAGCGCAAGCATGCGCGGATCGGGTGCCTCGACCGCCTGTTTGCGGGGGGCATTGCGCGGGGATGGACGGGAACGACGTTCTGCCAAAGGGATATCTCCGGTTTCGGTTTATGTGCAGTAGTTAAGCGCAGCATGGCAAACTGTAAAGCATCAACCACGGTTTTGCGTGGCATGGCTGCCTTGTGCCTTTGGGCTTGTGGCAATCATCGGGTGAAAAGCCTTGCGATGGGCAATCTGTCCGGCTAATCCAGAAGGATCAATCTGATGGGGACAGGGACAAGGGCGATCCAACGATGACTTTTGCCGGACTTGCGACCTTTGCAAGCATCTTTCTGGTCGGCTCGATGTTGCTGACATGGGTGGTTCTGAACTATCTGCGGCGCAAGGCGATCCTTGATATGCCAAATCACCGTTCCAGTCACGCTGTACCGACCCCGCGTGGTGGCGGGCTTGCCGTGACGCCGCTTCTGATTTTGCTGGTGGCGGGTGTTTTTGCCTTTACCGGTGTCACAGAAATTACGGATTGGTTGATGCTGGGGGCCTGTGCCGGGCTCGGGTTGCTCAGTTGGCTTGATGATCGTCATGATCTTTCTGCCGCCAAACGATTTGCCCTGCAATTTATTGCGGTGATTATTGGCATGCTGGCTCTTGATAAACCGGTTCTTGGTGGTCTGGTGCCGATCTGGCTGGATCATGTTCTGGTGGTGTTGGCTTGGGTCTGGTTCATCAATCTGTTCAATTTCATGGACGGGATTGACGGGATTACCGGTGTCGAGGCCGGGTCAATCGGCCTTGGGGTTTTTGTCCTCGCCCTTTTTGTGCCGTTGCCGCAATTCATCGGACTTGGCTATATCGGGCTTGGCATTCTTGCGATCATGATCGGGTTCCTGATCTGGAACTGGCATCCGGCAAAACTGTTTCTTGGCGATGTCGGATCAATCCCGCTTGGTTTTATTCTGGGATGGCTGTTGTTAAAGGTCGCCTCCGAAGGGGCGTGGACCATCGCGCTGATTTTGCCATCCTATTATCTGTTTGATGCAACATTTACCCTGATCAAACGCGCCTTGCGGCGCGAGAAGATCTGGCAAGCCCATCGCGAACACTTCTATCAGAAATCCACCCAGCGTGGGTTTTCGCATGCACGGGTGTCGCTCATGATCCTTGTCAGCAACCTTATTCTGATTGCTGTTTGCTTTGCCCAAAGTGATACACCGGACTGGATGCGGGTGATTGCAGCACTGATCGTTGTGTTGGGGCTTGTCGGTATGATGGTGAGAATGCCGGTTCGCGAAACACCCGGCACCTGATCGATCAGACTATTACGTGCATTGCTTGACTTGATGTGGGCGGGGCGCGAAAAGAAACCCTTATCCGTCTGTCGCCAAGCGGGTATATCCTTATAAAAACAGAAATCTGCCGGTAAGGGACCGCATGCTGCGATTTATCCAGAGAAGTCATATCGCTTTTGTCCATGATATTTTCATGGCGGCACTCTCGTTCCCGTTAGCGTTGTATCTGCGGGTCGGGGGTGGCGTGGTGTATTATGCGCCCCAAAATATTCTGTTTTCGTCTGGCATTTTCACGCTGATCGCAGCCTTATCCTTCTGGTATTTTGGCCTGTATCGTGGCATTTGGCGCTATGCATCGCTCAACGACGTTATCCGCATTGCAAAGGCCGTATCGGTTGCGGTTGCAGTCCTCTTCCTTGTTCTGTTTTTCACAACGCGGCTGGACTGGATGCCTCGTTCGGCACCAGTCATACAGTGGTTCCTGCTGATGGCGATGATAGGCGGGGCACGCCTGACCTATCGGATTGCCAAGGATAAGTCGACGGCCCGCGCACTGGTACGTCAGGGAACGGCCCGCGTGCCGGTCTTGTTGATCGGCGCGGGAGATGAGGCAGAGGCCTTTATCCGTGAAACCGAACGATCCGCCAATACCCCGTTCAAGGTCATTGGCATCGTTTCGCTGACTCAAGGCCGGGTCGGTCGCAACATGCATGGCGTTGACGTTCTGGCGACCGTCGATCAGCTCGAAGACGTTATTCAGAAATTACAGAAGGGCAGGCATGGCCTGCCGCGCAGGTTGGTGCTGAGTGGTGATGCACTGCGTCATGAGGACAACGCCAGGTGGGTCGAGATTGCTGATCGCTATGGCATGACCTTGGCCCGTCTGCCCAAACTGGGCGATCTGCGCGAAGGCTTGGCCGATCCGCTGCAAATCAGACCGGTGGCAATTGAAGATTTGCTGGGTCGCCCGCAGGCCAGATTGGATCGCGATCGCGTGCGCGAAATGATTGCTGGAAAGCGGGTTCTGGTGACTGGCGCTGGGGGGTCAATTGGTTCGGAACTGGTGCGTCAGATCGCATCCTATGGTCCGGACAGCCTGACCTTATTGGATGCCGGAGAATTCCAGCTTTACGCCATCGATATGGAAATGGCAGAAAAATACCCTGATTTGCCCCGTGAAAGCATTCTTGGTGATGTCCGCGATCAAACCCGCATCGGTCAGGTTTTTGATCGCTACAAACCCGAAATCGTGTTCCATGCAGCAGCCTACAAGCATGTGCCGCTGGTTGAGCACAACCCCAATGAAGGCATCCTGACCAATACGCTGGGCACACGGAATGTGGCTGAGGCTTGCCGTGCGGCCGGAGTCGGCACAATGGTTCTGATTTCAACCGACAAGGCGGTGAACCCTGCCAACGTCATGGGGGCATCAAAACGCCTGGCGGAATGTTATTGTCAGGCGCTGGAAACCTTGCCGCTTGATCAGCGCGGCTCGACCCGATTTGTTACTGTTCGGTTTGGCAATGTCTTGGGATCAACCGGATCCGTTGTGCCCCTGTTCAAGCGCCAGCTTGAGGCGGGCGGACCGCTGACCGTTACCCACGAAGGTATCACCCGTTACTTCATGACCATCGCTGAGGCCGTGGAGCTTGTTTTGCAATCAGCTGAGCTGGGGCGCCACGGGGTGACCGAGGGCGGCAAGATTTTCGTCCTTGATATGGGGCGACCGGTCAAAATCATCGATCTGGCGCGACAGATGATCCTGCTGTCGGGCTTGCAGCCCGACAAGGATGTCGAAATCAAGGTTACTGGCTTGCGTCCGGGCGAAAAGCTTTATGAAGAGCTTTTCCACGATTCTGAACCGCCTGTCCCGACAGAGACCGATGGGGTGCTTTTGGCAGCCCCGCGTGTGGTGGATTATGGCCTGATCAAGCAGGTCTTTGATGCATTGGAAGACAGTGCCACCAACCGCAACACTTCCAAAACGCTGGAGCTGATCAGCCAATTGGTGCCGGAATTCCAGCCGCCCGAGATCGGTGTGAAGTCGATCTTTGCAGATAGCAACGGCAGCGAAACCGAGGCAGCGTCTTAAAAGCGGCTTCTCACCGCATTTCCAATTGTTGATTTAATGATCTGCACGTTCATTCTTTGATGGAATGAATTCGTGAAAAATTGTCGTTTGTCATGTCCTAAACGGGACCATATTTTGCCATCCTGATGATGAATGGGAATGATCTTGCCGAATAAGGCCATTCCACAGGTTCAATGTGATCCCGTCTTTTGGAGGCCCCATGTCGACAGACGCCTTTGTCCATCCCGATGAAATTCGTTCTATGTTTTCCAGCGCGATGTCCGACATGTATCGCAGCGAAGTGCCACAATACGGCACCCTGATGGAGCTGGTTTCCGAGATCAATCAGAACAAACTGGAAGCCGATCCCAAACTTGCCGACAGCCTTGAATATAATGGCGAGCTTGAGCGTATCGACCTTGAACGCCACGGCGCGATCCGGCTCGGCAA
>NZ_DCAO01000112.1:0-2518 GCF_002311515.1 Thalassospira sp. UBA1131
GTTCTTATATTGAAGTTTGACCGATTTAGAAACCGGGCAATGCCATAGGGTTGCGCAAAAGGGTATCGGTTTGCGGCAAATAGGCCCCGCGTTCATCGTGCAAAACGATCCCGCGCCGCATGGTTAATGGCGATGCAACGCCCTTACGCGCCGAGACGATCACACGCAACGGCGCCTCAGCATCCGCTTTGCTCCAGATCGGATAAACCGTCATGTCACCGGCCCGGCCATGCAACAGACCAATGATCCGGTCCAAATGGTCCGCACGATGCACAAGCGTGATCCGTCCCTTTTGCCGCACCATCTTAAGACAAAAGGCAATCCAGTCCTTGAGGTCTGCAGTACCTTCCTGATGGGCCTTGGCGCGGCTTTCATTACTCGGCCGCGTGCCGCCGGCATAATAGGGCGGGTTGGAAATGACCTGATCAAAGCTTTCAGCCACCAGTGGCAGGCGACCATCATTGATATCGCCATGGATTGGGGTCACACGCCCCGCCAGATCATTTTCCATCACGTTGCGGCAAAACAGCGCATAGAGATCATCTTGCAGCTCGACGCCTGTGACCTTCGCCGTTTCCAGACGACGTGCAACGCAAAGCCCGGCTGTGCCGACCGCCGCCCCGACATCAAGGATCTTTTCATCACGACGGGAATTGATCGAAACCGATGCCGCCAGCAACACAGCATCCACCGCCGCCCGATAGCCGTCGACAGGCTGCTTGAGCACCACCGACCCGCCAAGAAGAAAATCATGGCTGATGCGTTCTTCGGGGAAGTCGGGCACTTCAATGCGTGTCGCTGCATTCACCATCGATTGTCCTGATCTGTCGTTCTGATCTGATTGACCTGTTACTCGGACGGCATCGCGTCCGACGCATCACGCTTTGCGTTATGCTCATCCAGTTCGCGTCTGGCAACATCAAGAACGTATTTCGCACGACTTTCCGCATCACCATCCACCATCAGACGCCGTGGCAAGGCACCAATGGACCCCTCGATGATGCTGGCGTGGTAGTCAAAGATATGGCTGTCGATGCCCTCATCGGCCAACACAGCCTGTGCCCAGCTCAGTTCGATGGGATCGTTACTGCGAAAAAGTTCGATCATCTGCATTTTCCTTCAAACTGTGATCTGGTTTTGCATACGTACTGAAATAAGAAGAAATCCAAAAAACGATAATATCTCTATAATGTAGGCGTTTGCGGTGATGGTTTTCAAAACCTGTGCGATAAAACTGTGAATTGCCAACGATCAGGCGTGTGTCTGCACCGCATTTGTCCACTTGACCACAACAGCTTGGCCTATCTATGTTGAGGCCGCCTGCTGTTATTTGCAATCTTCGCCCACGCAGGCAGCGAAGATGCCATTTGAGAAGTCGGAATACAGCGTGACCAATACCGCACCGCAGCCAAAGACTCAGCCGAGCCTTGATTCACTGGTCAACCTCGTTGATGGCGACATGAAGCGCGTCAATCAGGTGATCATCGACAACATGCACAGCGAAGTCGCCCTGATTCCGCAATTGGCCACCCATCTTGTCGCGGCCGGCGGCAAACGCATGCGCCCGATGCTGACACTGGCATCAGCACGGCTTTGCGGGTATGGCGATGGACCGCATGCCGTGGACCTTGCGGCCTGCGTTGAATTCATTCATACCGCTACCCTTCTGCACGATGACGTGGTCGATGAAAGCCAGCTGCGCCGTGGCCAGGCATCGGCAAATGCCCTGTTTGGCAACGAAGCCAGCGTTCTGGTCGGTGACTTCCTGTTTGCGCGCGCCTTTGTCGTGATGGTCAAAACCGGGTCGCTGCGCGTTCTTGATATTCTGGCACAGGCATCTGCCGTCATTGCCGAGGGCGAAGTTCTTCAACTTTCGACCGCCAATGATATGGGCACATCCGAAGAAGCCTATCTCGAAGTGATCACTGCCAAGACCGCTGCCCTGTTTGGCGCGGCATCACAGATTGGTGCGGTGATTGCCGAACGTTCGGCAGAGGATGAAGAAGCACTTCGCCTGTATGGCATTTACCTTGGCACGGCCTTCCAGCTTATTGACGATGTTCTGGATTATTCCGCCCATCAGGCAACCCTTGGCAAAACCGTTGGCGATGAT
Organism: Thalassospira sp. UBA1131; assembly: GCF_002311515.1. Taxonomy (GTDB): domain Bacteria; phylum Pseudomonadota; class Alphaproteobacteria; order Rhodospirillales; family Thalassospiraceae; genus Thalassospira. Next base: position 2,114 of record NZ_DCAO01000112.1, read on the forward strand.
TTCCGCGACGGCAAGGTGACACTTCCGGTAATCATTGCGTACGCCAATGGCGATGAAGACGAAAAGGCCTTCTGGCGTCGCTGCATGGAAGATCAGGACTTCCAGGATGGCGATCTGGATCGTGCGCAAACGCTGATCCGCAAGTATGATGCACTCGATGCATCAATGGATCGCGCCCGCGAATTCGGCGAAAAGGCGATTGCCACCCTGTCCCGCTTTGACGATGGCGCGATCAAGGATGCAATGGTCGAGGCAGTCGAATTCTGCATTTCGCGGCCATACTAATCGATATTCCTGTTGCGCATGCCGGGGTCACACCCGGACGGCGCAAAAATATCTTGCGTCGCCTGCGATAAACCATTATCACCCGGCTTCGCAGAATGACGGAGCGTAGCTCAGCCTGGT
>NZ_DCAO01000112.1:2803-3079 GCF_002311515.1 Thalassospira sp. UBA1131
CGAATCCTCTCGCTCCGACCATCAGTCGGGCGGTCTTTCATTGAAAGGCCGCCCGTTTTCGTTTTCAAACGATTTCTTCCCCTGTGTTACGTCGAAAATGACGCCATCTGTTGCATTTGCAATATCGCAAAACAGCATCGTTCGCAGGGATTGCAGTAACAATCGTCCCGACATCACCCTGGCGTCACACAGAATCCCGGGCACGAATCCCCCCACAATAATTAGGGTGATAAAACCAAAATCCCCTAAGCCGCGACGATCATGCAGCTTTTTGAC
>NZ_DCAO01000112.1:3257-11003 GCF_002311515.1 Thalassospira sp. UBA1131
CTTGCGAAATACGCTTATGCTTCGCCCTGCAACATAAAAATCGGGGAGAATACCACCCAATAATAAAAGCAAAAGGTGGTGGTCGGCCTCACGTGGTATTACCAATTTCGGACTTCTTAGGGAGGAAGACGAATGACTTTTTCTAAAATGCTTAAATCCGCAACTTGTGCGGCCGTTCTTGCTGCGGTCGCGGTTGCGGCGGTGCCTTCTGATGCGGATGCCCAGGATCGCGTTCGCTGGAAAATGGGCTCGACCTATCCGGGCAGCCTGACCCAGCTTGGTACGCTTGGCAAACGCGTCGACGAGAAGATCGACCAAGTTTCTGGCGGCAATATCAACATCAAATTCTATGAGCCGGGCGCACTTGTGCCGGCACTGGAAGTTTTCGATGCGGTTTCGACCGGCTCGATCGATGCCGCCTTCTCCACCCCGGGTTACTGGGCAGGTAAGGTTCCGGCCCTTCAGCTTTTCGGTGCCGTTCCGTTCGGCCCGCAGGCAGGTGAATATCTGGCATGGGTCAAGTTTGGCGGTGGCCAGGAAATCTTTGACAAGCTTTATGCCGAACATGGCATCAAATCGCTGTTCTGCGGCCTGATCGCACCGGAAGCATCTGGTTGGTTCTCCAAGGAGATCAATTCGCCGGAAGACCTTAAGGGTCTGAAAATGCGCTTCTTCGGTCTTGGCGCGAAAGTGATGGAAAAACTTGGTGTTTCCACCCAGCTTCTGGCCGGTGGCGACATCTATCCGGCACTTGAACTTGGCACGATTGACGCGACCGAGTTCTCCATGCCGGCGATTGACTTGAAACTCGGCTTCCACCAGGTCGCGAAGTACTACTACTTCCCGGGCTGGCATCAGCAGTCGACCCTGTTCGATCTGATGATGAACAAGGAAAAATGGGATGCGCTTTCCGATACCCAGCGTGCCCAGATCGAGTCCGTCTGTAACGACAACCTTGCATATGGCTTTGCAGAAGGTGAAGCGATCCAGTTCGACGCTCTGAAAGAACTTCAGGAAAAAGGCGTGAACATCAAGAAATGGTCGCCGGAAATGCTTGATGCCATGCGTGGTGCCTGGGAGGAAGTCGCAGCCGAGCTTTCAGCTGAAGATGCGAACTTCAAAATGGCTTACGAAAGCCTCCAGAGCTTCCGCGAAAACTACAAGATCTGGAAAGACATCGGTTATCTCGATTAATCAAACAGGTCTGAACGACTGTTAAGTCAGTCGACAAAAACAAGTCTCGGCAAGGCCGGGTGCTCCGTGCCCCGGCCTTGACCGCGATAAGAAGACCCGGGAGACCTTCTATGGAAGCGCTACTGAAATTTAGTGACATCATCGATGCCATCGTGACCCGTGTGGGAAAGTGGGCAAGCCTGCTTGCGATACCATTGATGATCGTCATCCTGTACGACGTGATCCAACGTAAATTCGGCGGTCAGGGATCCATCAAGCTCCAGGAGCTTGAGTGGCACCTGCATACCGGCCTGTTTATGTTGTGCTTTGGCTTCGCCTATATTCGCGACTCACACGTTCGTATCGAACTTATCCGCGACAACCTTCGCCCCCGTACCCGCGCGATTGTCGAGATGATCGGCGGCATCATTTGCGTGCTGCCATTCTGTGCTTTGGTGCTGTATTTCGGGTTTGATTTTGTCGCCCGTTCCTTTGAAAGCGGCGAAGTTTCGGCTTCAACAACGGGTCTGACCCATCGCTGGATCATCAAATCAACCATTCCCATCGGCTTTGGCCTTCTCGCCATGGCGGGGCTTTCGATCTTCCTGAAATGCTTCGTCTATGTCTTTGGCCCGACCAACCTGCACAAGCGCGCAGGATACTATGTCGGGACCCACCATCTTGAAGAACTTGGCACTGCCAAGATCAAAGACTGAGCGGAACGGGGATAATTCCAAATGGATAACTTCTATATCGAAGACTGGTTTCCGCTGTTCATGTTTGCCTCGCTCGGCATTCTTGTCTTCACGGGACTTCCGGTTGCTTTCGTCATTTCCGGCATCGGGATCGGCTTTGGCTTCCTGGGCATGGCCTATGACGTTTTCTCGTTTATTGAATTTTTCAATATCGTTTCACGTATCTGGGGCGGCATCTCCGAAAACATGGTGATGGTTGCCGTGCCGATGTTTATTTACATGGGCACGATGCTTGAAAAAAGTGGTGTTGCAGAAGATCTTCTGGAATGCCTCAACATGCTGCTGCGTAAAGTGCCGGGCGGTCTTGCCCTTTCGGTAACCCTGATGGGCACCATCATGGCGGCGACCACCGGTATTATTGGCGCATCGGTTGTGATGATGACCCTGCTTGCCCTGCCGGTGATGATGCGTCGTAATTATGATCCGTCACTGGCCACCGGGACCATTGCGGCATCGGGTACGCTCGGCATTCTGATCCCGCCATCGATCATGCTGGTTCTGATGTCCGACCTTCTGTCGGTATCGGTTGGTAACCTGTTCCTGGCGGCGATCCTTCCGGGTTTGATCCTGGCGGGTCTCTATACCGTCTACATCTTTGTACGTTGCCAGTTAAATCCGTCGCTTGCCCCGCCGCTTCCCGAAGGCGAAGCCATCCATGGCAAGGATCTGGCGATGATGGTGGTGCGCAGTTTCGTACCGCCAGTGTTCCTGATCGTACTGGTTCTGGGTTCGATCTTTGCCGGTTTCGCCACCCCGACCGAGGCCGCAGGCGTTGGTGCGGTTGGTGCGACCTTCCTGGCACTGGTCAAGGGCCGCCTTAAATGGCCGGTCCTTAAGGATGTCTGCGAACGTTCGGCACTGACCGGCGCGATGCTGTTCTTCCTGTTTGCCGGCGCGACGGTGTTTTCCTATGTGTTCCGTTCGCTGGGCGGTGATGATCTGGTGATTGACCTTGTTGAAGGTGCCGGACTGGGATCGTGGGGCATCTTGCTTTTGCTGATGCTGATCGTCTTTATCCTTGGCTTCTTCTTTGACTGGGTCGAGATCACCCTGATTGTGCTGCCGATCTTTGCACCGGTCATTGCCCAGCTTGATTTTGGGCATCACCTTGATATCGGCGGCCTTGAAGCCACCGAGGCACAGGTTCTGACCTGGTTTGCGGTCCTTGTAGCGGTGAACCTGCAAACAAGCTTCTTAACGCCACCGTTTGGGTTTGCCCTATTCTATCTCAAGGGCGTGGCGCCGAAATCCATCACCATCCAGCAGATCTACAAAGGCATCATTCCCTTCGTACTTCTGCAGGTTCTGGGTCTTATCCTTGTGATGTACTTCCCGGAACTGGCACTTTGGATGCCCAACACGCTGCTTGAATAGTGTGGCGTTTGGATAGGAACTGACAAAGGGCGCTGTCGGCATGGCAGCGCCCTTTTTGTTTGGCCAACGAAGACCCAAAAGAAAACCGCCCGGATTACACATCGGGCGGTTTTGACTGCAAGATCATCGTGCTGACAGGCGAGATCAGTGATGCAACGCCCGTTCACCCGGAAGCTGCAACATACGGCCCATCAGGTAATCGACGTCGTCTGAATCGAACTCGACCCCAAGATCACCATACTGGGTCAGTACCCGTTCGATCATCCGGCGCGAATAGCGTTCCTTGTCATGTTCTTCACCGTCAAAGGAAGTCTCGCGGGCAACTTCAATCGCCGCACGAACACCCGGGAAGAAATGTTCTGGCATGCCGGCCTTGTTATAGATCGCTTCAAGGCCGAACGGACCACTGTCATGAATAAGAATACGGGTATTGATCAAAGAAACACCGGCACGTTTCGCCAAGGCGGCCTCGAAGAAGGATACATCGCCCATGCACAATGCGCGCAGGATCAAACCGCTGGTCAGACGCTTGTTGTTATAAAGATGTTCGACAAGCAGTTCGACATCGCGTTCTTCGACACCATCACCAAGAAGCCCGATGGTCGCGCTTTCCTGCGACTGGGTCATGACGGCGTTAACGATCCCTTCCGGGATGTGGCCACGTGAAATCAGTTGCGAACGCATCCGTTCGGACACCAGTGTCACCATGCGTTCGGCAATCGTGATCGGCAGATGATTGCGTTCGATCATCGGTTTCTGGATGCGTTCATTGTCGCCGAAATCATCAACAACCTTTTGCAGGGAAACCTCGCTGATTTCAGCACCCTGGTTTGACATCAGGTCGACCATCACGTCTTCATGGCCGATATCGACCAGCGTTGCCGAAACGACTTCGGAAACATATGACCGCGAGGCGATCGCACGCTGCTTTTCGACACTATCGGCGTTATCGCCAATGATATCGACGAGGTCGTCGTCATTAAGAACTTCGGAAAATTCAAGAACCGGAAGCGCGACCTCATCCACATCGCGGGCCAGCGTCGCGGCAACGTCATGCGGCACCAAAGGCGTCTGGGCAAGGTTTTTGGCAAGCGCCTTGCGCACGCGGACTTCCGCGTCACGGATCATCAGACGGAAAATATCTTCGGCCAGAACACGTTCGCTGTCAGTCAGGGTCTCGGTCGTGAACTCACGACTGATCTTGTCGGCCGTGTCCGCGCGATTTTCCCCGGACGGGTCCTGAACCAGCTTGCTCAGATCTTCTTTGGTGATACGTGGCAATAGATATCTCCTGGCACGCTTCTGATATGGCTGCCATATTTCTGCGCAACATTATACTTCTGGCAGGAATTCGACAAACATATTTTCCTTAGTTGGGGCACAACGTCCTGATTTTCAACCATCCTGTTGATCAATTGTCGAACCGGGACATTCCGCGCCCCTGATGGATTTCATCAAACCTTCTGCCACAATGGCAAAAACACACTATTTCAGTCGTAGGCCTTACACCAGCAATCAGAAGCATCTGAAATCTGGCAAATTTCGACAGCTCAGTCCAAAAATTGACTAAACTCAAATTTTTCACCATCACACTATGATAGATCTGGTTACCAGTTTTTGAAGATCAAGCGATCTTGTACTTGTTCGACGCATAACAATATCCCGCGTTGACCTTGCGTTTACCCACAGATGCGCCAAAAAGTGGTGCATTATCCCGATCACCGGGAACATCGAACTAAGAGAGAGGCTCAATAATGACGTTTTCGCGCAAACTGGTTCTCGTTGCCAGCTCCATCGCCTTCCTGTCTGCCGCCCCTGCGATTGCTGGTGATGCGGAGAAAGGTGAAAAACTTTTCAAGCGCTGTGCTGCTTGCCACAGCCTTGATGCTGGTGTGAACAAGGTCGGCCCAAGCCTTGCGGGTTCGTTCGGTCGTGAATGCGGCACGGTTGAAGGTTTCAAATACGGCAAGGGTTATCTTGCTGCCTGCGAAAAAGGCTTTGTCATCGACGAGGCGTTCCTTAACGACTACCTCAAGGACCCGTCGGCCAAGCTCAGTGAAATCGCGGGCTCCAAGGAACGTTCCAAAATGGCGTTCAAACTCAACAAAGATGAAGATGTTGCCGACATCATCGAGTTCCTGAAAGCTCAATAACACTTTCACGATCTCGCAATACGAAATGGCCGGAGCAAAATGCCCCGGCCATTTTTGTTATTTGCACTCTGTTTACAATATCTGGCGATGCGTCCTGGGTATTGCAGATACCTGTTGCGCAGGCACGCTATGCCGCCTCGCGCCGACGCAGAAGTTCTTCGCCGACCGCACGCATCTGCTCCACCGTTGCAACATCCAGGGTCGCGGTGACTTCAAGGTCACGATCTTCATAGACGTCACGATCAGGGTGTTTTTGCGCCCAATCGGCAACCGCCTGATCGCGTTCGCGGATCAGTTGTTCAATCTGTGGCCGGAAAAGCACCATCATGCCCGACACCCACCGATTGACCGGCCAAGACGGCTGGGCATGGTCGATGACAAAACCATCAAGCATGCCGATGACGTCTTCGGCGTCATACCAGACTTCGCCGGTGACCCAACGGTTGGTGGTAAACAATCGCTGGCAAAAGCCGAACTCATCCATCGAAAACGCGATCAAATGCGAAAGCGCATCGTTCGGCCCCTCGGGATAGGTGAAGCCTTCGATCTGTTTGGGTTTGCAACCATCGGGCATGCCGCGCGGGCGCATGAAGGTATGGAAATGCCCGTGCTCGTCCCAGTCCCGGCGTTCTTCCTTGGGATGGGCATGATAATAGAACTGCGCATGTGACTGGCGATCATAGACATCGCCCTCGGGGTAGTGGTTCCATTCATAGAACGTCCCCGACCCCTTGATCAGTTCACCGACGATGTTATCTCCCGTCGCCGTCAGAACGCGGTGACATTCCATAACATCGCGTCCCGCGGCCAACATCTTTTCAAGCTGATCTGTCGGGATAGACGCCAAATCGAGTTTGTCTTCAGTCATTTCTTTACCAACATCGTTGCGATCCACCCGTTATTCCTTTTGCACAGAATAAGGCGGTTTGCGACCGATCACGCCAATAAACCCCTTTCAACAGTTAGTGATTTGATGGCGCTTTGCAACAATCGTCTCGGGCGATCAATGATCGCGCATCACCCGAAAACCAATCAGGATGTGCTTGAGATATTCCGGGCGGGCGTGACGGGCTGCCGGGCGACAAACCCCGCACCCGCGATCATCCCATGATCCGCCCTTAACTGTGCGATAGCCCGGCTGGGAAGACGAAGACGTCCATTCAAACACCTGCCCGACACCGTCAAGCACACCATATGGCCCTGCCTCGAACTGGCCGACAGGCATGGTATCAAACGGTCCACTATCGGCACTGTTCAGGCGGCTTGCATCGAAAATATTTCCCCAAGGATAGAACGTACCATCCGGGCCGCGCGTTGCCTTTTCCCAATAGAGCTCGTCGGGCAAGTGCCAGCTTTCACCCGTCTTTTCGCTCAGCCAGCGGGTATAGGCGTTGGCATCCTGCCACGACACCAGAACGACCGGATGATTGCCACGCCCGCGCGGGGGACGACCATCGTTCCAAAGGAACGGCACGATGGTGTCATAGTTATAAATCAGCCCCTGACGTTCCCAGTCTTCCTGACTGATCGTTGGTGCGAGATGGCCGGTTTCTTCAACGAAAACCGCATACTGGTCATTGGTTACCGGTGTTTTGCCGATATCATAGCCCAAAAGATGCACGCGCCATTTATCGGCTTCGAGATCATACCAACGGTTACGGCGGCTGATATCGTGGCCATAGACCTGCTCGTCAATCTGATAGGCATATTGCCGTTCGATTGAATCAGATCCCTGCCAGAACCAACCAGACGGAATGTCGACCGTCTCGGGGATTCCATTACCTGCCGCCTCTGCGTTTCCCGCAAGGCCAACAACGCACGCAACAGCGCAGAACTTCCAGATTTCTGCGATACGATCCCCGACTATCATACAAACTTCCGTCCTGATGGGCGGTGCGGCTCACGCTTTATTCAAACGAAACCCCAACTTAAGCCCCCTATATAACTGACCCCAAGATGCTGAACTTTTGCCGCACTTTCAATCGGTTTGACAGTTTTCAACCGGCATTTCTGACATGCATTTTATCTAATGGGCTTCTAATCAATTGTAGGCAAACACCTTTTTGAACACGACGGTCTCACACAACAGTGAAACCATGTGACGCCGCTTCGGTGAAGAATTGGATCATAGTGCGCTTACCGATGGGCGATGGAACGCCCCGGATTGAACTTACCGGATCTTCAGAGAGGCACGACATGACCAAGAAATCCATGACTTTCGCACAAAAGGCACTCATCCCGGCGATGGCAATCGGCACCAGCCTTGCCATGGCAACACCGATGGCGATGGC
>NZ_DCAO01000112.1:11173-18011 GCF_002311515.1 Thalassospira sp. UBA1131
GCGGCAAACCCGTGCGCAGCTAATCCATGTGCTGCGAAAAACCCGTGTGCGGCCAATCCGTGTGCGGCCAACCCGTGCGCAGCAAAGTGATAATTTGATCCGTCCCAACGGCAACGGGGGCGATGCAGTTGCATCGCCCCCGTTTTCTATTCAAGCAGAAAGGCCGTTCAATCCTACTCGCGAACGACCATCACCGAGCAATCTGCATGGCGCACAACGCGCGCAGCATTCGGCCCCAGAAGGTAATCCTTCAGTTCCGGGCGGTGGGATCCGATCACGATCAGGTCGCAATTGGTTTTCTTCGCGATCTGAAGGATGACCTCATAAACCGTTCCCTGGCCCACGATGTGCTGCACCTTGATGTCTGACGGAATATGTTCCGCCACAAATTGGTGGAGACGTTCGTTGTAGGCTTCAAGAACCTTGGTTTCGTAGCCCTTCGGGAAGAATTGACCAACCATCGACATTCCAACCGTGGGCACCACGGTCAGAACATGCAGGCGCGCGCCAAAGCTTTGCGCCTGCTTGATTGCAACCGGCACGGCCTTCTTCCAGGAAGACTCATGATCAAGATCTACTGTGACCAGAATATCCTTGTACATGTTCAATCTCCCAGTCAGGCCGTACCAAGCGCGTCTTCACTGCGCTTGCGTCGGCGTTGAAGAACAATGATCCCACCCAGCAACAGGAAGGCCGGAATAAAGAAGACTTCCTTGGCCGGACGATCAGCCTCGACCTTTACCGCGGTGATTTCAAAGTCGAAATCAAGACCGGCTTTCTCGGCCGGACCAGCAAAGACCAGATCGTCGATATAGATACGACCATCCTCATTTCGGATACCGATACCGGCGTGATAAAGGCGATCCTCACCCGCGCCTGCCGGACCAAGCGGCAGCATCACAGATTTGGAAACCTCATCCCCTTCGATGCTGATGCCTTCGACATCCAGAAGGATGTTGGATTCAGGCGGCATGTTGGCCGCATCTTCGACAATGGTTGTCGCCGGCAGGTTTTCATATGGCGGCGCAATCATGTCGAGCCAGAAACCCGGCCGGAACAAGGTGAACGCTATCAACAGCAGTGCCGCACTTTCCCACAGCTTGGACCGGGCAAAGAAATAACCCTGCGTCGCCGCGGCAAAGACCAGCATGGCGATTGTCGAAACAATGATCACCATCACCACATCCAGCGGATGATCCAGACCGATCATCAGAAGTTGCGTGTTGAACAGGAACAGGAACGGCAGAACAGCTGTGCGCATTGAATAGAAGAATGCGACCAGACCCGTCTTCATCGGATCAGCCCCCGATACGGCGGCGGCGGCAAAGGATGCCAAACCGACCGGCGGGGTCACATCAGCCATGATGCCGAAATAGAAGACGAACAGGTGAACTGCGATTAACGGCACGATCAGTCCGTTTGCCGCACCAAGTTCGACAATCACCGGTGCCATCAGGCTCGAAACCACAATGTAGTTTGCCGTGGTCGGAAGCCCCATGCCAAGGATCAGGCTGATCACGGCGGTAAAGATCAGGATCAGCATCAAATTGCCGCCCGAAATCAGTTCGACGAATTCAACCATCACCTGACCGATACCGGTCAAAGACACCGTACCAACGATGATACCGGCGGCGGCGGTTGCCACACCAATCCCGATCATGTTGCGGGCACCGGTGGCAAAACCGTCAATCACGTCGATCAAGCCAAGCTTAAGATCGTTGGAAACATTGCGGCTTTTGCGGAAGATGCCCTTGGCCGCGTGCTGGGTCAGCATGATGAAGATCATCAGAACCGTTGCCCAGAAGGCCGACAGCCCCGGTGATTTCAGCTCAATCATCAGGAACCAGACCAGAACGACAACCGGCAGCAGATAATGCAAGCCAGCCTTGGCGGTTTCCCCCAAAGCCGGCAACTCGACCACCGGCTGGTTGGGATCATCCATTTCAAGGTCGGGATATCTTGCCGCGTAATAAAGCCCCGCCAGATAAATCGCAGCGCACTCGAGCGCGACAATCCAACCAACGGCATCACCAAATAGCTGCTTCTGGAAGACAATGGCGTAATAAACCAGCCCCGAAAGCACAACGAGTGACAGCACGAACAGAAGCGACCTGATCAGCGTCTGACCAAGGGTCGAGGTCACCCGTTTCGGCAGGCCCTTCATGTTCGCCTTAAGCGCCTCAAGGTGAACAATGTAAATCAGCGCGATATAGGAAATCGTTGCGGGCAGGAAGGCATGTTTGATGACTTCCGGGTACGGAATGCCGACATATTCCACCATCAGGAAGGCCGCAGCCCCCATCACAGGCGGCATGATCTGACCATTGACCGAGGATGCAACTTCCACCGCACCGGCTTTCTCGCCCGAGAAACCAACGCGCTTCATCAGCGGAATGGTAAAGGTACCGGTCGTCACAACGTTGGCAATCGAGGAGCCTGAAATAAGCCCGGTCATCGCCGATGACAAAACAGCGGCCTTTGCCGGACCACCGCGCATGTGCCCAAGGGCCGCAAACGCCACCTTGATGAAATAGTTGCCTGCACCCGCCTTATCGAGCAGCGAGCCAAACAGGACAAACAGGAACACAAAGCTGGTTGATACGCCAAGCGCGATACCAAACACGCCCTCGGTGGTGATCCACTGATGCGACATCGCCTTGGAGAAGCTTGCACCGCTCCATTGCAGAACGTCGGGCACCCACGGTGCATTGCCAAAGAAGACATATGCCAGGAACACCATCGCAACGATCATCAAGGGCGGGCCAAGTGCGCGACGGGTTGCCTCAAGCAACATGACGAGACCAACGCCCGCAGCGACAAGGTCGCCCGTCGTCGGAAGCCCGGGACGATCCGAGATTTCACGATAGAAAATGTAAATATAGGCCGCGCAGTAAGCGCCAACCGCTGCCAGCACCCAATCCATAACCGGGATATAACTGCGCGGCGAATTCTTGAAGGCCGGATAGGCCATAAAGGCCAGGAAAATTGCAAAAGCGAGATGGATCGACCGTGCCTCGGTCGAGTTCAAAACGCCGAAATTAAAGATAAATGGCAATGGCGAGGCCAGCCAAAGCTGGAACAGTGACCACGCGACCGCAAGCCACAGCAATATTTTCGCCGTCAAGCCACTTGGTTGACGGGCCCCTGTATCATTTTCCGCAATCAGGTCCTGCAGCCCCTGATCGACGGACACATTTTCCGTATTCTTGTCGTCAGTCATCACAAACTCCCGGTCACTACGAAAGCTATTTGAACTGGGGGTCCAGAAACAAAAAGCCTCCGTCGACACACACCCGGTCCCCTACGGAGTACTCCAACACCTAAATGACGGTGTTCATTTTCTTCAATTTTTGTGAGCAAACCCGTCGGGCGCAAAAGAAAAACGGAGGGCGATAAACGCCCTCCGTCCCAAGCCTGATTACATCAGGCCAGCTTCTTTGTAGTACTGAGCTGCGCCGTCATGCAGCGGAGCCGACAGGCCGTCCTTGATCATTTCTTCTTTTTTCAGGACTTCAAATGCCGGATGCAGTTTTTTGAAGTCGTCGAAGTTTTCAAAGACTGCTTTGACAACGTTGTAGACGATGTCGGCATCGGTGTTGGTCGAGGACACAAAGGTCGCACCGACACCAAAGGTCACAACATCATCCGGGTTACCACGATACATGCCGCCCGGGATGGTAGCTGCACGGTAGTACGGGTTGTCAGCGATCAGCTTTTCAATTTCCGGGCCAGCAACTTCAACCAGAACCGAATCACAAGCAGTGGTTGCTTCCTGGATCGAACCGGACGGGTGACCAACGGTGTAGATCATCGCGTCGATCTTGTTGTCACAAAGCGCCTGGGACTGCTCAGCCGGCTTCAGTTCGGATGCCAGCGAGAAGTCATCAAGGGTCCAGCCTTTGGCAGCAAGAACGATGTCCATGGTGCCGCGCTGACCGGAACCCGGGTTACCAATGTTCACGCGCTTGCCTTTGAGGTCGTCAAAGGTCTTGATGCCGGCATCTGCACGGGCAACAACGGTGAACGGCTCCGGATGGACGGAGAATACAGCGCGCAGGTCTTCGAACGGACCCTGGTCTTCGAATTTCGAAGTACCGTTATAGGCATGGTACTGCCAGTCAGACTGGGCAACACCCATGTCCAGCTCGCCGGTACGAATGGTGTTGATGTTGTAGACCGAACCACCCGTGGATTCGACCGAGCAACGAATGCCGTGCTCTTTGCGATCCTTGTTGACCAGACGGCAGATCGCGCCACCGGTCGGATAGTACACACCAGTCACACCACCGGTACCGATGGTAATGAAACGGTTTTCCTGTGCCGAGGCCTGACCGGCAAACAGCGAGGCGCCAGCAATCGCAGCGACTGCACCCGCTACAGCGATAAGTTTTTTCATTAGGATTCGCTCCCTTTTTACACCCTATTATCAGGCATTCAAATGTTCGACATCGAACAACTGAATCAAACGGAAACATCAGAAAAATCAGATGTTTCGACGATGGGGATTATAGTGTCCGACTTGGCGGAATAAAACCCTATAACCCCGAAACCTCCTGAGGAAATTCAGTATTTGTGCGTATTGTCCGGTTCTTTTTGCCCCTCCTACCACATGGGTTGCATAATCTGGCGGGCCTGTTCACCTGTCGCGATCTTCCGCCCCATCAGGATCGAACCATCATGTGCCTGGGCAATAAGATCAGCATTGTTCGAAGCAGGCGATCCGTCAACCCTAAGGTGATTATTTTCAAATCCGATACGCGCATGACCACCCAGTCCGGCACCCGTCAGAATGCAGGCGTTTTCATAAGGCCCAAACGCACACAACATCCATTCCGAGACATAAGGACTGGCCCCAATAAATGGCAAAAGTTCAGAGGGTTGTGACACCTGACCCGCGGTGTAGCGCCCCAGCACGAACAAGACCGGGAATTTGTCGCCGGGCAGAACGCCGATTTCAACAAGCTGATTAAAGCGCGCCACGTCTTCGGGCGCATACAGGATCAGTTGCGGCGCGATTTTGGCTTCGCGCATGAATTCGAAAAACGATTTCAATGCATTGAGGTCCGCATCGACGGGTGCAATTTCACGCACAGCGATTGATACCGCCTCTGGCAGCAGGTTTCTGATCATTTCCATCTGCTGCTGGGCTGTATAGATGCCAACCGCCTCGGTCGTGACCTGCAACAGCATATCGTCCCGAACCGATGATCTAACCTCGGTCAGCATTTCGCGATAACGACCAACATCGAGGCTGTGTTTTTGATCTTCATCTCGGACATGCAGATGCATCATCGATGCACCGGCGGCCTTGCATTCCAATGCCGTCCTTGCGACTTCGGCTGGTGTGATCGGAATGTTTGGCAAATCCGCCTTTGTCTTGCGCGCACCATTGGGGGCCGAGGCAATCAGAAACGGTTTGTCACCATATCCCATCACGCCAGTCCCTCTGCCTTAAAGACATCATCAAGCGCACCGGCAAACAGATCGACGATCTTGGCGACATCGTTTTCATCAATGATGAAGGGCGGGGCAAACAGCACATGATCACCGCGAACGCCATCAATCGTGCCGCCCATCGGATAGGCCATCAGACCGCGTGCAAAGGCCGCCTTCTTGATCTTGGCATTGATTTTAAGGGCCGGGTCAAACGGGTCCTTGGTTTCCCGGTCCGCCACAAGCTCCACCCCGCGAAACAGGCCGCGTCCGCGGATATCGCCAACAAACGGATGCTGGCCCAGTTTTGCCTGAAGTGCCGCGACAAGGTTTTCGCCCTGTTTGACGACATTGGCCAGAAGGTTGCGTTCCTTGATGGCGCGTTGGGTCGCAAGCGCAGCCGCACATGCTGTTGCATGCCCCTGATACGTGTGACCGTGCTGGAAGAAACCCGATCCATTGGCAATCGCATCGTTGATTTTCTTTGAAACAAGCACGGCACCAATCGGCTGGTAACCTGCACCCAGTCCCTTGGCGATGGTTTGTAGATCGCCAGAAATGCCTTCCTGCTCAATCGCATGCAGGGTGCCTGTGCGGCCCATGCCACACATGACTTCATCAAGGATCAGCAACACACCATATTGATCGCAAATTTCGCGCACGCGTTTGAAGTAACCCGGCACAGGGGCAAGCGCACCGGCCGTTGCCCCGACAACCGGTTCGGCCACGAATGCCGCAACGCTTTCCGCCCCAAGCTCAAGGATCGCGGTTTCCAGTTCGTTGGCAACGCGCAAGCCATAGGCCTCTGGCGTTTCGTCATCACGCTGATCACGATACTGATAAACAGGTGCGATGTGACTTGCGGTGATCAGGAGCGGTTCAAACTGTTTGCGCCGCCACATATTGCCGCCAACTGACAACGCACCAAGGGTATTGCCGTGATAGGATTGGCGGCGCGCGATGACGTATTTACGTTCCGGCTGCCCGATTTCGAGAAAATACTGGCGCGCCATTTTAAGCGCGGCCTCAGTGGCCTCCGACCCGCCAGACACAAAATAGACTTTGTCGATGCCTTCGGGCGCCGATGCGACCAGTTCATCGGCCAGTTCTTCCATCGCATCGGATGAAAAGAACCCGGAATGGGCATAGGCAATCTGATCAATCTGCGCATGCATGGCAGCACGGACATCAGGATCGGAATGACCAAGGCATGACACGGCTGCCCCACCGCAGGCATCAAGATAACTCTTTCCGTTTTGGTCAAAAATATAGATCCCCTCCCCCTTGACGGCGCGCGGCGGAATGGATGTGCTCGTGCGGTGCAGAACACGGGTTCCGGCATTCGGGACCGGGACAGAGGATTGGGCAGAGTTTGACGCGTTGGTCATGATCGGGCGTTCCGTAA
>NZ_DCAO01000112.1:18309-24044 GCF_002311515.1 Thalassospira sp. UBA1131
GGCAAACTCAACCGCACGCACCGTATCGCGGATATAGGGTTTTGCCCCGACAGCAATCATGATGTCACGTCGCCCGATACCGCGCAGTTCATCACCAAAGGTGCCTGAATGGCCATCGACCAGAACGCCATTGTCGCAAAACAGCCGATAGGCATAGGCAAACTGGAACGCGGCCGGGTATGCAGCACCCCGACCGACGATGAAGACCTGCCGGGCGTTTTCAATCGCCTCGCAGGTCACAATCATGCGTGACACAAGATCCGGCGCGTAAGCGTCACTGATATTGTCGATTTCGGTGCGACAAATGCTTTCAAGAAGATGCTGATCCCGATCAGCATCATTATCGGTCTTTTGCGTTTCGCGCGCGCGGCGGGCGTAGCTTGCGGGCTGATCAAGCAACCGGCTCTGATAATGGTCGCGGAAATCCTGCCAGGTTTCGACGCCAATCGCAGTCATCAACCGGGTGACCGTACTTGGCGGCACATCTGCGGCACGGGCCAGTGCCCGCATGGAACGCAGGGCGACATCATTTGGATGATCCAGGATATAGCGCGCAGCCTTTTGCATTTGCGGACTAAGCTTTGCGTAGTCCGAAATTAACTTTTCACGCAGATCAGTTTGCAAACCCATCACCCGAATATCCATGCCCTGTCAGGAAGACCAAGATTACGCCACAGGCTGCCGCGACACACAACAGATGTTTCAGAAAATACAAATCACGAAACATCTGTTTCGCACTTCTGTTTCATCTTTGGGACCGGGACATTCGGTGTGACGCCTAAAAAACATGGACTTATTAGAAAAAACTGTAAAAATAACTGGACTCACAAATGAAACCTATGCGTTTCATACGGGAAATTCAAATGTGCCCTTTGGTGGAAACCGGGGGCACCGAATCGGTCGATGTCCAATGGAAACGAAGATCATCGAGGCCCTTAATCAGGCACAGACAGGCATTGCGCTGTTTGATGCAGACGAACGGATTGTCTTTGCCAATCCGGCGTGGGAACAATTGATCTCCGGGATTGCCGAGGAAGACCTGATCTTCAATGAGACCGAACTTGCCGATGGCGGCATGATTTCGGTGTGCTTCGTCAAGCCTCAAGTCCCTCAGTCCGAACGTCTTGAAACGGCCAGCTCTGCCAATGATGCCAAAATCGGCACCGTCATCATTGCCGATGACAGCGAAAGCAACCGCATGGTGGCGCGCCGCATTCTGCAGGCCGAGGGATATGGCATTGTCGAGGCCAGCAATGGCCAGACGGTGCTGAACATGCTTAAGCGCGGGGTGAATGCCGACCTGATCCTGATGGATGTTGAAATGCCCGATATGGACGGGCTGCACACCACCCGCCGTATCCGCCATATGAGTGGGCCGGTTTCACGCACACCGATCATTGCATTGTCCGCCCATCAGTCGCGTGACTGGAATGTCATTGCCCGCCAGTCGGGTGTCGATGATTTCATCAACAAACCCATCCAGCGGCAAAAACTGATCAAAACCATGCAGGAACTGATCACCCGGCGCAGCGGCACCACAGGGGATCCGAACGCAGCCCAAAAACGCAGCAAGGGGGCACGGATCGGTCGTCCGTATCGCCCAGAATCCCTGACCAGTCCGGTTCTGGATGTGCGTATTCTTGAACAACTTTACACCGATGCTGGGGACGAAGGTGCGGGATGCGGCATCGAGATCTTCATCAATGAAACGGAATCCCGTCTGGTCAAGATCGACAAGGCCCTGTCAGAAGACGACATGACCACGGTGCGCAACGAAGTTCATGCGCTTAAAAGCACATCCGGTACCTTTGGATTGCGCCAGCTTTCTGAACTTTGCGAAACCACCCAATCCGTATTCGAAGACAATGATCCGGATGAAGACCGCTTGCTTTCACTCTCGCGCCAAGTGGTGCAACTGGCCCCGACGGCCCTGACTGCGCTCAATCTGTATCGCAGATCACGCAGTATCAGCAGCGCACCCCATATCTAATCCATCCACTTCAAGCCAGATTTGCCAGACCATCAGCGCCCAGACACTAAGCGCCATATCCAGATCCTTGCCCGAAACGGCACGCTTCCAATATGCCGTCTTGTAACCCTGCGTAATCGCGACATCGGCGAAGATCGCCTCAAGAATTCGGTTCTCATCCCCCCACAGATATCGGGCAACACCCAAAAGCCACGTTGTGACAGGCGGATTAAAGCCGATCTTGTGGTGTTGAACATGCCCCGCTGGCAAGTAGGGAGTAACGGCTCTGCGCCACAGGGATTTTGGGCCATGTTTAAGATGTTGCTTCGCCGGTACTGACGCCGCGATGCGCACAACATCATGCCCCAAAAGCGGCAAGCGATATTCAAGCCCATGGGCCATCCCGCAACGATCCGACATCAAAAGTTGATTGCCCGGAAGCGTCACATCGCGATCAAAATGCATCATCGTGTCTGTCAGGCTGCCACCTATATCAGGATGCTGCGCAATTCTGGCGTCGCATTCGGGTATCACACACCGGTTGTTCCAAACGGCAAAGGCATGATTGCGCGCCCCTGAACCGCCAGCAAGAAAGCGATGGATTTCCCGTCGATTGCCCGCGCCATACATCTTTGCCGTCAGTCGCCGCAAAGGTCTTGGCACATGGTGCCAATATGTCTCGTAAAGCTGTGCGGCCCGATATCGTGGATAACCACCAAACAGCTCATCCCCGCCGTCGCCTGACAAACATACTTTGACATCTGCGCCCACCGCTTTTGCAAGGCATCGCATCAGGACAATCGACGGATTGGCAAAGGGCCCGCCGACACTATTCAAGGCCGCCACAAGCTCCTGATAGATGCCGTCTGGCTGCGTCGGGGCTGCAACGACATGCAGTTCTTGCCCGAGATGCCGACAGAGTTTTCGCGCAGCCCCCGTTTCATCAAGGGCCGGATCATCAAACCCCATCACGAATGCCTTGGGAATACTCTGTCCGCGTTCGCGCGCAATATCGCACGCCAAGACAGCGACACCCGCACTATCCAACCCACCCGAAACCAGACATCCCACTTCGCAATCCGCATCCATCGCATCGGCAACCGATTGACGAACGGCAGACAACAGGTCGCCCGCCGTCGGTATCTGCGAAGCCTTGTCGGCCCGATATGCCGGGTGTGCGATGTGGCCTGTGGAAACCTCACCCGCCTGCCAGTGCATGAGCGTGCCGGGTGAAAGAAGTTCTACGGCGTCTATCCGGGTTTTGGGTGAAGGGACAAACAGATGGGCCAGATATGCCGGTTTGACTCTCTCATCACGCACCAGCGGAGAAATTGCAGAGAACGCAGATATTTCTGACGCAAAGGCAATATGACCGCCTGGACGGCTCAAAACATAAAGCGGTTTGATGCCCAGCGGGTCACGCGCCAGCCACAGGCAGGATTGCGCCACATCCCATAATGCAATCGCATATTGCCCCGACAAGGTTTGGAGTACCTGTACAGGATCATTTCCCTGCCGGATTGCGCCGGACATCAACTGCAGAACAAGTTCCGCATCATTCCGGGTTTGGAATGTCATGCCGTTGCGGGTTGCCGCCTGTATCTTGCGCCGATATCCCGCGATATAACCGTTGAAAACCAAAACAAATCGACCGTCCGTGCTGATAAGCGGTTGGTTGGCCTGCCCCGTCAGATCGGTGGTGGCAAGGCGTACGCATCCAAGGGTGATCTTCCCATTTGAATCAGACCAGACACCAGAGCCGTCCGGCCCCCGATGGGCAAGACGTTGGAGCATCGCATCCACGGCACTGAGATCGTCTGGTTGGGTCGAGCCCGCAATGCCACACATGGATGCCCTGCTTAATTCTGGTCGCTGAGGCTTTCAGGATCGGACAGTTCAACTTCGTGCTTGTCACCGGCCAATCGGCTTTGCAGATCACGCAAAACATAAAGCCGTAGCGCACTCGACAAGTTGCCTTCGCGGTCGGTATCGATTTCAACAACCAGTTCGGCCAGCGTCATCGCGCGACGTTGTGCAATGCCGACCAGCTCTTCCCAGAAGGCATCTTCAAGCGAAAAACTCGTCCGGTGCCCGGCAATTGTCACTGATCTTTTACGAACGGCATCTTCCATCGGTGTTTAAATCTTTAATTCCGGTGCAAAAACGACCATGATTTCAAAAGCTTTCCGCCATGATAGGGCATCGACATGAAATTCATACATCTTTCCGACCTTCATATTCTGGCTCGAAATGACGTGTCGCGCTTGCCCGACGCGGCCGCGACGCTCCGCAAGGTCATTGATGAGGTGAACACCTATCACCGGGACGCCGAAATCTGCATCATCACCGGCGACATCACCCACCGCGGCACGCCGGAACAGTATGAAAATGCTGTCGATATTTTATCTGATCTTGCCATTCCCTATCTGATTATTCCGGGCAATCACGACATCCGCGAAGCATTTTGTGAGGCCTTCCCGACAACCGAAACCGACACCCACGGCTTTGTCAATTTTGGCCAGACCTTCAACGGCGTGCGTTTCGTCATGATGGACAGCGTCGTTCCCGGCCATCATCACGGCACGCTTTGTGCGCAACGCCTTGACTGGCTGCGCGATGAACTGACGGCACATCGGGATACGCCAACCTTCCTGTTCATGCATCATCCGCCAATGGCAATGGGCTTGCCGTTTATGGATACCATCCGCCTGGATGCCGAAGACGCACTTGGTGAAATCGTTTCCGCCAACCCGCAAATCAAACATCTGTTCTTTGGCCATCTGCATCGCCCGGCAACAGGTACCTGGCTCGGCGTCCCATTTGTTTTGGGCAACAGCACCCAGTCGGGTGAACCGCTTGATTTCCGTCATGAGAAAGAAGAAGAGCTTCAGGACCCCAATCCGCTTGGACCGGGTTACGGGATTGCCTTTGCCGATGCCAAGGGCGGGCTTCGTTATCACTTCAATTTCGTGAAGTTCGATATGCAATTGTGATCAGGCGGCGTTACTGGCCTGATCCCATTCCGCCAGAACAACCGGATCGCTTTCGATTTTCGCGTGAATGTCCTTGAGGCTGGCAAATTCAGCAGCGCTCATCAGTTGCGAAAGGGCCCAGACCGCACTGGCACGGATCAACGCATTTTCATCTGACAGCAGATTTTCAATGCGCGGGATCAGGCGCGGTGCGCCGCTATTGCCAGCAGCAATCAGAACATTGCGCAGGAATTTCGCGCGGCCAATCCGCTTGATCGGCGATCCGGTAAAGAACGCCCGAAACCCTGCATCATCCAGATCAAGGAAATCGGCCAATCGTGGCGCCGTCAGTTCGACGCGCGGAATAAAGGCCAATTCTTCGGTCCGGCTGGCAAACTTGTTCCACGGGCAGACGGCCAGACAATCGTCACAGCCATAAATGCGATTGCCCATCGGTTTACGGAATTCCAGCGGGATCGGCCCGTCATGCTCGATCGTCAGATACGAAATGCACTTGCGCGCATCAAGCTTATAGGGGGCTGGAAAGGCGTCGGTCGGACAGGCCGACAGGCATTTGGTGCACGACCCGCAATGATCGATTTCCGGTTCGGTTTCTGGCAGATCAAGGGTTGTAAAAATCTCGCCCAGAAACAGCCAACTGCCAAATTCGCGCGACACAAGGTTCGTATGTTTTCCCTGCCACCCGATCCCGGATGCCTGCCCCAACGGCTTTTCGAGAACCGGCGCAGTATCGACGAAAACCTTGACCTGTTCCGCCCCGCCCGACTGTTCAA
>NZ_DCAO01000112.1:24236-36428 GCF_002311515.1 Thalassospira sp. UBA1131
CGCGGCAGGCGTTCAGGATCATTCATCCACGCCATCGAGCCGTATTCACCACCCGCGACAAATTCATCAAGACGTTTTTGATTGCGCGCATCAATTTTCGGACGCGCCACACCACAGACATCAAAGCCGATTTCACGGGCTTTGGCCTGAAGCAGTTCAAACGTGATGTGTTGGCGCGTCTTGGTTGTCATGGCATCAGTTCAGTCATTCGGCCTGTTTAATCTTTGGCGCGTTATATCGCCTTACGATCATAACGCAAAAGGCCGCAACATGATGCTGCGGCCTTTTTAACAAACTCAGAAACGCAGGTTCTAGCCGCGCCCGCGATACGGGGCTACGCCCTGCTCGGGGATCCAGACACCTTCGGGTGCCGGGCCGGTCTGATAGAACACGTCAATCGGAATGCCGCCGCGCGGATACCAGTATCCACCTATACGCAGCCATTTCGGGTCAAGGGTTTCTACAATGCGTTTGCCGACCTTGATCGTGCAATCCTCGTGGAACGAACCATGGTTGCGAAATGACGTCAGGAAAAGCTTCAGCGACTTGCTTTCGACCAGCCAGTCACCGGGCACATAATCAATCACCAGATGGGCAAAGTCCGGCTGGCCGGTGATCGGGCAAAGCGATGTGAATTCCGGTGCGACAAATCGCACGCAGTAATCGGTTCCGGCCTGCGGGTTTTGTACGCGTTCAAGAACTGCTTCGTCTGGCGATGCCGGCTGTTGGGTGTCACCGCCCAGCATGGTCAGGTTGTCGTAGATGGTTTGATCAGCCATGGCTTAGTCCTCGATAATCGGCATGGGATCAATGTCCCCGCCTTCCTGTCCGGCGTGGAAATCGCGCGCGAAGGCCTCCATGCGGCCTTCGGCAATCGCTTCGCGCATGCCACGCATCAAGTCCTGATAATAGGCAAGGTTATGCCAGGTCAGCAGAACCGCGCCGAGGATTTCCCCAGCCTTGATCAGGTGATGCAAATAGGCACGCGAATATTTCGTGCAGGCCGGGCAACCACATTGATCATCCAACGGACGATCATCATCGCGATGACGGCCGTTTTTAAGGTTCAGCGTCCCGCGATGGGTAAAGGCCTGTGCGTTGCGCCCGGAACGGGTCGGCAGCACGCAGTCAAACTGATCAATCCCGCGCATCACCCCACCGACAAGATCGGACGGCTTGCCAACCCCCATCAAATAGCGCGGCTTGTTGCTCGGCAGCATATCAACGCAGAAATCAAGCGTATCAAACATGATCTGCTGGCCTTCACCAACGGCAAGACCACCAACCGAGTGGCCCGGCAGGTCGAGCTCCGCCAACTTTTCGGAGCTCTCACGCCGCAGGTTTTCAAAAACGCTGCCCTGCTGAATGCCATAAAGCGCATAGCCTTCGCGGTTAACAAACGCATCCTTGGACCGTTTTGCCCAGCGCATCGACATCTGCATGCTTTCGCGCGCTTGCTGTTCGGTCGCCGGGAACGGGGTGCATTCATCAAACGCCATGGTGATGGTCGATCCCAAAAGATGCTGGATCTCCATCGAACGTTCGGGTGTCAGGTTGAACTTGCGGCCATCGATATGGCTTTTAAACGTCACACCTTCTTCGGTGATCTTGCGCAACTTCGCCAGCGACATGACCTGATACCCGCCACTGTCGGTCAGGATCGGTTTGTCCCAGTTCATGAATTTGTGAAGACCGCCCAAACGTGCGATGCGTTCGGCACCCGGACGCAGCATCAAATGGTACGTATTGCCCAAAAGGATCTGCGCACCCGTGTCGGCAACGTTTTCCGGCAACATGCCCTTAACCGTGGCGGCCGTTCCCACCGGCATGAAAGTCGGCGTATCAATGACGCCGTGCGCGGTGTGGATGCGCCCCAGACGGGCCTTGCCATCCTGGGCAAGCAGTTCATAGCGAAATTCGGTCATCGGTTCTTATGTCCGTGCATCAATTTTGTTGGCGCATTCAAGCAGGCTGCAATCGCCATAGGAATAAAAACGGTATTCGTTGTCGATGGCGTGCTGATAGGCCGCCTTCATCCGTTCAAACCCGGCAAAGGCCGACACCAGCATAAACAGGGTCGAACGCGGCAGGTGGAAATTTGTCAGAAGCATATCCACTGCGCGGAATTTGTAGCCCGGCGTGATAAAGATGTCGGTCTCGGCCTCGAACGGTTCAACCACCCCGTCTTCGCGGGCCGCACTTTCAAGCAGACGCAGCGACGTGGTCCCCACCGCAACTACCCGTCCGCCATTGGCGCGGGTTTCGTTGATCAGATCAGCGATTTCCTTGCTGATCGAACCCCATTCGGCATGCATTTTGTGATCATCAGTATCATCGACCTTGACCGGTAGGAAGGTGCCCGCCCCGACATGAAGCGTAATCGTGCGGCGATTGATGCCGCGCGCATCCAGATTGGCCAGAAGTTCCGGGGTAAAATGCAAACCTGCCGTCGGGGCCGCCACAGCACCATCCTTTTGCGCAAAGATCGTCTGATAATCGGATTTGTCCTGATCATCACCACCGGCGTCACGCCGGATATAGGGCGGCAGCGGCATCACGCCGAATTTTTCAAGTGCGGCAATGAGGTCTGCACCGGATTTGTTAAAACGCAGGGTCACTTCGCCGCCGTCCTTCTTGGCAAGAACTTCGGCTTCGAATTCGTCATTGACCTTGAAGGTTTCCCCGATGCGCAGCTTCTTGGCCGGCTTGGCGAAGGCCACCCAGGTGCCAAGGCCTTCCTGTTTATGCAGGGTAACCTCAACCTTGGCGTCGCCTCGTTTGCCAAACAGGCGGGCCGGGATCACACGCGTATCGTTGGATATCAGCAGATCACCGGAACGCAAAATATCGGGCAATTCGCGCACGATACGGTCCTGCATTCCTTCGCCTGACAAATCAAGCATACGGGCAGCATCACGCGGATTGGCCGGATGTTCGGCAATGCGTTCGCGCGGCAATTCAAAATCGA
The DNA here is from genome assembly GCF_002311515.1 of Thalassospira sp. UBA1131. Taxonomy (GTDB): domain Bacteria; phylum Pseudomonadota; class Alphaproteobacteria; order Rhodospirillales; family Thalassospiraceae; genus Thalassospira. The sequence goes on from NZ_DCAO01000112.1 coordinate 27,205, forward strand.
ACAGATCGACTTTCATGGATCAGGGAAATTCCGCTCAATTAAAAAACAAATGAAGGGGCGTGTTATGCGCCCCTTCAGAAGAAATCACAAGGTCACGGACGGCATATCTGATACGCCTTAGGGTCCAAACCGATATCAGCCGCGGGCCGGTTCCGCATCAGTGCGCGGTGTGATCACCGTCATCAAAAGACGAAACGGAGCCAGACAGGTCAGCGCCATGATCATCTTGGCTGCGAAATCACCCATCGCCCACGTATCCCACGGAAGACCAGTACCGGCAAACGCGATCGAGAAGAACAAGGCGGTATCAACCGCCGACCCGATGCCAGACGACACCAGCGGTGCTTTCCACCAGCTTGCACGGCGCAGTTTGTCAAACACGGTCACATCAAGCATCTGGGCAATCAGGAATGCCGAACCCGATGCGATGGCAATGCGCGTATCCGCAACGATCAGCGAAAGAACAACCGCCAGCGCAAACCCGGCCAGCACGACAACCCGTGCCGCCGCCGCACCACGTGCACGGTTGGTCAGGTCCGTTACAAGGAAAGCGACCGGATAGGTAAAGGCACCATAGGTCAGCCAGTCCGCCAGAACGCCGGGCAGCGGGTATTCGACCAGAATGTTCGATGCAACAACGGTCACCGCCATGGCGAGGACACCGAAAATGATCGCTTTCATCTGTTAGCCCTTCTCATCAAATGAACCCACGCATAACAAATCTCGCGGCCCACCATACTGGGCGACGATCACGAACGGATTCTGTGTAACTTTGGTGCGGCTGTTTACGCGCAGACCAAAGCCCGGTCAAGGAAAAACGGCGATCAGGAAAACCTGATCGCCGCTGCAGATCGCTGCATGTCGCCCCGGGGAAAATGGGGCGCCGCGCCGCGAAACCATATTCGTTTTAAGTTACAGCATGATGCCGCGAATGGTGAAGAACAGAAGCGCGCCGAGGAAGGCTCCGGCCGGAACCGTCACCACCCATGCGGTTGCAATCGTCACCGCATAGCGACGACGCACCAGAAGACGCTTGCGCATTTTCTTCTCGGCCTTTTCGGCCTCACTCGGGTCAATCTGACGAAGCGCTTCGATATGTTCATCGCCCTGTTCGTTTTCGGGACGATCCACCAACATAGGCGATGCAACCTTGCGACGACGATGCGACAGGCTTTCACGCAGGAAACCAACCCCGAACACAGCACCAACCGCAATGTGGGTCGAACTGACGGGAAGACCCAGTGCAGATGCGACAATCACCGTAAGGGCCGCCGACAATGCCACGGTATAAGCCCGGATCGGATCAAGCTTGGTGATTTTTGAGCCAACCGTCTTGATCAGTTTCGGACCAAACAGGATCAGACCCGCAGAAATGCCAAGCGCGCCGATGACCATCACCCAGATCGGGATCGGGGCCGAGGTCACGATCTGACCGCTATCAACACCGGAAACAATGGCGGCGAGCGGTCCAATCGCGTTGGCAACATCGTTCGAGCCGTGCGCGAATGACAGCAAGGCTGCCGACACGACAAGCGGAATGCGAAACAGCGAAGCGATTTCCTTGCGACGGCCGGTCATGCTGGCCGAGGCACGGAAGACGGCCTTGCGGACCGGGATCACGGTCAGGAAGAACGCGGCAACACCAATGGCGATCACAACCGGTGTTTCGGCCTTCCAGATTTTCTTCACACCCTTCATCATCAGATACATCGTGAAGGCCGAGACCATGACACCGACCAAGATCGGAACCCACTTGCGCGCAGCAGTCACGCGGTCTTCGGTGTAAAGAATGCGGAATTTGATAAAGGCCAGGAACCCGGCAGCAATCAAACCACCCAGAACCGGCGAGATCACCCAACTTGCGGCGATTGTGCCCATGGTCGGCCAGTTTACCGCCCCGATGCCAACGGCGGCCATACCAGCCCCCATGACACCACCAACAATCGAATGCGTGGTTGAGACCGGCGCACCAAACCAGGTGGCCAGGTTAAGCCAAAGGGCGGCGGCCAAAAGGGCTGCCATCATCGCCCAGACAAAGGTTTGGGCATCGGGCATCTGGGTGGGATCAATAATGCCGTTCTTGATTGTGCCGACAACATCGCCACCGGCAATGATCGCACCGGCGGCCTCGAATATGGCCGCAATCAAAAGGGCGCCAACCATGGTCAGCGCCTTGGAACCCACCGCCGGACCAACATTGTTGGCAACGTCGTTGGCCCCGATATTCAGCGCCATATAACCACCGATAACGGCGGCGGCGATCAGGAAGCCACTTTGCGGCAGTCCGCCCATGTGAAAGGCGACAAACGCACTACAGGCAAGCAGGAAGACAAGTGCCAGACCAAGCTTCGCACTGATCGATGCTGTTTCACCCAGCCCCGCATCCATGCGTTTTTGCCACTTGAGATCCTTATCCAGAGCAGTTTTCTTTACCGACATAATCAACCGTTACCATCAAAGGGAATCGACGGGCGGATCATGTCGAAGCCGGACCTCTTTGTTAAGGTTTTTTTGCTGTTTTATGACGACCTTCGGATAAGCCTCTGAAGATAAAGGAAAACGACCCCACAAAACGGGGCCGTTTTCCAACATTTTCAAGGAATTTGATATCAGCGACCGAACTGGTTCAAAAGCCCCTTCAGCAGGCCTTTGGCCGCATCCTCGGCGGAGCCGCCACCAGAGCCACCCGTTCCCGATGAATCATTGCTTGATCCGCTGCCACCCAGCGCCTTGTCAATCAGGTTGTCGAGAACCCGAACAGCAACCTTGTCCATGCGTCCGGTGATGACCGGATCATCGATCTTGCCTTTGGCATAGACGCTGAACGGCGGCAATTCTTCGATCTTTTCAGAGAAATCGAAATCAGCCTGCGTATCCATCACCCAGCGCGGCAAATCAAGGGTCGCATCCGCATCCGCTGTGCCGACCCGCGACAGTGCTTCGACACGGGTGGTTTTGGCAATGCCGTTGGTGATGGTCATGTCGGCTTCAAGCGATTGCATGAGATCGTTGTTGCCAACACCTTCAACCACCATGGCCTGCGGGCCCTGACGCAGAAGTGCCTCGATATTCAGGCGCGGATCCGGCGACCGTTTGTCGGCATTGCTGAACCGCACATTGTTCAGAACCAGATTGGCCGTACCGTTCAGGGCCGACACCAGACGGCGCGATGTATTGCCCTGCGCATTGGCATCAAATGTCAGTCCCAGTCCGCCAAGGATGGTGTCACTTGCCACCCGGATCGGCACAAGACTTTCGATCCGCGCACTGTCCAAACGACCAGCAAGGGCCAGTTTGGGCACATCGGTATTACGCGCATCAAAGGTGCCGTTAATCGCAAGGTCACCCTGCCCCAGAAGCCCGGTAAAGCTCGGAATGCTCAGAAGCCCGTTAACCAACGTTGCCTTCAGGTCCGGATTGATCAGGCTATAGGTATCGAAATCAAGCTGATCCAGGGCAACCGCAATATCAGCATCAATCGAACGAAGGGCCGAAACATCAATTACGGTGTCATCCCAAGGCGTTCCGTCGCGGGCATCAACGCGGGTAACCATCGTGGTTTTCGGCAGATTGAACGCTGCCTTGCGCGGGCCGCTGCCCATACCGGGCATCAGGCTTGCGCGCTTGTCTGCTGGCAGGAACGGATCCACCACGAGCTTGCCACCCGATAGTGCGACAGAAAGCTTAGGCTGTGCCTGTGAACCATCAAATCGCACGTTGCCCGACGTTTCAAATGCGCCGAGGATAAGCTTCAGGCCATCGACGGCGACATTCTGCGCATTGCCCTTCACAGTGCCGGAAACCGCCAGTCGGCCAAGATTGCCCGATGGTGTGTAGGTTGGGGCAAGAAGCTCCAGCGCACGGTTCAGGCTGGATGCCTGGACAGCAAGCTTGCCATCAATGCCCGGATTGCTGCCAAGCATTTCGGAAACAACACCATCAAGAGCAACCTGCAACAGCGGGTTGGACACATCAAGCGCAACCGTCGGTCCGGTGACAGGGCCATTCAGATCAACATTTGCCTGAACACTCTTGTAACTGCTTGCCGGTGCCGGAAGGGTAATACCGGTCAGCTTCGCCAGCGGCTCCAGCGTTTTGGCCGTGATACGCACTGACAAATTATCAAATGCCGGCACATCGGCCGAACCGTTGAATGCGCCCTTTGCACTGGCGGCAAGACCTGCTGCGTCGGCAACCGCAAAATTGGTCAGGGTAATATTCGGACCATTGAGGCTGCCATCAATTGAAATGCCGCGTACCGACACGCCAGAGGAGATGATCTCATCAGCGGCCAGTCGGTAATTGGCGGCCATGCCTTCAAGGGGTGCCAGCGCATCCTTGATGATCTTGACCATATCCTGCTTGGCAGCAGACGCATTGCCCGCATCCGATGAAGATGATGCAGCACCGGTCGATGCATTGCCGCCCGCCTCAGAAGTCGTAGAGACGGAAACTTCGGCATCCGGCGCAACTGCGATATACTGATCAAGGTTGATCCGGTCGAGCTTCAGACCAATACCCAAGGCAGGCAGGCCCGATCCGCCGAGATTGGCAACAACAGCCCCGCGAATGGCGGTGTCATCGACCCGCAGATCAAGATCGGAAATATTGAGTTGTTCGGATGTGCCCTTGATCCCGCCGGTCAAGGAGAACCGGCGAAGACGATCAGCACGAATGCCGTCGACATCAACACCCAGCCAACGCATGACCGCACGAATGTTTTCCGATGCCACTTCATAGCTAAGTGCGGCACTCAAGTCCGGCGTGTTACCGGAAATGCTGCCAAAGACAGATACATCTGTCCCGCCGGGAAGACCGGCAGAGACTTCGTTCAGCGTGATCTTGCTATTGGCGATTGCTGCATTGATCCGCGCATTATGGACCGGTGTCTGGTTATAGATCAGGGTTTCAACTTCGAAATCGATCGACGCCTTCAAATCCGCCGGGATCGCCGGTGCATTGGCAGCACCGTTTTTCTTGACCGAGCTTTGCGACGGGATCGATTGTGCACCACCTGCCGCGTCGCTTGATGCTTCTGGCGCGCTGTTGGCGTCACTGGACGCAGGCGATGCGCCTGTATTGCCCATATCGGCCAGAACAAGGATGCTATCAAGATCAAGCTGATTGAAGCGAAGCGCGACATCGGCATTGAGGCTCGGTTCCTGATCAATGGCAATCGCGCCAGACCCGCGGGTTTCACCAAACCGGATCGAAAGATCATTCAAGGTTACCGATTTGGCATTGGCCGTGATGTGCCCGCCAAGATCAAGTGGCTTGGCCGCGATATCGGGAATGTCGGCATCGTCGCCGGCAATCCGGAGCGCAGCTTCACGCAGGTCATCGAAATTGCCATCAATCTCGCCGTCGAAACCGGGATTATCCGTTGAAAGATCGACACGCCCGGCGACGGTGACACCGCCGTCGACCTCGTCAATGCCAAGTTTCAGGCTGACCGGGAACGGTGCAGTCTGGCTGATCTGCCCGACATTCATCGCAAATGTCAGCGGAATACCGCGATAGAAGACATACCCTTCACCCTCCATCGGGCCATTCAGGGTCTCTGCCGATATACCAAGGGTAAGCCCCTCAATCCGTTCTTCGGAGCCCGGCGCGCGATAGATGATGGTCGCGTTTTCGATTTCCAGACGGTCGACCTGAATGGTGCTGGCGAAATCACTGTCGGTGCTCTCAGTGGCATCAGCCGTGCCCTCGGCACTCTCGGTTGGTGCCGGTGCGCTTTCAGTACCCGCACCCGGCGTGCTGATCGTTCCCGCGTCCGGGCCGGAACGTGCGGCCTGCGCTGGATCAAATACCAGATTGTTCGAACCATCTTCAAAGGTCTCAATCGCGATCACCGGATTGATCAGGCTGACTTCGGTCACCTGCACATTGCCGGTCAAAAGCGGTATCAGCGCAACGGAAACCCGGACCTCGTCAATCGACACCATTTCGGTATCCTGTGCGCCTGGCACATTGCCAAGGCTGACATCCGTTGCCGACAAGGATGGTGACGGGATCAGCGACATCGACAGATCGCCCGCAAGATCAAGCTCCCGTCCGGTCGCCTCGCGAACAGCCTGGCTGACCTCGGCCTTATAGCCATTCCAGTCAATCAATGACGGAATGATCAGCAACGCGGCGACAAGAACCACGAGAAGTGCACCAATTGCGACAAGGATTTTTTTCAACAGTCAGGCTCCGCTAGATCGCATGGTCGCCCCGCCAGAAAAGGCCGCGACCCACAAAGGTTTGATTTCTTGTTCGAAAGCATAAGGCTCGTGATGACTCTCGCAACAGAAAATGGCCAGAGATTAAAGCTAATTTCAGGCAAGCTTGATCCATCCGTAACGCCGGGATCGTTCGATGTGTTCCATCGACACCATCTTCATGTGTGTCAAAGCAGGGCTTTGATCAAGCATCGGGCAGATATTGCGTTGTTTTGAAAGATTAAAAATAAAACCGGAATACCCGGAAAGAAAACCTTTAACGCCATTTGCGAATTTACCAAACGGCGAAATACGTAGTTTAAAATCAATTGGATGGTGGAAATCGGCCTCCGAAATGATACATTTTATAAAACAGAAAAAGAATTCAATCCTGACTTTCATTCCACCCGGATGATCGTTGTACGCAATCGCGACAGGGAGGATTAAAATGACCGATACAATAATCGAAACGCCGGAAAAAGCGGTCGACGCCGGTCAACGCGGAATCGTTGTACGCACCATCACCACCGACCAATCAGGCGCCTGGCTGCAGGCGGGCTGGCGCGATTTCAAACGAACCCCTGCCATTGGCCTAACCTATGGGGCATTTTGCACCATTGCCGGTTGGTTGATCGTGCTCAGCATTTTCCGTTCTGGCGAACCTTATCTGACCTTGCCGCTTGCGGCGGGCTTTATGCTTTTGGCACCGGTACTTGCGGTTGGACTTTATGAAACCAGTCGCCGCCTTGAGATGGGCGAAAACGTTACCCTGTGGCACAGCCTGAATGGTTTTCGTCGCAATCCCGGCCAAATCGGTGCCATCGGTGTTTTGCTGATGCTGTTCTTTTTGGCGTGGACGCGCATTGCGATGTTGCTTTTTGCGCTGTTTTACAACGGCACCATGCCATCGCTTGATGTGCTGGTCTGGCAAACCTTCTTCTCGCGCGATGCGATCACCTTCCTGATTACCGGCGGTTTGCTGGGTGGTGTGTTGGCGGTGATTGCCTTTGCGGTATCGGTGGTATCGATCCCGCTTCTGGTTGATCGCGATGTCGATGTGATTACCGCCGTCATCATCAGCGTTTCGGCGTTTCGCAAAAACTGGAAGGTTTTGATTGGCTGGGGGGCCGTGATTGCCATCCTGTCTGCTTGCGGGATGGTCGTCTTCCTGTTCGGGCTTGCCATCACGATGCCGCTTCTGGGCTTTTCAAGCTGGCATGCCTATCGCGGGATCATCGATGAAAGTCAGGCTGAAGTCGCCCGCCTGCGCCGTCAGGTTCCGTAAGCATCTCTCTGCTAACTGATCTGTAAACGCCGCCCATTCCAAGGGCGGCGTTTTTTGTTGAGCAAATTTTTTGCGCAGCACCGATGCATGCACGGGAACAAATATCGCGACCAGCAGTTTAAGCTTTGTGGCGATTGACCTGTGTATAAGGCAGCGAGATATCGATCACGCATCCGCAAACTTCACTGGCGTCGTTGCCATAAATTGTCCAAGATCAGTCGGCAACAGATCAGCATCTGGCAACCATCTGCATTTACGAGTTATTTTTGATCATGCATCAAGCCCGTGCGCTCCGCCACGTTATCGCCGTTTCCGCGTCCCTGTTTGCGCTGCTTGCGGGTACCCAAGGGGCTTTTGCGCAAACCAATACGGCCGATGGCCCGCAATCGACCCGGACCCCGGATGACAAATGGGGTGTCTCGCTGTCGGTTGAAAACGATCTGTTCACGCCGACAAACAGTGACCAGCATTACACCAACGGTGTGCGGCTTGCCTTTATCTCGCCCGAAGACGATGCCCCGGCGAGCTTTCTGAACGTTGCCAAGAAAGTCCCGTTCTTCGCATCCGAAGGGCGCATTCGCACCAGCTATTCGCTGGGCCAGACCATGTACACGCCAGACGACATCACGATTGCTGAAAATCAGCCCAATGACCGCCCATGGGCAGGCATGCTGTATGGCACGGCCGGGCTTTTGTCGGATACTGGTCTGCAGAAAAATGGGGCTGATAGTAATTATTCGCGCATTGATACGCTGGAACTGACCCTTGGCGTGGTTGGTCCGGCATCGCTTGCCGATGAAACGCAATCCTTTGTCCATAAGCAAATCAACAGCCCCTACCCCGAAGGCTGGGACAATCAGATCAAGAACGAACCGATCATTGGCCTGACCTATGAACGGAAATATCGTGGCTGGTTCGAAGCCGATCTGTTGGGTGTCGAATTTGACGCCACCCCGCACGGGGCCGTGACGCTGGGCAACGCCTTTACCAATGCGGAACTGGGCACCATGTTTCGTATGGGCTTTGACCTGCCGGCCGATTATGGCCCGCCGCGGATCCGCCCCAGCCTGCCGGGATCGGATTTCTTTGTCCCCGACACCGATGGCTTCCCGCTAAGCGGTTATGTCTTTGCCGGTTTTGCCGGGCGCTATGTCGCGCGTGACATTACCCTTGATGGCAATACCTTTGCTGACAGTGCTTCGGTCGATAAGGAACCATGGGTTGGCGATTTGCAGATCGGCCTTGCCGTAATCATCGGTCAGGCGCGCCTGACCTACACCCATGTTTATCGCACCCCGGAATTCACCGCCCAAAGCGGTGCGGACCAGTTCGGGTCGCTTTCGCTTTCCTTTCGGTTCTGATCCGAAAACAAAAACGGGGCCAAATGGCCCCGTTTTCAATGAGATATCCCTATTGGTCTGATGATATCAAAGACCCGGGATCAGCTTGCCCGGATTCATCAGACCTTTGGGATCAAGCGCGTTTTTGATCGCCCGCATGACGGCAATGGTGTCTTCGCCATGCTCAGTCACCATGAAATCAAGCTTGCCATAGCCAATGCCATGTTCGCCGGTGCAGGTGCCGCCAAGTTTAAGCGCCCGTTCGACCATGCGTTTGTGCAGACGGTTGGCTTCTTCCATCTGGGCCGGATCCTCGGGATCCAGCAGGATCAGGGTATGGAAGTTGCCATCACCGACGTGACCGATGATCGTGCAGGTCAGCGGGCTGGCATC
>NZ_DCAO01000112.1:36630-43120 GCF_002311515.1 Thalassospira sp. UBA1131
GCCTGTTCCTTCACCCCGGCTTCGGTGCCATGGAATTCAAAGAACAGGGTCGGTGCTTCCTTGTGGTCGAGCTTGGAATAGTTATTCACTGCACGGACCTGCAACGGATCAAGAAACTCGATCCGTGCGACCGGAATACCCGCCTGAATGGTCAGGATGACGGTGTTAACCGCATCTTCCACAGTCGGGAAGGCACAGACAGCGGCCGACATCGCCTCTGGGATACCATAAAGCTTCAGGCCGATTTCGGTGATGACCCCCAGCGTCCCTTCGGAACCGACAAACAGACGGGTGAGGTCATAACCGGCCGATGATTTACGCGCGCGGTTGGCCGTCTTGATGATTTTGCCATCCGGGGTCACGACGGTCAGGCTAAGGACGTTTTCACGCATCGTGCCATACCGCACGGCATTGGTGCCCGATGCACGGGTCGCCGTCATGCCCCCGATGGAGGCATTGGCCCCCGGATCAATCGGAAAGAACAAACCGGTATCGCGCAGATGATCATTAAGCTGTTCGCGGGTCACACCAGCCTGAACGCGGCAATCAAGATCCTCGTTATTAACTTCAAGGATGTTGTTCATCTGTGAAACATCAATGCAGATGCCCCCACGCAGGGCGGCAACATGCCCTTCAAGCGACGATCCGGTGCCAAACGGCACAATCGGCACTTCGTGCGCAGCACAGAGTTTAACCACCTCGGCCACTTCCTCGGTCGAATGGGCAAAGACCACCGCATCCGGTGGCGATGCTTCATGCCAGCTTTCGTCCTTGCCATGCTGTTCAAGCACGGATGCGGCCGTCGAAAGCCGATCACCAAGCATCTCGCGCAAGGCGTTGATCAGACTTTCCGGGGTTTCGATACGTTCATACTGACGAACTGACATGATTTTACTCTTTCGGCCTGTGTGGTCCTGATGGAGGCTGTCGCTTCCCGGTGCGCCTCAAATCTTTGGGGAAGACAGCACCGGAGAGAAATTTGGCAAACACCCTACGCCGAGAAGCCCGAAATTGGTATTACCTTTTGCCCAAACTTTGCAAAAAATTCTCACGTTCGGGATCTGCAAAGAATGCAGAGATATCGCGCAAGCCCAAGTTCTGGCGATATCCCCACCCATTTTTGACACCATGAAACGGCATCGGACTACGCAGAGCCCGATGCCCTAGCCCTTGTTGCGATCCTGTGGCAGGGCGGCGGCAATCCGGTCCGCCAGACGTGCGAACGGCAGACTTTGCAGCCAGACCGTCCCCGGCCCTTCCAGGGTCGTGACGAACAGGCCTTCGCCGCCAAACAGCGCGTTGGTAAACCCGCCAACAAACTTGATCGAATAATCAACCGATGGCGTCATCGCGACCAACGCACCGGTATCAACCCGAAGCGTCTGGCCCGGCTTAAGATCCTTGCGAATAATCGTGCCGCCCGCATGCATGAAGGCCAGGCCATCGCCGCTCAGGCGTTGAAGGATAAAGCCCTCGCCGCCGAAAAGACCTGCGCCGAGCTTTTTGGAAAAGGCGATATCAATATCAATGCCAGATGCCGCACACAAAAACGCATCCTTCTGACAGATAATCTCGCCACCATGTTCACCCAGATCAAGCGGTACCACCTTGCCCGGATAGGGGGCGGCAAAGGCAACATGCCCCTTGCCCGATCCTTCATGGACAAAACTTGTGATAAAGAACCCCTCGCCCGTCAGCATGCGCTTGAAGCCAGAAAACAGCCCGCCACCGGTGCCGGTCTGCATGGCGATGCCATCGCTCATATACATCATGGCGCCGGCTTCTGCCCGGACGCCCTCGCCCGGATCGAGTTCGATTTCAACCAGCTGCATCTCTTCGCCATGGATCGTATAATCGATCACGTCTGCCATCTGGGCGTCTCCTGTTTTTCTGAATTAACCGTGCTTTAAGGCCAAGTTTGGAACCTCGCGGGTTCAATCGCAAGAAAAAGGGGCGAAAACACGACAAGCGCACCCAAAGTCACCGAAAGCCATCAATTTTGCAGAACTATACGTGAGACTGAAACACCATCGTCAAGATGTTGAAGCGAAAGCATTTTGTTAAGAGGTTTCGTATAGTCCTAATAATACCATGCTATAATGTATATTACGGCGATCAGGGTGACTGATCGGTCTCGGACAAAGGCACTTGCGATGGTCTTGCTTAGGAAATTCGACTGGATCACTCAGGACGAGGTCATGAAGGCGTCGCTTGATAAGTGGCAGCGTGTCGTCGATCTGATGACGCAGCTTCTTGGTGCCACGGCCGGATATGTTGTCGAATATAATGACAAGATCGGTTTTCGCGCCGCCCTGACAAGCAAGAACCCGGAAAATCCGTTTCCCGAAGTTTCGGGAAAACCGCAATCGCTTGACGCCAATTTGTATTGCCGTCGGGTGGTGGCCACAAAGTCAGCCTTTTACGAACCCGACGCCAGCAACAAGCCCGAATGGGCTGACAATCCCGAAGTCGTCGAAGAAGGCTATATATCCTATTTCGGGGTGCCGCTTTTGTGGCCAAACGGCCTGGTTTTCGGGACACTTTGCGTGTTTGACACCAAGGCCACACAGTATGAAAACCCGTTGCAGGAATTGATGGAGGTCTTTCGCGACCTGATCGAAGCCGATTTGCGCCTGTATGAACAATACGAAATCATGCGCAATCTTTCGATGACCGATCCGCTGACCGGCATGAACAACCGCGCCGGGTTTGAGATGCTGGCCCATCAGAAAATCCGCATCGCCAAGCGCTATCACCACAATATCGGGATCATCTTTATCGATCTTGATGATATGAAACACTGGAACGATGATTACGGCCATGCCGCCGGGGATGCCGCCCTTCGTGCCGTTGGCAAGGCCATCACGGACAGCATCCGCGAGGTTGATATTTGCGGGCGCATCGGTGGGGATGAATTCGCCGTTCTGGGCTATGTGCGCAATCGCGGCGATCTGACGACCATTGTCACCCGGGTGCGCAACGCCCTTGATCACGTCAAACTTACCGTGCCGACCGCGAAATCGCCGATCCGCGAAACACCGCAAATCAGTTCCGGTACTTCGGTCTTCTTCGAGCCGCTTGATAAAAGCCTTGAGGACATGATGGCGATTGCCGATCTTGAGATGTATCGCGACAAAAAAAGCCGCCGCAAATAATCGCCCACCAACGCGTGGCCCAACCACTGCCTGTGCATATCAGAACTGCCATCCCCACCCTTGAGGGCAGTATGGCATTAACCTCCCGGTATTGTTTTTGAGTGAAACTGATCTCAAAGGGTCTGACCCGAAAGAACAATGACTTAGAGCGCACGACATGCAAATACGCAAAGGCACCGCAGACGATCTGCCTGAAATACGTGCGATTTCCGAACGCACGATAGAGCTCGGCTGTCTGGTCGAAGACCTTGATGAGACAACCAGCATCCATGCCCGCAATGTGATTGAAATGGCGGTTGATGCCTTTTCCGCCAGTGTGCAGTCTGACAATCACTCGGTCTATGTCGCCGCCCGCGATGATAATCTTCTGGGCTATGTCATTGCCATCCATGATGCCCCTGAAATCCGCTGGATCGTTGTCGATCCATCAGCACAAGGCACTGGTGCGGGCAAGGCATTGATGATTGCCGCCCTTGATGCCCTGGCCGAACGCGGGGTGCGCAGCAATGTGCGCCTGACCGTCCCGGCGGCCAATGAACGCGCCAAGGCGTTTTACCGCAAATTCGGTTTTATGGTTACCGGCCCGATCAATGACCAGAAAGTGCCGATGATTGAAATGCAGCGCGCGGCTTGACAAATGCGCGCAATCGGACAATTTTGCGTCCGAACCTTAATCGGAGATTTTATGTCAGAGTCCCGGCACAGCCGCTGATCGCGGTTTGACCGCCTAGCGTCTTTCCTGCTTCCAGACCGCTGATCAGCAGATCGGACCGCCTGCCCGACCTTAAACCGGGTGCGCGTGACAGGTACTGTTGTGCCCGTCCCGATCGAAAACCGTTTTCCCAACTGGTTTTCGGACTCTGACCGATGAATATTTCAAAGAATGAACAGCGCGTGCTGCATGCACTCGCACAAGGCGGCCTGATCAAAGTGATCAAGGACGACAAAAACCATGTTCTTGAAGCAGATTGCATCACACGCGACGGCTGGTTTCTGACCGCATGTACGCTTGAAGTCTTCAAGAAGCTGCGCAAACGCCGACTGATCCGATCACAAGGCGGCGGACCTTACCGCATTACCCGTGAAGGACTGCTCGCGGTTCGCGCAGAACTATGTCAACGCTAACAGCAAAGCCCGGCTGCTTTGGCAGCCGGGCTTTAAACTACCTATAGTTGACATGTCGCATATTTAAAGAGTGTAATAATTGAAGCACAATTGATAAGCCAGAGAGGGTCAAGTGGCATTTTCTGAAATGCAGTGGGAAAAGAGATCAATCCCGCTTAAAGATATCATGCTTGATTCGGAAAATCCGAGGCTAGGACCACATAATCAAAGTTCGGATGTCGCCGCACTCGCTTATTTGGTCCAGCATGAGAATGTTATCGGTTTAGCGCGAAACATTGCCGCTTATAAGAACCTATACCCTCATGAAAGCATTATCTGTATACCAATTGAAGATGAAAAATACATTGTAGTTGAGGGTAATAGAAGGGTCGCTGCATGCAAGCTACTCTGCAAACCCTATCTTATTGGTGGCGCAGGTAACGAGAGTGAAATCCCAAAGATTGACGAGCAAACGCGGGAGTCGATCTCAAGTTTGCATGCTTGTATTGCAGATTCCAGACCGACTGCAGACGAGATAATTGCAAAACTTCACATTGATGAATTTGGAAAACTCTCTTGGAACACTCGCAAGAAGATCAGATACGTTGAGAGTAGGTTGAGGTTCGGCAACGACGTTGAGGCGCTAGCAGAAAACCTCGGAGTTAGTACGAGAAATCTCTATAAACTGAAGGCATTCGGTAGAATTTTTACCTATGTCTATTCAATGCTGAAGTGGTCTCCTAAAGAGCAAGATGTCATTTGGGACGACGCAGTTGACCTAGACATTATGTTTTACGTTTTAACCAACAATGTGATTTCGTCTCACTTTGGACATGTCTTGTTCAGCGACGCTGGCGAAATCAATCACGACTTTCCTGACAAAGACGAAGTCTGCAAAAGAATCGTGCAGCACACGCTGATATCTCAACGGCTCAATATCGATTATCGATACACACGAAATACCGCCGTGAGAGACTACCTTAACGAGCGATTTCCTCGTAGAGCGCCTGCGGTAAACTCAAACTTCGCTTTCAACTTGACGCCACCTGACGATGCTCAAGACACAGTTACAACCGGCGGATCTCATTTAGAAGCGGACCCAAACATACCCGCACAACAAGTTACCGAAGATCGAACAGAGGATTCCGGACAAAGCACTGATGGGGGTGACGGATCGCGCTATGACAGGCCCAGACTGCTAAACACACTACGATACTCAAACACTTCTGATCCCCGACTTAAGCAACTAGCGTCAGAAGCAAAACGCATCAGTCAACTGAAGCCAGAACAGGTCATTTCCCTATCATTTCTCACGCGAGCAATACTTGAGCGAGGGTTGTTGCTTGAAGTGAGAAAGTCTGGGCTATTTGAAGAATTAAAGCAGAAACACTCAGACAAACCCTCACTCGACGAGTTGATTAAGTTTTGTGTTCACAAGAAAAAATCTGGAATCACAACGCCACGACAACTCATACGATCTGTTGAAAACGCGAACAACGACGGGACGATCTTCGAGTTACAACAGAACATCCATGGTGGCTTCGGCAACTTGACCCCAGAGAGATTGAAAATAGTCTGCGGGGTGTTTTTGCCTATTTTTGATTACTTCTTAGAGAATAACTAACCTCTGGAGACACATAACCAACCATGCTCTACTGAGCAGCCTTCTCGCCCGCAATCGCCTGTGCCCGTTTATAGGGGCCGAACGGGATTTCCTTGGGATCGAAGGTTTCAGCTGATGCGCGTTCCCAACGGGAATGCCATTCATGGAGTTCTGGAAGTTCGGTATCTTGCAACAGGAAGCCTTCGGGCAGGTAGGGATAGGCTTCGTTGCCATCAACAAACTCGTTGTCTTTCTGGCGCACCATAAAGTGATAGGGCATGAAGTTGCGCGGGTCGGTCAAACCTGCCGCCCCGGTGATTTCCGCCAGGGCATGCATGGTGTTTTTGTGAAAGCGTGCGACACGTTCGCTTTTGTCGCCCGGATCAAGGGCGCGTTGGCGGATTTTATCCTGTGTTGCGATCCCGACCGGGCAGCAGTTGGTATGGCAGCTTTGGGCCTGAATACAGCCCAGCGCAAACATGAAACCGCGTGCGGCATTACACCAGTCTGCGCCCAACGCCAGGGTACGGGCAATATCAAAGGCCGAGACGATCTTGCCCGCCGCGCCAATCTTGATTTGATCGCGGACACCAGCACCCCGCAGCGCATTATGGACAAAGGTCAGGCC
>NZ_DCAO01000112.1:43305-43582 GCF_002311515.1 Thalassospira sp. UBA1131
TTCCTTGCCATCCACGACGATGAAATCGGGCGTGATGCCGGTTTTCAGCATCGCCTTGATGATCGACATGAATTCGCGGCGATGCCCGATGCAAAGCTTGAAGCCAACCGGCTTACCACCCGAAAGGTCGCGCAGGCGGCCAATGAATTCCATCAGCCCAATCGGGGTTGAGAAAACACTGTGGGCAGCGGGCGACACGCAATCCTGCCCCATCGGGATGCCGCGCGCCTCAGCAATTTCGGCGGTAATTTTAGCCGATGGCAACATGCCGCCATGG
>NZ_DCAO01000010.1:0-2083 GCF_002311515.1 Thalassospira sp. UBA1131
GCGGTGCAGGAAATCTGCACTGGCCCGCTTTGCCGTATCGTATGGCAAAGGGCAGTTTCAAGCGAGGTAACATGACGTCTCCTCAACTTGCGAGCAGTCTGGCCAAATTCGCCGAAATGGAAGGACGCCACCCGCGTCTTCTTCTGGCGACGGCATCCTCCGTGGAAGAAAAACACCACAAACATGTCGCAACCCTGTTTGCCGATGGCGGGTTCGACGTCGATGTGGCACCCCGCCATTCCGATGCTCAATCCATTGCCCTGCAGGTAATTGATTGCGACGCCGATATCCTGCTTCTGATCCGCACGTCCATGACGGCAGAAGACCGGGTCAGTGTTGCTGATCTGATTTCCGCACTCGATGCACTGGACGCGGAATATGTCAAAGTCGGTATTGTCGGTCATGCCGATGATCCGGCCGCGGGGAATGTCGACTTTGTTTGTGATCTTGAACATCTGCAAACAAGCGACTGCGAGGCACTGATAGACTACATTCTGGCAGTTGAAGAAACCCGCGTCGCACAACATATTTAGAACGTTGCAAAATTTCGCCGTCTTTCGGTGCAATGTTTTCGAAACTCTTTGGGCGCATACTGATTGCACATCAGTTGCACGCGAGGGCGGGATGTTTAATCAAGGGATGATTTGATGGGATTGCTCAAGGAAACGCTGATGCGCGTCTTTGTCGGCAAAAAAGGCCGGGATGCGATTCAGGCTTATAATGACGCGCAATCCCTGCATATGCGTGACAGCGCCACTGCGGAAAAAACAGCTGCTCAGGCGCGTCAGGCACGTCGCATCGAAGACCGCGCCCTTGCCCATCAGGAAGAAGGCATGTCGCTCGAAGAAGCCCGTGCGCTTGCCCTTGCCGAAACCCTGACCGAACAGGCCGACGCCCCGCATACTGAAATCATGAAGGCGCTCAATGCTGCCGATGCCAAGCTTGGCAAAAAGAAAAGCAAGATCGCAACGCCTGAGGACGAACGTCGTCAGGAACTGATCAATGAAGCGGTCAAGGCGCTTCGCAGTAAACAAAGTGACCTTGATCAGCTGGATCCCGATCTGCGCGCCAAATTGACGGTGATGGCCGTTGGCGCATTGATGGGCGGACCAAACACGCCGCGTCAGTAAGATTCTATAAGCCTGCAAGAAGATGGCACCGCCCGGATCGGGATGGTGCCATTCTTGTTTGCGGTGTCGGCAAAGGCCGCATCAGGGCTCAAGGCTGCGGTGAAGGCTGGTGACAAGTTCGCAATAGGATGGCTCGTTATCAGCCGTCAGATAGCCGTGGCGGATCAGAAAATCGATCACCACCAGGGCGCAATTGAACTTGAAATCAAATCCAGTGCGGACGATTTCGGCCACTTCGGCAATCGGCACAAGATCAAATTGCGCGACCTCACCATCGGCGCAATGCGGTACAAAATCCTCTGGCAATTCCAGATCGAAATTGACCATCACATCGGGTTTCAAGCCTTCGTCGGTTTCATAAAGGTATGAAACGGCACCGATCGCCACGACATTTTCAGCAAGGTTTGCTGGAATCCCGGCCTCTTCGGCGCATTCCTTGATCATGTTTTCCCGGAAACCAAGGCCGGTCGGTTGGCCGCCCGCGACCATGTTATCGAGCATGCCGGGGTAGGTCGGCTTGTCCAGCGCGCGTTTGGCGATCCACATGTGAATGCCATCCGCCTTGCGGACAAAGCCGTTCATATGCACGCCCCACGACCGGCATCCGAAATAGGGCATGGCAAACCGATCCAGCTGGCACAACGGATCATCGGAAAGCCGATTGCGGATATCAAACTTCTCGCCGTGCAGGTGCCTGATCACGCCTTGTTCGCACAGGGCTTCGGTCGCCTCGATCAGGGTCTGGTTGCGCGCATCAANNTATAGGCCGAGGTAAACAGCAGCGCGGCTTCCTTGCCATGCAGGTCGGCCAGTTCAGCCTCCAGCTGCTTGTGATAAACGGTCGTGCCAGAGATGTTGCGCGTGCCGCCAGAGCCTGCGCCAGTTGACCGCAACGCCTCTTCCATCGCCTCGATCACCACAGGGTTTTGCCCCATGCCGAGGTAGTCATTGCC
>NZ_DCAO01000010.1:2304-3152 GCF_002311515.1 Thalassospira sp. UBA1131
CGGGCTTGGTCCAGACCGCATGGGGGAACTGGCCATTACGGCGCTCAATGTCGATAAAGGTCCGGTATCGTCCTTCGCCATGCAGGCGCGCAATCGCCGCGTCGAGCTTCTCGTTATAGTCCATTGCGCGTCTCCATCTTTTGGCGCGAACAGGAAGGACCCCTTCCATATTCAGCTTTNNCGGTAAGGGCGCTGGCAAATTCTGACCGGATGGCACCGACCGGAAGATCGCCAATGCGAAACCGGGCATAGCGCGACAGATTGGCGTTGTTGCACGCATGGATATGATCAAGATAGGCCAATTCAGAACTCCTGTCGGGCGGAGGCACTACCAGTTTTGCAGTGCCGCAACCAAGACAGCCTACGCGCTAAGCGCTGAGTTTGAATAGCCTTTTTCCGATGTCAGAACCGTATTCACGTGAATGATCTGACGCAGGCATCGCGCGATGTGTTCGGCAACTTTGGTTTCAAGTTGCTGGACCTGGATGTCGATCTGAAGTTCCTCGTAACCGCGCAGACCATTGGCAACGGTCGAATGCCAGCTGGCCGGAACCAGATTACGCTTGGCAAACAGTTCGAGAACGCGCGGCATCACATCCGGTTCAGCAGCGGCGTGAACGGAAAAACAGTAAACGGATTTGGGGGTATGTGCGTCCATTGCGGACGCAGCAAATGCATGATCAGTCATGACAATGCTCACAGATATTCAGTGCATCAAAAAGGCGAACAGATACGTCCCGGTGTCCTTAGACAACCGGGCTGATAATTCGCGCAATGATGACCGAAAAGACGCTGTGATGTGTCATGGAGCTATTTAAAAGAAGGTCTCTTCAAAACCAGTTGGTTTG
>NZ_DCAO01000010.1:3238-4018 GCF_002311515.1 Thalassospira sp. UBA1131
CCAGTTGGTTTGAATGGGGACGCTAATGATGAAAGCGAAGCGTAGGTCAGATGACCAGAAGCGATGCGATGACGGCCAGAATGGTACCGGCGAACAGGATTTCCATCGAACGGGCGATCTGCTGTTCACGGGCAATGGCGATTGCAACTGCTTTGCGCTTATTCATCATGTTTACTCCGTCTTATGACAGGTAGTGTCAATGTGCCGGGCTCGGCACACGTCAAATATAGGCAGGCAGATGGCCGAGTTACAAGAGTTGTTGCTCAAAAAACGTCAAAAAACTTTCAACCTCATGGAAAAGGTCACGTTTTTGCTGCCTGTTTTGTCACAAATTGCAATGGCCCTGCCTGTTTGAAACGCATTATGCCTTTTCCGGTTCCATAACAATCAAACGGTTTCAATGCCGCTGTCCCGATTCGCAGTAGTTTCGGGGAATTCCGTCGGATTTACGACATGTGCATAGTCGCTTATCGGCTTGGGATATCCGTACTTGTACCCCTGCACAGAGCGGCAATCATGATCGTTCAGGAAGCTTGCCTGCTCGTCGGTTTCGACCCCCTCTGCAATCACCTCGAGGTTGAGGTCGCGGCTCAGATTGATCACAGCACGGACGATGGCAATCGCCTGATCGTTGCTGACCAGCTTCTTGATAAAGGACTGGTCGATCTTGATGCGATCTACCGGGAAGTTTTGCAAGGTGGCAAGCGACGAATAACCGGTGCCGAAATCATCCATGGCAATCCGCACGCCCAGCTTCTTGATATCAGACAGGATCTTCAT
>NZ_DCAO01000075.1 GCF_002311515.1 Thalassospira sp. UBA1131
ATGTACCAGTCCGTTGCCGGACGGATCTGAAGGCGGGTGCCTTGGGGGATGGTGATGATGGGTTGCAGTGACAGCGTCTCTTCAAGGACGCTGGCGCTGATTTCGCCAAAGCGGGTCGAGAGTTCTTCGGCTGCTTTTTCGGCCGCCGCAGTTGCGACTTCGCCGTCACTTTCTTCTGATTTTGTGGTGGCAGCGGCATAGCGGACAGCCGTCGAAATACCGGTCAGCATGAAGGCAGTGCCATAGCGTTCCCAGAAACGGCGATCCACTTCGCCTGCAGCCCCTTGGCGGCCCTGAATGTCACTGATCGGGGAGGCGAGCTGGCGGATCTCGGCCCGATGTCCGGCAATGAGGATCCGTTCACAAGAAATCGACAGACGCGAGCTGCCCATATCCTTGGGTGGATCATAATTGCAGATCAGCCGGGAGCCTTTGGGGATCAGAACATTGCGCCCGTGATAGCCATAGACATCACGGGCCGACTGCACGATGACGGTGCCTGTCGCATCGCCGCCAACCTGACTGTTGATTCCGGTTTCAAGGATCACGGTGATATAGCGATCTGCCGTAATGATCCGGCTGTTATCGACCGGTAGCGTAGACGTCCGTCGCGGGCCTTCATAATCGGCTTTCTCTTCATCACTGACCGGCAGATCGAGCGGATTAAGTGCAGAAGGGGTTGCCATACCAGGCAGGACAGCATGGCCCGAAGCCTCGGCCATGTCAGCAGACTGCCAGGCTGGAGAACCCCAGTCTGACGACAAGGAAACGCGATGTTGCCAGGCAGCCTCCAATGCCATGCGATAGGGATCCGGCGCGGGCGGTTCAGGAACAGGTTCAGGTTGGGGCACAGGCTCGGGAGCCGGGGCTGGCTCCGGTTCAGGTTTGGCTTCCTTGATGATGATCGGCGGCATAGTTGGGGCAGGGGCCACCGGCGCTGGTGGCGGCGGGGCTGGAAGGGCCCAGACTGATGGGTCATCAGCAGGCAGGGTTGGCGGTTCATTCACAACCGGTTCGGCACATACACCCCCAAAGGTCAGGCCAAGCACCAGTGCGACATCACAAAATGCACTCATGCGCCTTCCCCGGTATATTCAACACAGAGGAAGCTCTTACCGCTTTTGAGCGTGATCAGCGGACGGGTGCTTTCAATGATGTAGGTCTCGCCCTGGACACGGGTATTGACCAGCTCATCAATGCCATCGACCACCACATAGGCAGTCGGCAGTTCGATATCCTTCCAGCGCTTGCCAAAGCGGATATAGGTGAAGTGGTCATCCCGGAAAACTGTTTCCGGGCGGAGCGTTTCATCGCCCCAGAGATCATACTCACCCCAACCATGCAGGGCGTTCGGGTCAAACGGGGATTGCGCAACAAAGTCGCCTTCAGGCGTGCCCGGATTGGTGTCACTCAGTCCGGAAATCGCAGTATCGATAGCTGCAGACTTGTTGCCAAGCCCTGGAACAGGCATCGCCGGAAGGATGGCTTTACCGATGTCGTCAAAGCCAGCAACCGCCGGATCGCTTTCGATCTGAACGGATCCTTCAATCCGCACAATCAGATCGGGCACATTGACCGAGTTGAAGCTCTCGGCCCTCAAATAGAACGGATAAACAGCACCTGACTTGCCATAAACAACTAGTGAGGTGTCATAACCGTATCCACTGGGGCGCACAGCCAAACGACGTTCGCCGCGTGGTTTGACAGAGAACCCGCCATCATCGCCAAGATCGACCGCTTCAATCTTTTCGCCGCGTGGCAGTTCAAGCACCGTGACCATGAACTCGCGGGTGCGGATCTTGTAAGTACAATCATCACACAGATCGGTCGCATAAACCGCGTCACTCGGGTCTGCATCATCCCAGACATCCTGAACTTGGCCGCTGGTACGCGGACGGCTCATTGCGTTGAAGTAGCCCTCATTCTGATCGCGGGCCTGATCAACCACGCTTTCGGGCACCGGCATGGCCGGTGCGGGTTGTTGCGGAGGGGTTTGTGCACCAGAAAACGGTTGCTGTGATTGTCCCGGCATTGGCGGGCGTGCTGCGGTCTGCGCATTTGCGCGTTGGTAGCCAAGAATGAGAGCGGCCAGAACGAGGCTGCCAAAGACGATATGGAAAATAAGATTGATCAGGCGTTTCATGACGCGCCTCTTTCTCTAAGCACCATGTCGAGCACGGTGACGCCAAAAGGATTGGTGTATTTGTCAGCTTCGGAAACGTTCTGCGGGCGAGTGGCCAGCGTCAGGTAAGCGCGCAAGTTTTTGCGCGAGATCTCTTTGCCGCGACGATGGTCGATCTGGATGAAATCGACCGCGTATTTATGGTCCGATGACAAGGTGGCGATGGGATCGATGGAGACAATCCGCACTTCGCGCTCGATGCCTTTTTCAAGGGCCTCGGTGATCAGGCCGCTATCGATCCGCTCGCGTTTGAAGCGTTCCCAGAAGTTGGCATCAGAAAGTCTTGATGCTTCGCGCTGGCGCTCTTGCTGTGTGACCGGATCGATCTCGTTGGTGATGAGGACAAAGCGCTTGGCTTGGGCTTCAAGAAAGACTTCAAAACCTTCGACCTTCTTGCTGACCGGTTCAACAACGTAAGTGCGGTCATCCGGGCCATAGGTCCGGACCAAGGCAATCTCGGTTTCCTTGAGCGGAACGAGATGCGCAACGGTTTGCACCAGAACGACCACGCCAGCGCCAAGCACAATGTTGGTTCCGGCAGACAGGCGCAGCATCCAGGCAAGCCTGCGATGGCTGGCCTGAAAGCTGAACGGATCTGCAGCAACGGTGGCTTTGTGTGTTAAGGCCGCTTTGACCATCGACTTGCGCCCGTTATCGCGTTTGCCGATGCGCCCTAGCCAAGCCATGAGAAGCCCTCGCCATTAAACTCAACCGGATTGCAGACACAGGGGCTGAGTTTCATTTCGTCGGTGCCGGTCCCGTCTTTGGGGATCTCGCGGTCTTTTGAAACGGAGACACAGCCGGACAGGAAAATGGCGAGGCAAAGCATTGGGACGAAATGTTTAGGGATCAGGCGCATGGCTGCGATCCTTTCTGATTGGGGACGGTCGGGGAGGATGAAGCGCCCAAGCCAAGAACCAGCTTGGCAAGGGCAAGGACGACGGAAAGCGCGATCCAGATATGAACGGCACTGCGCATCAGGCCGGCCAACTGGTCCGCATCGACTTCGCGAAGGGCCATGACGAACACGATCAGGCTTTCCGGCGAAAACATGCCGGTCAGAACCAGCAGCCAGAGCGCAACGAGGGGAAAAGCGGCGATGGTCAGAACGACATCAAGCAGGAATTTCTGGAGACGGTTCATGGCTTGCCT
This sequence comes from Thalassospira sp. UBA1131, assembly GCF_002311515.1. Classification (GTDB taxonomy): domain Bacteria; phylum Pseudomonadota; class Alphaproteobacteria; order Rhodospirillales; family Thalassospiraceae; genus Thalassospira. The sequence continues at coordinate 3,335 of NZ_DCAO01000075.1, forward strand.
CCCCGATCAAAGGTCGGTGTCTTGAGGCGTTCCATGACGGCATTCTTGGCGGCAACGAGACTGTCTTTGGCAGCCCCTGCAGCTCCAACCGGATTGCGGGCGGCTCCCGCACCCAAGAGAGCAGCATCAAGTGCGGCAGAAGCACCGCCCGGCGCGTATTTCTTGGCAGCATTAACCAGGGAGAGACCGGTTGCGGTCATGCCAGCGGTAATGACGGCTGCGGCCTGATTGGTGAGTTGGGATCCGGCAATCGAGTTGGCCATGCCGGTGGCCTCGGCCATAAAGGCTGTCCCCATCCAGCCAAGAACGATGGCAACCCACAGACCCGGATTGTCGATTGATGTGATCTCGCGAACATTCTCGGTGTTCTGGATATCAAGCGATGCTGCACCATAGAGACACAGTGCCAGAGCCAGCGTTGAGCCGAACAGCACCATAAAAGCGGCAAAGACAGTTCGAACCCCGGTGATTGCCATGCCGCGTCCCCAACCAAACCCGACGGCTAGCATCAGGATTGGGGAGAGGGCCGAGAACATCATCACGCGGAAGATGCTGACAACAACCTGGCTGAAATAAACAATGATCAAGATGATGTAGGGCAGGGCGAGCAGCACGCCGTAGACCCCAGCCATCAGATTGCCGAGCGAGATGGACGACCAGATTTCAAAGGCGATGCGCAAGACAACGAGTAAGCCACGCTCGGCGACGTAAACGAGTTGTGCCATGCCGCCCAGTGAGGAGGCTTCACTCGGGATCGTGGCGGCTGTAATGCCACCTTCCATACCGGCAGACAGAACAACGCCAGCAGCACTACCCATCGTTGATAAAGCCATCTGATAGATGGAATTTACGAGAGTGGGCCCTTGCCCGCCGAGCAGCAGACCAGCTATAATGATGAACGCAAATTCATGAGCGAATCCAATCAGATCGCCCTTTCCCATGATCATCTTGCCGCCATGAATGACGATCCATAGACCAACGACGGAGAGATAGATGAACCACATTGGGTCGAGCAGCACAGTGCTCAGGTTCTGGGTAAAACTGTTTGCCAGATCGACATACTCCGTCACCACGTCGCATGTCAGGCACATCAGATCATTCGTCACTGTTTCATCCATGACGTTTTTCCTTTTGATTGGCGCAGCGCAGGCGAGTTCTCTCGGAGTGGCGCTGAACAAAGGGGACTATTTGGATTGGGAATATGCTGTGTCGCTTTGGACTAAGTTTGATCGCCCAGCTGCGCTGGAGGAGTGGGATCTGGTGATGCCGGTCTATGAAGCAAATAAAGACCTGATCGCAGGCACTCGCGACGACGTTTTGCAGAAGCTTGCCAATCATCCGCAGGGTGATCTGATCAAACGCGGTCATGACCTGCGTCTGGTTTACGACGTT
>NZ_DCAO01000098.1:0-6713 GCF_002311515.1 Thalassospira sp. UBA1131
CTTGCGGGCCTGAACCCGTCGGGTGTCATTTGTGAAATCATGAGTGATTCGGGTGAAATGGCGCGACTGCCAGAACTGGTAGAGTTTGCCAAGAAGCACAATCTCAAGATCGCACAGATTGCTGATCTGATCCGCTATCGCCGCAAGCATGAAAAAGTCGTTCAGCGCAAAGCCACCACCAAGATCAAAAGTGTGAATGGCGGCGAGTTTGACATGCATCTTTATGTCAACAACGTCACCTATGCCGAACATATTGCACTGGTCAAAGGTGATATTTCTGATGATGCGCCGGTTCTGACCCGTGTGCATGCCTTAAATGTGATAGAAGATGTCTTGGGCGATACCCAAACGGGCCATCAGGGCCAACTTTCAGCTGCCATGCGCCAGATCGGCGAGGAGGGGCGTGGTGTGGTTGTCCTGATCCGTGAACCGCGCCCGAACACGCTTTCTGCATCGATTGCCAAACTGATCGAGATGAATGGCGGTGATGGCGATGCTCTGCGTCAGGAATTGGCGAGTGAAAACGGTGATGGCGATTTGCGCGACTATGGTGTCGGTGCGCAAATCTTGCATGATCTTGGCATTCGCGACATGATTCTGCTTTCAAATACCAAACGCCACATTGTAGGACTTGACGGCTTCGGTCTAAATCTGGTTGATCAGCGTCCGCTTGTCGTCTCGGAGGAATAAAATCATGAGCAACGCCCCCCACATTCTGATTGTGGATGCGCCGTATTACACGCATATCGTCGAAGACCTTGTCAAAGGGGCGGCTTCGACGCTGCAAGCTGGTGGCGCGACATGGGACCGAATTTCGGTCGCGGGTGCGTTTGAAGTGCCGATTACCATCCGTTATGCTGTGCAGTCGATGGAAGAACTGGCCACCGGTCCGCGCTATGACGGTTATCTTGCGCTGGGGTGTGTTATCCGTGGCGAAACCACGCATTACGACCACATTTGCGAAGAAGCCAACCGTGCGCTGATGCAGCTTTGCCTTGACTACAACCTGGCAATCGGCAATGGCATCCTGACTGTCGAGAACGAGGCGCAGGCACTTGCGCGGGCCAAGGCTGACGAAAAGAACAAGGGCGGCGAGGCTGCCAAAGCTGTTCTGCGTCAGATTGAAGTTCAAAACCACTTTGGAATACATCACAAGTAATGACCGAGAAATCAAAGGCATCAGCCGCACAACGGCGCAGCGCGGCGCGGTTTGCCGCTATTCAGGCGCTTTACCAGGCAGAGCTTTCGCAGCTGCCTGCCGCTGATATCGTGCGCGAATATTCCGACTTCCGCCTTGATGGTACGGGTGGTCGCGATCTTGATGTGCCAAACGAAGACCTGATCGATCCGGATCGCGGCTTTTTCGCCGATCTGGTTCAGGGCGTTGCCGCGCGCATGGTCGATCTTGATGCGCTGATCAATGGAGCGCTTGAAAAGGGCTGGACCACGCAGCGTCTTGAGACGGTTCTGCGCAGTATCCTGCGTGCGGGCACGTATGAACTGATCGCACGTGAAGACGTGCCGATGCGGGTTGTCATCACGGAATATGTCGACGCAGCACATTCGTTCTTTGACGAGAACGAACCGAAGCTGGTCAATGCCGTGCTGGATCGTATCGGGAAAACCTTGCGTCCCGGTGAAGCCGGACAGAATTGATATGGCAGCGCGATCCGGCGAATTTGAACTGATCGCGCGCCATTTTGCGCCCATTGCGCAAAGTGATCCGGCCGCATTGTCTTTGAAGGATGATGCGGCCGTATTTTCTCCACCAGCCGGGCACGAGGTTGTTGTAACCACCGATGCGCTGGTGGCTGATGTCCATTTCCGAAGCATTGATGAACCGGAACTGATCGCAAAGAAAGTTCTGCGCGTGAACCTGTCGGACTTGGCGGCCATGGGCGCCCGACCGGGGGGCGTGGTATTGAGTTCGGGTTATAGTCGCGATCTGTCGGATGACTGGGTGGCGCGATTTGCCAAGGGTTTTGGCGAAGATTGTACGGCTTATGATGTGTCGCTTTGGGGCGGAGATACGGTTGCAACGCCGGGCCCGACATTCTTCAGCCTGACGGCATTTGGCTATGTTCCAACGGGCAGGGCCCTGCGACGTGATCTGGCAAAGCCGGGCGATGTTTTAGCCGTCACCGGAACGTTGGGTAATGCGGCCTTGGGGCTGGCGCTACTGAACGGCGAATTTCCCGATCTTGCACCGGATTTGGCCGCGTTTCTGAAAGACCGTTATTGGTTGCCGCAGCCACGGATGACCGAAAGTGCGGCCTGTATCGCATCGGAAAGACGCCTGGCTGCCATGGATATTTCCGACGGGCTTGCAGGTGATTGTCGCAAGATTTGTTCTGCTTCGGGTGTCGGTCTTGTGATCAACCGCGATGCTGTTCCGCTATCCAAGGCGGCACGGGCTGTGTTGGATAGTGACGAAGACCAGTGGTCGCGCATTCTTGCGGGCGGTGATGATTACGAACTTCTGATTGCGGGCGCACCCGACGATGTTGCTGCCTTGGGCGAAGCCTTCACCGTCATCGGTGGGGTCACGGATGAAGTCGGTGTTGTATCACTGATCGGTGCGGATGGAAAAACGGCCGAACTCGCAGATGGCGGGTTCGACCATTTTAAATAACGACAGATATCTAGATCGGCTCAGGCGGCTTATTTCTGCTCGCTGAAGCGACCGAGGTTGCCAAAGAGCTGCTGCAGGATCGTGATTTCACGACCGGCAGTCGGTGTAACGCGGTCCGTCGGGATAACCGGTTTTCCGTCCTCGAGGTCATATTCACTCAGGATTTCAACGCGATTGGCCGCATCGAAGCTGATCAGAATGACTTTCTGCTGGACGGTTTCGGGTTCGAAGAACGCAACGGTCTCGGTCACACTGGAAATATAAAGCCAGACATTTTCGTCAAAGGCGGCAACCGATGATGGCGATCCCAGAATATTGGTTACATCACCCTTGGTCGATTCTCCGACAGAGATCTGTTCAAGCTGTTCTGGGTCCGGCGCGTGGCCGCGGGTCGCAATTCTGGGGCTGCAGGCAGCGACAAAGGCAATAGCCAGCCCTGCCAGCATGATCAGGGGAATGCGGGTAGTTTTGTTATCCATGAAGCTCACCTGAGCGACCCTCTTCTTGAAGCGAAACCGGAATTGCCTTGAGTTTCTGCGCGAGGCGCATGATATTGCCGGGCAATGCATGGGGCAGACATGCCCCAATGAGATTTACGGCATTCTGCGTGCCACGACAGGAATGTCAACGAAGGAGTGTTACTGTTGTTTGGATGGCTTAAGAAAAAAGACCGCAAGCAAACTGCTGCGTTCGAGCTTTACACGGCAATGGTAACCCAGGCGCGCCAACCGGACTTCTACGCAAAGCTTGGCGTTCCCGACAAGATGGAAGGGCGCTTTGACCTTATTCTCGTTCATGCATTCATCCTGTTTCGCCGTTTGAAGGCCGATGATGGTGACCGTGATCTTGCACAGCGCATCTTTGATGTGATGTTTTCTGATCTTGATCAGAACATGCGTGAAATGGGGATCGGCGATGTCGGTATCCTGAAACGGATCCGCAAGATGTCTGAATCCTACCATGGGCGCATTGTTGCCTATGAAGAAGGTGTTCAGTCTGGCGCAGCCGAGCTTGCCGCCGCACTGGACCGTAATCTTTACGCTGACTGTAGTGTCAGCAATGAACAACTTATGGCGATGGTCGGCTATATCCACGACGCGCTGACCAGCCTTGAAAATCAAACCATTTTGCAAATGCAGAACGGCGCGGTTCATTTTCCCGATGTCCCGGCTGTTGCTGTATCTGACTCGCACGAGAAAGAACGACCTGATGCCTGATAATTTTACCCCCGAGTTTTCCCGTATTGTCAAAACCGATGAAATGGTCAGTGGCAAAGAGAAACTTGTTATTGAAGCCAATGAAAAGGAACGTGCCGAACTGGCCAAACGGTTCGAGCTGGTTTCCATTGATAGCCTGCGTGCCGAGCTCGAAGTTAAAACCGCGTCAAACGGCGAAGTTACCGTGCGTGGTCCGATGAGTGCCGAAATCGTTCAGCGCTGTGTCGCAACACTCGAGCCCGTGCCGGAAACCGTTGAAGATACGGTCGAGGTTCTTTTCTCGCCGCATGTTTCCGAAGAAGACATGCCGTCAAACCCGGACGATCTTGAAAATCTGTCAGAAGCCGAATTGATGGCGCTGCTTGAACAGCCCGAACCGCTTGTCGATGGCATGATTGATCTGGGCGAGGTTGTTGCACAGTTCCTGGCCGTTGCGATGGACCCGTATCCGCGCAAGGATGATGCAGAGCTGCCGGACTCGATCCAGACCGAAGAAGAGGCCGACGCCGACAAACCCAACCCGTTTGCGCAGCTTGCAGGCCTTAAAGAACAGCTTGAAAAGAAAAAATAGTGGTCATCCGGGCGGGAACGTCTGATGATTAGGCTTGTTGAATATGCCGGTATTTACCGGCATTTCACATTTTGACTGCACTATGACCGTGTTCACACTGTTATGGTGTGGGCAGCCGGAATGTGCTTTACCTTGTATCTGGTGGAGAATTCCGGTAATTACGGGCGTTCCGGCCCATTGATGACAAGCTTTGCCTATTGGCTTGCCTGCCGGATACCCGGTTCAGAGATTTTAGAACAACCATAAGAGAATACGTTGCCTGAACAGGTTTGCATATCACTTGACGCGATGGGAGGAGACCACGCGCCTGAGATGGTTTTGGCTGGTGCCGAAATTGCGCTCAAGCGTTTGCCCCATCTCAAGTTTCTGATGTTTGGTGATGAAGCGAAACTCAAACCGCTTTTGGCCAAATATCCAACACTGGAAGCTGTCAGCGACATCCGCCACGCTTCGCAGGAAGTCATGATGGAAGACAAACCTTCCGTCGCGCTTCGCCAGCGCCGTGATTCCAGCATGCGTCTTGCCATCAACGCCGTCAAAGAGGGCGACGCACAAGGTGTCGTGTCTGCCGGGAATACCGGTGCGCTGATGGCGATGGCCAAGTTCGTTTTGAAAACTGTCCGCGGCATCGATCGCCCGGCAATCGCGACCTATATGCCGACACAGCGCGGCGAGACGGTGATGCTTGACCTTGGCGCAAACATCGAATGTGACGAACACAACCTTGTGCAGTTTGCCCTGATGGGGGAAGTGTTCACACGGATCCTGTTTGGTCTTGAAAAGCCGTCTGTTGGTTTGCTTAACGTCGGTATCGAAGAACTCAAGGGGAATGAGTCGGTCAAGAAAGCCGCGGCGATTTTGCGCGACATTGATCTGCCGATCCGTTTTGAGGGCTTTGTTGAAGGGGATGACCTGGCCAAGGGTACGGTCGATGTGATCGTGACTGACGGGTTTACCGGCAACGTTGCGCTGAAAACCGCAGAAGGCACTGCGCGTCTGCTGGTGCATTTCCTGCGCGAGACGTTCAAAAGTTCGTTCTTTGCCAAGATTGGTTATCTTCTTGCCCGTCGTTCGCTTCAGCGTTTCCGTGATCGCATGGATCCGCGCCGTTATAACGGGGCCATGTTGCTTGGCCTGAATGGTATTGCGGTCAAAAGCCATGGCGGCACCGACGCGCTTGGTTTTTCCAACGCCATCGGGGTTTGCCACGATCTGATCGTGAACAACCTCAATGACAGCATCAAGCACGAGCTTGCACTATTTGAAGAGGCCATGAGCGGCCTTGAAAATGCGGAGCAAGAAGACGTTGCCGTTCCTGTTGGTCAAGCCAACTGATTAACCCACCAGAAAAACAGAAAACCGGCGGTCCCCAAATCATGACAACTCGTTCTCGCATTATTGGTTGCGGTTCATATTTGCCTGCAAACGTTGTAACCAATGATGATCTGGCCAAGCGCGTTGACACGTCAGATGAATGGATTGTTGCCCGTACGGGCATTCGTCAGCGCCACATCGCAGCCGAAGGTGAGACCACCAGTGATCTTGCCTTTGCCGCTGCCAAAAGCGCGATGGAACATGCCGGTGTCACATCTGATCACATCGATCTGATCATTGTTGCGACCGCGACCCCGGACAACACATTCCCGGCCACAGCCACCAAGGTGCAAAATCGCCTTGGGGTCAAAGGGTTCGCCTTTGATGTTCAGGCGGTTTGTTCTGGCTTTATCTATGCGCTGACGACGGCGGATATGTATATCCGTAACGGTCAGGCCAAAACCGCGCTTGTCATCGGGGCGGAGACTTTTTCGCGTATCCTTGATTGGGAAGACCGCCGGACCTGTGTGCTGTTTGGGGATGGTGCGGGGGCTGTCGTCGTGCAGGCCGTTGAAGGCCAGGGCACGATCGAAGACGTCGGTATTCTTGCCAACCGTCTGCATTCGGATGGCAGCAAGTATGAGCTGCTTTATGTTGATGGCGGGCCATCTGCGACCCAGACCGTCGGGCATTTGCGCATGGAAGGTCAGGAAGTCTTCCGCCACGCTGTGACAAACCTTGCCAGCGTTATCCGCGAAGTCCTGGCCGATACCGGCCTGGAGCCGGGCGATATCGACTGGCTGGTGCCGCATCAGGCCAACCAGCGCATTCTCGATAGTACGGCGCGCAAGTTTGGTATTTCCAAGGATAAGGTGGTTGTGACGGTTGATCGTCACGCCAACACGTCTGCGGCGTCAATCCCATTGGCACTGGCCGAGGCGGTCCATGACGGACGTGTCAAACGCGGTGATATTGTCGT
>NZ_DCAO01000098.1:6844-16947 GCF_002311515.1 Thalassospira sp. UBA1131
CGGACCATTTGTGCGGAATGACACAAATTCACGTGAAATTCTTAATTTTCACAACATTCCGTCAAAAAGCATTGTATCCTGTTGATATTGAGTGATTTCGCTACCAGATATAGCCTTGTAAATTAAGTCCCGTAATTAGGAGGCGGCCTGTCATGTCGGAAACAACGATTACCCGTGCGGATCTCGCGGAAGCCGTTTATCAGGAAGTTGGTCTGTCGCGGAATGAATCCGCCCAGCTGCTTGAAACTGTTCTCGATGAAATTTCATCGGCACTGATCAAGGACGAAGTTGTAAAAATTTCCTCTTTCGGAAGTTTCTCTGTTCGTCAAAAAGGTCAGCGTATCGGACGAAACCCGAAAACGGGTGAAGAAGTACCGATCCTTCCGCGTAAGGTGCTTGTCTTCCGGCCTTCACAGGTCCTGAAAGCCCGAATTAACGCTTAAGAAAAAGAAGTCATGAAAACGAACTTGGGGGCTGCGGCGGGAACTTCCCGCCGGACAGCAAAGTCTGACTCTGCTTTTCGCACAATTAGCGAGGCTGCAAAGGAGCTTGGTCTTCAGCAGCACGTCCTGCGGTTCTGGGAATCCAAGTTTCCCCAGATCCAGCCGATGAAACGGGCAGGGGGCAGACGTTATTATCGTCCAGAAGACATTGATTTCCTCGCCCATATTCGCACGCTGCTGCACGACCAGGGCTTTACGATCAAGGGGGTTCAAAAGCTCCTTGATCAGAACAAGGGCAAGTTGCCATCGGAAATTGCTGTAACCGGGCAGGACGCAGAGACGGGCGCATCGGATATGGCGCCTGGTTCCACTGTGTCTGGAATGACCAGTGTCTCCGGTCCGGACAAAACAGCGCTGAAAGCTGTTTTGGGCGAACTCGAAGAACTTCAGGCGATCCTGCGTACAGGCCTGCAGGACGTTAAAAAAAATCCATAAAAACCATTTGCGTCTTTGGCGTGGCGCCGCTATTTATCGAGCCGCGCCAAACGGCGCAACTCTACGGTCGGAGCGTGGCGCAGCCTGGTAGCGCACCTGCATGGGGTGCAGGGGGTCGGAGGTTCGAATCCTCTCGCTCCGACCAATTAATTCCCCTTTAATATTATTGCGAAATTTCGCGTCTTGGGATGTTACGGCATCAGCCGTGAAAGCACGTCCAGTTCCGTACCGTCATCAGACATCTTGAACAGAATGATCTCACCCGACCGCGGGAAAATGTCGGTCAGGGCGGTGATGTTTACCTGATGGGTCACCAGCAACAGCTTCTCATCACCGGAAAGGCTGGCAAGCTTTGCTTTGATTTCGGCGGTCTGAGCCGCTTCTGTGCTGCGATTGCGGAAAAAGGAATTTAGTGCTGGCGCCTCGGTTACCGGGCCAAGATCAAGCAACTGCGCGGTATCAACGCAGCGGCACCACTGGCTTGTCAGGATTGAGGTTAAGCTAATCCTCATCTCACGGATGCGATCGCCGGTTTGACGCGCTTGTTGGCGGCCGCTGTCGTCCAGATTGCGCTGTGTCGTGCAATCGCCAAGGGTGAAGTTTGCCGGATCGCCGGTGCCCGGCGCAATGGCATGACGCATCAGGGCATGAACACCGTCAGACTGCCAGATTTGCCATGCTTCGTCGGAGGCGGCGGCCGCCTGCGGAAGGCTCAGTAATGCCCCCAGAACAGTAACCACCCGGAACATATTTCGCAGCAATATCGGCATGATCTTTACCCATCTGTTGCCATCAGCAAGATGAGTCTGATACCCGCAATCATCGGGATCGGATCAGATCGGTCAGGATTTTGCGGCTTTGGCAGGCCAAGCTTAGGGGGAGCGTGCGTTAATTGCCCGCACTGGCGACCCGACGCCCTTCGTCGGTCAGCTTGCAGATCAGCCAATCGGGCTTGACAGGGTTGTCAAACCACGGTGCCGCCCAGCCATGATCAATACAGCTTCGAACCGTTTTTTCGCTGATCTGTTTGCCATTGCCGTCAAAAAGCGGCAATTTGCCACCGGGCTGGCTAAGACCACGGCGCAGCCATTCAAGCTGCACATCGGTCGGTTTCGAATGTTTTTTCCCCGTCATCGGTACTCCTCGCACCGTTATGATATGATTGGTGATACAAACATCGGATGTTAGGTCCTGACCCTGATCAGTGTGACGGATTATCAACCATGGAGCAATCGCAATGACGCCAGAAGAGTTCCAACCAAGTGAGATGTCATTTCTGTATGTTACGGTGCCTGACATGGATATGGCGCGTGTGATTGCGGGTGGTGCTATTCGTGAAAAACTGGCGGCCTGTGCCAATGTCTTGCCTCATATGACTGCGATCTATGAATGGGATGGCGATGTTGAGGAAGAAACCGAGGTGGTGGTTATTCTGAAAACGTCAAAAACCAAGGCGCTTGAATTGGCGCAATGGGTCGAAGATCACCACCCTTATGAGGTCCCCTGTATTCTTGAGCTCTCGTTGGGGCGTGGCAATCACGATTATGTTTCATGGCTGCAAACCCAATTGGGATCCGGATCACGGCTGATGTGATTGCATCTGGTGGGCATGCCCCCTAGGATGGCGCAAATTTATTCCATGGGATGATACGAGTTAATGAACCAGCTTACCAAAATGGCCCTCGAAATGGGGCCGTTGGTCCTGTTTTTTGCGGTGAATGCAACGACCAACCTGATGACAGCAACGGCAGTGTTTGTCGCCGCCACCGTCGTCGCGCTTGCGACGTCATACGCGCTGGCGCGAACCATCCCGGTGATGCCGCTGATCGGTGGGGTGTTTGTCATCGTGTTTGGTGGCCTGACGCTTTATCTCGATGATGATTTGTTCATCAAGATCAAGCCGACGATTGTGAATTTGCTGTTTGCCAGCATCCTGTTTGGCGGACTGGCAGCAAGAAAACTGTTCCTTAAGCTGGTTTTGGAAAGCGCGTTTAAGGCAACCGATGAAGGTTGGCGCATCTTGACCTGGCGTTGGGCGTTCTTCTTTGTGTTTCTTGCCGTGGTCAATGAAATCGTCTGGCGCAATTTTTCGACCGATACCTGGGTGGCTTTCAAGGTCTGGGGCATTATGCCGATCACCATGGTGTTTGGCATGGCGCAGGTGCCGGTGCTAATGAAGCACCAGTTGCCAGAAGAAGAGGGCGACAAGGCCGCGTCCTAAGTTTCTGATGCGCGCATGTAGCCTTGAAATGCAAAAGGGCAGGATTTTGATCCTGCCCTTTGTTTGTTGGTCTTCGCGGTTGATCAGTTGATCGGAAGGGCAACACTGACGGCCGCCTGTGCGGCGATGCCTTCTTCGCGCCCGGTAAAGCCAAGTCGTTCGGTCGTGGTGGCCTTGACGTTGACACGGTCCAAATCAATCCCAAGAATCTCCGCGACTTTTTGACGCATTGCCGGGGTGTGTGGCCCGATTTTCGGACGTTCACAGATGAGCGTCACATCAACATTCACAATCCGGCCGCCACGCTTGCGAACAAGATCGGCCGCATGTCTGAGGAAGATGTCGGACGCCGCTCCTTTCCATTGCATGTCGCTTGGCGGGAAGTGTTGGCCAATGTCGCCAGCACCAATCGCGCCCAAAATGGCATCGGTCAGGGTATGCAGGCCGACATCGGCATCGGAATGGCCTTCAAGGCGTGCGCTGTGCGGGACTTTTACCCCGCAAAGGATGCAATGATCCCCGGGCGCGAAGCGGTGAACATCAAATCCGGTGCCAGCCCGATATTCTTCTTGCGACATGTGCGCTGTTTCCTTGTCTGTCGTATTTGCCCAGCTTTGTGCCCGGCCAAAATCATCCCGGTGAGTGATCTTGTCATTGTTGGTGGTCCCGGCAACGCAGATCACATCAAGCCCGATGGCCTCTAGTAGCGCTGCATCGTCGGTGAATTCCTGGCCTTCGAATTTCTGATGCGCATCGAGAACCGTTTTGAAATCAAACCCCTGTGGGGTCTGCGCACGTTGCAGGGTTTCGCGTGGGATCGTTTTGGTGATGACGCCATTCCGATCTGTCTGCTTGATGGTGTCTGCAACGGGCAGGGTGGGTATCGCCCCCGGATGGGTCTGAAGCGCTGTCATAACCCGATCAATCACATCATCGGATATCCCCGGGCGCGCGGCGTCATGGATCAGAACAATATCCGGTCCCTTGGCCTCAAGGGCGCGCAATCCGTTCAGAACCGATTGCTGCCGGGTGTCACCACCTGGCACTGGTGCTGGGAGCAATCCGGTTTTATCCAAGGTCGCAGTTGCGCTTTCATACCAGTCCTGATGGGCGGGATTATAGACCACCTGAATAAGGTCGGGATCGGTATGTCGTGCAAAGCATTCGATGCAATGTGCAAGAATGCTTTTGCCGCCAAGCATGTGATATTGTTTTGGTATCGGGTCGCCAAATCTGCTACCGCTGCCGGCAGCGACGATGACAACGCCTGTTTTTTGGGTCATAAACATAAAGCCATGGCTTGTCGTGAGTGCGCCGCAGGCTATCTTTCTGCGGAGGTTTTGCCAAGTCGGCAAATGCAATATCGGGGTCGTGATTGATCCCGGAGACTGAAACGGGTTTCAAGATGCTTGCAGCATATATCCATATCCTTGCCCTGTTGCCCCTGACCGGACAGATCATGCGCCCTGAACCACGGCGTGATATCTGGCTTTATGCATCCATTTGTCTGGCAGCTGTCGGCACGATGGTGTTGCTGGGAGTTACCGGCGAGGAAGTTCAGTCCCGCGGCTTTGCCGCAGCCCTGCATTGGTCGGAACTAACCGTAATCCTGATTTTTGGTGGGCTGGTAATTTGCAAAGGCCCGCATCAGGTCTGGCGATTGGCCGGGTATATTGGTGGCTATCTGCTTCTTTTCGCGGTTTTGGCGGCGGTCTTCCGGGTATTTGGTAACAACGTTGCTGAAACCGTGGATGGGCCTGCGCTTTATTCCGGTTGGCTTTGGGCGCATATCGGCAGCTCACTGATCACCTATGCGCTTGTGACTTTGGCAGCGATTGCCGCGATGGCTTATGTCGTTCAGGAATACGCCCTGAAAAAACGCAAGCCGACCCGCTGGAGCCGACGTCTGCCGCCGCTGCGCGACAGTGAATACATGTTGGTCGGTTTTTTGAAATGGTCGGCCTGGATCCTGATCATCGGGATCATTTCGGGCTTTGCGCTTCGGTATGTTGAAGGTCAGAGCCTGTGGGAAATCGACCACAAGATGCTGCTGACCTTGCTGGGTTTTGCGACCATTTGTGTGCTGATCTTTATCCATGAACGCTCCACCTTGCGCGGACGCATGGCCGTGCGCTTCGTTCTTGGCGCCTGGTTGCTTTTGACCTTGGCGTTTCCGGGCGTTCGGTTGGTAACCGGCTATATTATCGGCTAGCCCGAAAGCAGGACGACCATATAGCCCTGCCAGATTGTGTCTTGCTCAATTTTTACGATCATCCTTTTGATGTATGCATAATTGCTAGTCATTATTCTGGCATGTACAAGCATTCCTGATCGGATGGTTAGTCCCGGCAATGTTGAACTTTCGTCGGATTTTCCTAGAATTTTCAGGTTTGAAACAACGATAATTGCATCAACAGGCTGAGAGTTGTTGCATGTCGTGGCCAGTTTTATTAATCTGCCCAAGTTTTAGGCAATTGGAATTCCTTCATGTCATTGCAGATCGGTTCTGTACATGTGCCAGAGAATGTTGTGCTGGCACCGATGTCAGGTGTGACTGACCTTCCGTTTCGACAACAGGTCCGCCAGTTTGGCGGACATCTTGTTGTGTCCGAAATGATTGCGTCTGATGCCATGACCCGCATCCAGCGGCATGAAAAAGAAGTCCGTAAAATGCACGGCGATTGTGCTGCTGAAAGCCCGCTTTCAGTTCAGCTTGCCGGTACCGAACCCGAAGAAATGGCCGAAGCGGCCAAGATGAACGAGGCCCGCGGGGCCATGATCATCGATATCAATATGGGGTGCCCGGCCAAGAAGGTGACCAAGGGCTATGCCGGTTCGGCACTCATGCGTGATGAAAAGCTGGCTGCCGATATTATCAAGGCTACGGTGGAGGCGGTGTCTGTTCCGGTGACGTTGAAAATGCGTCTTGGCTGGGATGATGATAACCGCAATGCCCCGAAGCTTGCCCGCATTGCCGAGGATCTGGGGATTGCGATGCTGACCATTCATGGGCGCACGCGCTGCCAGTTCTATAAGGGCGATGCCGACTGGGACGCGATTGCATTGGTCAAAGACGCAGTTTCAATTCCGGTTCTTGGCAACGGCGATGTAAACAGCGAAGAAGACGCCAAGGAACTGCTTGAGCGATCCGGTGCCGACGGGGTCATGATCGGACGTGGCGCACAGGGGCGCCCGTGGTTCCTTGCACAGGTGTCACACTATCTTGCGACGGGGAAAAAGCTTCCGGCGCCGACACTCGAAGTTCAGCTTCAGACCATCCTGCGTCACTATGATGCGATGATTGATCATCATGGCCGTCAGGGTGTGCGGATCGCACGCAAACATCTGGCATGGTATTGCAACAGCCTGCGCAATGCGACGGAATTTCGTCGCGTTGTCAATGTGTTGGATGACCCGGCCGAAGTCAAAAATCAAATCCGGTCATTCTACGAACCGCTGATCGAAAACGAAATCAAACTGGATCAGGCAGCAGCCTGATTACCTCATAACAATAATATGGCGACGGTCAAAAACTGTTGTCGGGGAAGATATGCATGAGACTGGGATTTGGAAAAGGCAATGGGGTCGACCCGACCGGCGTTCTGAACGCGATTGCGAGTGCTGTTGTCGTGGCCAACCGGGATGGCAAAATCAAGTTTGTCAATCAGGCCACCGAGCAACTGTTTAACACCAGTGCCGCCGTGTTGTGCCGCAGTGACCTGACGGATTTCATCCCGCAGGACAGCCCGGTTTTTTCCCTGATCAGACAGGCCGTTGATGAGGCAACCCTGGTTGCCGATCATAATCTGCTGATCGAAAGCCCCAAAATCGGCAAGCACACGGTTAACCTTACCGTCGGGTCCATGCCTGATGACAGTGATTGTGCAGTTCTGACCTTTGAGCCGCGTTCGATCGCGCAAAAGATCGATAACCAGTTGCTGAGCCGAAATTCTGCACGCTCTGTCAGTGCCATGGCGGCCATTCTGGCGCATGAAATCAAAAACCCGCTTTCGGGTATTCGTGGTGCTGCGCAGTTGCTTGAGCAAACCAGCAACGAAGATGATCGCGTGCTAACACGCCTTATTTGTGATGAAGCCGACCGTATTGTTGAGCTTGTTGACCGGATGGAGATTTTCTCTGACAAGCCGCTGGAGCGCGGAGCTGTTAATATCCATACGGTTCTGGAGCATGTGCGTCGTCTGGCGGAAAACGGCTTTGCCAAGAACCTGACATTCGAAGAAATTTACGATCCGTCCTTGCCGCCGGTATTCGGCAATCGCGATCAGCTTGTTCAGGTGTTTTTGAATCTGATCAAGAATGCCGGTGAGGCGGTCGATCCAAAGGATGGGGTTATTACCATTTCGACCCGCTATCAGCATGGTATCCGCCTTGCCGTGGCGGGCGGTGACGCGCGCGTTCATCTGCCGCTGGTGGTGTCGGTGCGTGATAACGGGCCGGGTATTCCGCAAGACATGCGTGAAAGCCTGTTTGACCCGTTTGTGACGACAAAACCGACCGGATCAGGACTTGGCCTTGCGCTGGTTGCGAAAATTATCAATGACCATGGCGGTGTGATTGAAGTGAAAGATGTGCCAGGGGGAGGTGCAGAGTTTCAAATCATGCTGCCAATTTACAATCGGGCATTGGCCGAGGGGGCCGCTGATCCGATCATAATCAATAACAGGGAAGAAACCGCATGAGTACGAGCCCTGCGAGAATTCTGGTTGCCGACGATGATCGGGCCATTCGCACTGTCCTGACGCAGGCATTGTCGCGTCAGGGACACGAAGTCCGCAGTACTGGCCATGGCCGCACACTTTGGGACTGGATCGCCGATGGGGATGGCGATCTGGTGATTACCGATGTGATGATGCCTGACGAGAACGGGTTGGATATGGTGCCGCGCATTCGCAAGCTGCGCCCGGACCTTCGCGTTATTGTCATGAGTGCTCAGAATACGCTGATGACGGCAGTAAAGGCCGCCCAGCGCGGTGCGTTCGAATATCTTCCAAAACCATTTGATCTTAATGAGTTGATGGGGATTGTTGATCGCGCACTTGAGACGCCGCAGGCAAATGAAACCGGTAAGTCCGAGGATGAGGAGGGCGATGATCGCCTGCCGCTGATCGGCCGTTCACCGGCGATGCAGGAAATTTATCGTGCGCTGGCGCGGCTGATGAATACCGACCTGACCGTGATGGTGACCGGGGAAAGCGGTACTGGCAAGGAGCTGGTTGCGCGCGCACTGCATGAATATGGTGGACGCCGTCATGGTCCGTTTGTTGCCATCAACATGGCGGCCATCCCGCGCGAATTGATCGAAAGCGAGCTGTTCGGCCACGAAAAAGGTGCCTTCACCGGTGCAAACGAGCGCAAGGTCGGCCGATTTGAGCAGGCCGAGGGCGGCACGCTGTTTCTTGATGAAATCGGCGATATGCCGCTTGAAGCGCAGACCCGTTTGCTTCGCGTTTTGCAGGAAGGCGAATATACCCGCGTCGGCGGGCGTACGCCCATTCGGGTCAATGTGCGCATTGTTGCGGCCACCCACCGTGATTTGCGCAAGCTGATCCGCGAAGGCACGTTCCGTGAAGATTTGTTCTATCGCCTGAATGTCGTGCCGATCCGTCTACCGTCGCTGCGTGAACGGCTGGAAGACATTCCGGAACTGGTCAATCACTTCCTGATGCAGGCCAGCGAGGAAGGTCTTCCGCGTAAAACGCTGTCGTCCGAAGCGATGGCGCGCCTAAAAGCGCACCGCTGGCCGGGCAACATCCGCGAACTTGAAAACATGGTGCGGCGCCTGACGGCACTTTATTCGCATGATGTCATCGGTGTTGATGTCATCGAGACCGAGTTTTCCGAGAATAATATCAGCGAAGCTGCTCCGACTGCGGAACCACAGTCGCTTTCAGAATCGATCGAACGCCACGTTCGCGAATATTTTGATGCCCATGATGACGATCTGCCTGCAAACGGTCTTTATGATCGCATTTTGCGGGAAATGGAGCGTCCGCTTCTGAATGTGACACTTGAAGCAACGCGGGGCAATCAGGTCAAGGCGGCAGAGGTTCTTGGCCTTAACCGCAATACGCTGCGTAAGAAAATCCGTGATCTTGGATTGGAAGTCGTCAGGGGCACGAAATGAATAATACCGACCGTTCGATCTCCAACCGGTTCTTGCGGTCGGGCTTTGTACGGTTTCTGGGGCGGCTGGGACAGTCACGGCGTTTTGCGTTCGGATTGGTTACGGCTGCCCTTGTTTCGGTAACGGCGACCTATCTGGCGATGACGGGGACGGCGCCATTCCGGCCTGATCCGCGGCTGATTTTGTTGCTGCTAAATATCGACCTTGTGTTGGTGTTGCTGTTGGCGACGCTTGTGGCGCGCAAGCTTGTCCAGATCTGGGTGGAACGCCGGCGCGGAGTTGCCGGGGCGAAGCTTCATACCCGAATGGTTTTGATGTTTTCGTTGGTGGCAGTGACGCCAGCGATTGTGGTTGCGATATTCTCGGCACTTTTCCTGCATTTCGGTATTCAGGGCTGGTTTAGCGACCGCATCAGAACGGCGGTTGAAGAAAGTATGGTGATTGCCGATGCCTATTTGCGCGAACATCAGGAACTGATCCGCGCGGATGCCTTGGCAACCACCAGTGACTTGCAGCGTTTCGGGGTCAATTTTTCGACCAGTCCGGACCGCATTTCGAACTTTCTGACCGACCAGGCACTGGCGCGCGGGTTGCCGGAAGTGATGATGGTGGACGGTTCCGGTCAGATTATTGCCCAATCCGAATACAGTTTTTCCTACGATACCAATCAGGTTTCTGTGCCACCGGAAGTCTTTGACGAAGCACGTCAGAAAGACGTCGTTCTGATGATCGGTTCAAGCGATAACCGCATCCGCGCAATCGCCAAAATCCCAAGCTTTATTGATGCCTTCTTGCTGGT
>NZ_DCAO01000098.1:17066-32876 GCF_002311515.1 Thalassospira sp. UBA1131
GCCTATGAGAGTCTTGAAGGTGAACGTTCGGGGATTGTGATTACCTTTGTCATGATCTTCGTTCTGATCTCCGTTGTGCTGCTTTTGGCGGCTGTGACGTTGGGGCTTATGGTGGCAACCCGTTTGGTGCAGCCTGTGTCGCAGTTGATTACCGGTGCGGAACGCGTGCGCGACGGGGATTTGTCTTTCCGTGTGCCGCTTGACGGGCAGGGGGATGAGCTTGAGGCGCTTAGCCGGGCGTTTAACCGGATGACGGCCCAGCTTGAAACCCAGCGCAATGAACTGATTGCGGCCAACCGGCTGAATGATGAACGGCGGCGCTTTACCGAGGCCATCCTGGGTGGGGTTACCGCCGGCGTGATTGGCCTTGATCCGGCACGCAAGATTGATCTTCCAAATCGCAGTGCATCGGATCTTCTTGGTGTTGATCTTGAGGATTACCTGGCACAGGAACTGACCGACGTTATTCCGGAGTTTCAGCCACTGTTTGACGATTTTTCCCGCGACGGGGATCGCAGCAAGCCACGCCAGATCGAAATCCGGCGTGATGGTGTCAACCTGACACTGATGGCGCGTGTAACGGCGGAATGGGCCGATGATGGCACGGTGTTTGGCTATGTCGTGACCTTTGACGATGTCACCGAACTTCAGACCGCACAGCGCATGGCGGCCTGGGCTGATGTCGCGCGCCGTATCGCCCATGAAATTAAAAACCCGCTGACACCGATCCAGCTTTCAGCAGAACGTTTGAAGCGTCGCTATCTGAAGCAAATCACCGATGACCAGGAAGTATTTACGACCTGTACCGATACGATCATCCGACAGGTGTCCGATATCGGGCGGATGGTCGACGAGTTTTCCAGCTTTGCCCGCATGCCATCGCCAACCATGCGTTTGGAAAACATCGGTGAGTTGGTTAAAAGTGCGGTCTTCCTGCAAAAACAGGCGCACAGCAATATCACTTATGATTTTGATCGTAGTGGCATCGAAGATCTGCAAATTTCGTGTGATGCGCATCAGGTCAATCAATGCCTGACAAATACGCTTAAGAACGCGGCAGAGGCGATTGAAGGCCGTGAAAAGCCCGAAGAAGGTGAACTGCCACCTGGCAAGATCGAGATTTCAGTCGCGGTGTCGCCCGATAATCAACGTGTTTTTGTTGCTGTGTCGGATAACGGAAAAGGTCTTCCGGCAGAGCATCGCGAACGCCTGACCGAGCCCTATGTCACCACCCGATCAAAGGGAACCGGTCTTGGATTGGCGATCGTAAAGAAAATCATGGAAGACCATGGTGGAGAGCTTATACTCTCCGACGGCGTTGAAAGCGGGGCTACGATTACGCTATCTTTCCCGAAGGTTGTAGAAGCCGAAATTGATAGTGTGGCTTCGGACGCACATTCCTCAGGCAATTGATTTAGTTGTCAAAATCGAAACAAGAAAAAGATTGATTTGGTCACGACATGGCGCACGACATTCTTATTGTCGACGATGAAGAAGATATCCGGGCTCTGATATCAGGCATCCTCGAGGACGAGGGGTATACAACCCGTCAGGCGGGATCAAGCCAGGGTGCGCTGTCGGAGGTTGCAGCACGCCGGCCGAGCCTTGTGGTGCTTGATATCTGGATGGATGAAAGCGATCACGATGGCATCGAGACGCTTAAGCTGATCAAGCGTGAGCACAGCGAAGTTCCGGTCGTGATGATTTCCGGTCACGGAAATATTGAAACCGCGCTCGAGGCATCGCGCATCGGTGCCTATGACTTCATCGAAAAACCGTTCAATACTGACCGCCTGTTAATGGTGGTCGAGCGCGCCATTGATGATGCGCGCCTGCGTCGTGAAAACCGTGAACTGACCTTGCGGGCTGGCGGTGATACCGAACTTGTTGGCAAATCATCGGTTTTGAACAACTTGCGCCAGTCGGCCGAACGGGTTGCCCGTACCGGCAGCCGCATTCTGATCCATGGCCCGGCCGGGTCGGGCAAGGAAGTTGTCGCGCGCCTGATCCATCAGAAATCCGCCCGTGCGGAAGCACCGTTTGTCGTGCTGAACTGTGCCAATATTTCGCCCGACACCATGGAAGAATCTCTGTTTGGGGCGGTTGCAACTTCGGATCGTGAGGCGCGCACAGGCGTGCTTGAGCTTGCCCATGGCGGGACCTTGTTGCTTGATGAAGTGGCCGATATGCCGCTTGAGACCCAGGGCAAGATTGTCCGGGTTTTGCAGGATCAGACGTTTGAACGCGTTGGCGGATCGGTTCCGGTCAATGTTGATGTGCGTGTTATCGCAACGACCGCACGCGACCTTGAACAACGCATCGCCGAGCAGAAATTCCGCCAGGACCTTTATTACCGGCTGAATGTTGTGCCGCTTGAAGTGCCATCCTTGCAGCAGCGTCGGGAAGATATTCCGATGTTGGCAGAAATGTTCCTTGATCGTTATGCCGATGCGACCGGTCTTCCGAAACGGAAACTCTCGCCCGAAGCAATGGCAACCCTGCATGCCTATGATTGGCCGGGCAATGTGCGCCAGCTGCGCAATGTCATCGAAAGATTGATGATCATGGCGCCCGATGATGACGACAAGGTTGATCTGATCAGTGGTAAAATGCTGCCATCAGAGCTGTTTTCTGACGTGCCGACGTCGCTAAGTTTTGACAAGACCAGTGAAATCATGGCATTGCCGCTCCGCGAAGCGCGGGAGATGTTTGAAAAAGAATATCTCCAGACACAGATCGACCGTTTTGGCGGAAATATCTCCAAAACGGCAAGCTTTGTCGGCATGGAACGCTCAGCCTTGCATCGCAAGCTGAAAAGCCTTGGTGTGAACGGGCAATAAGCCCAAACTCATCATGGACTGTTGTGAACGGGAGAATTCGAAATGAAGGTCATCATTTGCGGCGCCGGGCAGGTGGGGTTCCACATTGCCAAATATTTGGCTGCGGAAAACAATGATGTAACCGTGATCGACCAGTCCGAAGAACTGGTACGCAAGATTTCCGACACGCTTGAGGTCAAGGGCATCATTGGTTTTGGCTCGCACCCCGATGTGTTGCAACAGGCCGGTGCCGAAGAGGCCGACATGCTGATCGCCGTGACCTTTGCCGACGAAGTCAATATGACAGCCTGTCAGGTGGCGCATTCGCTGTTTAACGTGCCAACCAAAATTGCCCGTATCCGCAGCCAGACTTATCTGCAGCCCGAATGGGCCAGCCTGTTTGGCCGTGAAAAGCTTCCAATTGATGTGGTGATTTCGCCCGAGATGGAAGTCGCGCGGGCAGTTGCACGGCGCCTTCAGGCACCCGGTGCGTTCGACATGATCCCGTTTGCCGATGACAAGGTCAAAATCCTTGGCATCCGGTGTAGCGATGATTGCCCGGTGATCAATACGCCGTTGCGTCAGCTTCATCAGCTTTTCCCGGATCTCAACATCTCGATCCTTGGCATGATCCGCGGTGACAAGGCGGTCTATCCCAAGGGCGACGATCAAATGCTGGCGGGCGACCTTGTGTATCTTGCCGTATCGAGCGATCAGGTGGATCGCGCAATGTCGGCCTTTGGTCACGAAGACCCCGAAGCACGCCGTATTGTAATTTTTGGTGGCGGGAACATCGCATTGTTCCTGGCCGAAGAAATCAACAAGAACTTCCCGGGCGTTACCACCCGACTGGTCGAAGCCGATCCGGAACGCGCGCGCTATGTCGCGCAGAAACTGCCAAAGAAAAGCGTTGTTCTGCGCGGGGACGTTCTTGATCCTGAACTGCTTGAAGAAGCCAATGTCGGCAATGCCGAGGCAGTTGTTGCACTGACCAATGATGATGAAACCAACATTCTGGCATCACTTCTGGCCAAGCGGTATGGCTGCCCGCGTGCTCTGACGCTGATTAACAAAAGCACCTATAACTCGCTGGTTTCCGAACTTGGCGTGGATGTGGTGATCAGCCCGCGTATGACGACAGTGTCGACCATCCTGCATCATGTCCGCCGCGGTCGTATTCGTGCCGTGCACAGCCTGTCAGAGGGCTTTGGCGAGGTTCTTGAGGCAGAAGCCCTTGAAACTGCACCAATCGTTGGCAAGGCGATCAAGGATATCGCGATGCCGGCAAGCGTGGTCTTTGGGGCCATTTTGCGCGATGGCGAAGTTGTGATGCCGCGCGCCGCCACCGTGATCGAGGCCAACGACCGGATCGTGGTGTTTGCCGGGTCGGAACAGATCAAGAAGGTCGAAAAGATGTTCGCTGTTCGTCTGGAATACTTCTGATAAATCAAATCGTTGCTGTAATCCTCACACAATATATTCCCGATCTTGCCACCGGAAGTTCAAATGTCTGATCAATTGCCCCATCCGCCAAAGGCCGTCATTTTTGACTGGGATAACACCCTTGTCGATAGCTGGGGGACGATCCAGACAGCGCTTAACATGACATTTGACGACTTTGGGCTTGAGACATGGACGCTTGAACAAACCAAGCAGCGTGTCGCGCGCTCGATGCGTGACAGTTTTCCGATCTTGTTTGGTGAAGATCGCTGGGAGCAGGCCAAAGACAGCTTTTATGGTCATTTCCAGTCTATTCATCTTGAAACCCTGATGCCACTGGCCGGGGCGCATGATCTGTTATGTGCACTGCGTGATAATGGCACCTATATCGGGGTGGTCAGTAACAAGAACGGCGATTTCTTGCGCAAGGAAGCCGATCACCTTGGGTGGACACCATTTTTTGGCAAGATTGTCGGTGCAACCGATGCCGCCAAGGACAAACCGGCACCCGACCCGGTGCATATGGCAATGGGCGACTCTTCGGCGCCGCAATATGAGAATCTGTGGTTTGTTGGCGACAGCGTGGTCGATATTCAGTGCGCGCGCAACGTCGGGGCGACTGCAATTCTGATTGGCGATGAAATTACCGGTCACAATGACACGCAGAATTCCGCGACTCTTAGCCCTGATTGGCATTTCGCTGATTGCGGGGCGCTTGTAGGGGTTGTAAAAGGCTTCTCGAAAGTCTTATAGTTCATAGAGGTCATTAAAAATGGGGCCGGAATCGTGACAGACCTTTAAGTCGACGGTTCCACATTTTCCTTGACCGCCCGAAACCAAAAAAACGCTCATAAAAGAAGGCTAGGTCTAACCGATGGCGGAAAAATCACAGAATGTTCAGGACGTCTTCCTGAATTATTGCCGTAAAAACAAAACGCCGGTTACCGTGTTTCTGGTCAACGGAGTCAAATTGCAGGGCATTATCACCTGGTTTGACAATTTCTCTGTTTTGCTGCGGCGCGATGCTCATACCCAGCTCGTATACAAACATGCGATTTCGACGGTAATGCCGACGACGCCGATCAAACTGTTTGATCCGAGCCAGCCTGCGACGGAAGAAGAAAATAGCTGAAGAATCTCTGACTTCGGGGGGCGGCGATACGCCAGAAGCTCCCCGGGTCCTAGTTTTCCACCCGGAACTAAAACGCGCAGACCAGACCGGTGCTTGGCGCGACGCATCGTCGCGTCTCGAAGAAGCGGTCAGTCTTACGGGTGCACTTGATTTTGAAGTGGTGGGCGCGGAAATTGTGCCCATCGCGAAATTGCGGCCTTCAACCCTGTTTGGCAAAGGCGTTACCGAACGTCTTGGTCTGCAGATCAAGGCCATCGAGGCCGACATTGTCATGATCAACGGCCAGCTTTCCCCGATCCAGCAACGTAACCTGGAACGCGAATGGAAATGCAAGGTCATTGACCGGACCGGCCTGATCCTTGAAATCTTTGCTGATCGCGCGCGGACGCGTGAAGGTCGTTTGCAGGTTCAACTGGCACTGCTGAGCTATCAGCGGTCGCGCCTTGTTCGGACCTGGACGCACCTTGAACGTCAACGTGGTGGGCGTGGCTTCCTTGCCGGTCCTGGTGAACGTCAGATCGAGATCGACCGTCGTTTGATCGGTGACAAGCTTGCCAAGCTCCGTCGTGAGCTTGAGGAAGTCAAACGGACCCGTGAACTTCATCGCGAAGCACGCCGTCGTGTGCCATATCCGATTGTGGCGCTTGTCGGTTACACCAACGCCGGTAAATCGACGTTGTTTAACCAGCTGACTGTGGCCGAGGTCTTTGCCGAAGACATGCTGTTTGCGACGCTTGATCCGACCATGCGTGGTTTGATCCTGCCAAGTGGTCGCAAGGTTATTCTGTCCGATACCGTGGGCTTTGTGTCCGATCTGCCGCACGATCTTGTGGCGGCGTTCCGTGCAACGCTCGAAGAAGTTCTTGAAGCCGACCTGATTGTTCATGTCCGCGATGCGGCTTCACCGGAAACCGAAGAGCAAAAACTTGATGTGCTTGAAGTTCTTAAGGAGCTTGGGCTTCAGAAGGCGATTGACGGTGAAGAACTTGTCGAGGCGCTGAACAAGATTGATCAGCTCAAAGGCGAAGAACTGCAAGCCGTTTCAGAATATTCTGCGCGCCATGACAACACGATCGCGATTTCAGCCATCAAAGGCACCAATTGCGATGCATTGCTTGGCCTGATTGAAGACCGGCTGACCGAAGATATGCCGGTGTTCGAGCTTTGTGTGCCGTATTCGGACGGTAAATCATTGGCGCGGCTTTATGAGCAGGGCGAGGTCTTGAAGCGTAACGAAGGTGCCGACGGCATTTCGGTTCAGGTGCGTGTCGATACGACCCGCGTTGGCCGTTTCGAAGACTGGTGTGCCAAGGCCGGGCTCGATATTCATCTGGTTTGATAGGGAGAGAGCGCGTGGCGATTAAAGTCGATATGGATAAAGTGACCGAAATCATTCGGGAAGTATCGGCTGCTGAGATTGCCCCGCGTTTTGGCCAGCTGGACGATGCAGATATCGATACCAAGACCCATGCAATGGATCTGGTGACGATTGCCGATACTGAAGCCGAACGCGTTCTGACCCGGCGACTGACCGATCTTTTGCCGGGCAGCCGCGCACTTGGCGAAGAAGCCGCCCACGAAGACCCGACTTTACAGCAACGGATCTTTGCCGGCGATGATCCGTTCTGGATCATTGATCCGGTTGATGGTACCAAGAACTTCGCCCATCACAAACAACCATTTCGTTGCATGGTCGGCCTTTATTCTGGTGGTGAAACCGTGGCTGCCTGGATTGTTGATCCGATTGAAGGGGCGGCAACCGTTGCAGAATTGGGGTCGGGGACGCGTTACAAGGATCAGCTGGTTTCGGTGCGTTCCAACATCACCAAGGCGTCTGATGCCAAAGGTTTTCTGATTTCATACGCCCGGGACCGCATCCGCAAGCATTATGGCCATCTCGATTTCTTTGCCGATGTTGCGCATTATTCCTGCTGTGGTGCCGAGTATGAGGAAACAGCGCGTGGTGGGTTTGATTTCTGTGCCTATCGGACACTTAAACCATGGGATCATGCCCCCGGCACATTGCTGGTGCGTGAGTCTGGTGGTTATGCGCGCTATATCACCGCCGACAAGAATAATGAGTATAACGCCAATGCGACGGCGGCCGGGCTTTTGTGCGCCAGCTCCGAGGAGCTGTGGGCAGAAATCAATGAAATTCTGATGCCGCTCTTTACCTGAGCGTGATCAGACCTGACCGCGTTCGGTCTTTTTCGCCAGGTTCCAGAGACTATCCATTTCAGCCAAGTCTGAGTCCGCGGCCGTGCGGCCGTCGCGTGCCAGTTCGTCTTCGATGAAGTGGAAGCGTTTGGTGAACTTGTGGTTTGCGCCGCGAAGCGCCACTTCGGGGTCAACGCCGATCTTGCGCGCCAGATTGGCCATCACAAACAACATATCGCCAAGTTCATCCTGCAAACGGGCCGGATCCGGGTTTTCGGTCATCTCGGCTTTGAGTTCGTCGATTTCTTCGTGAAGTTTGTCAAAGACTTCATCGGTGCTGGGCCAGTCGAACCCGACACGCGCGGCGCGTTTGGTGAGTTTTTCTGCACGCATTAACGCGGGCAGGGCGCTTGCGACCCCATCAAGGGCGCTGTGGCGTTCGTGGCCTTTGTCTTCGGCCTTCCGGGCGCGTTCAGCCGCCTTGATCTTTTCCCAAGTCTGATTGACGCCATCGGTCGTCGTGGCATCCCCGTCGCCAAATACATGCGGATGGCGGCTGATCATTTTTGAAACGATGCTGTTGGCGACGTCTTCGAACTCGAAATGACCGGCTTCCTTCGCCATCTGGGCATGGAACACCACCTGCAACAGCAAATCACCCAACTCGTTGCAAAGTTCTGGCATGTCATTGTCGGCAATCGCATCAGCCACTTCGTAGGCTTCTTCGATGGTGTAGGGGGCAATGGTGGAGAAATCCTGTTCGAGATCCCACGGGCAGCCACCATCGGGATTGCGCAGCTTTGCCATGACGTCGAGGAGTTCATTGATGGCTTTGCTGTTATGCGTGGTCATGGTCGATGTCCCGTCTGTTTTGCTGGTGTGCCCCGTTTATCCTTTAAGTCCTATCGCGCTGCATCAAAACTGACAAGCATATGATCAAGGCAAAACAAAACCCGCAAGGCCAATGCGGCACTTGCGGGTTTTGCCGTGATGTTCGGATGCCCTTTTGGCTTATGCAGCCTTGAGCTTTTCCTGTTTTTCGGAGCTGTCATCCTTGGTTTGTTTGGATGATGCACTTTCTTCTTTTTTGCCTTCGACGAGGCCGCGATGCAGGGCGACAATTGCCTTGTTGAAGTCGCCTTCGGCAACAACAAACTGCAGATCAACGCGGCGGCTCGGATAGTGGGACGCCACCAGTTCAACACCGGCATCATCAAGGATCGATACCGCACGGGCGAACAGACCCGGCTGTTCGATGTTGGCACCAATCACCGAGACAATCGCGACCTTACGGGTCTGAACGGTTGCCTCTGGCTGATTTGCCTCGATCTCGTCAACGCAACGGCGGATCTGCTTGAGCGGAGCCGACACGTAATGCGTGATCGTATTGGCGTTCAGGTTCTTGGTGACGGTTGGGACCTTATAACGTTTCAGAACGTTCAGGATCGCTTCCTCGCCACCTGGAACACCAACCATATCCTGATTGAAGACTTCAATCTCGAACGCGGTCGGAACGCCCGTCACGATTTCAACACGGCTGTTTTCCGGCTCCCAATGATCGTCAATAACCGTGCCCGGGTGTTCCGGTTCAAAGGTATTGGCAATCCGCAGCGGAATGTCGTTCTGACGAAGGCCTTTGGCCGCACGCGGGTGGATGGCTTCCATGCCCATGTTCGACAACTGATCGGCCACGTCATAGCTGGTGCGGCCAATCGGGCGCACAGCGTCTTCGCCGACGATGCGCGGATCGGCGCTCGACAGGTGGAATTCCTTGTGAATGATCGCTTCGCGCGCCTGGGTCAGACAGGCAATGCGCGAGAAGGTCACTTCACTATAACCACGGCCATAAATGCTCATCAGGCCTTCGCTGCACTGGGCATAGCCCGTCGCAATGGCAAGCTGCTTGGAAAGGTCGATGTCATCAAACACCTTTCCAATACGACCATCAAGGGTAGAGGCCTCTGGCTCACGCCAGCCCGAAAGATCGGCAAAGACCGCATTTACACCCTTGGCGCGCAGGAGCAGCATGGTGTTGTGCGCACTGTGCGCTTCACCAATGGCTGACAGCATTTCACGTACGGTCAGAAGATGCTTTTCAAGCTTGAAGTGACCGAAGCTGCACAGACGATGAAGATCCATGAGGCAGCTGCGCGTGCCTTCAATGCGTTCCTGTACAAAGGCATTGGCAAGCTTCAGTTCCGGCGCGTCGCCAAAAATCTCTTCGTTAATGGCGCACATCTTTTCGGAGACCTTGGTCAAGGCATCGCCCCAGGCCCAATCGGTTTCCGAGCCGGCGTAAAGCTGATAGACGCCCGGTTCACCAGTCTTTTTATTTTCCAGCAAAAGGTCGGTAAAACCGCCATATGCCGAAACAACAAAGACACGGTTGTATAGTTCGTCTTCCTTACGATTGCCGACAAGAATGTTGTCCATGACCGCATCAACCTGGGTCATCGACGTACCGCCGATCTTGTGAACGCTATGCCCTGCGTCCTTGTTTTTCTGGGCTGAAAGCATGTTGCCTCCTTTAGGGGCGTTTCCTTTAAAGAATATGCTTTAAATGGTCGGGCAGTCGTTAGGTGCCGCCCGACCAGAAATTGTTAGCTTGCGAGTGCTTCGCCATCGAGCGGATAAACACCGTTCTCGTCATGCACTTCACGGCCATTCAGCGGCGGGTTGAAGGCGCAGGCAACAACCATGTCCTCGGTGCCGCCGCGCAGATAGTGGCGGTCATGCTTGTCGAGGATGTAAACCGTGCCCGGCTCGATCTTGTATTTCTTGCCGTCAGCAATGGTTTCGACTTCGCCGTTGCCCGAGATGCAGTAAACCGTCTCGAAATGGTTGGCGTAGCAAATCTCGGTTTCGGTGCCGGCATAAATGGTGGTGATGTGGAACGAGAAACCCATGCCATCTTCGGCAAGCGACAGACGGGTGCTTTCCCAGTTGTCCGAAACCACGCGGCGACCGGATGCTTCACATTCTTTCAGAGTACGAACAATCATTTTTAACTCTTTGATATAATTAAGTTGTGGGGCCGGGCGACGCAGTTAAGCGTCGCCCAAACTATGTTACTCAGCGGCTGCTTTGGACGGGGAAACGTCCTTGCCCATGGCTTTGGCGGTTGCCAGTTCAAGGATTTCCAGTCCATGTGCCAGATCCTGCTTGGAGATGATCAGCGGCACAAGGCATTTGACCACTTCATCTTCCGGGCCACTGGTTTCAATCACAAGGTTATGCTTGAAGCATTCCTTGGTGACCTTGGATGCCAGTTCGCCACTTTCAAAGCAGATACCCTGCATCAGGCCGCGGCCCTTGCGATAGAGTTTGCCGTCGCCATAGCGATCAATGATTTCATCGAGGCGCGTCTCTAGGAACGCGGCCTTGTCGCGTACATCAGCAGCAAACTTGTCATCTGACCAGAAATGGTCAAGCGCAGCAGCGGCAGTCACAAACGCGTGGTTGTTACCACGGAAGGTGCCGTTGTGTTCGCCCGGATGCCAGACATCGAGTTCCGGCTTCATCAGAACCACGGCAAGCGGAAGACCATACGCCGAAAGCGATTTCGACAGCGTGATGATGTCCGGCTTGATGCCAGCAGGTTCGAAGCTAAAGAACGTACCGGTACGGCCACAGCCCGCCTGAATGTCATCAACAATCAGAAGGATGTCGTGCTTGCGGCAAACCTTTTCCAGGTTCTTGAGCCAGCCGAAGTCAGCGGCATTCAGGCCACCTTCACCCTGAAGGGTTTCGACGATCACGGCTGCGGGCAGGGCGATACCGCTGGAGTTGTCCGAAAGGACACGGTCCAGATACTCGGTGGTATCCGCACCGTCACCCATATAACCGTCAAAGGGCACGGCAACAGCGTTATCAAGAGAGACGCCAGCAGCGCCACGATGATGTTCGTTACCCGTGATGGCAAGCGAACCAAGCGTGCAACCATGGAAGCCGTTGGTAAACGAAATCACGGTTTCGCGGCCCTTGACGCGGCGGGCCAGTTTAAGAGCAGCTTCGACGGCATTGGTGCCGGTCGGGCCAGTAAACTGGACCTTATATTCCATGTCACGCGGCTTGAAGATTTTCTCTTCGAGCGCTTCAAGAAAGGCTGCCTTGGCCTTGGTGTGCATGTCCAGACCATGGGTTACGCCGTTTGATTTGATATAATCAATCAGCTTTTCCTGCAGGACAGGATGGTTATGGCCATAGTTCAGCGTGCCGGCACCGGCAAGGAAATCAAGATAGCGGTTGCCATCGACATCGGTCAGCCAAGCGCCTTCAGCACTTTCAAAGGTTACGGGGAAGGAGCGTGCATAGCTCTGAACTTCCGATTCAAGGCGATCAAATACAGTCATAGTTCCCTCTTTCAGATTGGGAAAATCAAGTCCACCTGTCATACCGAACGTTCCGGCGTGCCGGATGTTCCAGAAATGGTCGATGCGATTTCGAGTATGACAAGTGGGGAAATTAGGTCAGCCGGATTAGGCGGCGACGCGTTCGACGTCTTCGCGCTCGAACGGACCGATCTGCCAAAGAATTTCGCTGGCAGCGGCGCCTTCGAAGTGTGTTTCGCGTTCAAACTGGACCTTGCGCTTAACATCAGCACCCAGTTCGCGCGCAACGGAACGGAAGACACCCTGCGACGGTGCGTTCGTCGAGGTGATCGTTGTGTTCAGCTGCGAGACGTTGTGGCAGGACGGACGATCCAGAATATCAAGGATCAGACGCTTCGCCAGACGCAGGCCACGGGCCTTGGGCGAAACTGCCACCTGCCAGATGAAAAGCTGTTCAGGCTGGTCGGGTACGATGTAGCCCGAAACGAAACCGACGGCTTCGCCGTTCAGTTCGGCAATCGCGCACGTGCCTGAGAAGTGCGAGCACTGCAGCAAATTGCAATACATCGAGTTTTCATCCAGCGGCTTGCAGTCGGCAATGAGGTTATTCACCGCAGCGCCGTCTGTGGCCTTGGGTTTACGGATAATCAGGTTGGCTTTCTGGCCGGTATTGCCGTTTGTGTTGGCAATTTTCATCGGTCTGCCTGCTCTGTTATTTCGATACACGATCATTTATGTCGCGAGAAATGTATAGAACAACGATACAAATTGATCAACCCCTTCTCTGTGACTTTCCTGTGAAACTCCGTAAGTGTCTGATAATAAGCCAAACATTGATGTATCGCCCTTCGATAAGGATAATATTCTTTCGATGAAATATTGTTTCCTGAATAGAGCGATAATCGATGGAATAAATGATCGAAATTCGATATAAAAGTGTCTTAAAGCGTTGCGCAGCCGCGGGTCCGGGGCTAAAACAACGCTTGCTATAGAAACGAAAAACGTCCGGAAAATAACAATGGATAAATTGCATGAAGCGTTGATCTCCATCCGCCGCATTTTGCGGGCGAGTGATATCCACGCCAAAAAGCTTGGTAAGGTGACCGGGCTTAAAACATCCCAGCTTCTTGTTTTGCAATCGCTTGAGGAATTCGGTGAGATGACGGTTGGCCAGATCGCGGCCAAGGTTAATCTGGCCCAGGCATCGACCACGGCGCTTGTCGACAAGTTGCAGGCGATGCGGCTTGTGACACGCGAGCGCGGAGATACCGACAAACGCAAGGTGTTCGTCAGGCTTACCGATCAAGGCAGGGCAATTCTGGATCGCGCACCGATGGCGCTTCATGACCGTTTTTCGGACAAATTCAACAATCTTGAGGAATGGGAACAGACGTTTCTGATCGCCGCCCTGCAACGTGTTTCAGGGATGATGGATGCCAGTGACATCGACGTCGCACCCGTTCTGGACCACGACGAGATTGTCGAAAGGGCAGCAGATCGTCACTGAATGCAGTGGGATCAATGTTTCCTTTAGATCATTGTAAATAAATATAAAATCATACAGCGTTGTCTAGGTGTCGTACCCGAGGATTGGTGCGACATCCGGGGTTGTTGGCGTTTGGAAAGCTCCGCTTGGTATGTTTTTAGGTTGACCAAATCAACCATGAGTGCATTCATTCAAAAAAACATATATGTGGAGGATGCAATGTCTGGAAGCAATTCCTGGTCTCGTCGTGATGTTCTGAAATCTTCGTTGGCACTGGCGGGTATGGGGGCAACCGGGTTGTTTCCCGGGGCTGCGTCAGCGCTTGGTTCCCTGAAACTTGGTGCGTCAGACATCACGGTCATATCGGATGGTAATCTGATGTTGCCGTTATCTTTTGCCTTTCCCGACGTTTCACAGGATGAATTGGTAGCGTTGCTTAAGGCCGAAGGGCAGCCAACGGATGCGTTGCTGCCCGATTGCAACATCACCGTTTTGCGCCGTGGTGATCGGGTGGTGATGTTTGATGTTGGCGCTGGCCCGAATTTCATGCCGTCAGCCGGCAAGCTTATGGACAACATTGATGCGGCCGGTGTCAGGCCGGATGAAGTGACCGATATTGTTTTTACGCACGCGCATCCCGACCATCTGTGGGGGCTGATTGATGATTTCGACGAATTGATCTTTTCCGACGCGCGTTATCACATGAACCGGATCGAGTGGGAATACTGGCAGGCCGAGGATACGCTTGAAAAAACGCCCGACGCGCGCAAAAGCTTTGTGGTCGGGGCGCGCAACCGGATGGCCTTCCTTGAGGATCGTATAGAGTTGTTCGATTATGGTGCAGAGGTGGTACCCGGTGTCGAGGCGGTCGATACCGCCGGTCACACACCCGGGCATACATCTTTCATGATCCATGACGGATCAAACAGCGCACTTGTGGTTGGCGATGCCATTACCAATGTCGCCGTATCCCTGGTCCATCCAGAATGGCCAAGCGGATCTGATCAGGATGCCGAAAAGGGCATTGCCACGCGCAAGATGCTGCTCGATCGGCTTGCCGTCGATGGATCGCGGATTATCGGCTTTCACATGCCGCATCCAGGCCTTGGCGTGATCGAGCGGGCAGGTCCGGCATATCGGTTTGTTGTGGCGGGATAATTGCTACGTGGGTCTTGGTTTAACCGTGCTTGCGCAGCGATATTGCGCGCAGGAACCCGAACGGTGATCCTTCAAGAAGAACGCCAAGACCCACCCGCGCCCCAATGGCAATCGAGATCATCACAATTGGCGAAGAAATTGCCAGCGTGGAGAACGCGCTGACACCTTGGCCGATGGTGCAGCCAAGGGCAAAAACGCCGCCAGTTCCCATCAAGAATGCACCCAGTAGGTGGCGGCCAAGTTCGCGAGCGTCATCGCAGGCTTCCCAGCGCATGTCGTTGCTTTTCCAAGCTGCCAGTGCAGCACCCAGAAACACCCCAATCACCAATCCAACCCCGTAATCGGGCAGGGCCCCTGTAACGGTGATGATCTGCATGATCGTGTCGCCAACCGGGGTGACAAAGGATCCCGCCTCGATCTGGGTTTCAACAAAACGATATTTTGCAAAGCTTGTTGTCCAGACCCAACCAAGCGAAATGCAGGCGCCAATTGTGATGGCGCCAAGCGCCTTGGCGCGCTCCGCACGGAAATCAGAACTGCGAAAGACCCACCAAAGCCCGATGGCGCTGACCAGCAGGGCAATCGGATAGTGCAGATCAAATCCGCTGGCGTTTGATGCGATCGCGCCAATTGATTGCGATCCGGCTGAGGTGAACTCAATTGACAGCGGATCAAGAAACCAGACACGAAAATGGCCCGTTACGCCGCGAAGGGCAGCAATGGCCGCCAGTCCAATACCGGTCAGGACGACCAGTGCACGCAGATTGCCACCGCCCAGACGAATGATGGCGCCAAATCCGCATGTGCCGACAAAGGCCATGCCAAAGCCAAACATCAGCCCGCCCAGAATGCTGCCTGCAATCGGCAGGGTCGGGGTAATGTAGAAACTGTTGGAAAGATCGATAACGCCAAGGGAGATAAACGTTTGGGTACAAATCAGTGCGG
Source organism: Thalassospira sp. UBA1131 (assembly GCF_002311515.1). GTDB lineage: Bacteria > Pseudomonadota > Alphaproteobacteria > Rhodospirillales > Thalassospiraceae > Thalassospira. The sequence continues at coordinate 32,535 of NZ_DCAO01000098.1, forward strand.
TGATGGCCGCCAGCACCCAGGCGCGCAGACCGATGCTGTTGGCGGCAAACCAATAGCGTTCAAGGGCTGCCATCGTGCAGAAATGTTGTCGACGTGCGACAAATCCCACCACAATGCCGGTCAAAATACCGACAAGCGGCAGGGCCCAGGGATTATCCAAACCCAGCATGACGTTTTCCTCCCGCCTTGTTGATTGTAATTTTTTGCCAAGGCGTCGGCGGAATCGTGACGTTTTTTCTGTTCTAATTCAAGGAAGCTTTTTCGATCAGCAGTTGTCGCCTATTCGGCAGCGGCTTTTTCTTCGTCGCGGACCGGGGCACAGAACAGGTCATAAAGCGTGCC
>NZ_DCAO01000098.1:32948-46598 GCF_002311515.1 Thalassospira sp. UBA1131
GCCTGGGGCATGGACAGAATTTCTTCGAGATCGGATACCGACTTTTCGCCTTCCTGCAGGATGCAAAGGATCAGCAAGCGTGTCTCATGCGACAGCGCCTTGAGCATCTCGCTGGCCTTGCGCGCCTGCTTGAGGAGAGCTTCGGCTTCGGTCGAGTCCATGTTTTGCTTGAAACGTGGTAGGGCCATCGTTTGCTGTGCTCGTCGGTTAAAGGGCCAAAGCCATTAGATATCCGATTGTACCAGACATCCGGGTCAATACACGATTGGATACTGTGCTTCAAACCGAATATACAGTTTTCCTAATCGTTCGGCAATTGCGAGAGCATCTCGTCAAGCATCGGCCAGAAAAAATGATCGCCGGGATAACCGCGCAGGCGGGCGACTTCCCGGTCGTTGCTGATTAACACGAATGTCGGTGTAACACGTTCACGCGCGATGTGATCAAGGTCTTCGGGCCATTCATGAATATCAACACGGCGAAGAGGGGCCAGTTTTCCTTGTTCGGTGTTGGGGTAGGCTTCGCCGATTTCCTGATGCCAGCGCACACACCATGCGCATCCCTTCTGTTCAAGCATCAGCAATTCGGTCGCCAATGCAGAGCTAATCCACATCTGTGATGCGAAAAGCATGGCTGGGATGAGCCGGAACGCCCCGAAAATGTGCGGTTTTTTCATATGTCTGAATTCTACATAAAGTTATGATTGAATTATATATATGAAAAATACTATTCTTTGAACAGGCGCCGATAAACAAATTCCAAAATCAGATACCCACAGCGCCGGGAGGAACATGAATTGCTCGATATTGGTTTCGGCGCAGCCTTCCTTGCGGGGGTGTTGTCGTTCTTTACGCCATGTGTTTTGCCGATTGTGCCGCCATACCTTGCCTATCTGGCAGGGGTCAGTGTGGCGGATCTTGATGATCGTGCGGTCGCAAGTGCGAAGTCAAGCCAGGTGTTCTTTACGGCATTGGCCTTTGTCGCGGGTTTTAGCACGATTTTCATCGCACTCGGAGCGACAGCAAGCGTCATTGGCCAGTCACTGGCCAGCTATTTCGACATTTTATCGATAATTGCCGGGATGATGATTGCGATCATGGGCCTCCATTTTATGGGGGTTTTCCGAATATCGCTTTTGTATCGCGATGCGCGGGTCAATGTGGCGAAAAAGCCAGCGGGTCTTGTCGGGGCCTATGTGATGGGGCTTGCCTTTGCCTTTGGCTGGACACCGTGCGTGGGGCCGGCATTGGCCGCAATCCTGTTTGTTGCCGGGGCGGAAAGTACGGCATTGCGCGGGGCAGGGTTGCTTGCGGTTTATTCGCTGGGAATCGGTTTGCCCTTTGCGCTGGCGGGGCTTTTCGCCGGGCAATTCGTTGGCTGGTCCCGAAAATTCAAACGACACATGCACACTGTTGAGCGGGCGATGGGGATCTTGTTGGTGTTGACCGGTGTCTTGTTCATGACCGGGCAGATGTCGGCCATCGCCCAATGGTTGCTTGAGACTTTCCCTTCGCTTTCGACCCTCGGATAGGAGTTGCGTCATGAATATGCGTCATCTGCTGCTTGGAGTGCCTTTGGCAAAATATCTGGTCGCCGGTTTTCTGATGGTGAGTTGGTCACAAGGATCGCACGCGGAAACCGTGGGCGAAGATGGTCTTCACAAGCAAGACTGGTTTTCGATCACATTTCGCGACATTGCCGACGATATCGCGGCCGCCCGGGATGAAAACAAACGTCTGGTGATGATCTTTGAACAGCGCGGCTGCATCTATTGCGCCAAGATGCATACCGAACTGCTGAGCGATCCAGAGGTATCCGACTACATCAAGGAGAACTTCAAGGTCGTCCAATACAACATGTTTGGCGACGAAGAAGTGATTGATCTCGATGGCGACGTGCTGAGCGAGAAAACCGCCGCCCGCAAGTGGGACTATGTCTTTACCCCGACCATCGTTTTTTTGCCTGAAGAAGTCCCGGAAGACGGCAAGAATGCCGCCGAGGCTGCGGTTGCGACCATGCCCGGTGCGTTTGGCAAATGGACGTTCCTGAATATGTTTCGCTGGGTGAACGAGAAGGGCTACGAAACCGACGAGCACTTCCAGAAATATCATGCCCGCATCATTCAGAAGCTTCAGGAAGAGGGTCGTTTGGGGCGGTAACAACCCCTTGTAATGCGTGCATAATTGATATTTCAGAACATGAAACATTAAAAATATCATATTTATGTGTTGAATTAAAAGTTGAGTTTGAATAACTTGAACTAAAGGCGCCGTCAGAGCCGCCAGATGTCAGACCGGGGATGTTCATATGCCACACAGAGGGCAGGGGCATCGTCACAGGAGGAACCACAACGCCATGTCTTGGAAACCAAGAACCTTTCTTGCGTGCCTGATCGTTGGCCTTCCGGCCCTTGCCGCAGCTGATGCACTTGCACCTGCCGATGTCAAATTCGATGACATGTCTGTATCCCAGTCATTGACCAGCCAGCCGGGGGACCCGGAAAACGGGCGTAAGGTCTTTGCCAATCGTAGCCTTGGCAACTGTCTGGCATGTCACGCTGTCAAAGATCAAAGCGACCAGCTGTTCCACGGCGAAGTCGGGCCGCCTCTTGATGGTGCTGCCGACCGCTGGAGCGAGGGCGAACTTCGCGCCATCGTGGCTGATGCCAAAGAAGTTTTCTCCGAACAGACGGTTATGCCGGGTTTCTATTCGCTGAATGTCGGCATCAATGTCCGCGAAGATCTGGTCGGCAAAACAATCCTGACCGCGCAGGAAGTTGAAGATGTCGTGGCCTATTTGGCGACGCTCAAAGAATAACAACCACCGAGGAACCAAGATGAATCTCACACGACGCCAAATGCTTTGTGCATCGGTCGGTGCAGCTGCAGCCGGAGTGTTCGGCTTCTCGCTGTCCGCCTCTGCCGCGCCGGAAGCCACAGCCGAAAGCATCAAAAACTTTGCCGGTGGTAAAGAGCCTGCGATGGGTGGTGACCTGACCCTGACGACGCCCGAAATTGCCGAAAACGGCAACACCGTGCCGATCGAAGTGTCTGTGGCAAGCCCGATGACGGATGACGATTACGTTGAGTCGGTTGTCATCTATGCCGAAGGCAACCCCAACCCGGATGTCGCTGTATTCCACTTCACGCCAATGAGCGGTGCAGCCGAAGCGAAAACCCGCATGCGTCTTGCGAAAACCCAGAATGTGGTTGCGGTCGCAAAGACCAGCAAGGGCCAGGTTTTCATGGATAAAAAAGAAGTCAAAGTGACCATCGGTGGTTGCGGCGGCTGATCGGATCGGGAGAAAATCAAATGGACAATATCAAGCCGCGTGTAAAAGTGCCGAAATCCGCATCGGCTGGTGAGGTCATCACCATCAAGACCCTGATCAACCATCCGATGGAATCAGGTTTGCGCAAGGGCAAGGATGGCAAACTCATCCCGCGCCAGATCATCAACAAGTTCACTTGTGAATTCAACGGCAAGCCCGTGTTTTCCTGTGAACTCGAGCCGGCAATTTCCGCCAACCCCTATATCGAGTTTTCCGCCAAGGTTAACGAGGCTGGAACATTCAAGTTCAGCTGGTTGGATGATGACGGTTCTGTCTACGAGACTGAAAACAAGATCGCCATAAAATGATTCGGGACGGGTCCTTGATCCAGGTGATCACGGGCCCGCCACTGTATCGGGAGGGAATGTCTTGAGAAACCAAATCATAGCCAAAGCTGCTGCGGTTGCCATGACCGCACTTGTCCCGGGGATTGCGTTTGCCGGTGGGCCGGTTGACGATGAACTCGTCATCGACGGCGAAATCCAGATGATCACCCGGGCGGCACCGCCAGAAGGTCACCCGCTTGACGAGGTGCTGTCAGGTTGGCTGTATCGAACCGAAGAAACGCGTCTTTTGGAAACCGATACCTTTGAAAACCCCGGGATGCTTGAAGTGCAGGACGGTGCGGATCTTTGGAATACGGTTGACGGAAGTGCCGGTAAATCCTGCGCATCCTGTCATGGGGATGCCGAGGAAAGCATGGCTGGTGTCGGGGCAAGCTTCCCGAAGTGGGATGAAGCATCCAACCGCCCGATCAATGTGGAACTTCAGATCAACAAGTGCCGCACCGAAGAGATGGGGGCAGAGGCCTATAAGTTTGACGCCCCTGAACAGAAGGCGTTGACCGCCTATGTCAAACATCAGTCGTTGGGCACGCCGGTTGCCATCGATCTTGCCGAAGGGCACATGCAAAGCTGGTGGGAGAAGGGCAACGAGCTTTATTACACCCGGACCGGGCAGCTCAATCTTTCCTGTGCATCCTGTCATGAACAGAACAATGGCAACTACATTCGCGCCGACCATCTCAGTCAGGGCAATGTCAACGGGTTCCCGACCTATCGCCTGAAACAGGCTAGTCTGGTGTCACTGCATAACCGTTTTCGCGGTTGCATCCGTGATACCCGCGCGGAATTCCCGGCTGCGTTTTCTGACGAACTGATGGCGCTTGAGGTCTATGTGACCTGGCGTGGCACCGGCTTGTCCGTCGAGACACCGGCAGTTCGCCAATAGGACCCAAAAGTTACTACAGGGGTGATTGGCTTATCCTCCCGGTTGCCCCGCCTTTCTTCCTTTAAATGCCTCGGCCGCGTTGCCGAACAGGTGAATATTGCCCGGAGGCCACCAATAAATGTTTTCGCGCCGTGAATTTTTACAATGGGCTGCTGTGACCACCGCAGCGACCGGCTATATGGGCAGTTTGACCCGTGTGGCTGCCCAACAGCGTCTGACCCAAGACGACCTTTTGAAGTTTGACAGCAAAGGCAACATTACGCTTTTGCACTTCACCGATGTTCATGCCCAGCTAAAGCCGGTCTATTTCCGCCCGCCATCAGAAAACTACGGTGTCGGGGCGTTTGAAGGCATTCCGCCGCATCTGGTGGGTGAGGAATTCCTGTCCCACTTTGGGATACAGCGCGGCAGTCCGCTCGCCTATGCTCACACCATGGTCGATTATGTCGATATGGCGCGGACTTATGGGCGCCTTGGTGGTCTTGATCGCACCGCGACGCTGGTTAAGGCGATCCGCGCGGAACGCGGGGATAACAACGTTCTGTTCCTTGATGGTGGTGACACCTGGCAGGGGTCCTATACGTCGCTCAAGACCAATGGGCAGGACATGGTTGATTGCATGAAGCTGCTCAAACCGGATGCGATGGTCGGGCATTGGGAATTCACCTTTGGCGAAGACCGGGTCAAGGAGATCGTTGATGATCTTGGTTATCCGTTCCTGGCCAGCAACGTCTTTGACACAGAATGGGATGAACCGGTTTTCGAACATACCGCGTTCTATGAAACCGGTGGGCACAAGGTCGCGGTGATCGGGCAGGCCATGCCCTATACCCCGATTGCCAATCCGCGCTGGATGATCCCGAACTGGTCGTTTGGTATTCGCCCGGAAGTTATTCAAGCCAATGTCGACGCTGCGCGCGAGGCCGGGGCCGCTGTGGTCGTCCTGTTGTCGCATAACGGATTTGACGTGGACCAGAAACTGGCAACTGTTGTGAACGGCATTGATGTCATCCTGACCGGCCATACCCATGATGCCGTGCCCGAGGCGATCAAGATCGGTAACACGTTGCTTTTGTCATCGGGTTCACACGGTAAATATCTGGGGCGCGTTGATCTGGAAGTTAAAGACGGGCGCGTAACCGGTTATAATTCTGCACTTATTCCGGTGTTCTCGGATGTGATTGATCCCGATCCGGAAATGGCCGCCAAGATTGACGAGGTCCGCGCACCTTATGAGGCGGAGTGCAATCGTGTCATCGGTAAGACATCTGGTTTGCTGTATCGCCGCGGCAATTTCAACGGCACCTGGGATGACCTGATTTGTCAGGGGATCATGGAAGAACGAGATGCTGAGTTGGCATTCAGCCCGGGATTCCGTTGGGGCACGACATTGCTTCCGGGTGACGATATCACCATCGATGATCTTTATAACCAGACCAGTATGAATTACCCGTCGGTTTATCGTCTGGAGTTCACAGGCACGCAGATCAAGGAAATCCTCGAGGACGTTTGTGACAACCTGTTTAACAAGGATCCGTTCTTCCAACAGGGGGGTGACATGGTTCGTGTCGGTGGCATGGCCTATAGCTGCGCACCGAAGGAAAGTATCGGCAACCGTATCTCGAACATGACCATGATCAAGACTGGCGAGCCGATTGAAGCGGATCGCAGTTATGTCGTCGCCGGTTGGGCATCCGTCAACGAAGGCGTTGAAGGACCAGCGGTCTACGATCTGATGGAAAACTACATCACCCGCCACAAGGTCATTGATATTCCACGCAATGACACCGTGAAAGTGATTGGAATGAACTAGGCGAAATCACCTGGCCGGTTCCAATCACCGGGCAGGGCATTTTTCGCCTCAATATATATAAAATTTCGAATGTGTAGGGAGGGCACCAAGAGCCATGTCCAAACAACCTCAGAAAAATAAGAATTTTGTGCCAAGCCGGCGCAGCTTTCTTCAGGGTGGTTTAACAGCCGCCGGTGGGGCCGCGGTTGCCGCAATTGGTGGCGGTGCTGCGTTGGCGGCCGGAACCCCGGATCCGGCGATCACGGAACTCAAGGACTGGAACCAGTATTCCGGTCCGGGCGTGGATGCCGCACCTTATGGTGTGCCGTCACCGTTTGAAGCACATGTCGTACGTCGCGATGTGCCATGGCTGACCGCCGATCCGATATCGTCGATCAACTTCACACCGTTGCATGAACTTGACGGCATCATCACGCCCAATGGTCTTTGCTTTGAGCGTCATCACAGCGGGGTCGCCGAAGTGGACCCGGCCGAGCATCGCCTGATGATCAATGGTCTGGTCGACAAGCCGCTTGTCTTTACCATGCAGGATCTGATGCGTTTTCCGCGTGAAAACCGGGTTTATTTCCTTGAATGTGCGGCGAACTCTGGCATGGAGTGGCGTGGCGCGCAGCTTAATGGCTGCCAGTTTACCCACGGTATGCTGCATAACGTGATGTATACCGGCGTTCGCCTGCGCACACTTCTGGAAGAAGCCGGTGTCAAGCCAGCCGGGAAATGGATCCTGGCCGAAGGTGCCGATGCATCGGGTATGGGTCGTTCGATCCCGATTGAAAAGGCGCTCGATGACTGCCTGGTTGCTTTCAAAATGAATGGCGAGGCCCTGCGCCCCGAACAAGGATATCCGGTGCGCCTGTGCGTTCCGGGATGGGAAGGCAATATGTGGGTGAAATGGCTACGCCGGATCGAGGTCGGCGATAAGCCATGGCAGCTCCGCGAAGAGACGTCGAAATATACCGATCTTATGCCTGATGGCCGTGCCCGGCGCTTTACCTGGGCGATGGATGTCAAATCCGTCATCACCAATCCAAGCCCGCAGGCCCCGATCACCCATGGCCGCGGCCATACGATCATTACCGGCGTTGCATGGTCTGGCCATGGCAAGATCAAGCGCGTTGATGTGTCGATTGACGGTGGCCGCAACTGGCAGCATGCCCGGATTGACGGGCCGAGCCTTAGCCGGTCGCTGCATCGCTTCTATTACGAGTTCAACTGGGACGGATCACCGCTTTATCTGCAATCGCGTGCCATTGACGAACAGGGTTACGTCCAGCCGACAAAGGACGCCCTGCGCGCGGCACGCGGCGATAACTCGATCTATCACAATAATGGCATCCAGACCTGGTATCTGAAGTCGAACGGAGAGGCGGAAAATGTCGAAGTTTCTTAAGTTTACCGCAAGCATCGTTCTGCTTGGCGCAGCATGGGCAACCAATGCCAACGCGCAAGATGCAGATGCAGGCGAGAAGGTTTTCCGCAAATGTGCTGCCTGTCATGCCGTGGGTGAAGGGGCCAAAAACAAGGTTGGACCGGAACTCAATGAAATCTTCGGGCGCGTTGCCGGCTCGCTTGAGGATTTCAAATACTCCAAGGCGATGACCAAGGCCGGTGAAGAAGGTTTGGTTTGGGATCACGACAGTCTGACCGAATATCTGGCGAAACCGCGCGACTATGTCAAAGGTACGAAGATGGCCTTTGCCGGCCTGAAAAAGGACGACGAGATCGCCAATGTGATCGCCTATCTGGCAACCTTCTCGGAAAGTGCAGAGCAAGCCGCAGCGGAATCTGAGTCTGCACCGGCAGCAGCACCTGTTGAAACCGCATCTGCGGCGGAACCTGCTGTGAATGCAGCGGATGCAGTGATCCCTGAGCATGGCGTTTATCATCTTGGCCGCGAAGCACTGCCCGAAGAAATTGCAGCATGGGATATTGATGTTCGTCCGGACGGTGTCGGGCTACCTGTTGGCAGCGGTACTGTTGCCGATGGTGGCGTGCTCTATGATGAAAACTGCGCGGTGTGTCATGGCGTGTTTGGTGAAGGCGAGGGACGTTGGCCAGTATTATCGGGTGGCTTTGATACCCTGACGGCGGATCGTCCGGTCAAGACCATCGGGTCTTATTGGCCGTTCGCCTCGACGATTTTTGACTATGTCCATCGGGCAATGCCGTTTGGTAATGCCCGGTCGCTGAGTGCGGATCAGACCTACGCAATTACAGCTTACCTGTTGTATTTGAACGATATTGTCACAGAAGAAGACTTTGAGTTGTCCAACGAAACCTTCAGCGAGATTTCGTTGCCAAACGAAGAGAACTTCTATCCCGATGATCGTCTGGAAGAGGCAAATTTCGCGACCAATGTTGAACCCTGCATGGAAAATTGTGGCGACGGTCCGGCCGAGATCGTGATGCGCGCGCGTATTCTTGATGTCACGCCGGACGGTGATGAAGAAAACGGTGCCGGGGGGATTGATTAATGCGTGACTGTCACCGGANNTGACAGCGCGCGTGTTTCGGGTGCAGGGCATTGATAGGATCTGGCTGTGTATTGCGTTCGGGATCTTCTTGATCCCGACCTTTTCGTTTGCTGAGTCCGGTGTGGAGAAAACGACACCGGACATGCCATTGGGTGAGGCCATCGGGCAAGTATTGGCAATGCCCGGTGATGCGGATTATGGCGCTTATCTCGCAACAGAATGTGTGACGTGTCATCAGCGACAAGCTGCCAATCATGCGATCCCGGTGATCGACGGTTTGCCGCGCGAGTATTTTGTCGAGGCGATGCTGGAATACAAATACCGCCTGCGCGACAATTCAGTGATGCAGGCAATCATGACAAGCCTTGGTATGGAAGAATTGGCAGCGCTTGCGACCTATTTTTCGGCCAAGGAGTAGAGGTTGGAGTTTGTGAAACGTCGTTAATCAACGGATCAGGAACAAGAAAATGAGCAGTGTCACAAGGCGAACGTTCAACAAGTTTCTCGGCGCCGGTGCAGGTGCCATGGCAATGTCGGGCATTTTGCGCGCGCAAGGCCGCAAGAATGTCGTGATTGTTGGTGGCGGTGCCGGTGGGGCAACGGTGGCCCGTCATTTGGCGGAAAAGGCCGGTGGGGCAATCAACATCACCCTGATTGAGGATTCCGAGAAATACACGACCTGCTTTTTCTCCAACTTGTACCTTGGTGGCTATCGCGATTTTGCGTCGATCACGCATGGCTATGATCGACTGATCAATGATTATGGCATTCGCAAAGTAACAGCCCGGGCAGAAGAAATTGATCGCACAGCCCAGCAGGTGCGCACATCAACCGGGGAAACCATCCCCTATGACCGGCTGGTCCTGTCACCAGGTATTGATCTGATATTCGGTAGTGTTCCGGGATATTCGGCGGAGCTGGCGGAAATTGCCCCGCACGCCTGGCAGGCCGGGCCGCAGACACAATTGCTTAAATCAAAAATTGATGGCCTTAAAAACGGTGATCAGGTGGTGATGGTTGCGCCACCCAATCCGTATCGCTGTCCGCCCGGCCCGTATGAGCGTGTTTCAATGATTGCCCATACGCTTAAGGCACGCGGGCTCACTGACTGCACGATTGTTGTTCTTGATCCGAAGGAGAAATTCTCCAAACAGGGGCTTTTTGCGGAAGGGTGGGAGAAATACTATCCGGGCATGGTGGAATGGTACGGGCCCAATATCCACGGGGGTATCAAGGGTGTCGATGTCGAAGCCGGAGCAGTGGAGACCGATTTTGATACCTTTAGCGGTGCGTTGCTCAACATCATTCCGGCACAACAGGCCGGGAGCATTGCCATCAGTACGGGGCTTTCGGATGACAGCGGCTTCTGCCCGGTGGATGCCGAAAGCATGCGGTCCAAACGCGATCAGAACATCTTTGTCATCGGTGATGCGTCCATCGCAGGCGCCATGCCAAAGTCAGGATCTGCTGCCAATAGTCAGGCGAAAGTGGTAGTGATGCATCTGATGGCGGATCTGATGGATACGCGGGTCTTTCCAGCGCGTTATCTCAATACGTGCTGGAGCCTTGTCGAAACCAATGACGGGATCAAGGTCGGGGCGCAATATGGCAATGTTGACGGCGCGATCGCCAGCACTTCATCCTTTATCAGCCAACCCAATGAAAGTGCCGATGTCCGCCGGCATACATTTGAGGAATCTGTTGCCTGGTATGACGGGATCACCAAGGACATGTTTGGCTAATCAGACGAGAGAAGCGTCCGAAACAGATTAATCTTGCCGTGCGGCTTTCTTTTGCATGTGGCGTTGAAACCACTTGGCAAGGAGTGGCGCCAGCAACACGATCTCGAAAATGCGCACGATATGGTGAAAGGCGACAAAACTCGGTTCGACATTGAGGGCCAGCGCAATCAATGACATTTCAGCAACGCCACCCGGCGCAAAGGCCAGCAATACGGCAATGAAATCAAGATCCAGCCATTGCGATACGAACCATGCAACCCCACCGGTAAAGGCCAGGACAACAAAGGTTGCCAGCACCGAATAGCCCGTAAGACGGACAAGGACGGCGATCTTGACGCCCGAAAACCGGCTGCCGATGGCAGAGCCGAGGATCAACAGGCTTCCAGCAAGCAACCAGTCGGGCAGGTTACCTTCGACGATGCCCGATACGTGCAACACCATGCTAGCCGCCATCGCACCGGTCATATAGGCCGCCGGGATGTGCAGCTTGCGAAAGACCAGCACTGTGATGATCGCGCAACCGGCGGTCAAAAGGCCTTCATTCAGTGTCATTTGAACCGATTGACTATCGCCATGGCCATTTGCCACAACGCCCGTGATCATCAAAACAATCAGCGGTGCCGACATCACCAGCAGCAAAACACGCAAACCCTGCGTCAGGGCGATTTCCTGTTCATTGCCGCCAGCCGCGGCCCCAAGAACGACCATCGGTGTCAGGCCGCCCGGTGTCGCGGAAAACAGCGCTGTGGCTGGATCCAGGCGGGCAATGCGGGAATAGAACCAGGTGATCACGAATGTGATGATCGGAACATACAGCAGAACCGCGATCATGCTGATTGGCCACTTTGCAGCCTGATCAAGCGTATCGGGTGTAAAAGATGCGCCGAGAAAAATACCAATAACGCCAAGGATGCCAGAGCGAAACTGCATCGGCACACCCATCGGCACGCGCAGCAGGCTTGCGACAAACGTGGCAAGCATCGGGCCCATCATCCAGGCCAGAGGCATATTAATGAAATGGGCGATCAAGCCGCCAATAAGGCCAATCCCCAAAGCAATCGACAGTTTTTTGAAAAACTGGGGTGTCAAAACACCGGAAAGTCGGTTGATCCAATGGGCGCCTGAGCGACCATCCGGTGTTCTCGTCATTATGCTTCGGCCTTGTTCTTCTCGATTTGTTCAAGGAAGCCATCAATTGCGTTACGCAGTTTGGTCGCTTCGTCATTCAATGTGCTGGTGGCGCGCGTTACGTTTGCCGAACCGTTATGTACGCGGGCTGTTTCGTTATCCAGTGCACCAACCGCCTCGGCCACGGTCCGCATGCCACCATTTGCATCCTGAATGCTGTCGGAAATACCGGCTGTGGAGGCCTGTTGTTCTTCAACGGCGGCGGCGATGGCAGCGGCCGACTGATCCACCTCGCCAATCACATCGGCAACACCGTGCAAGGCATTGACCACGTTGTCGGTAAGGCCACGAATTTCTTCGACCTGACTTGCGATATCTTCGGTTGCGCGTGCAGTCTGGGAGGCGAGGTTTTTGACTTCGCCCGCGACCACGGCAAATCCCTTGCCGGCGTCACCGGCGCGTGCAGCCTCGATCGTGGCGTTCAGGGCAAGCAGGTTGGTCTGGTTGGCGATGTCTTCGATCAGGCTGACGATATCACCGATCCGTTGGGTGGCGTTGGTCAGTTGTTCAAACAGGGCGCGTGACTGTTCGCTTTCGGAACGTGCACGTCCGGCAACCTCGGCCGAGTTTTGGGCCTGTTGGCCGATTTCAGCAATGGCTTCGGACAAGCTCGCGGTCGTCTGGGAAACAGCTTCGATGTGATGAAGAACCTGCTCGGAATGCTGGTTGGCGTCGGCGGACCGTGCGCTGGCAAGGGTCGCGATCTGTTCCATGTCGCTGGCAGATCCGTTGAGCGAGCTGAATTCCTGATCAAAGCCGGAAAGGGCTTCCTGAACGACGCGCTGGAAATGGTTGGTGGCGTCGATCAGGTTTTGCTGGCGCTGTCTTTCAAGGCCACGCACGCGTTCGCGTTCCTGACGCAGGACTTCTGCCTCCTTGGACTGATCCCGCAGCACCATGACAGAGCGCGCGACCTTGCCGATCTCGTCAGCGCGTTGTCCACCGCGAACACTCACATCAAGATCGCCATTGGAAATTTGTTCGATCAACTCGGCAAGGTCGGTCATGGGCCGTGAAATGCGCCGGGAGACGAAGACCGACACAACAACCGCAACAACCACAACAATCAGTGCAACGATGACAAAGACACGCTGCAGGGCTTCGGCCTGCGCATAGGCATTGGCAAACGACGTGGTGGCAATTTCATGCGATTGGGCAAGGATATCGTTAAGCGGCGCCTGAAGGGCCTGGAAGGTTTCATCAGCCTGGGCAATGACTTCCAGCGCGCCATAGATGTTCATTTCGCTTTCAACAAGGAACTGGTTCACCTGTTCCATGTATTTCGCATAGTTCTCGGTAAAGGCATCACCACCCACAGCGGCAAGACGCTGGGCAAGGGGGGCGAGTTCTTCTTCGAGTTTGGCGACCTGTTCGCGCAGATCGGGCACAACAGCAGCATTAATGCCGTTGGAGTCCCAGGTCAGAATACGAAACAGCGATCCGTGCGCCTCGTTCAAGGCATTGCTGAGTGTCAACGCATCGGATCGCCGTTCATAGGCTTCAACGCGAAGGCTGGTAAGGGTGTCTTTCTCGCTTTCGAGGGTTGCCACAGTGGCAATCCCCATGGCGACAATGACGATCATCAGGAAGACCGGAACCAAAAGGGTTTTGGGACCAATCGACAGATTATCAAGAAACCGCATTACCAATATCCTTCACGTCGCTCAGAGGCCGATCTTAGAGTTCACCATCATTGGGAAGCGCTGATTTGCGGTTTGCCAACCAGCTGCGCAGATTGCCGATCAACGGGGCTGCAAGGAACAGAATGCTGATCAACAGGATCACCAGTGTGATCGGGCGTTCCCAAAGGAATGAAATTGAACCGTCACTAATGGCCAGTGCACGACGGAGGTTTTCCTCCATCATCTTGCC
>NZ_DCAO01000098.1:46731-51658 GCF_002311515.1 Thalassospira sp. UBA1131
GCCGATCGCGATTGCAGCTGCAATCACCATCATGTGGATGTCCATGGTGTTAAAGGTCACCAGATAGACACCAACCAGCGAGAAGAACAGAACGAACGGAACAAGAAGCTGCTGGGGCAGGGCCAAAAGACGCGAGATATATGGGATCAGCGGCAGGTTCAGAACCAGCAACACGATGTTGCCGATATACATCGAAATGATCACCGACCAGAACACGTCCGGCTGTTCAACAAACAGACGCGGACCCGGCTGAACACCATAGGAAATCAGCGCGCCCATCATCACCGCCGTGGTGCCCGAACCCGGAATACCAAGGGTCAGAAGCGGTACGAAGGAACCGGAACACGCAGCGTTGTTTGCGGTTTCCGGCGCGGCCAGACCACGGATGGAGCCTTTGCCAAAGCCGAGCTTTTCCTTGGCCGAGGCAATATTGCGTTCCATGCCATATGCAAGGAAGGATGCAATCGTTGCACCGGCACCCGGCAGAACGCCGGTAAAGAAGCCAAGAACCGAGGAACGGCCAATGACCGGGATCATGATCTTGACTTCTTCCTTCGACAGCTTCATCGAGCCCAGGCTTTTAAGCGCCTTTTCTTCCTCGGAACGGGTGTCCTTGGTCGGACGCAGGATCGAGAGCAGAGCCTCTGAAAGGGCAAAGGTCGACATGGCCAGCAAAAGGAAGCTGATGCCGTCGACAAGATCCATGCTGCCAAAGGTAAAGCGGGCAACGCCAGCCGCCGGATCCGTGCCGATGGTCGAAAGCATGATCCCGAACAGGGTCATGGTAATCGCCTTAAGAACCTGTCCCTTGCCGGCAAAGGCAGACACAGCCGTCAGACCAAGCACCATCAATGCGAAATAGTCACCAGACTGGAACGACAACGAAACCGATGCCAGTGCCGGTGCGGCCACCAGCAGGAAGATTGCAGCAATTGTACCGCCAGAGAATGACGAGTAGGCGGCAATGGCCAGTGCCTTGCCAGCCTGACCCTTTTGGGCCATCGGGTAACCGTCAAAGGCGGTCGCAACCGTTCCGGCAACACCCGGCGCGTTGATCAGAATAGAAGAGGTCGAGCCGCCAAAGATTGCCCCGTAATACACGCCCGCCATCAGAATAAGGCCGGTGGACGGATCAAACCCGTAGGTGATCGGGATCATCAGGGCAATGGCAGTGATTGGGCCAAGACCGGGAAGCATCCCGATAAAGGTGCCTGCGAAACAGCCGACCGCAACCATCAACAGGTTGATCGGCATGACAGCGGTCGAAAGACCGGAGAAAATTCCCTCAAGCATCGTTTGACATCCAACCGAGATAATAGAAGAAATCGCCCGGGGTCAGGTAGATGCCCATGGCATAGAGCAAGCCCCAGAAAGCAAGCGTGACACCGACAGCCGTCAGGATCAGAACCAGCGGACGTCGTTCGCCGAGCGTATAAAAACCGCCCATCAGGAAGAGCGATGTTGAAATCGGGAAGCCCAGCTGGCGGATGGTCAGGCCATAAAACACCATCAGTGCCGCCAGGATAACAACGCGTTTCCACTTAAGACCGCGGAAAGCGTGTTCGAGGCTGCCGGCCTCTTTGTTGGTTGGCAGCACCAGTTGGATGAAGGAAACCACACCAAGCAACCATGCAAGGGCGTTAGGGAGGGTTCTGGCATTGAACGGGGCATCCTCGTCGCCAAACAGCAGCGGGATGTCATCGACATAGAAGCCATATATCAGCGCAAGGCAAAGAAATAGCAGCGCGCCGAATTTGTCGCGATTGATGGACATGGCGTGGTTTCCTTCGGAGGTCTTTTTACTTGTGTATTAACGGCTTATTTCAGGAAGCCAAGGTCGCGCATCAGGTCGCCAACGACCTTTTCCTGGTTTTCCATGAAGGCAGAAAACTCAGCACGCGGCTTGTAGATTTTTTCCCAGCCATTGCGGGTACGAACGGTTTCCCATTCCGGGGTTGCCTGAACGTCCTTGAGGATCGCAGCATAGGCATCCGCTTTGTCAGCTGACAGAGAAGGCGAACCGAAGTAACCGCGCCAGTTGACGAATTCAGCATCAATGCCGAGTTCACCGAGCGACGGAACGTCCGGAGCAGCTTCAACGCGTTCTTTCGAGGTTACAGCCAGAATGCGAACCTGACCTGCCTTGGCAAGTTCAAGCAGTTCGCCCAGACCGGTCGACAGAACTTCGGTTTCACCCGACAGAAGGCCAGCGATTGCTTTGCCGCCTGCGTCATAAGGAATGTATTTTACCTGTTTGGCATCGCCGCCGCCCTGCTGAACGGCATAGGCTGCAACGATGTGGTCCATACCGCCACGGACCGAACCGCCGCCGAACTTGACCGAAGACGGATCAGCTTTGACCGCGTCGACAACGTCGGTGAAGGACTGATACGGGCTGTCGGCCGGAACAGCGAATGCGGCGTATTCAGCAACAACGGCTGCGATCGGGGTCAGGTCGCGGAACGACTGCGGGAAGACGCCGGTCAGCGAACGCACGATGATCGGGGTGGAGTTGACCATCAGGGTGTTATCAAGACGATCAGCAGCTTCGATCATGTAGGCAATGGCCTTACCGCCGCCGCCGCCAGACATGTTTTCGTAGGACGCGGTGCCAACAAGACCCGATTTGGTCAGGGCTTCACCGGTACCACGTGCCGTGCCATCCCAGCCGCCGCCTGCGCCGCCCGGAATGACGAAGTGAATTTCGTCGATTTCTGCAGCTTTGGCATCCATTGCACCAAATGCAGCAGTCGAAACAGCAACAGCCGTGGCTGCTGCGATAAATCCGCGACGCGAGAACATCGACAGTTTGTTCATCAGGGTCTCCTCCAGACACTAAAGCAATTTCCCAGCCACCCGAATAGTGGCAAGCCGATCAATGGAACAAAGCACCAGCAAGGGGAGTCCGAACACCGCTTTCAGAGGCATGAATGCCCACCTGACCCCGGAAATTGACCTGACCTCCCTTGCCGAATTTTCTTCTTGTTTGTTCCGGGGCCAATTTATGACTCACGGATCGGCAGTGGCGGGACGGTAACAGCCAAACCTGTCACCAACCTGTCATTGGCAAAAAATGGGTGAAAAAACTTCACATGATTTATGCGTTAGCGGCAAAGATAGGCGGCCGTTTGTGATCATGAAGACATGCGTTTACCGCAATCCGCTGCACGTGATTGCAGCGAAGCCAGGCATTTGAGTCGCTTTTCCGGGGTGAACCGACTGATCGGACCAGAAAGGGCAAGTGCACCGAGCAGGTGGTTCTGGCGATCCAGTACCGGTACGGCAATCGCCGAAACATCCGGATCACGTTCGCCTTCGCTCAGGGCAAACCTGTCTTCGAGGACCTGTAACGAACGGTCATCGACGCCATCGCCCCAGGCGCGGATGACGTGGCCAGCAGCCCCGAATTCGCAAGGAAGAATGGCGCCTTCTTCAAGATGATGACGCAGGCTGCTTGGGGAGTTTTCTCGAAACAGGCACAATCGATTGGCGCCTTCGGGCACGTAAAAGGATGCGGTTTCCCCGCTTTCCGAAACAAGGATCGATAGGTGTGGGCGGACGATATCGTCCATGCCGTATGATCGCCGGTAAATCGAACCCAGACGCCAAAGTGCCGGGCCAAGGCGATAGCGGCCACGACCCGAAATCATCAAAAAACCACAAGACTCCAACGTTCCCGCCAGTCTCGAGATGGTGCTTTTGTACATTCCGGTACGTTCGGACAGGTCCTTGAGCGACAGGTCATGGTCCTGATCGGTGAAGGCATCAAGAATTCCCAAAGCCCGTTCGACTGCCGTAACGTTCTGTTCTGACATGGTTAAATCCGTTTCGTGCTCTGATTTGGCGCAGTGAGAGCGCCAAGACCATTTTGTCCAAGCTCAAAATTCTATATAATAGAACATAATTCTACCAGACAGAATTTAGGAAATATCCATGAGCGGACCGAAATCTCTTTCCGGAATCACGGTTCTTGACCTGACGAATGTGTTGGCCGGACCGTTTTGCTGTCACCAGCTGGCCCATATGGGGGCGGATGTCATCAAGGTTGAAGCGCCGGGGCGTGGCGATCTTGCCCGCCAGCTTGGCGCCGACATGGAGCTCAATGAAAAGCTTATGGGCGTTTCATTCATGGCACAGAACGCCGGTAAACGTTCGATCACGCTGAACCTTAAGGATCCGCGCGGGAAAGAAATCCTCAAAAAGCTCGTGGCCAAGGCCGATGTTCTGGTCGAGAACTTCCGTCCGGGCGTGATGGATCGTCTTGAGCTTGGCTACGATGTACTTTCAAAGGTTAATCCGGGGCTGGTTTATTGCGCGATTTCCGGCTTTGGCCAGAGTGGCCCGATGAAGAAACTTCCCGCCTATGATCAGATTGTTCAGGGCCTTTCGGGCATCATGACGATCACTGGCGAGGAAGGCTAAAGGGACCTATCGCGTCGGGTATCCGATGGCCGATACCATTGGCGGCATGACTGCGGCCTTTGCCATCAGTTCGGCGTTGGCGGGGCGGGCCATGGGCAACAAGGATGCCAAGGGCAGCTTCATTGATATTTCGATGCTGGAATCGGTGATTGCCACGATGGGTTGGGTGGTCTCGAACTATCTGATTGCCGGCAAGGAGCCGACCGCCAATGGCAATGACAACTTCACGTCATCACCGTCTGGCGCCTTTGCCACGGCCGATGGCCAGATCAACATCGCCGCAAACAAGCAGGAACAATTCGAAGCCCTGTGCGGTGTTCTTGGTCTTGAGGCGCTTATCAAGGACCCGCGGTTTGTGTCACGTAAGGAACGGCTCGAAAACAGATCGGCTTTGACGGAACTGCTTGAGGAAGTGCTGGTTACGCAAGAAACCGATTGCTGGGTTGAAAAGCTTAACGCCGTTGGTGTTCCGGCCGGTGCGGTTCTGACCGTGCCACAGGCGCTT
>NZ_DCAO01000098.1:51677-56747 GCF_002311515.1 Thalassospira sp. UBA1131
AAAACCGTTGAAGACGTTGAAAACGAAGTGCGCGACTGGTGGCAGACCGGCATCATCGATATGGAGCCGGGCAAAATCCATTATGGCGGTTACGCGATTGAAGGTCTGATCGGCAATATCAGCTTTCCGACCATGATCTGGTTGATGACACGCGGCGAATTGCCATCAGCACCGCAGGCCAAGCTGCTTGAGGCAGCCCTTGTTTCGGCCATCGATCATGGGCCGCAAGCCGCCAGCATCGCCATTGCCCGTATGGCGGCAACATGTGGCGTTGGCCTGAACAATGCCATGGCCAGTGCGGTTAATGTGCTGGGTGATGTGCATGGTGGTGCGGGCGAGCAGGCAGTTGCCCTTTATCATGACATCGCAGCACGCATGGATGCCGGACAGGATATGGCCGGGGCAGTTTCAGACGGCCTTGATCATCAGATTGCTGAGCATGGCAAACATGTGCCGGGCTTTGGCCATCGGTTCCACCCGGTTGACCCGCGTGCACCACGGCTTTTGGCACTCGTAAGTGAGGCAGCACAAGAAGGTCATGTTTCGGGGCGGTATGGCGAAATTGCCAGCGCGATTGAGGCAGAACTCTTGGCGCGTAAAGGCAAACGGATCCCGATGAACATTGATGGTGCGACGGCAGTTATCTATGCCGAACTGGGATTTGCGCCGGAACTGGCGCGTGGGCTGTTTTGTCTTTCGCGGTCGGTAGGCATTCTTGCCCATGCGTGGGAACAAACCCAACAGGGTGGCCGCAACAAGGGACCGATCCCGCGCCGGATGATCTGGAACTATACCGGTCCGGATCGCCGTCCAGTACCTGACAATGCCAAGTCTTAACAAGACACGTGGTTGGGCAGGGTGCGTTATCTGCGGTTCAGCAGTGCATCCTGCCAGCGGCGCAGGAAGCGCTGGCGCTTGGCCTGATCAAGGTAAACCAGCAATCCCGGCCCGACCGGGAAGGAACGCACGCGTTCGCCATATCGGTCAAAGATCAGCGACGAGAATGTGCTGGGCGGAACGTCGGCGCGCACCGGGTTGAAGTTGCCTTCATTTTGCAAAACGCTTTGGCCCTTGATCGACAACATGAAATCAAGGAACCGACCTCCTAGGTCGGGGTTGCGTGCACCACGGGGGATGATGGCAATCCTTGAATAAACGACGATAAAGTCGTCGGGCAGGATGACGCCAAGGTTCGGGTTTCGTTGGGTAAAGGTTTCCGCATATGATCCCAGCAGGTTATAGCCAAGCACAACCTGACCGGAGGCGATTTTTTCAAGCATTGGAGATGTGTTGGAATAAAGCTTTACCTTCGCCTGACCCAGAATGCGGACAAAATCCCAGATACCGGGGAAAAATCGTTCATCACGCGCCAGAAACAGGAAGCCGACACCGCTGCGTTCAATGTCATAGGTCGTGACTTTTTCACTCAGCAACTCGTCGTGGTTGACAAGTAACCGGATAAAATCTTCGCGGGTTCTGGGCGGTTCAAGTTCGTTTTCGCGGAAAAACTCGCGATTGTAGGCGATGACGGCGGGTTCTTGTGTTACGGCGAAGGCTTCGTTGCGCCAGCGTGCCCAATGGGGCAAAGCGTCTGTTTCACTGCTTTGATAGGAGGTGGCATATCCGTCATTGGCCAGCTTCATCTGCAGATCCATCGAGGAGCTGATGATCAGGTCCGCCGTTGGTTCACCGTTGGCGCGCTGGCTTTGGGTAATGTCATACATCTCAAGCGTTTGCAGCTGATGGTATTCAACACCAATAAACGGGTTATCTTGCTGAAAGGCTTCGATCACCGGGACAAATGCACCGATATCGGCGGAGCCATAGATAACCGCCATCGGTTGTGTACTGGTCAGCAGTGATTGTTCTGGATCGGATGCCTGGGACGAACGCAATGCCGGATAGGTGAAAACTTCGGCCATCGCAGAAGAAACTTGCATGGCGAGGGCGATGAAACATAAACCAATACAGATACGGCCCGAAATCATGCTGCAATACTCTGTGTCACGGATGGTCAGTGGCATATGGTGCCGGGGCGAGGATATCGCTTGTTCTTGAATGCCTTTGCCGGGAAAATGGCAGAATAGAAATTACCTCTGTCGAGGTTTATCAGGGAAAAGTCGCGCAAACAATGAGAGTCCTTGTTGTCGAAGATCATGCCGCACTGGCAGATGGAATTGCAGGATCCCTGCGACAGTCTGGCTATGCGGTCGATGTGATTGCCGATGGCGAGGAAGCTGACGACGTTTTGCGTACCCAGGAATATGGCCTGGTGGTACTTGATCTGAACCTTCCGAAACTTGACGGGCTTGAGATTCTCAAACGTTTGCGTCATCGCGGAGCCGAAAGTGCCGTTCTGATCCTGACCGCGCGCGGTGATATCGAAGACAGGGTCAAGGGACTTGATCTTGGTGCGGATGACTATCTGGCCAAACCGTTCGAGCTGGTCGAGCTTGAAGCGCGGGTGAGGGCGCTTATGCGGCGCAATGCCGGGACGCATAATACCCAGCTTAAATGCGGGAAGCTCAGTTTCGATACAGTGGCGCGACGGGTGACGGTTGATGGCGCGGATGTCGATATTCCAAAGCGTGAGCTTAATATCCTTGAAATCCTGTTGATGCGGGTCGGTCATGTTCTGAGCAAGGAGCAAATCGTTGACCAGTTGGCCGGGTTTGAAGACGATATCAGTGCCAACGCGGTCGAACTTTATATCAGTCGATTGCGCAAACGGGTAGAGGCGGCCGATGTCAAAATCCAGACCGTTCGCGGTCTTGGCTATCTGTTGAAAAAAACATGAAATGGCGTAATCGATCGCTTCGGCGCAGGCTTGTCATATCGCTGCTGATCCCGCTTTTGGTGGTCAGTTCCCTGATGCTGCTCGAAGTCCGCAGTAACGCAGTTAATTCGACAAACCAAGCATTTGACCGTGCACTTTTAAGTTCTGCATTAGCCATTGCGGACCGTGTTGTCCTGATCGGTGGCAAGATTGAGGTGGATGTTCCCTATGTCGCGCTTGAGATGCTTACAAGTGCAGCAGAAGACAGGGTTTTCTATCAGGTCAGTACCGCACAGGGCGAATTCATTACGGGCTACGAAGATCTGCCGCCGGTGCCTGAGAAGTTCCTGCCATTGCGTGAAGAACCGGTCTTCTACGATGCGGTTTATAACGGCGAGACGGTCAGGATCGGCGCGTTGTCACGCTATGTGGCGAGTGTTCGTAAAGCGACACGTTTTCATGTACTGGTTGCCGAAACCATGGGAACACGTACAAGGCTTAGCGAGGATATTCTTGCCAGTGCTGCGGCGCGCCAGATCTTGCTGATTGTCATTGCCGCCATGATCGTCTGGTTCGGGATCGGTCAGGGCTTGAAACCGCTGGCCCGTCTGGAGGAGGCGCTTAATCGCCGTTCTCCAAGTGATCTCAGGCCGATTTTGCACGATGTGCCGATTGAGGTTCGCCATCTGGTGGGCGCCATCAACCAGCTTTTCGGCCGGTTGGAAAACAGCCTGAAGACCATGCAACGCTTTACCGCAGATGCAGCGCATCAGCTTAGAACGCCATTGGCCGCCCTTCGAACGCAGGCCGAACTTGGGCAGCGTGAAAAGGATCCCGAGAAAATCCACCAGATCATGGATACCATCGCGGCGTCGACCCGGCAGACATCGCATCTGGCCAACCAGTTGCTGGCATCCGCACGTGCCGCACCCGAAGGCCTTGCTGGCCGGCCGTTTGACAAGATTGATCTGTGCGAGATTACCCGTGCGGTAACCGGATCAAAAGTGCCGGTCGCGATTGAGCGCGGCATTGACCTTGGATATGAGGGGATCACCGATCCTGCGTGGATTATGGGTGATACGACCTTGATTGAAGAGCTGCTTAAAAACCTTGTCCATAACGCACTGACATACTGCCCAAGTGGCAGTGCCGTGACCGTTCGGCTTGAACAGAATACTGCCAAAAACAAGGTGACATTGACCGTCGAAGATAACGGACCGGGTATTCCGGTCGAACACCGCAAGGATGTCTTCAAGCGGTTCTACCGGATCAATGATGCCGGATATGACGAGGGATGCGGACTGGGACTTTCCATCGTCAAGGAAATCGCTGCCCGGCACGAGACCAAGGTAAAACTGACGCAACCCAAAGAGCATAGCGGGTGCATTTTCAGCATCAGTTTCGATATGGCGCCTTTGGACGAGCGCAAAGAAAACTGATTGCCCAGTCCTGCTGATTGGTGATGCCGACCAAGAACCTAGTCCAGTGGCACTGGTTGACCTGCAAGCCAGGCGGACAGTTCCTTATTGGCACTTATCAAACCCTCGCGATTGATGACCTTTCGGGCAATGGCACTGGAAACAGCGCGTGTGCGTTTGTTAAGCACAATGCCCATTTCGTTCTGGTCCTGTGACTCAACTTCAAGCTTGTCATAAAGCGACAGCAATCGGTTCTGGACAGTGCGGAGCGACAGTTTCCGACGCATGGCAATTGCCTTGTCCGGAAGGCCCAGCGCCAGATCAAGCAAGATCAGATATTCGAATTCTGTCAGTGCACTGCGCGAGCGCATCTGCTGTGCCTGGATCTGGTGGACTTCGCGATCAACAACAATCTGCGCTTCGATAAGGACGGCACGCAACGCCAGTCGCATCTTGTCCGGTGTTGCGGTTTTCAGCACATACCCATAGGCCGCTTGATCGGGAACAATACGGGTGATTCCCCGCAGATACGCCTCATCCGAATAATTCGACCAGAAAAGTATCCTTGTGTGGGGGCGTTCTGCCCAGATCGTTCGCGCGGCTTCAATGCCGTTATGTTCCTTCATGCGAAGGTCCATTACGACGGCTGAAATCTGATGCAGATGGGCAAGTTTTTCGGCCTCCTTGCCGTTATGGGCAACAAGGATTTCGTCAAATTCCGGCAAAGCGTTTTCAACGATTTCCATCAGGAAATCCGCGTGCATGTTGTCATCTTCAACCAGCAATATTTTCATTGATCGTTTCTCCTTGTTGTCTGGTCGCTTGATGCAACTGAATTGTTATTTGTGTGCCGTCGGAAGTTGAAAGGTCATATTT
>NZ_DCAO01000098.1:56882-61961 GCF_002311515.1 Thalassospira sp. UBA1131
GGCTGGAAGTTTCCGTTATCCGAAACGCGGATCGTCAGGCAGTCATCCGGGCTTTTGGTAATCAAGACCGAAACAAGCGACGCATTCGAATGCAGCACGGCATTATTGATGGCTTCCTGACAGATACGAAAGACTGCGATGCGGGTTGTTTCAGGCAACAGGTCAATCGCCCCGTCTGTCTGATCATCGACCTTGAAGCGCATTGCGCTGTCATAGCTTACAGCCCGTTCCAGATGCGTCTGGACAGCATGGTGGAAGCCAAACAGGTCAAGAATCGATGGGATCGAGGTATCAATGATATCGCGCAGACCCTGGATCATGTTTTGGACTTGCTGCTGCAGCCTTAGATACTGTGCTTCGCTCAGCCCCGGACGAAGGTCCCGTGCAATGCGTGTCAGGTCAGCCAAAGTTTGATCATGCAAATCCATACCGATGCGCTGGCGTTCGGCCTCAAGCGCGTCGGTAAGGCTGAGTGCGCCAAGCCGCAGACCTTCTTCGCGTGCAAGGATTTCAGCGCGAATGATCGCCTCCTTGTTGGCCTTTTCGTTGGCGCGCAAGGCATAGAAATACGGCGCCAGCATGTCGGCCAAAATGCGCATCTGCTCAAGATGACTCTCGTCGTAGAAATCTTCCTTTTTCGAAGAACAATTCAACGATCCAACGACTTCACCCAGAACCTTCATGCCGACACTGACGCGGCTGCGAAGTTCGTGGTCAATAATCGGCGCACTTACCGCGCCCGGGAAAAGGAAACGGGGATCCTCAAGGGCATTTCCCGTCAATAGATGGTCGGTCTTACCCAGCAGAATGTCGCGGATAGGCGCCTTGCGCACATGGGAGCGCATCTTGCTCCAGGCTGTTTCGACGCCAACCTCATAGGCCGTCGCCCACCTTTTGTCCGTGTCAATCAGGCACACATCAAGGTGGTCAAACTCGATAATCTTCTCGATCTCGGTTTTGACCGAGCTGAGCGCCGAGTGAATATCAAGGTTCCCCGCAAGCAAGTTGGAGATGCGAAGGTAATGAGCAAGATCCGACATGAGTGGTTTCCTCCAGCTCTTCGATAATATTCACAGGCATTTCTCTTGTCTTGCGGGAACCCGCAACTTGGATGCGTAACACCGTATGCGTTCTGCGGAAACTGCTCTTTACGATTTAATCAGAACTGATGAAGATTGCGCCATGGTTTGGTGTCTGGTTTTCAGGCATTGACCAAACTTTGCCGCACGACGGTAAAGAGCCAAACAAAAACAATAAGTCACATGCTGACATCAGGGGGGAAATCTCGATTCACGCCAAAACGGCATGAATACGAAATTTCTCTGAAAATACCAGAAGAACCGACCCTTGTGATCATTGATCAGAAGGCTCGTCGTCGGCATGCGACAAACGAGACGTCAAGAACTTGCACAATGCGGGCAGGGGCGCTGACCTGCTGAGGAAGCGATAAAGAACAGCGCATCCAACGGGAGGACTACCATGAAAAAATTACTGACGATGACGACAGCCACTGTCGCATTGATGATGACCGCACAAGTTGCGTTTGCCGGGCCAAACACTGTTGCTGGTCCGGGTGCCGATCCGGCGTGCTTCACACCGGTTTCCGATGATACTGCCTATTTCCAGTGGCCTGCGCGCGAAGGGCCATACAAGATTGCGCTTGTAAACGGCTTCATCGCCAATGACTGGCGCGTTCAGATGATCGCAGTCGCAAAGGCCTATGCCGCACAGCCGGAAGTCGCGGCCGAGATCGAAGAATTCAAAGTTGTGTCGGTTGGTGAGGACATCGCCGCACAGATTGCCGCGGCCAACAACTTTATCGATCAGGGCTTTGACGCCATTATCATTAACGCCAACAACACGCGCGCATTTGGATCGGTGGTGCGTAAAGCCAATGAAGCCAATGTTGTCGTTCTGTCGTTTGACAACGTGATTGATGATCCCAACCAGATCGCAATCAACGTTGATCAGAAAGGGCTGGGTATGTCGGCCGGTAAGTTCCTTCTGGAACAAAGCGGTGATGGCCCTGCCAAGTTCCTGCATGTCCGTGGCCCGGCTGGCCAACCCGTCGACATCGCACGTAATGAGGGTTTCCATGAGGTGATCAAGGAATCCGGGCGTGATATCGAAGTCGTCGATGTTGTCGGCAACTGGGCGCCTGGTGACGGACAAAAAGTAACGGCAGATGCCATTGCGGCCGGCGGTGTATTTGACGGTATTTACGTTCAGGGCGGCTCACAAGGTGTTGCCACCGCAATGCTCGATGCAGGCGTGTTCAAGGCCCCGATTTCTGGTGAAACCGAGAACGCATTTCGTCAGCTTTGCAACAGCGCAGAACTGAGCTGCCAGTCGGGCGGAACGGGACCGGCACAGTCATCTGTGACCATCAAAACCGCAATTGCGGCCTTGAAGGGTGAAGTCGTTCCGTCAGAAATCGCGCTTCCGACCTCGATTTCCTATTCCCCGTTCAAGGAAGGTGTCGAGATGTTCCCGAAACTGCCGGGCAGCTTCTTTGCGGGTAACAATTTCGAAGCCTGCAACATTGGCTTTACGGCTGAAGAAATCGCGTCTCAGACAGGCGAAAACAACTAACAACAATAGACGTCCGGGTACCGTCGATGCCGTGCATGGCGTCGACGGTACTCAATAAAGTTAGGAAAACTGCCGTGTCAGAGAGCAAATCTCCTTATCTGTTATCGATGTCGGGCATCACCAAACGTTACGGTGGTGTCCGCGCACTGGAAAATGTCAGCTTCGATACGCACCGCGGATCAATCCATGCATTGCTTGGTGAAAACGGCGCAGGGAAGTCGACGCTGATCAAGATCCTTTCGGGCGTTGTGCAGCCCGATAGCGGAACGATCGAACTTGATGGCAACACCGTAAGCTTTGCAAATCCGCAACAGGCCAATGATCTGGGCGTGTCGTGCATTTTTCAGGAATTGTCGCTTTTGCCGGACCTGACAGTGGCCGACAATATTGGCATTACCCGTCCGCCACTTAAATTCGGAATGATCGATTATCGGGCCCAGCGCCGCATCGCCGAAGAGGCCCTTGCGCGTGTGGGCGGCGAAAACATTGATCCAATGGAAACCGTCAGCAATCTTTCACTGTCGCGGCGTCAGATGGTGGAAATCGCCAAGGCACTGGCACGTAACCCCAAAATTCTGATCTTAGATGAAGCGACGTCTGCCCTGACGGCGGCCGATGTCGACAAGGTCTTTAAGATGCTTCATCGGCTTCGCGATGAAGGGATGGCGATCATCTATATTTCGCATCGCATGCCCGAAATTGCTGAACTGGCCGATACCTGTACGGTTTATCGCAATGGCACGAAAGTCGAGACATTCAAAAACGGCACAAAATCGGACAGTGCCGTTGTCGAGATGATGATCGGTCGCGAATACAGCAGTGTCTATCCGGCAAAAAGCACCCGACCCACCGCAACCAAGCCGATCCTGAAGGTCAAAGACTTTTCCTGGAACGATGAACTTAATGGCATCGATCTGGAAATGCGGCCGGGGGAAATTGTCGGGCTCGGCGGTTTGGATGGGCAGGGGCAACGACAACTGCAATTGGGGCTGTTTGGGACCCTGATCGGGGCGAGCGGATCAGTGGAAATCAATGGCGCGCCGGTTAAGTTGAATAGCCCGAAAATGGCGAAGTCAGATGACATCGGCATTGCTTTGGTGCCCGAAGACCGCAAGTACGAAGGCCTGATGTTGTCAACGACCGTACGTGAAAACCTGTCTTTTGCCGCGGTCGAAAAAATGAGCCGGATGGGCGTTGTTGATAAACGCGCAGAAGAGGCCGCGATTGACGAGATGATCGCACTCCTCAAAATCAAGGCAGATGGCATTGATGGCCCTGTCGGGGCGCTATCCGGGGGGAACCAGCAGAAAGTCGTTATCGGCAAGTGGCTAATGACCAAGCCACGCATCATTCTGTTGAACGATCCGACGCGCGGAATTGATGTCGGCACCAAGCAGGAAATCTATCAACTCTTGCAGAAACTAGCGGCAGAGGGATGTGCAATCCTTTTGTATTCAACCGATTACGACGAGCTCATTGGCTGCTGCGACCGAGTGCTGGTGATGTATGACGGCAGGATCGTTCGAACGCTTGCCGGCGATGACCTTAACGAAACAAATCTGGTGTCAGCCGCGCTTAACCTGCCGGAACAGGCAGCAAAACGAACTGAACCAAAAAAACTACAGGAAGCGTCGCTATGACTGTGAGCTCAGAACCAGCAGATCTGGTTTCTCGACAAAAATACTTCGGCTGGGTGGGCCGCCTGTCGGCAGCACAGCGCGGTATTCTGATCGCAATGCTTATCTTTGCCACCATGTTCATCGTTTATGGCTGGAAGCAGGCTGCGGGCCTGACGCCCAACATGATAAATACCGCGGCCAACAAGGGCGCATTGCTGGCACTTGTCGCCATGGCGCAGACCCTGCCGGTGATTACCCGCGGGCTTGACCTGTCGGTCGGGGCGACATTCGTTCTGGCGAACTGCCTTGCGTCGACGATTGTCGTTGATGGGCCGATTGCAACTACGTTCGGCATTTTTGGTGTGCTGTTGCTTGGGCTGGCTTGTGGGGCCGTAAATGGCTTGATTATCGTCTATGGACGGTTGCAGCCGCTGATCGCGACACTGGCTACCAGCGCGGTTTATTTCGGTATTGCGCTTGCCGTTCGACCCCAGCCGGGCGGATCGGTCAATTTTGAACTTGCCGACTTCATGACGCGATCATCTTTTGCCGTCCCGCATAGCGTTTTGCTGTTGCTGGCCGTCGTTGTGTTCATCTGGATCCCGTATCGCCGATCAGTTTTGGGAAGGGCCGCCTTTGCCATCGGTTCATCCGAACAGGCGGCGTATATGTCCGGAATTCCGATCAATCGAGCAAAGATGTTGGCCTATACCCTAAGCGGGTTGCTTGCATCGATTGGCGGGATCCTTTTGACAGCACTGACCTATTCCGGGGCTGCGAAAATGTCGATTGCCAATGAGTACACACTCAACTCCATCGGCGCAGTTGTCATTGGCGGCACGTCTTTGTTTGGCGGTGTCGGCAGCGC
>NZ_DCAO01000098.1:62091-65206 GCF_002311515.1 Thalassospira sp. UBA1131
GTCAGCCTCGGGTCGCTGCGTGTGCTCCGAATCAAGAACAGACTAGATATTTATCGGTAAGGCGGAAAAATGAGTGTTTCAAGCGTAATCGCAAGGCAATTTGATCGGGCAACCCTTATTGCATTTGCATGTGTGATTGTTCTGCTTCTGATCGGAGCAATGGTTGAACCTGCCTTTCTGTCACCGAAATATTTGATCCAGCAGCTTCATACCGCGTCTTTCCTGGGGGTGGTGGCAAGTGGTGTGATGCTGGTCATTCTGCTGGGGCATATTGATCTGTCCATTCCCTGGACAATCGGTGTTGGCGGCATGATGGCAACCGGTGCGACCGGATTCCTGGGGCCCGAGTGGGGCGTTACACTTGCCGTTCCATTCGGCGTTCTATGCGGTGCATTGATCGGAACGGTAAATGGCCTGGGTGTGGCATATTTGCGTGCGCCAGCCATGATCTTCACGCTCGGTATGAATGCCGTGGCGCAAGGCCTTATGGTTTATCACACCGGCGGTTTTGCCCCGCAGGATCGGGCGACCGAATTCATGCGCGAATTAGCTGTCGGACATTTCATTCCGGGTATTCCCAATCCGCTTCTGATCTGGATCATTTTGGGGGCGGCGATTGTCTTCATGTTGAACCGGTCCGTTCTTGGTCGACGGATCTATGCCGTCGGAAATCAGGAACGTTCAGTCTTTCTGAGTGGTGTTGATACCCGCAAGGTCATTTTGGCTTGTTTTATCTTTTCCGGTGCGTGTGCAGCGTTAACGGGCGTTCTGTTGGCGGGATGGGCCAACCGGTCCTATCAGGCGATGGGCGATCCATACCTTTTGCCGACGATTGCGGCGATTATTCTTGGCGGGACGAATGTTCTGGGTGGTCGGGGTAAGTATGTTGGGACGGTTGCGGGCGTCATTTTGATTACCATCCTGCAATCGATGCTCTCGGTGGTTCAGCCGCAGAGGTATTTTGCTCAACTTGGTGTTGATATTCCTGCCGACACCTTCCGACAGGTGGTGTTCGGGGTCGTGATCATCGGGATGTTGTTGATTTATGGGCGGCAACAGTTGGTGCGTTAAGGTCCTTTGCGCTTAGGGGCGTAAACTTTCGACATCAGATACATTTAGCAAAGGACGTTCAATTGGCTAACTGTGCCGCAGACAAGCATCAAGATGCATTCGGTATGGTGGAACCCTATCAGGTTCTTGACCGTCGGTTCCGCGACCTTGTGTTGCCAAATGTCAGGCTGAGAAAAATTTCTGGCGGGCATTTGTGGACAGAGGGGCCTGTTTGGTTTCCAGCGCATCAGTGCCTGTTGTTCTCTGACATTCCAAATCAGAAGATTTTCCGTTGGATGTGTGATGGTTCGGTCAATGTGTTCCGGGATAATTCAGACTTTGCCAACGGCAATACGATCGACTTGAACGGTCGTCTGATTACCTGTCAGCACGGCACGCGATCGGTGACACGAACCGAACATAACGGCGCAATCACCACGCTTGCCGATGGATTTGAGGGCAGGCGGCTTAATTCACCAAACGACGTTGTCGTCAAATCCGATAGGTCCATCTGGTTCACCGACCCGACCTACGGAATATTGTCGAACTATGAGGGCTACAAGGCCACACCGGAACAGAAATATAACAACGTATTTCGCCTTGATCCTGTAACGGGGACTTTAACCAGTGTGACATCGGAGTTTCATAAGCCAAACGGGTTAGCATTCTCGAACGATGAGGCGCTGCTTTATATCGCCGAATCAGGCAGCAGCCACGACGAGGCTATACCGGCGGTCATTCGGGTTTACGACGTTGTTGACGGAAACAGACTTGAAAATGGTCGTGACTTTGCCGAGATCGATCAAGGTTTGCCGGACGGGATTAGAGTAGATTGCTATGGCAATGTCTGGAGTTCTGCGGCCGACGGTGTGCACTGCTTTGATCCGACAGGTGTTCTGCTTGGCAAGATACTGGTGCCCGAAACGGTATCGAATTTAACGTTTGGCGGTGCCCGGGGGAACGAGCTTTTGATTACGGCAACGACAAGCGTCTACGCCATACATGTCAACAGCGAAGCATTGGTTCTATAGCTTAAATCTTTGGCAGATTTTAGATCCGGCGCAGTCGCTTATTGGCCGTCAAACCTGAAAATAAGCGAGGTGTTAATCCCGCCAAATGCAAAATTGTTACTCATCAGATGTTCGGCTTGGATATTTCTGGAACTGCCTGAGATGTAGTCCAGCTCGGCGCAGGCGGGATCGACCTCGGACAGGTTTGCAGTCGCAACGAAGTTGCTTTCACTCATCATTTCCAGCCCCAGCCAGGCTTCAATCGCGCCGCACGCACCAAGGCTGTGGCCAAAGTGACCCTTAAGGGTGTGAATCGTGACCGCACGATCGAAAACAGCACGCGTAGCTTCACTTTCGGCGATATCACCGTGGTCAGTTGCAGTGCCATGTCCACTGACAATGTCGATGTCATTGCCACACAGCCCAGCATCATCAAGAGCCCCCTGAAGGGTGCGGGCCATTGTTTTGCTGGCTGGGTGCGTTATGTGTGAGCCATCGGAGTTGGTCGCAAACCCGACAATCTCGCCCAGAATTTTTGCTCCGCGTGCCTTGGCATGCTCGTATTCTTCAAG
Organism: Thalassospira sp. UBA1131; assembly: GCF_002311515.1. GTDB lineage: Bacteria > Pseudomonadota > Alphaproteobacteria > Rhodospirillales > Thalassospiraceae > Thalassospira. The sequence continues at coordinate 64,724 of NZ_DCAO01000098.1, forward strand.
GATCAGGGTGCCCGCACCTTCGCCGATCACCAAGCCATCGCGTTTGACGTCATAAGGACGGGGTGTTGCTTCTGGCGCATCATTGCTGACACTGGTTGCAAACAGCGTATCAAACACGGCCACCATGGTCGGGCATAGTTCCTCAGCACCACCGGCGATCATGACATCTTGCTTGCCATATTTGATTGCCTCATACGCATATCCGATCCCCATGCTGCCAGATGTGCAGGCGGTTGATGTGGGAATGATCCGCCCGGTAATCCCGTAAAGAACACCGATATTTACCGCTGCTGTATGGCTCATCATCTGAATGTAGCTGGTCGCGGTGATCGCGTTGCTATCGCCGTGTTCCATCAGGCGGGTAAAGCCAAGGACCGGCGGGGTGCTGCCAAATGACGATCCATATGCGATGCCCAGCCGCCCACCTTCAAGCAATGCGGTATCATTCCGCAAACCCGCCATTTCAAGCGCGTCGTCGGTTGC
>NZ_DCAO01000098.1:65337-72293 GCF_002311515.1 Thalassospira sp. UBA1131
CGAGTTTTGAGCGAAAAGTCCGGCACAGGTGCGGCAAGACGGGTACGCAGATCGTATTTGTCATCCCACTCCGACATTCGAGCGATGCCCGTCTTGCCAGCTTGCATGCGGGCTTTGATGGTTGGCCAGTCGTTGCCAAGTGCTGTAACGCCAGACATTCCGGTGACGACAACGCGGCGGGTCATAGCATGCCCCCATTCACACTAATGACTTGACGGGTAACATATGATGCATCGTCGCTGCACAGGAATGAAATGGTCGCGGCGACTTCATCGGCTGTTCCGTAACGGCGCATCGGAATCATGGCCTTGACCTCATCTTCGGGCAGGTCTTTGGTCATCTGCGTTTCGATGATCCCGGGTGCCACAGCATTGACGGTGATTTTACGTTTCGCGAGTTCGAGGGCGAGGGATTTGACCGCCCCGATGATCCCGGCTTTGGACGCCGAATAATTCACCTGGCCGCGGTTGCCAGCAATTCCTGCAATTGATGTCAGGGCAACGATGCGGCCACCTTTGCGCTGCTGAATAATCGGCATCAATAGCGGCTTGATAACGTTGTAAAACCCGTCAAGGTTGGTGTGAATGACGCTGTCCCAGTCGTCGTCTTCAAGGGCGGGAAATGGACCATCTCGTGTGACGCCAGCATTCAGAATAATGCCATATGGTGCGCCATGTTCGGAGATATCGTTTTCCAAGGCTTCGCGTGTCGCGTCCCGATCGGAGATATCAAACTGTACCAGCCGGGCTTGAACCCCGGATGCCAGAACATCTTTTGCGACAGATTCAGCGCCATCACGATCAGAGTTATAATGAAGAACGATGTCAAAGCCATCCCGTGCAAGACGTCGTGCTGTTGCGGCACCTATGCCCTTGCTGGCGCCTGTTACCAATATGGTCCTGGTCATTGGTCTGTTGTTTCTTGGTTGTTGTCCGAAGGTGATGTCAAAGAAGTTTCATTGTCTTTGGGCTGATATACATTGATGCGTGCGGCGACAAGTATTTCCTCGCCCAAACGGATTTCACCGTCTAAGACACCCATTTCACCATCTTCAAAGATGTTGCTTATGTGAACCGACAGGGTGCGGCCGATAGGGAACCAGTTGCATGATAGCGTGACCTTGCGCGATCCCAGAAGGTACCCGACACTTGGTGTCGCGTCAGGATCAGTGTTTTTTGCGCGCCAGCCGCTATAGGCGGCAACAGTCTGTGCAATATATTCAATGCCCACATAGCTCGGCACACCTTTGTTGGGAACGCAGAACATGCTGTTGGCCGTGATGTCGACTTCGGCGGTCAGTGAGGTTTCGTCAGCGGACATGGCCCGATCAATCAACAGCATCGGCTTGGCATGCATGACCAGTTCACTGATCGGAGGCAGGGCATGATTATGGCGCTGTGGCATGTTGGTCATGAAGTTGTCCATCCTTTTCCAAGGATGACAGAGACATTGCTGCCGCCAAAGGCAAATGAGTTGCTCATCATTGCCAGGCGATCAGCCGGCGCCAGGGATTGCTGTGCAGCCACAAGGTTCAATTCCGGAATGTCATCATCCAGGTCGCCATCCCAGCGATGCTGTGGGAGCGGTGCGCCAGTCTTGTTTTCGCTCAGCGAAAGCCAAAGAATTGCAGCTTCGATTGCGCCAGCTGCCCCCAAGCTATGCCCGGTTAAGGGTTTGGTCGAACTGGCCGGTACGTTTGATCCCAGAACTTCTGTAACGGCCTTGGCCTCCATAACATCATTAAGTGGCGTTGCCGTGCCATGAAGGTTGATATAGGCGATGTCGTCCGCTGTCAGGCCTGCATGCGCCAAGGCGGTGCGCATGGCACGTGCCGCGCCAACGCCATTCGGGTGCGGGGCATTGGGGTGATAGGCGTCCGAGCTTTCACCCACACCAAGTAATTCGATATCGCCGGCATCCTTGCGCAGAATAAAGAGGGCGGCACCTTCACCAATATTGATGCCATCGCGGTTCCGGCTCATCGGGTTGCAAATCGACACCGACAGCGATTGCAACGTATCAAACCCGCCAACGGTCAGCCGACACAGACTGTCAACGCCCCCAACAATAACGGCATCGCAGATATCCGCCTTTAGTAATCGCATGCCCGACGCAAAAGCCTTCGCACTCGATGAGCAGGCGGTAGAAACAGAGTAGGCAGGGCCCCCTAGTTTAAAGGCATCCCTTAGAAATGCTGAGGGGGATCCTATTTCCTGATGTTCATAGCGGAAGGTATCAGGAAATTCGCCGGTTTCGACGCGATGTTGATAGTAATTGGTGCCTTCTTCAATCCCGGAGGTGCTGGTCCCGATCAGAACGCCAATCCGTTGTCGGCCATAGGTGGCAATCAGCGCTTCAATCTCATCATCGATCTGGCTTGCAGCGGCCCAAAGAAGGCGGTTGTTGCGGGTATCATGGGCTGATAATTGCGGCGGCAGTGCAGGCAGGTCTGCCGTAACAGAGCCAAGAATGGCGTCACGGTCCGGTAAATAACCGCTGCGTTTTATCATGTCTGCCGGTCTGCGTCCGGCAAGTGTCGCCGCGGTCTCTGCCTTGCCATTTCCCAGCGCGGAAATAATGCCGAGCGATGACAGATAAAATGCATGCCGGGCCATACTTAATTCCCGGTCCGTATCGAATTGATCTTGATGCGATAGTTGAATTGCTGGTTTTCCAGAATGGCCTGACCTTGCCAGACGTCTTTGATCGGGTGTTCGATGGTGGCGTATTTGCGGCCCGTATCGTCAAGCCGAATGGTTCGCTCACCAAATCCCTCATGAACCGACATATTATCGGGCAGGGCATCTTCAACAGCATCAAGTGGCCAATAGGTCATCACAATGTCCGCAAGAAGTCTTTTGGTATCAAATTCTTGCGGCAACGGTATGCTCAGCGGTCCAGTCGATTTCAACGGCACGACGGCCTAGATCATCAATCAGGACAATTCGCGCGCGATCAGGCTGAATATTGATGCGCCCCTGAAAGGTTGCGGTTCCGGACTGGGTTTGATTGTTCCAGGTTGCTTCAACCTGTTGGGCAACATCAATTGTCTCGTCTTCATCCCAAGGGGCAGCGGGCAGCGTGAATTCAAGCCCGTCAGCCAAGGCCACCTTATGCCCAGCATTGCCTGAAAACACATCCGGCAGGGCAACCTGAGGCAGGTTCATCGTCTCGCACGCCGACAGGCCGATCATGCAGGCCAAGATCATTGCGGATTTCAGGATGCGGGAGTGCATAGGTCGTGCAACATCTCAAGATAACGGTCGGTTTTGGCAACCAGTGGATTTTCCATGTTCCATGCATAACCTGCCAGGATGGAAACGACCATACGTTTCAGTTGGGAATCATCATCTGGTTGTTCAAAAATAATTGTCTGCAAGCGGCCGTCATACCATGCATCAACATACGATCTGAAGGTTTGCACGCCTTGGATCAATGGTTTGGCAAAGCCCGTTTCCCAGTCGATGTCTTTGCGTGCCTGATGGCGCGCGATCAACATATCCGCAGCCAATTCCGCAGAATGAAGGGCAATTGTAACACCTGACGAGAATACCGGATCAAGGAAACCGGCAGCATTGCCGAGCAATACATACCCATCGCCGCACAGCTTTTCAGATTCCGCACTGTATCCGGCGATTGATTGCAATGTTCGGGTTTGTTTCGCATTGGCCAGCAAATGACCAAGGCGGGTTTCGGATATCAACCGGTCAAAGATGTCGTGTTCGGACATACGGGCAAACTCTGGGTCGCCATCAGGATAAATAACCCCAACGGATGCGGTGCCATCTGAAAACGGGATCAGCCAGTACCAGATATCGCGACGATCAGGATGAACGGTGATCAGGATTTTGTCACGGTCATAGCCAGGGTCGTCAATGCGGTCCTTTACATGGGTAAACAATGCACGCCGGGCAATTGATTGCGGTGCACGGGCAAGTCCCAAAAGTTTTGGTAAAACACGGCCATAACCGCTGGCGTCGACAATAAAACCTGCCCGCAATTCGGATGTTATGCCCGCCTTATCCTGATAGGTGATGAGACAATCACCATCTGACGTCTGTACTGCTGTGACTGTATGACCAAATCGAAGGTCAACCCCAGCGCGTGCGGCCTCGTTGGCAAGGATATGATCAAATTCGGCACGCTTTACCTGATAGGTTGTGCCCCAACCAGTGGTCTCGAAATTCTGGCGGAAATCAATATTGCGATGTTTTTTGCCGCACTCAAAGACAGCGCCGTTTTTGTGCTGGAAACCTGCTTTTTCAAGGGCGGGCAGAAAACCGGCACGTTCAAGCACATTCATGCAATTGGGTAGCAGACTTTCGCCAATGACGAAGCGTGGAAATTCCTGTGCTTCAAGCACTGTGACATGAAGTCCTGCATCGTGAAGCAGTTTTGCCACTGTGCTTCCAGCGGGACCGGCGCCAATGACGGCGATATCGCAATCCTGTCTCAATTTCCACGTCCTGTTGTTGTCGTGAGCTTGTTTGGTGCTGTCATCCAGAAGGCAAGAAACCAGGCGCCAACCAACCCGATTGCTATCACAGTGCCGATATCACTAACCAACGGGACTGAACTGGTCGCCAAAAGGCCAAATGCAAGAACGCTGCTAATCAGCGACAGAAAGACAGCAAGCTGGGTATGTGCTGCCTGTTCCCCCTCATTTCCTTCACTGAGGAAAAGCACGTAATCCGCGCCAATTGCAAAGACAAGGAACATCGCCATCGTTGTAAAGAAACTGATCGAAACACCCAGCACTGTCCCGCCAAGGAGTGCAAACAAGATCGCGCCGGCAGGGGCGGAAAAGATACGGATACCTTTTTGAACGCCATAGCGAAGTGAGGCAAGAAACAGCGCAATCAGCAGAACCGAGCCAAGTGCGACATAGGCCCAATAGCGGTATTCCGCGAATTGCATGCTGATCGTTTCCGTCGGGCTGATCAGGCGGGCATTGTCAAAGGGCTTAAGAACTTTGGTGACTGCAGCGCCATCTGCAAGACCTCGGAGCCGGATGATATCGGATGCGCCGGTTTGAAGAGTAGTCACCTCTGGCAAGGTGTTGCCTACCATATCCGCAGTAAGGTACGGCGCGTCCAAATCCGGGGTGCTGATGGAAATTTGCAGAACTTCAGCCAATGCAGGGGCGAATGGCTGGTAAAGGTTGTTTCGAACCAGTTCTCTGTTGGCTTTCTGGTGCGCAATGGATGGGACAAAATCTGATAGTGCGATAGCACCCTGAATTTTCCCGTCGGCGATCAGCGGCGAGATGGCTTGGCGAACCGCCTCGGATGTCTCAAGTCGCTGCTGTGCGTTTTTGCCGTTAATCCTGATAAATGCCGGGCTTCCGCCCAAGCCAAGGGTTTCAGATATGGTCCGGGCGTCTGAAACCAGGGTCGGATTGCTTTGACCAAGGGCGCGTATGTCATCATGGCCGGGAACAAGATAGGCCGTAACGGGGAGGGCGGCGATCAGGATGCCTGCCACAATCAATCTCTGCCGTGCTGAAACAACAACGTAGGACAAGGCGACCATAAGGTTGTTGTGTATGGCCGCGATCGGCGAGTTAGTCCGAACTTCACGGGCCGGAAAAAGCGGAAGCAGGAATTTTACTGAACAATAGGCCGAAAGCAGTCCGGCAATCGAATAGATGGCGATTTGCAGCAACAAACTGGTGGGGCTCAGTGCCAGCGCGATAAAGCCGATCACAGAGGTTAAAAGCCCCAAACCAAGACCGCTTCGGATTGCCTTAAAGCGATCATCGGACCCTGTTTTACCCGTCGGAACCACGAGAAAATGCAGGGCATAGTCAATTGAGATCCCGATCATTGTCGCGCCGAAGACTAGGGCAATTGCATGAATGGTGCCGAAAAAGGCAGTCAGGGCTGTGGCACCCGCAATCAGTCCACTTCCGACAACCACAATCGCGCCGATAAGTGGTAACGGCGAAAAGAAGGTCAGGCCGATCATGATTGCCACCCCAAGTGTCGCAATCGAAGCAATGGTTTGTACGTCACTTTTGGCTGTGGTGGCTTCGTTCACGGCAAAGAATATCTGACCGGTTTTAAAGATCTTCAGTTCGGGGGAAGTTTGGTGCACGTCACTGATGATCAGGTTGACCTGATCAACCCAGTTTCTGGCATGGCTGCCCGATTGGTCACTTTGCAGCGAGACAATCAACGGAAGATAAATGCGATCATTTTTGGTGACGATATCATTCTCGGGGCCGAGTTTTGTCGCCAACCCAGTCAGAAATTCCGGCATCAGCAGGAACGGGTCCTGCTTTAACGTCGTGCTGGTGAAGGATGAGGCAGGCGAATAGAGCTGTTGAAGTGTGCGTTGATACAGCAGATCTGCTTGCCCGTTGGCAAGTGCAGTCCTGTCACTGTCAGACAACAACCCGCTGGCATAGGGGCCATAGAGGCTGCGCACGTCTTTAAGGCGTGCGGCGTTTTGTCCGGGCAGCGTGACGTTTTCAGTACCATCAATCTGCGAGATTTCTGTTTTGAGCTTTTCGGCAAGGGATGTCAGCTGATCCCGGTCAGTATGCGACAGCATCAAAATCGCTTGTCGACCATTTTCCCTTAGCAGGGCGCGTACCGCGTCAATATCGCTGATGCCATCCTGATTGCGTTCCTGTTCCTGGCCAATCAATGACAGAAAGTCAGCATCCAATTGGGTCCGGTCTGTCGTAAACTGCCAGACAGTGAAGCTGGCCATCACGACGAGACAAATGATCCAAACGAATGCGCTCCGCATTATTCGGGTATCCCGTCTGTAACGAGTTTGGCGAATTCAGGGGGAAGAGGAAGCATTCCGACCACCTGATCATCAAACGTAATGACATCCTGATCTGACGATGGTTTTTCGATCGTCACCGTTTTCACAAAGATATCGCCTGACGCCGCGATCCGGTTCAAGTGGGTCGCGACAGCACCGTTAGTTTTCGGCGTTAGGAT
>NZ_DCAO01000079.1:0-4148 GCF_002311515.1 Thalassospira sp. UBA1131
AGCACTGCGACCTTTATTCTGGGCGCTGTTGCCATGGCGCAAACCGCACAAGCAACCGAAGAATTGAATGCCCTTGTCTGGTGCGACCATACCGATCCGGCCTTGATCGAACCGTTTGAGAAAGAGTACGACGTCAAAGTCAATCTCAAGGAATATGAAGGCACCGGTGCCGGTCTTTCGATCATTGAGCAATCCCGTCCGGGCGACTGGGATGTGTTTGTAATTGATGGTGTTGATGTTCATCGCGCAGTTGAAATGGGCGTTCTGGCCGAAATCCCGGCCGATGCCCTGCCGACATCCGATATCTTCCCCGAAGTCGTGATGGCCGAAAACAACGTGGTGGATGGCAAAACCTATGCCGTCACCGAGAAGTTCGGCTACAACACGATTTCGTTTGATAAGACCAAGGTCGATCCCAAGGACATGGAAGACATGTCGGTGATCTGGTCGGACAAATATGCCGGACGTATTGCGGTTTATGACTATTACCTGCCGGTGATCGGCCTTGTTGGCCTGGGTCTTGGCATTGATACGGCTGATCTTGGCGCGGACGATATGCCCGCGATCAAGGAAAAGCTGTTTGCGATGAAAAAGGTCTCCAAGCAGGTTGGTGAAGTCGTTTCTTCCCAGACTGCGCTTGCAACCGGAGAGGTCGATATCCTTGTTGGTGGCGGTGAATGGATCACGGCGGTCCTTTCCGAAGAAAAGCCTAACCTCGATTGGATCATCCCCAAACAGGGTGGCCTGCGCTGGGCACAGTCAATCGGGGTGATGAAGGATTCTGAAAAGCCTGACCTTGCGCTTAAGTTCGTTCAATACATCATGAGCCCCGAAGGCCAGGCGCGCCTTGCGACCTCGTCTTGTTATTGGGGGATGCCAGCCAACGCCAAGGCAGGCGAAAACCTGACCGATGCCCAGAAAGCAGCCCTTCGCTGGGATGATCAGGAAGGCTACCTCAAAAACTCGCAGCTTTACCCGATCCCGGATGCCGATCTCGATGCCGAGATGCAGGATGCCTGGGTCGAGATGCTCCAGCAGTAAGCAATCCCTTGTCTACTGCCACCGGCCGATGTCCCGCTTTTTGCGGGGCATCGGTGCCAAACTTGCGGTAAGCTGACCCCAACGGCGCCCACCATCCCAAGCGAGTTATAAGCAACCATCCCCCACCTAGGCGGGCTGGTTTGCGAAAAGGATACCGTCATGGCCACTGCCAGCCTTGAAACACGCGAAAATCGCCGCGCATGGGGCTTTGTGACCCCGGCCCTGCTGTGGACCGTCGCGTTTTTCGTTATTCCCTTTATCGTCATGGCCGCGATCAGCCTTGCGACCCGCAAGGGGCGCGAAATCGTCATGGCGTGGAATTTCGACAACTATATTGAATTCTTTGAAAAGGCCCATTTGCTGAAAGGTCTTTTTGTCTCGCTTGAAATCACCTTCACGGTCACGATCATTTCCGTGATCCTTGCCTATCCGCTGGCCTGGATCATTGCCGAACGTGTGCCCCAGAAATGGCAGCGCATGGCGCTGATCATGGCGATCCTGCCATTCTGGACAAGCTATGTGGTGCGATCCTATTCTTGGCTTCTGGTGCTGGCGCAAAACGGCGTGATAAATAACACGCTGGTCTATTTGGGGGTGATTTCCGAACCGCTCGAACTGGCCAGCACACGCAGTGCGACCGTCATCGGCTTTGTGCATTTCTTTGTCATGCTGTTGACGCTTACGATTTATGCCAATCTGGTGCAGATGCCGCCGAACTATCGCAGAGCCGCCGCCGATCTTGGTGCAAACGGGTTTCAGGTGTTCTGGCATGTTGTGTTACCGCTTACATTGCCGGGCATTATGGTCGGTGCGTTCCTGACCTTTGTGCTCTGCATTGGTGATTACATCACACCGCAGATCCTGGGCGGCAATAACGAGCTCGCCCTGCCGCAAGTCATCATGCTCCAACTCGGGCGCCGGGCTGATTTCCCGATGGCCGCCACGCTTTCGATCATTCTGATGGTGGTTGTCACGATGGCCTATATTGCCTGTGCGCGCTGGCTCAAGATGGAGAGAACGTAAAATGATCTCTTCACGCTTTTCCAAACTGCTGTCCTGGTCCTATCTGGCGGCACTTTATGGCTTCATCTTTTTACCTGTGGCGGTCCTTGTCCTGTTTTCATTTCAGGATGGCCGCCTGCCGGTTCCACCATTTAACGGCGCGACCCTTAAATGGTATGGCGAGGTCTTTGCCGACAGTCGCCTAATGTCGGCCCTGACCAACTCCCTGATGGTTGCCATCGGCTCGGCCACGGTTGCCTGTGTCCTTGGTTTCTGTGCGGCCTATGGGCTGGCGCGATTTGTCCTGCCGGCGTCGCGTCTTCAGCGCGGTCTTCTGATTGCGCCGATGACGGTCAGTTACCTGATCATTGCACTGGGCTTGCTGACCACCTTTAACTGGCTGGGTGTTTCGCTGTCGCTTTGGACGGTCGGGATCGGGCATGTTGTGATCAATCTGCCGCTGTGCTTTGCGATTATTTATGCCTCCATGGGCGATCATCAGAAGAACATCGAACGGGCCGCCCGCGATCTGGGGGCCGCCGAATGGCAGGTGATGACGCAGGTCTCCGCCCCGATGTTGATGCCCTCCATCCTGGCGGCCTTTTTCCTGTCGGTGACGTTTAGCTGGGATGAATTCATCATCGCATTTTTGCTATCGCGCTTTGACGTCACCCTGCCGGTTGAAATCTGGAGCATGTTGCGTTCGGGCCTGAACCCGAAAACCAACGCGGTTGGAAGCGTTGTCTTCCTGGTATCGGTTGCGCTGCTGCTTATTCTTGAATTGATTGTCTTTAGAAGGACGGCAAAGAAATGACCGCCCCTGTCTCCATTCGCAACGCCACCAAGATTTTTGGCGACTTTACCGCCCTTGACGATATCAGCCTCGAAATCGCGGCGGGGGAATATATCGTCCTGCTGGGCCCATCGGGCTGCGGCAAGACCACCTTGCTGTCTCTGCTCGGCGGGTTCCTGTCGCCATCCAGTGGCACGATTGAAATCAATGGCAAGGATATGGGCGATGTTGCGCCCGCCAAACGCCCGACCACGACGATGTTTCAGGACTATGCCCTGTTCCCGCATATGAGCCTGCGCGACAACGTCGCCTTTGGCCTTAAAATGCGCAAGGTCGGCAAGGCTGAACGCCATGCCAAGGCCGAAGAACTGCTTGATATGGTTGGGCTTAAGACATCGGCCAACAAGAAACCGCATGAACTTTCGGGTGGGCAGCGTCAACGCGTCGCCCTTGCCCGTGCGCTGGCGGTTGAGCCCGATGTGCTGTTGCTTGATGAACCGTTGGGCGCGCTTGACCTCAAACTCCGTCGTCAAATGCAGGACGAGCTCAAAGCCATCCAAAAACGCGTTGGCACCACCTTTGTCCACGTCACCCACGACCAGGAAGAGGCCATGGCGATTGCTGATCGGATCGTGGTGATGAATTCGGGCAGGATCGAAGATGTCGGCAGTCCAGAAAACATTTATATGCAGCCCAAGACGATTTTCACCGCAAGCTTCATGGGCGAAGTCAATTTCATCCCCGGCACATTTGAAAGTGCTACCGACAGCACCATTTCCGTCAAGACACCGCTTGGCACTGTTGAACTGCCAGAGTTTGAATGCAGGGGCTTTACCCCCGGCGCATCGGTCACCCTTGCCATTCGCCCGGAACACTTCCGTGCCAGCACCGGAACCGGTCCGCGCATTACACTGGGTAAGGCCAAGGTCGAAGATGGATCGTTCTTTGGCACCCATCATCGCGCCCATCTAAGCCCGCTTGATTACCCCAACATGACGGTCACCGCCCACATGCCGCAATCGGCCATCATCGAACCGGGGGCATGGGTGGAACTGACCCTTGATCCGACCTCGGTGGTGGTGTTGCATGGCCATCCGCCCCGCCCTACACCAGAAAGTGCTGCCCTATGATGATCGACCGCGCCAAACCCGAAGACTGGTACAGCCTGAAAACCGTCGGCGACGACGTCACCTATATCAGCGAACCGTTTATCGAGGAATTTTACCGTTGCAACATCTGGCATGTGCGCGGGCGCGATGGCGACATGCTGGTTGATAGTGGCATGGGTGTTGTATCGCTTACAGAATGGGTA
>NZ_DCAO01000079.1:4166-20140 GCF_002311515.1 Thalassospira sp. UBA1131
CTGCCACCACGAATTTGAAAACCGAGTGTGCCATCGGTGCGAAGCTGATCTTCTGGCCGCGCCCACGCGCAAAAACACGCTGGCCGATCCCTATGTAACCGACGAGATTTTCACAAAACTTCCACCGCTTCCCTATGCCTCGACCACTTACGCCGTCAAGGCCGCACCAGCGACCCGCATTGTCGAGGACGGCGATGTGATTGATCTGGGTGACCGCCATTTCGAGGTCATCCACACACCGGGCCATTCACCGGGCGGTATTGCGCTTTGGGAAAAGGCCACCGGCATCCTGTTTTCCGGCGACATTGTTTATGATGGACCTTTGATCGAAGACACTTATCATGCAAATGCAGCTGACTATGTCCGATCAATGGAACGGCTTTATGATTTGCCGGTCCGGGTCGTGCATGGCGGGCATTTCGCCAGTTACGGGGCCGAACGCCACCGGGAAATAATAAAAAGCTGGCTGAGGGAACGAACCTGAAACCGCGCCACCCGTGCCGGGGCTAACGCCTTGGCCCAACACAGAGAAACTCAGGAAGGCTTCCAATGGATAACGCAGGCAAATTTTACATCAACGGCAAATGGGTTGATCCGATTTCCTCGGAAAAGATGGACGTGATCAATCCGGCCACCGAAGAAGTCATCACCCAAATCACCCTGGCCAGCGAAGAAGACGTCGACCTTGCCGTCGCCGCGGCCAAGCGCGCCTTTGAAAGCTATAGCCAGACGACCGTCGAACAGCGTCTTGGCTGGCTTGAAAACCTGCTTGCGATCTATAAGCGCCGCTACGGCGAAGTTGCCGATACCATCACGACCGAACTCGGCGCGCCAACCACCATGTCGCACGAACAGCAGGCCGCGGCTGGCACGGCACATCTCGAAGATTTCATTGTTGCGCTGAAAAAGCTCAAGACCGAGGAAATCCTTTATAACGGAGAGCTTTTGTTGCGCGAACCGATCGGCGTTTGCGGCCTGATCACGCCGTGGAACTGGCCGATCAACCAGATCGTGCTTAAGGTCATCCCGGCCCTTGCCACCGGCTGCACCTGCGTGCTGAAACCATCCGAATTCACCCCGCTTAATGCCATGCTTTATGCCGAAATGATCCACGAGGCAGGTTTCCCGGCCGGGGCCTTTAACATGGTTCAGGGGGCGGGTCCGGTTGCCGGTGCGACCCTGTCGCGTCATCCCGATATCACCATGATGTCCTTTACCGGATCGACCCGTGCGGGCAAGGCAATCACCAAGGATGCCTCGGAAAACATCAAGCGCGTCACCTTGGAGCTTGGCGGCAAGTCGCCCAACATCGTGTTTGATGATGTCGATATCGAAGACCGCATCGCCTGGAGTGTGAATGCCGTTTTCAACAACTCCGGCCAGACCTGCGATGCGCCCACCCGCATGCTGGTGCAACGCTCGATCTATGACGACGCAGTAAAGGTTGCCAAACGTGTCGGCGAACAGGCATCCGTCGGCGATCCGACCAAGGAAGGCAGCCATATCGGCCCGCTGGTCAGCCATATTCAGTTTGACCGGGTTCAGACCCTTATTCAGGCCGGCATTGACGAAGGTGCCACCCTTCTCGTTGGTGGTGCGGGCAAGCCCGATGACACCAACGAGGGCTACTTTGTCAAACCCACCATCTTTGCCGATGTGAACAACAATATGCGCATCGCACGCGAGGAAATCTTTGGCCCTGTGGTCTCGATGATCCCGTTTGAAACCGAAGAAGAAGCCATCGAGATCGCCAATGACACGCCGTACGGTTTGGCCGCCTATATCCAGACCCCGGATGCCAAAAAGGCCGACCGTGTTGCCCGCAAACTGCGCGCCGGCATGGTGTTGCTAAATGGCTCCTCCCCAATGGCGGGCAGTCCGTTTGGCGGCTACAAGCAATCAGGCAATGGCCGCGAAGGTGGCCTGTTTGGCCTTGAAGACTTCATGGAAATCAAGATGATCCATAAGCTGTAAGCCACCGGCATCATGATCAGACAAAGGCCCCGGCACATGTCGGGGCCTTTGTTTTTTGGGGCTCACAACGGCAACAGGTCTGGCGTCATGAATTCGTTATGACATAGGGCTGGTAATGATCGGTTTGGGCATTATAATCCCATCGTTAATCGATAAATTCAGCGGTTCGGTCAACGGATTGCGATTGGATTGGGAGACCTCCTATGAATGCAATGTCCTTTTCTGACATGGGGCTTGCCGCCTTGAAGCAGCGACAGTATGACGCCGCAATCAACATGCTGCGCCAGGCACTTGGCGAAGATATGGATAATCTGGATGCCCGTTTCGGGCTGGCGCGTGCGCTTCATGAAAAAGGTTCGATCATCGAAGCAATCGGTGAGTATCGCACGGTGCTGCAATCTGATGGGGGTCATGAAGACTGCCTGCATCACATTGCACGCGCATTGCTTGAAAACGGTGACGCACGTAGCGCACTCAACCACATTGATATCGTGCTGCGCGCCAAACCGACCGATCCTGAAATGCTGACCTTGCGCGGGCAGGCATTGATCGCACTCGAACGCTATGACGCCGCCCTTTCGGCCCTGCAAACTGCCGCCCACCACAGTCCGGGATCAGAGGGCATCCACCGTCTGATCGCCACATGCCATCGCGCAAACGAGGATTTTGAGGGCGAACGGCGTGCGGTTGAACAACTGCTTCGGATCAATCCGTCCTCGCTTGCCGCATCAAACGATTTGGGTGTGATCAATCTGCGAGAAGGCCATCTGATCGCAGCCTTTGAGGCGTTTGAACAAATCCTGTCCCAGGATGCCAACCATCCACAGGCAACGCTTAATCGCGCCATCGCCCTGACCGTTATGGGCGGGATGGATCATGACGCGATCTGGAACCGGGTGATGGAAGTCTGTGAAGAGATCGATGATCTTGACGATATCCGCGCGGCCGCCGATCAACTAGCAAAGCTGCCCGACACTGCGCGCAAGGGCACGCCCGAGGCAGAGGCCCTGATCGGCAAAGCAGCCATCGAACAAGTCGATATCTGAGACGTTTGCCCTGCCTTTCTACGCGCGGTTCGTCATTGCTTGCGCATTTTGAAATACCCCTTGCCGATGGCAAAACAGATCAGGCGGGAACTGCATGCGCTGATCGGCGTTTAATCATATGATGTCCATGCGTTTTCCCAAGATCCGGGTCACGCGACACTCTTTGACCCGAAAGGGGTTTTTGCATCATGGTTCAACGCCTGATCCGCGTTTGGGAATTTCTGACCTATAGCCTGTGGGTATCGCCTTTGCTTTTTGCGCTGGGCGGTGCGGCCTTTGCGGTTGGCATTATGGCAGCCCCCCAGGATATCCTGCGCGACCTGTTCCCCAGCCTGTTGCCCGGGTTCAATGAAATCCAGGCGGTGCGCGGGTTGCTTGAAACCCTGCTGGCCACGCTGGTCACCCTGACGACCTTTGCCCTGTCGATCACAATGGTGGTTCTGACCCTTGCCGCCGGGTCACTTGGACCGCGTATGATCCGCAACTTCATGGGCGATAACAAAACCCAGAACGCGCTGGGCACTTTTGTTGGCAGCATTCTGTTTTTGATCACCTCCCTTATGCTGATGGGTGAAAAACCGGATTCTGCCCCGGTGCCGCATCTGGCTGTGACATTCGGTATCGCGCTGTTTGTCATCAGCGTTTTTGTCCTGATCCTGTTTGTCCATCACCTTGGCCGGTCGATCGTTGCCGACGAGGTTATTCAGCGTGTTGGCAAAAACCTTGAGGAAACCATTCAATCGGCCAGCAACACCCTGACCGATCCGATCAAGGCCGCCGAGAAGGCCCAGACAACCCTGCCCGACCCACAAGACATCCCCCGCGATCAGGCCATTTGCGTCGCATCTTCGGGATATGTGCAGGGCGTCGACTATGAAAAAATCTGTGAAATCGCCAAACAAACAGATACGCGTATCTCGCTTGTGATCCGTGCAGGCCAACACGTGCTGATCGGTGATATCGTCGGACGTATCGTCCCTTTGAAGGATGACGTCTCCAAACAGGCACAAGACAATATCGAACAATGCCACGCTGATATTCTTGAGGCGATCATGATCGGATCGCATCGCACGGCCATGCTGGATGTCGAATTTGCCCTGCGCCAACTGGTCGAAGTCGCCCTGCGGGCCCTGTCACCGGGCATCAATGACCCGTTCACGGCCATTGCCGCGATCTATCGTCTGGGGGACGCCCTTCCACATGCCATGCAGTTTCGCTATCCGGTCGGCATCTGGCGCGATGATGACGATGAAGTCCGCCTGCATGCCCTGATGTCCGATTTTGGCGGCATGTTGGGGGCGGCCTATGACCAGATCCGTCAGTCTGCGACGGCAAAGCCGGATGTGTTGTTGCCGATGGCCGAAATCCTTGAAAGCCTGATGCGACTGGCCGAGACCGATCATCAACGCGAAGTGCTGCGCACCCACGCCCGCATGATCGCCAATGCCGCCGAGCGTGACATCCCCGAAGAAAACGACCGTAAAACCGTCGTTCGGGCTGCCACCCGCGTTTTGCATCATCAGAAACCGGTCAAAAATTCTGCATCCGAAGACGACGCATAACGAGCGAACGCAGTACGAACCGATATCATCAGACAAAAGAAAAGGGCCCCGTTTCGGGCCCTTTTAATTCATCAGATCTTTCACTTGTCAGCTATCCAAGGCCATCTCTTCGGCCTCTTCCTCAAGAGCATCAACACTCACATCAGTTGAGCCGTCGCGATTAGGCTTAATCTTAGGAGGAGACTTTCTCCAAGCTACTAGATTCTGTCCAACCTCTTGATAAAACTCCGGAACAATCTGTTCCAAGATAGCTATGAAATTAGTCTGTTGTGTAAACTTAGCACCAACTCTTCGCGACAGAAGGATGTGGAACCCGAGAACTTGCATTCCCTCTTTGCCTGTTTCGGCAATAGCTGGGTCTTCTCTGAGGTCTTCCAACGGGTAAAGGGTTGCCTCGCTGCTTCCCGGCCACATCAAACGCACATGAATATCTGGCGTACTAACTGTTTTTAACTGTCTCAGCAGCCAGTTAACTCTCGCCTTAGTTGACTTCTTGTCTTCTGGCGCTCTCAGGAACATCTCAACAGAGATAGTTCGTGTCATCAGGTTGGCATAAATCTCCACCGGAGATGCTGCATCAGGAACAATCAATGTAGCGCCAAGTCGCTTCGTTTCTCTGAGATTCGCGAACTCTTCCTTAAGCCTCAAGCTGGGATCATCAAGGTGCTTGCGAGGCAATTTTTCTCTAACTAAAGCCTCAGTTTTTCGGGTCAATATTAAGGACAGATCGCGGGTTTCTTGGTGCCAGGCTTCTAGAACTGCCAATGCAGCCTCTGACTTGGCGGGTATCGCCTCTGAAGCGGAGACCAACTTATTCAACTCTGTCCACTCTGGCGGCATGCGATCAAAGCCTTTGATCCCTGTGCTTTCATGGGTCAAAAAACGCTTAAGTTCATTTAGCAGATAGAGCTGATCGGAATCTGCGATCTCATCATTGCTAATCAAAAGATCGGCAGTGGTTAGAATAAACATCCAAGACCAATGGTAGACTGGAATTTTCGAACGGCTTTTCCTAACCGACTGTAATGGATGGTTTTCAGGACGAGACGTGAATTGGTTTGAAATTGTTACGACACAATCGACGCCATGGAGTTTTGCCAAGTTCCGATAACGGTCCACTTGTTCGTCATTGAGTTCATTGGAACCGACTTTCGTCTCGATAAGAGCACGCCATTCGCGCTTACCTGTACGCACGATTAACAAACCGTCCGGCCTGTCCTTTGAAGCAGCCTTGTCACCAGCAAAAACAATTTCGGTAAAGGCTTCAACAGACGACGTCTTACCGACGCGTAAATTGACAGACTTCAGGAGACTTTGCCCGAACTCGTGAATGCTGGTCAGGCAACTAAGGACGACAGCTGTTGTTCTTCCCTCTTTAGATGTGGTGGCTAAGACAGGAAAAAGACGAGCAGCTTCACCTTGCGACAAATAATCTGGCTTCATTTTTACCCCCCAAAGATGCAACTCAAGGTTATCTCTTGGAGGGCTAACCGTGCAACCCAAAGATATACTTTAGCAAGCTTAAGCACCGTAGGGTTACATTGAAAAAGGGCCCAAACGGGCCCTTTTAATTCATCAGACTTTTTGGCGGGTGATCGCTTAGCCAGCGATATGTGCCTCGATCGCGGCCAGTGCGGCATCCGCCTGCGCCGGGTCGGAACCGCCGCCCTGTGCCATATCCGGACGGCCACCACCGCCCTTGCCACCGAGCTTTTCAACACCGATGCGCACAAGATCAACTGCGCTGTATTTATCCGTCAGGTCCGCGGTCAGGCCGACAACGATGGATGCCTTGCCACCGTCACCCGAAACAAGGGCGACAATCCCTGAGCCCATCTGATCGCGGAGCTCGTCGACCATGCCTTTGAGTTCCTTGGCCGGAATGCCATCAAGCGACCGCAGCGCCATTTTGACGCCATTGACTTCCTTGAAGGCATCGCCACCAGAAGCCGCACCAGAGCCAGCCGTTGCCAGCTTTTTGCGCAGGTCGGATACTTCGCGTTCCAGACGACGACGTTCTTCCTGCAGCGCCTTGACGCGGGCCGGGACATCTTCTGGAACGGCCTTAAGGTCTGCCGCAACCGTGGTCAGAACGTTTTCACGCGCCGACATGTATTTGGCGGCATCGGCACCGGTCAGGGCTTCGATACGGCGGACACCGCTTGAAACTGCGCCCTCGGACACGATCTTGAACATGCCGATATCACCGGTGCGCTTCACATGCGTACCGCCGCAAAGTTCAAGCGAATAGGCATGTTCATTAGCGACCGGCAGGCCCATCGACACAACGCGGACTTCATCGCCGTATTTTTCACCAAACAGCGCCATCGCGCCCAGCTCAATCGCCTCGTCCGGGGTCATCAGACGGGTGGTGACTTCGCTGTTTTCGCGGATCAGGCTGTTGACATCTGCTTCGATCACCGCTGCTTCCTCGGCCGTGACGGCCTTGGGATGCGAGATGTCGAAACGCAGACGATCAGCCGCGACCAGGGATCCCTTCTGGGTCACGTGATCACCAAGGTGCTTGCGCAAAACCGCATGCAAAAGGTGGGTGGCCGAGTGGTTGGCACGAAGGCTTGAGCGGCGGGTATGATCGACGCGGAATTCCGCGGCATCGCCCACCTTGACGTCGCCCTCGGTCACCTTTCCAAGATGCACATGCAAGCTTCCCAGCTTTTTCTGGGTGTCGGTGATTTCAATGATCGCACCATGTTCGGTTTTGATCACACCGGCATCGCCCTGCTGACCACCGGACTCACCAAAGAAGGTGGTCTGGTTGGCAAGAACGGCAACTTCGTCGCCCTTCGATGCCGATTTGACTTCGGCACCGTCCTTGATCAGTGCGGTAACCACACCCTCGGCGGTTTCGGTTTCATACCCCAGGAATTCGGTCGCGCCATCACGGTCATTGATGTCAAACCAGACTTCCTCGGTCGCAGCTTCGCCCGAACCGGACCATGCCGCGCGTGCCTTGGCTTTCTGTTCTTCCATGGCGGTGGTGAAGCCGGCTTCATCGATGCCGATTTTGCGTTCTTTGAGCGCATCAGCGGTCAGATCAAGCGGGAAGCCATAAGTGTCATAAAGCTTGAACGCCACATCACCCGAAAGGATCGCGCCTGCATCCATGCCATCGGTCGCGTCATCAAGCATCTTGAGACCGCGATCCAGCATGGTTTTAAAGCCCTGCTCTTCAAGCTTGAGGGTTTCTTCGATCAATGCCTGTGCACGGACCAGTTCCGGGAAGGCACCGCCCATCTTGCTTACCAGTGCCGGGACCAGCTTATACATCGTCGGATCTTGCGTTCCGACCATATGCAGGTGGCGCATCGCGCGGCGCATGATACGGCGCAGAACGTTGCCGCGACCGGCATTGGACGGCAGAACACCATCGGCAATCAGGAAGCTGGTCGACCGCAGATGGTCGGCAACCACGCGGTGCGACACATTATGCGAACCATCCGGATCGGTGTTGGTGGCATCGGCCGATGCTTCGACCAGCGCACGCATCAAATCAATGTCATAGTTGTCGTGTTTGCCCTGAAGCACAGCGGCAATACGTTCCAGACCCATGCCGGTATCAATCGACGGTTTTGGCAGATCAACACGATCACCATTTGCCATCTGTTCGTACTGCATGAAGACGAGGTTCCAGATTTCAATGAAACGGTCGCCGTCTTCTTCCGCACTGCCCGGAGGGCCACCCCAGATGTGATCGCCATGGTCAAAGAAGATTTCCGAGCACGGACCACACGGACCGGTATCGCCCATCGACCAGAAGTTATCCGAGGTCGGGATACGGATGATACGATCATCTGTCAGACCGGCGATCTTTTTCCAAAGACCATGCGCCTCGTCATCGGTGTGATAGACCGTGACCAGGAGCTTGTCTTTTGGCAGGCCATATTCCTTGGTGATCAGGTTCCAGGCGAATTCAATCGCGTTTTCCTTGAAATAGTCGCCGAACGAAAAGTTGCCGAGCATTTCAAAGAAGGTGTGATGGCGTGCGGTATGCCCGACATTTTCAAGGTCGTTATGCTTGCCCCCGGCGCGCACGCATTTCTGCGAGGTCGCGGCACGCGAATAATCGCGGTGTTCCTGGCCGGTGAAAACGTTCTTGAACTGAACCATCCCGGCGTTGGTGAACATCAGGGTAGGGTCATTGCGCGGCACCAGCGGGCTGGACGAAACGACTTCGTGGCCGTTCTTGCGGAAGAACTCCAGAAACGTGGTGCGGATATCGTTGACGGTCTGCATATCTCTCCAACCCGGAAAACGCGGAACAACTGCGCGCGCCATACTGGCGAACGGACTGCCCTATTTAGCGGCTCGGCCCTGCCCTGTCCAGTCAGGCGAAAGGAGTCCGGGGGATTTGCCGCAAGTTTTGCCCAATTCGGCGATTTGGCGCCAGTTAATCGGGCCAAACCCAGCCAAAATTCAGCTAGTTTTCAGCAATAATGTGAATCGATCCCGCTTCATTTCCTTAACAAACCCGGCGACCTCAAACCCAAGGCCCAGCAACAATTTGCGCGACGCCGAATTTTGCGGATGGGCAAAGGCGGTCAGACACGAAATCGATGTCCGGCCCCGCCCATAGTCAAGCGCCGCAGCCGCCAGTTCCCGGCCAAGCCCCTGCCCCCAGGCGTTCGGGGCCAGATAATAGCCAAGCTCCGGCCCCCAACCGGGATCAAACGGATCGGTATATAGTCCGCCCCATCCAATGATGTCGCCAGACGTGCGCAGCCTTACGACCCATGGTGCAAATCCATCGCGGCGCCGGAACCATTCATGGACCAGTACGCGCTTGCGACACGCCGCAAAGCTTTCATCACACTGGGTGAACCGCATGGCATCACGATCACCAAGGAAGGCATAAAGGTCGGGGATGTCGGCCAATCTGGCCGCCGAAAGTTCGAGGCGGTCTGTGTGAAGACGGTTTGTCTGAAGATGGGCCGTTCGTGGACTAGTCGTTTGCACTGTCCTGGATCGACTTGCCGAGTTTTTCCATATCGCGACCAAATCCTTCGGCGGTTTCGCAGGCACCAAGGGCAAGACCAAAGCCAATAACCATCAGGACGGCCAGAAGACGTTTTGTCATCGTTTCCATCTTTGCAGGATGCTCCATTCAAGTCCGGATAACAGGCATGTCGCCTGTCTTGTTGTTTATCGCGATATTCTGGCCTCGGGGCATCCGGCTTGCAACCGTTATCGCGCACAAGGGCCGTTTGCCGCACTAAACGCAGAAAAGGACGCCGAAATGGCGTCCTTTCTATAGGCATGTATGCTTCGTGCAGTCTTGCAACTGTCTGGTCATCAGACCGGCGGGCGACGGCCACGCAACGCGTTGACGACAAGCGATACGACAAACAGCACGAGGAAAACAAAGAACAAGATCTTTGCGATCCCGACGAATGTCCCTGCAAGTCCGCCAAAGCCAAGAACGGCGGCGATCAGTGCCAGAACCAAACAGAATATTGCCCAACCTAGCATGGGATTCTCCCACTATTGTTGCTTTAAGATAGTGAATAATGATCGGTTACAGATCAGGAAGCGCCGTCCTGGATTGCTTCACCGGCATCTTCGACGTCTTCGCCAAAGCCTTCGGCAGTTTCACAGGCAGCAAGGCCAAGGCCCATACCCGAAATCATCAGAATCGCGAGAAACTTTTTCATCGTATTCGACATGTTCATTCTCCTGGTTGATCGTGTCAAAGCTCACAGGAAATCAAACGGCGACAACTCATAATTGTTCCCGGCATTGTTCTTCCCGGTCAAATTTTCCGGCGCGAACAGCACAACAATCGATTGATTCTAAATGATTTTTTCTCAATCGTGATCATTTTGCGGCACGTCAAGTGAAGGAGATCACGGCGGACCTCCTTTACACAATTTCCTGTGAAACCAGACCGATCGTTTGCGAACAAAAAAGGGCGGGATACATCTGCACCCCGCCCTTCGAAATCATGTCGCCAGATTGATCAGATCAATCGTCGTTGACCGGTTCGTCTTCGCTCATATTGGTCATGGCTTCGGCGATCAGACCGGCACTCTCGCGAATGCTGTTTTCGATCTCCTTGGTCATTTCCGGGTTCTCGCGCAGGAAGCTCTTGGCGTTCTCGCGGCCCTGACCGATACGGGTCGAGTTATAGGAGAACCACGAACCGGATTTCTCGACGATGCCGGCCTTGACGCCAAGATCAAGGATTTCACCCATCTTGGAAATGCCTTCGCCATACATGATGTCGAATTCGACCTGCTTGAACGGCGGGGCCATCTTGTTTTTGACGACCTTGACACGCGTCTGGTTACCAACGACTTCGTCGCGGTCCTTGATCTGACCGATACGGCGGATATCCAAACGGACCGAGGCATAGAATTTAAGTGCGTTACCACCGGTGGTGGTTTCCGGGCTGCCAAACATCACACCGATCTTCATACGGATCTGGTTGATGAAGATGACCATGCAGTTCGAACGCGAAACAGAACTGGTCAGTTTACGCAGTGCCTGGCTCATCAGGCGGGCCTGCAGACCAACGTGCGTATCGCCCATCTCACCTTCAAGTTCGGCGCGCGGCACAAGGGCAGCAACCGAATCGACGACCAGAACATCAATCGCGCCAGAACGCACCAGCGTGTCAGCGATTTCAAGGGCCTGTTCACCGGCATCGGGCTGGGAAATCAGGAGTTCGTCGGTATTCACACCCAGCTTGCGGGCATATCCCGGGTCAAGCGCATGTTCGGCATCGACAAATGCACAGGTCCCGCCAAGCTTCTGGGCTTCGGCAACCGTGTGCAACGCCAGCGTGGTTTTACCCGAACTTTCCGGACCATAGATTTCGACGATACGGCCACGCGGCAGACCGCCAATGCCCAGTCCGATATCAAGACCGAGCGAACCGGTTGAAATGGCTGAGATATCAACGGCGCTTTCCCGCTGACCCAGCTTCATAATCGAACCTTTGCCAAATGCCCGTTCGATCTGCCCAAGGGCGGCTTCGAGTGCCTTCTGCTTATCCATAGTATCCTTATCCACCAAATGCAGCGCGGTCTGAATCATTGCTCGAACTCTCTTATTCCACAGGGCCGGGTTGGATGCAACGCAGGCGGTTCCCCGGACCTATAATGCGGAACGCCACCGCTAGACTGTTTTGCCTGTTGCCGCAGCCTGCCACTGCGTTCTTATCGACAAAACAACTGAGAACATAATGCGAACATTCTCACAAAAATTCGGATGTTGCAAGTTTGTTCTCATTGCTTCGAGCAGAACTTTCAGAGAACAGATGCATCAGTCGCCTGCCCGGCAATAACGGAACGTGCGGTCAGTGACGATTTGGCAATGCCATCAGGTGGTGATTTTAAGATGTTCGTGCTTGTGCGCATGTCCGTGATGATCATCGCCATGATGATGGCTTTCGACATGCAATTCCCCCGGCACGGTATAAAGCTGCCCGTGGCGCACGCCCGGCTGTGCCAGCACCTTGTCGGCAAAGGCACGGATTTCCGAAAGCCGTCCGCGCAATGTCACGCTTTCAAGGCAGGTATCATGATCAATATGGAAGTGCACCGTGGAAACCGTCAGATTGTGATGTTCGTGCTGGGTGCTCATCAAACGTGATGCCAGCATGCGTTCCTCGTGATCATAGACATAGTTCAGAACCGCAATCCCGACCCCGTCGGCATTGTCTTCAAGCTTGGTATTCTGAAGCTTTTCGCGGATCAGATCGCGAAATCCCTCGGACCGGTTGGTATAGCCGCGGTGATCAAGAAACGCGTCAAACGCCTCCATCAGATCGTCTTCAATCGATACGGTCACGCGGGTCATTTTGACTACCTCTCACAATCAACGGCTTGACGAGTATGATCTTTTTTGAAAAGTTCACACCCGCACATGGTTCTTCCATAAAAACAATTTCCCAAAGGAACGCAAATGTTTCAACCAAAGTTCGCAGCAAGCATGGTGATTGGTGCCGCAACGCTCCTGATCGGTCTGTCGGCAAACGCCCATGAATTCATCGCAAGCCAATCGCCAGAAACGGCCAAGCCGGGCGAGAATGCGACACTTATCCTTGATTCAACCCATCAGTTTGGCCTTCCGGAAGAAGCAGAAGGCGTCAATGATGTGCGCGCCACGCTGATCACCGCCGATGGCACGAACGACATTGCGATTTCCCAAAATGACAACGCGCCCAACCTGATCGGTACGTTTGAAGTACCCGATACCGCGGCCTGGATTTCCGGCCATCGTCTGGGTGTTGTCTGGTCCCAGACCCCCGATGGCTGGCAGGCTGGCGGCGCCGATGAACATCCCGATGCCATTGCCTCGACCCGCTATGAAAAATTTGCCAAGCTTCTGGTCGGTACCGAAGACGCCGCCGATTTTGTTACCAAGCCGCTCGGCGATGCGCTTGAAATCGTGCCGCTCAGCGATCCGCGTGACACCAAGGTTGGCGAGGATGCCGAATTCCAGATCCTTTTGAACGGCCACCCGTTGACGACATCGGTTCTGGCAACCTATGCCGGATTTACTGAAACACCGTCCTCCTGGGCCTATGCGACCGAAACGCTGAGCACCGAGGCCGGCAGTGGCATTGCCAAGGTCCGGGTTTCGGCCCCCGGTTTGTGGATTGTGCGTGTCGCGGCAGATATGCCCGATGCCGAGGAAGGTGTCGGCAACCACAACATCCGTGCGACCCTTTCCTTCGCAGTTGATCAATGATCATGGCACGGACCGGTTTTGCATATTTATCGGTTCTGGTGGCCCTGCTGATCGCAGGGCCACTGGCCGTACCTGCCCCCGCCCATGCCCATGGTGCTGGTTGGCAGATCGAAGATAGCGCAAATACAAAGACCTACGGGTTCCGATATACCGACGGATCCCCGATGGCCTTTGCCGAGGTTGTTGTCACAACCAAGGACGGCAAGGTCTGGCAAAAGGCGCGCACGGACCGGATCGGTCAGTTTTCGCTTGGGCTTGGCAGCACATCGCCACAAGATGCGCCACGTGAGCTCCACATCAAGGTGGCCGATGGCATGGGGCATGTTGTGCAATTGACCTATCAGCCAACCGATACCACCGTCGCCAAAGTCACACCAGGGAGCGAACAGACAGCTGCGGCGTCTTCGACAACGGCGATACAAGGCACCCCCGCCCTGTTTGATTTGCCACTTTGGGCAAGCATCCTGTTTGGCTGCAGCATCCTCGCCAACCTGTTTGGCTGGCTTTTGCTTTGGCAGCGTCGCCAGATGGCTCGTAAACAGTCGAACTGATCAGGGCATGAACAGCAAGGTCACCCCGCCAAAGGCAAGGCAGGTTCCGATTACCGCCTGAATGCCAACCGGCTTGCGCAGGATCAGGCCTTCATAAACGATCAGAATAACCGGCGGCAGCGCCATCAGGGTTGAGGCAATCCCGACATTGGCATTTTGAACCGCCAGCATTGAAAGCCAGACACCGATTGCGGGCCCGATAAGCGCGCCCAGCAACAGCCATTTGCCAACATCCGGCGCGATACAGGCCGTAACAGTCCGCCGCACCCGACCAAGGATGATCGCCAATCCCCACATGGCGATCACGGCGACCAGTGTTCTGATCCAGGTGGCGGAAAGTGCGGAATAGCCATCAATCAGGGCATATTTCGCCGTGATCAGATTTGCGACCTGACCGACCGCGCCGCCAAAACCAAACAGAATACCAATGGCGTAATTGCGTCCCTCAAGCCCGATCGGGCGGCCCTTTTTGCCAAGAATGACAATCAAAACCCCGCCCACCCCACAGGCGATCCCGGTGATTTCAATCGGACGCAGCGTTTCATCAAACAGGACCCAGGCCAGAACCGCGCCCATGATCGGAACGGTCGACATCAGCAACATCGAAAGCCGCGCACCGATCAGAACAAAAGCCTGAAACAGCATGGCATCGCCAATCACCAGCCCCAATACCGATGAAAGCGACAACCAGCCAAGCTGTTCCCACGTGATGGCATTCGGCCATGGCTGGCCCTGAAGGATCCAATGCAAAATGGTCAGACAAAAGATCGAACAGGCCAGACGCCCGCGATTGACCGTCTGCGCGCCTGCCTTGCCGCCGATATTGGAAAAGATCATGCTGGAACTCGCCCAACAGAGCGCAGCAGTAAAGGCAGCAGCTTCACCAAAAAGGGAAATCATGGGGCGCGTTTCCGAAAGGGTTTGTCTGTCTGGCTTTAACACCAGTTATTGAGTGCGGGCCTTGGTAGCGCATACCTGCCTCCGTCATACAGCGGAGTTTTACGTCATTTGCAATGGCTTTTATTACCTTACAAAGACGCAAGCGCCCTTAAGCACGCACGTTTTCCGTCCGCAAAATGGCAGACGGACAGATCAGATTATTGTCTTAAGAACACAACGCAGGCTGGAAACGTTTGATCTTCATTGATCGTAGGCATTAAGAGTCTGAAAATCAGATTGAGTCAGCACACGGGTGATCTCTGACAAATATTTTTCGTTCTTCTTTGAAAGCCAAAGATAGGCGTGCCCCTGCCTGACCACCGTTTTCGTCGCAGACGCCAATTGCGCTTCATACTGTTTCAGGTTGTTGCTTTCGATCAGAAACGCATCAAGACGACGCCTTAGAAACATATCAACGACAATGTCATATGATGGCAAAAATATCCGGTTGATATGCCCGCCAGCAGCCTCCGAGGACCATTTGGTGCCACGACGAAGGCCCAATGTCACGGCACCAAGATCATCAACGGTTTTAATCGCAGGGTCATAGGTTACCAACA
Source organism: Thalassospira sp. UBA1131 (assembly GCF_002311515.1). Taxonomy (GTDB): domain Bacteria; phylum Pseudomonadota; class Alphaproteobacteria; order Rhodospirillales; family Thalassospiraceae; genus Thalassospira. The sequence goes on from NZ_DCAO01000079.1 coordinate 19,511, forward strand.
CCCCCTCACCAGAGATAAGCGGGACCGGAACCATCACTGCCTTTGCGCCAACATAAGGCGCGAACTCCGGCAACCTTGGAAAATCACCATCAATCTCACCACTCAGAAGCAGCGCCTCTGAGCGACTTGCAGGCATATATTGCACTGAAAGGCAGGGGTTATGACCGGCAAAGATGTGCTCGAGCTTTTCACCGACTTCTCTGCCGATGGCGTCTTCAAGACCAGCCAATTGCAAACACGGTTGTGCTCTTACTGAAATTGGCTGCCATATGACTATCACAAGAGCAATCAATACACTGGCGGTACCGAACAACCGCATACAGCGGACTCCAAGCCTGATCTGGATACATTAGAAAAGATTATATTACTTCAACCTATCAGTTCCGCTCACGAGATTCACGATTTTGTTTCGGTTTCCATTTCCGGCTCAAGTGCAGCCCGAAAAAGGTATGTTCCCCGATCGAATTGCGGCAACAGGGCCTCATATTCCTTGCGCAGCCAGCTATAGGTCGTAAGCGTTTCCAGTTCGATGGTGCGATAGCCTTCCGGCACGCCTTCGGTCTGATTAAGCGAGAAGTCGTCAATCAACAGACCATCCAGTCGCCCAAGACGGAGCATGCGCAACATCAT
>NZ_DCAO01000079.1:20229-22997 GCF_002311515.1 Thalassospira sp. UBA1131
TTGCCATGGTCATCACCCAGCCAAACGCCGATTTCCTTGTTTTTAAGATCATTGAGTGATTTCACGGTGTCGTCAGCCGTGATCAAAAGGCTTTTGGGACGTCCAACAACCACCGCCCCGGAAACAAGCGGCACACCTGCCGATTGTCGAATGGTCTCGCCGCTGGCAAAGACACCATCGATTTCGCCGCGTTTAAGCGAGACTGCGGTGCGTTTGTTTGGCAACCAGACGGGCTGCACACATAACCCGGCCTCTGCCATCGCGGCACGGTAGCGTTCGGCAGAGCGGACATGATCGGCCATTTCCGGCAAGGCAATCTTGAGACAGACTTCTTCGTCTGCCTTTGCCGAGGGCAGCAATTCAAATGACAGGAAAAGTGCTGCCAGAAAAATGACAGCAAACATACACGACCGAACGATCGCATTGGGCTTGCGAAGCGCCATAGTATCACCCCCAAGGCAACATCTTCCCGGTGATAGCGGGACATGTTGCGAGCCTACCTGATCTGCCCGCCGTCATTAATTGCGGTCGGGTCATTTTCATTGTTCTTTGGTTTCGGCTTTTGCCGTTAGGGAAAACTATAAGTGCAATCCAAAAGCGTGTGCAAGCACCTGTTTGCCAATCGTCTAAGGCAAACGTATAGGTCGCAGTGCAACATTATGCGCCAGAATCAAAGCCAAGCTGGCAGGGCGCCGGAGCCTTTTTGAACGCGCATTGCATCAACCAACCGCAAAGGCGGAAACGCCTTTGACCCAACGTTTGATGCGGTTCAGGAGGGGTCCTTGCGCAAGGCCGCTATCTTTTCCCGGAAGCGGACGGTGCCATTATCAAATTTCGCCATCTGTTCGGCATGTTCGGCCCGAAGGAAGCTATAGACCGCGAGATTGGCAACAGGGATCGCAACAAACCCTTCCGGCGCACCACCCTGACTGCGCAATGAATAGTCATTGAGCAAAATGCCATCCAGACGTCCTTTCACAAGCATCTCCATCATCAACTCCGGTCCACCGGCGATGGGCACAACGTGGTCATAATGTTCAAGAAGCTTTTCTGACCAGCCTGTTCCCAACCAGACACCGATCTGCTCGGATTTAAGCTCTGACAGGGTTTTGGGCCCATCCTTTTTAACGACAAACATACCATCGGGTTTTCCCAAAATGACACTGCCGCGGATCACAGGCGTTTCGGTCGTCTTCCCGTATGTTTCAAGCATGGCAAAGACGCCATCAATCTGTTTATGGCGCATTGCCATGAACGTTCGCGCATGGGGCATCAAAACAGGTTCGACACAAAGACCGGCATCATTCATTGCCGCCTGATAAATATCGTGTCCGGTATCGCCAATTGTGGCTTCGGGGATGGCAATGCGCAGGCATGGTTGCTTTGCCTTTGCGCCGGGCAGCATGGCAAAGGAAAGCAAAAGCGCCGCCAAACAGATCAGTGTCAGGGCACAGTTCCGCAAGAACGTGTGCAATTGAAAGCTCGCCATTTTCAGTCTCCCACGGCACCAACTGTTTGTTGAGTAACCGAATCCCGGGAAGTTCAGCTTGCACTTGGTTGGCAAGTTCTGTCGTTCCAGATTTTTTAATCCGTTGATTGAAAAGATATATTCAAACCCGCTGATTGCCTAGCGGCGAGTTATCAGTCGTCGGGCGCTTCAGTTCGGAGGAGCCGCTTTGTCGCAACAGGGTATCGTAATACCAAGTTTAGCCAGAAAGGCGCGCGTGGCGCGGTCAAATTGCGGTTTGATAACGGCAAACTCGGCTTTCAGCCAGCTATGCACATCAAAATGATCAACCTCAATCGCCTTGTATCCTTCGGGTACGCCGCCCGCAAGACCAAGCGAATAGGCATCAGCCAGCATGGCATCAATGCGCCCTTCGGCCAGCATTTCCTTTAGCATCGCCGTACCGCGCGGCACCCTGATCACGTTTGCGTATTGCTCAACAAGCTTGGGGCACCAGGTCGCGCCAAGCGGCACACCGACCACTTCGGTGGTAAGATCGGCGATCTTATTTACCGGTCCCTCACGCACCACCAGATATCCTGCCAGCGACCCAAGAAGAACATCACCGGCAACCAGCGGCAGGTTTACAAGCTCCGGCAGGTCATCGCGTGCTGCAAAAACACCATCAAGCCGCCCGGAACGCAGTGCGACAACCGCGCGTGTTTGCGGCAATGCCACAGGTGATACACATAACCCCTCGTCTTTCATCACCTGACGATAAAGATCGAGTTTTTGCGGACTGGATTGGAGTTCAGGCATGGCGATACGAAGGCATTTCTCATCTGCCTTGGCAGACGGCAATACCCCGAAAGACATCACAACGGCCATAAAACATATCGTTGCAAAAACACAGGCTGTGGCAAAGCTGTGTTTTGACGTGCGCGCCATACTTACCCCCAAAGGCATTCGGTCTGTTCTTTTTCTTTCGTTTCCCGGAATTCCGTTATTTCGAACCACTCAGGAACCTGTTTGTTTTGGCCATTGCCGTTGCGGCTTTTGCACTGCATTGCGTCAAACGATACGTTGGAATGCCGGGCTTTACCAGCCGGAATTATGTGGTTATGCGCAGAGGAAAAAGAAACCCCGGCGCTCCACAACCTAGCCTTCAGACGTAAGAATTCCACGCTATCGGTTTCTTTGCCCTGCCCCTTAAACAGGGCCCGGCAGTTGGCCGCTTGACCATCGATAAATGTTCCTGCATTGCGCGCTTTTGGAACTTGACCAATATGCGGATGGGGCGCACCATCTGCGCGCGGCTGGC
>NZ_DCAO01000018.1:0-3010 GCF_002311515.1 Thalassospira sp. UBA1131
ATCCCGACCTGTAAACACCTTTTTTCGAGATTTATGGAGATTTTCGGCGATTGTTTTTTTCACCCCCGAAACGGTCCGCACAAACCCTTGGCTTTCGGGGGTTTCACGTAGAAATCGGATATGTGCATAGCTCGACCCACATCGGCGCATAACGCCGAAAACCACAGGGAAAACCGACTCTGCGCCAATAATTACAATATGGAGTCCAATGACTTCGCAGCAAAAACGAAAAAGGAAACGTTCAAATCGCAACAAGATTTTCGCTTTTTCACACAATCCAAGTCGCGTAAGAGAATCGCATTAATGTTCTTGCACCACCAGAATGACCGATGGCCAAATCCATCATCTGTTTTGGCGGTTGCAGCCCCACATATATAAAAGGCCCATATCCGTGATCGATATCCCGCACATTGTCGCCCATCGCGGCGCTTCGATTGAAGCCCCGGAAAACACCATTGCCGCATTCCGGGTTGCCGGCGCACGCGGTGCCAAATGGATTGAGTGTGATGTCACGTTAAGCGCGGATGACAAATGCGTGCTTATCCATGACGACACGCTTGAACGGACCACCAACGGTACCGGCCCCATCCATCACAGCGATTTTGACACCCTGCGCAACCTTGATGCCGGGGGATGGTTTTCAGACATATATAAGGGCGAACGAATCCCCAGCCTGAAAGATACGCTCGAAACCCTGTATTTCATGGATATGGGGGCCAACCTTGAAATCAAGCCATCTGGCTGTGATCCGGTCCGCCTGTGCGAGGAAGTCATCAAGGAACTCAGCACTTCAAAGACCGTACCGCCAATTCTGATTTCAAGCTTTGATGACACCGCGGTTGCCCATATGCGCAAGCATATGCCAGACCTGCCCTGCGGCTGGCTTCTGGAAACCCTGCCGAAAAACTGGAAGGCCGAGTATGCGCGTCTTGGTGCATCGGCCATTCATATCGACCACAAGGCACTGACACCGGTGAGTGCTGCCGAGATTGTCGATGCTGGTGTCCCGCTGGTTTGCTATACCATCAACGATGTCGAACGCGCCAAGGAGCTTTTCTTCTGGGGGGTAACATCGGTGATTACCGATGATCCGGCCAAATTGCTGATGGCGATTCCCCGCCGACCGTTCGCCGCCCACAGATAGACCCTGGATCAAATCAAACCAGGGCAAAACGGCATCATGGCTCTGATCGCCACCACGACCCAGAGCCTGATCGCCAGATAAAAACAGGAAACAGTCCAATGTCCATTGCCCCACAAGATGGTGCTCCGGCTCCGCCGCCACTTGATCCGGCACTTGATCCGACACTTTCGCCAACCCCGCTTTATCCCAATAACCGGGTAAAGCGTCATCTAAGCGAATTGTTCAGACTGGCACTGCCGGTGACGATTGCCCGTCTTGGCATGCTGATCATGGCGGTTGTCGATACCATCGTGGTTGGCAACTATGACAGTGCGGCACTGGCCTACCTTAATATTGCACATGCGCCCTTTACATCCTTGATGGTGACCGGCATCGGACTTCTGACCGGGGTGATGGTCATGACATCGCATGCCAAGGGCCGTGACAACCTGATGGCGGCCGGGGCCGTGTGGCGCAATGCCATGCCTTATGCTGTCCTGATCGGCATTGTCTTTACCGTTCTGACCATGCAATCGGACTGGCTGTTTAAAATCACCGGTCAACCGGTCGAAATCACCGACCATGCCGGCGATCTGGCCATGATTCTGGCGATCGGGATGCCCGCCGCACTTATTTACATCACCTGTGCCTTTTTCCTTGAAGGATTGCAGCGACCACTGCCGGGCATGGTGTTGATGATCGCAGCCAACCTGGTCAACCTCGTTCTTGATTACGGGCTGGTTTACGGGGCGTTTGGTTTGCCGGAACTGGGTGCCGAAGGTGCGGCTTGGACATCAAGCGTCATCCGCTGGTTCATGGCGCTTGGTTTGCTCGGTTATATCCTGCTGATGAAAAGCCATCATCTTTATGGCATTCGCAATGGCTTTGCCGGGTGGTGGCGCGGATCGCGCGATGCCCGCCATCTGGGCTATGCTGCGGGCGCCAGTCAGGGGATGGAAACCGGCGCCTTTGCCGCCATGCAGCTTTTCGCCGGTCGTCTTGGCGTGATTGCCGCGGCAAGCTACGGCATCAGCATGACGCTTTTGGCCCTGATGTTTATGGTAGCACTTGGTCTGGCGTCGGCAACATCGGTTCGGGTCGGCATTGCCTATGGCAGGCGGGACCGACCGGACATGGCGCTTGCCGGATGGATTGGTCTTTTGACCACGATGTGCGTGATGCTGGCCCTGAGCATTCCGCTTTATCTGTTCCCTGATGCGGTTGCACATCTGTTTACCCAGGACGTCGCGGTGCTTGCCACCACGGTTTCAGTGCTGATTTTGATGCCGATCATTTTTCCGACCGATGGCGGACAGAATGCCGCGATCAGTGCCCTTCGTGGGGCTGGCGATAAATGGGCACCAACGATTTTGCATCTGGTGTCCTATATCTTTGTCATGATCCCGGTTGGCTATTACCTGTCATTCGTTCTTGAGATGGGGGTGCGCGGCCTGTTCTGGGGTATTGCGATTGCAAGCCTTGTCGCGGTCAGCGGGCTGGCGATCCGGTTCCTGATCGTGTCATCGCGCGACATTCCGGAACATCCCGAACAGATCTAGTCATAGAGAACCAACGAACAAAAAGCGCCGCCGGTTTCGCCCGACGGCGTTTTTTCAACCCATGCCATGCACGTGATCAGGAACGCGCGGCATCAAATTGGCGCTTCGGCATCAAAAGATCACAGAACGGCAGGACCAGTGTATCGAACGCCGATGCAGCGCGCGCAGCATCAATCCGGATGATGTGCTGTTCGATATCGCGCTGGGTGGCAAACGCGCCAAGCGGTGCCAGTTCCGGCAAGGCATCAACCATGATCGCGTAAAATGCGACCTGATCCTCCCGCGCTGTTCCCGCCGCCAGATTGCCCAGATGGTTATAAAGCGCCAT
>NZ_DCAO01000018.1:3221-3904 GCF_002311515.1 Thalassospira sp. UBA1131
TTGCCCGACATGGCAAGACTTGCCACCGCCGGATCAATCAAGGCATTGGCAAGCCATGCCTGATGCCAGGTTTTCATCGGTCGGAAATAGGGTTCCTTTTCCGAACCACCGGCTTCGATCCAGCTTTCGATCAGATGCGCGCGCCCCAATGCGATACCAAGGCGCAGGGCATCTTCAAACCCCATACCGTTTTGCAAGAAAGCATCACCGAGCATATCTTCAAGCAAGGGCAGCATGCTCGTGACATTGTCAGACCGAAGTCCTGCACCAAGCGGCTGATAGAATGATGCCGCGTCACTGTGCCCGAGAATAGCGCGGGCATGCTTGGCAAAATCACCCCAGAAAACAAGCTTTACCGGCTCGGCGCGCTTGCGCCAAAGCGGNNGCCCAGATGGTTATAAAGCGCCATGGCCAGGAACCAGCGGCAATAAGGCATCAGACCTTGCAATATCTCGGAGCGTTGTTGCGGCTGGACATATTGTTGCAAGTCATGATCAAGCCAAACAGCATTTTGCACGCCCGCCACAAAGGCGTTGCGAAGGGCAGGATATTCATCACTAAAGAACACAGACGTCAGCCAGGATGACACATCATCAAGGGCTGCACGGCGCGATGCCGGTGTGCTGTCATTCCCGAAATCAACGGCCGGCATCGGCGGCTTGCCCGACATGGCAAGACTTGCC
>NZ_DCAO01000018.1:4123-25805 GCF_002311515.1 Thalassospira sp. UBA1131
CTCGGCGCGCTTGCGCCAAAGCGGACGGGTCATGTGCCAGCTTTCGCATTCAAAATTAGCCATCGGCAGGGCATCAACAAGACGCGCCAACGGTTTGGCCACTGCCAATTCCAGATCATCCTCGGATCCAACATGCCCGATGGACAGACGCCAGCCCGGTTCTTCATGCGGATGACGATCAAGCCACAACATGGCAAACCCGGTTGCATTCGACCGGCCCGCTGCCGGGGCAACCAGATCAAAAAACAGCGACAGGGCAGCTGGTATTTCCGGCACGCTATGATCGGTCAGTGCGTCCCCAACGGTCCATGTTTTGACCAAAACATCATCGGCATCCGGTCGATTGTCAAAACGCGGCGGCAGAAAACCGGAATACTCGTTTGCAGGACGGATGGGGTCAGTCATGGCAGCCTCATGGATGCGAAGGGGCACGATGATTTAAACGAAATCATTCATGGCGCTGCTGATACCCAAGGAAACCGGGCAGGTCAATCACCCGGCAATCAGCCAGCACACCTTAAATGGCCGCGGCCAGCATCAGACTGGTTGGGCATCACGCCCGGGTCAACCCGGCATGGCCGATGCTGGCTTCACGGTAGACCGAGGGCGGCATCGCCATCAAACGTCTGAAATCGCGTGAAAAATGCGCATTATCTGTAAAGCCGCACCAGAACCCGATTTCACCAACCGAAAGGGTGGTGCCATATAAAAGCCTACAGGCTTCTCGCACGCGCACCAGGCGCAACAGATCAGAAAACCGGCTGTTGGCCTGTTGCAAGCGACGCTGCAAGGTGCGCCCGGATGTATCAAGCGCAGCAGCAACTTCATCAATCGTCCAGCTACGCCCGATGTCATGTTCCAACACCGTACAAAGTTGTTGCACAATCGGGCGTTGCGCCCCGATTGACGGCGCGGTGCCGGGCATATTGGCCATGAATGGATAGGAGGACGAAACCTGTTCGAAACTGCCCCAGTTAATCCGAAAACGAAGGCCGCGACCGGAAAATGCCAGTTTGTCGCTAATCCGGCCCTTGCGCGTCACGCGCACTGCCGGACCGTGGCTGGGCAAAATTGTGGCGTCAATATTCTCGGCCCCGGCCGCCTCAAGCAAACCGATCAAAAATCCCAGCAAAAGAAGGTTTTCCACCCGTGCCGGCGGCTGACCGCGCACAACCCCGCGATGGATGGTCATGGATTTTCCGGTGACGGAAAAATCGCTGCGAGCACGTGCGTGGGAATAGCCTTCAAGTCGGCGCCAGCGATCAGCAATCACCGACGGCGTTGCCGAGTGACGCAACATGGTCAGGATCGGTTCCTGTTCCTTGGCCGCCAGATACCGCCCAAGACGCACCAGCACCGCCGGACCATTGATCTCTTCAAGTGCGAGCATGATGCTGCGCAGCTTGGCAGAAGTTACAACCGTCCCGCCCGGGACAAGGTCATAGCCCCGCGGCAACCATGCCAGTTGCCGGATCAGGGCAACATGCAAACCAAAAGAAACAAATTCCTGCATCAAAACACGCCAAATTAAAGGTAATTGGCGCGATCATACAAACTAATGACCGACCTGTCAGTGTCACATTCAAAATGTCACGAAGCTGTTACATTGATCGCGATTTTTAAAAATCCGCTGAGATGGAGATCACTGGACGCAACGACAAGCCATTGCCGACCGGGTACGGGCATGTCACTTTTAAACCATCTCCTGCCCCTTCCCAGACAATACGGAATGATAGCGTGATCAAGGTTCTTTTCGTCTGCACCGGCAATATCTGTCGTTCGCCCACGGCTGATGGCGTTTTTCGCAAGATGGTTCGTGATGCCGGACTGGATGCCCATATCAGCGTCGATAGCTGCGGGCTGTCGGCCTATCATGTTGGCGAATTGCCCGACCCGCGGTCGCGTGAAATGGCCAAAAGTCGCGGCATTGATCTAAGCGATATTCGATCCCGCAAGATCAGGCCCGCCGACTACCACGAATTTGACTATGTTCTGGCCATGGATGACGGGCATTTGCGCGATATGCGCCGCCAGGCACCCAATACCCATCAGCACCGTATTGAGCTGTTTCTGGATTATCATCCGTCGATGGCAGGACAAAGTGTCCCCGACCCCTATTACGGCGGCGCCAACGGGTTTGTCGATGTGTTTGACATGATCGAGGAAGCCTCAAGCAACCTGCTGTCGCACATCCGCGAAAAACACGACATCTAGGCCCTTAGCCCCCGGAATGGATTATGGATAAACGCGCGCTTGCAGATTTGATCAAACGCCACACCGGGGCGTCGGTGCGATCCGTCGCGCCACTTTCGGGTGGATGCGTTGCCAATGTAATGCGCGCCGATCTGGATGATGGGCAGCAACTGGTGATCAAGTACAGTCCGACAAATGATGCACAAAATAATGCGGGCCTTTTGATCGAGGCGGAAATGCTGCGTTATTTCAAAACGCACTCTCCGATCCCCTGTCCCGTGGTCATCCATGCCGACGCAAATTGTCTGGTGATGACATTTATCGCCAACGATAACCGAATGACTGGAGCTGTGCAGCGCGACCTTGCCGAACAGTTGGCAACGCAGCATCAGGTAACGTCCGAAACGTTCGGACTTGGATTTGACACTTTAATTGGCGGCCTGGCGCAACCAAATACACCCGAGGAAAGCTGGATCACGTTCTTCGCCGAACACCGTTTGCGTCATATGGCGCAACACGCACATCGCGAAGGCAAGCTGCCCGGTAGTATGGCCGCGCGCGTTGATCGATTGATCGACAGGCTTGCTGATCTATTGCAAGACCAAAGCACAGCGGCGCTGCTGCATGGTGACTTGTGGGGTGGCAATATCCTGTGTCAGTCTGACAGGCTTGCGGGCTTGATTGATCCGGCGATCTATTACGGCGATCGGGAAATCGAACTGGCCTTTGGGACGTTGTTTGGTGATCTGACGCCGGAATTTTTCGCGCGGTATGATGAAATACTGCCGATAGAGCCGGGGTTCTTTGAAGAACGCCGTGATTTGTATAATCTTTATCCGTTACTGGTCCACGTTCGCCTGTTTGGCGGCCATTATGTCGGTTCGGTTGACCATATCCTTGCCCGATTTGGGCACTAAAGCACGTGAACAAACACAAAATACCATCAGTTAGGCACACCTAGAATGGGGAAGAGAGAGTTGAAAGTACTAGCAGGAGCCGCCATCGCCTTGACCATGACGGTCAGCATTGCCGCCATCGCCCACGAAGGGGCAACCGGTGTTGTCAAGGAACGCATGGAAGGCATGAAGGCCATTGGCCAACAGGTCAAAATCATGGTCCCGATGATGAAGGGTGCATTGCCCTATGACCCGGATCAGGTCGCGAAAGCCGCGACGATTATCGAAGGTCACTCAGGCGAGACCTTTACCGCCCTTTTCCCGGAAGGCAGTAATGGCAAACCGTCTGAAGCACTGTCAGACATCTGGGAAGACTGGTCAAAATTCACAAATCTGGCAAACGAACTGCACGCCAAGGCCAGCGATCTTAAATCGGTCGCAGTTAGCGGCGGATCAGAAGACGATTTCAAGGCATCACTCGGTCAAATGATGCAGACCTGCAAATCCTGCCATAGCGATTTCAAGGAATAGATCGGACAAATTTTGCGGTCCCGACGCAAAAAAGGTCGCAGCATTTTGGTGCTGCGGCCTTTCTTTTTGGATCGTCTGAATGGGTCTTAGCGACCGATCATGGCAAAGAATTCGCGGCGTGTGATCGGGTCATCGCGGAATGCGCCAAGCATCCGGCTGGTGACCATTGATACGCCGGTTTTGTGCACGCCACGGGTGCTCATGCATTGGTGATTGGCATCAATCACCACCGCCACACCAAGCGGATCAAGTTCTTCCTGAATGGTGTTGGCAACCTGTGCGGTCATCTTTTCCTGAATCTGCAGGCGTTTGGCATAGACCTCGACCACGCGGGCCAGTTTGGAAATACCAACGACACGGCGGCGCGGCAGATAGGCGACATGTGCCACACCAATGATCGGCACCATGTGATGTTCGCAATAGGATTCGACGCGAATGTCGCGCAGAACGACCATTTCGTCATAGCCGTCGGTTTCTTCGAATGTCCGACGCAGAATCTCGGCCGGGTCCTGCTGATAGCCAGCAAAGAATTCACCATAAGACCGTGCCACACGGTCAGGGGTTCCGCGCAAACCTTCGCGGTCGGGATCATCCCCTGCCCAACGCAGAAGTGTCCGAACCGCTTCTTCTGCTTCTTCGCGTGTCGGACGCTTCACCGGGTTATGTTCGCTGCACATACCAAATCCTTTGTCATTTTATTACAGGATTGAACCTGCCTTGGTGGGGCTCACGGCCCGCGCTACCTGATACTGTTTTTTGACGCGATCAGTTCACAGTGTGTTGCCCATGCGGACTGTCCAGCGAAAAGGCTGGAATCGCAATATCAAAATGATTGCCGTCCATATCCGTCATTTCGAAAGTGCCCACCATGAAGCCGCTTGGCGTGGTCAGTGGCGCGCCACTGGTGTAGTTGAAACTTTCGCCACATGCCAAAACAGGCTGTTCGCCGACAACACCCGGGCCTTTGACTTCCTGGGTTTCGCCGCGCGAATCCGTAATCCGCCAGTGACGGTTAAGCAACTGAACAGTTTTCGAGCCGAGATTCTCGATCTCGATGCGATAAGCCCAAATATAACGATGGGTGTCCGGGTCTGATTCGTCCTCAAGGAACATCGGCTTTACCGATACCTTGATGTCGTGGGTTACGGTCGAATACATGCATATCTCCGGGCCAAGTGTGTTCCAGTCAATTTGCATCAGCCAAGAATGCGATGGATGGACCCTTTATGTAGACAATCCTTCCCGAAAGTACCAGTCAGCAGTCAAAACAAACTGGCATTATCCCCCGGATCGGAAACGAAAAGGCCCGCACAATGTACGGGCCGGATCGATGTCAGGATTACTGTTGGTCCATGCTTTTAAACGGCAAGGGCCGCCAACAGGTCTTCCTTGAGGTCATCAATATCTTCCAGACCGACAGATAGACGCAGCATGCCCTCGGTAATGCCCATTACAATCTTGTCCTCGGCCGGTACACGCTGATGCGTGGTGGTCCAGGGATGGGTTGCAAGGCTTTTTGCATCGCCAAGGTTGTTGGAAATATCAATCAGCTTGAGATTGTCAAGCAACGAGAAGGCTGCTTTCTTACCACCGGCAAGCTCGATTGCGATCAATCCACCACCACGGCCAGACATTTGCTTCATTGCCAGTTCATGCTGCGGGTGACTTTTCAGCCCCGGATATAGAACGCGTGACACTTGCGGCTGTTCCGTAAGAAATTCAGCCAATGCGGTTGCATTGCGAATATGCTGATCCACACGCAGGCTAAGTGTCTCAAGCCCCTTAAGAAGAACCCAGGCATTGAACGGGCTCATGCTTGGCCCGGTATGACGCAGGAAGGTGGTCAGATGTTCGTCGTGCCATTCCTTGTCATTAAACAGGATCGCCCCGCCAAGGCAGCGCCCCTGACCATCGATATGCTTGGTCGCGGAATAGACGACAATATCCGCCCCCAGTTCCATCGGCTTTTGCAGGATCGGTGTGGCAAAGACGTTATCGACAATCACCTTGGCACCGGCCTTGTGCGCCAGATCGGAAATGAAGGCGATATCAAGAACCTCAAGGGTCGGGTTCGACGGTGTTTCAAGGAAAACCGCATCGGCCGGTTTCGAAAGTGCCTTTTCCCAGGCGTCCTTGTCCGTGCCGTCCACCAGTTCGGTTTCAACGCCGAACCGCGGCAAAAGCGTGGTCAGGATAAATTCACACGACCCGAACAGCGCACGCGATCCAACCACACGGCCACCGGCCTTGGTGCTGGCGGCCAATGCATTCCAGACAGCCGACATGCCCGATGCTGTCGCGCGGCAATATTGCGCGCCCTCGATCAGGGCAAGGCGTTCTTCGAACATGCCAACAGTCGGGTTGGCGAAACGCGAATACACAAAACGTTCCGGACCGCTGCCATCAAAGGAGGCCTCGGCCTCGGCGGCAGTTTCATATACATAGCCGGAATTCATAAAGATGGCTTCGGAGGTCTCGCAGAATCCGCTGCGCGCTGTACCGCCACGCACGGATCGGGTCGCCGCGCGCCAGTTATCGGAAGCCTTTTTGTCGGTCGTCATCGTCTTGCTCCTACATGCCCGGAATGTATGCATACCGTAATCCGGACACAAAAAAACCCTGACCGGCATGAATGGGTCAGGGCCGAAGCCATAGCACCCCTCTTTAGCGATTTTTTACGTGGCCGCAAGCCGGTCGACAAATCCCACGATGCGCAGACGATACGTCCAGTTTTACCCTACGTCAAGCGCCACTCCCTCAGGTTTATTGCGCATGTTCCTACGCCATCCGGCCAGGCTTTGTACAATTTGCCCTCACGCAATGGTGAAGGCAGTTCATAAGCAAGTTTTGAAATTTCTCTCTAATGTTGGGTCAAATAATGCGATCCTGTATTCAGGGATTTGCATTTCGACCCGAACGAACGACTTGCAAGAGCCTGAAATCAATGACCAAAACCAGTTCAATGGCGTCACACTTGTCCGACCAGAAACCAGATACCCACAGCGAAATCAAAAGCACGTCAAAGCCCCTATGGCGCAAGCTTTTGCCGGTGATTGTTCTGGTTGTCGGACTTGTCATTGCATGGGCCAGCGGCATTCTCGATTTGCTGTCATTTGAGTCCCTGCGTGAAAACCGCGACCTGTTGCAGGGTTTTGTTGCCGATAACCCGGTTTCCAGCATTCTGGTCTTTATGGGGCTTTACGTCGTTTCGGTCGCACTTTCCCTGCCAATCGGGTCGATCCTGACCATCACAGGGGGCTTTCTGTTCGGGGCGTTTCTTGCCACCAGTTATGTTGTGGTCTCCGCCACCATTGGCGCGACAATCGTTTACCTTGCGGCCCGCTATGCGTTTTACGATCTGATGCGTGCCAAGGCCGGAAACGCCGTCCGCAGGATGGAAGAAGGCTTTGCTGAAAACGCGTTCAGCTATTTGATGGTTTTGCGCCTGATCCCGATCTTTCCGTTCTGGCTGGTTAATCTTGTGCCGGCCCTTCTTGGCGTCAAACTGCGATCCTTTGTCTTTGGCACCATGATCGGAATCATTCCGGGCACTTTTGTTTATGCCTCGATCGGGGATGGTCTTGGTGCCCTGTTTGATCAGGGCAAGACACCTGATCTTGGCATCATCTTTGAACCCCGTATTCTGACCCCGATCATCGGGCTTGCCGTGCTGGCGCTTTTGCCGGTGGCGTACAAGAAATTGCGCAAACGTAAGATCGGGGTGAACGCCGATGAATAAGATCATCACGACCGATATTTGTGTCATCGGGGCTGGATCGGGGGGCCTTTCGGTCGCGGCCGGGGCCGTCCAGATGGGCGCAAAGGTTGTCCTGATCGAAAAGGGCAAGATGGGCGGTGATTGCCTTAATACCGGCTGCGTTCCGTCCAAGGCGCTGCTGGCGGCTGGCCATGCCGCGGAAAATGCACGCAGGGCTTCACGGTTTGGCGTATCGACCGGCCCCGTGGAGATCGACTTTGGCCGGGCTATCGACCATGTTCATTCCGTGATCGCCGGTATCGCGCCACATGACTCGGTAGAACGGTTCGAAGAACTCGGCTGCACCGTCATTCAGGCCGAAGCCCGTTTTACCGGTCCGGGTGAACTCGTTGCCGGTGACACCACAATCAAGGCCAAACGCTTTGTCATCGCCACCGGATCGCGTGCCGCAGTGCCGCCGATCCCCGGCCTTGAAACCGTTTGCTATTTCACCAACGAAACCATTTTTGAAAACCGGGTCCGCCCCGAACATCTGATCATCATCGGTGGCGGCCCCATCGGGCTTGAAATGGCGCAGGCCCATCATCAGCTGGGCGCAAAAGTTACCGTGATTGAAATGGGCACCATCCTGCCCAAGGATGATCCGGATCTGGTGGCTGTTGTCCGTGACCGCATCAAGGCCGATGGCATCAGCCTTTATGAAGGGGGGAAAACCAAGGAAATCCTTGATGTGAATGACCAGATCAGGGTTGTGATCGAACATCAGGGCATCGAGATTACCTTGGAAGGTAGCCACCTTTTGCTGGCAACCGGACGCAAACCCAATGTCGAAAATCTCGGCCTGAAGGATGCCGGCATTGAATATACCGACCGCGGTATTTCCGTCGATGCGCGTTTGCGGACATCAAACAAAAAGGTCTTTGCCATTGGCGACATCACCGGCGGCCTGCAATTTACCCATATGGCAGGATATGATGCTGGCATCGTCATTCGCAATGCGCTGTTCCGTCTTCCGGCCAAGGTTGATCACAGTGCCGTGCCATGGGTGACCTACACCAACCCGGAACTGGCACAGGTCGGCCTGACCGAAAAGGCTGCTCGCGAACAATATGGCGATGACATCCGCGTTGTGACCTGGGATTACGCCGAAAATGACCGCGCCCGGGCAGAGGCCGAGACCGAGGGCTTCATCAAGGTCATCACCAAACCAAACGGCCGGATTCTGGGGGCTGCCATCGTCGGACGGCAGGCAGGTGAACTGATCGGTGTCTGGTCACTTGCCATCAGCAAGAAGATGAAGATTGGCGCCATCGCTGGCATGATCGCGCCTTACCCGACCTTGGGCGAACTTTCCAAACGCGTCGCCGGGGCCTGGTATACCCCCAGCCTGTTTGGCGAAAAAACCCGCAAGCTTGTGCGTTTCCTGCTCAAATTCGCATAAGCGGCTTGCTTGCCGTCGCGTGTGAAAACAAGCATCTGTATTGCTGTACTTTTTTCGGTTTATCGGCCTAACATCAGTTAATGAATAACCGGCATCTGAAATTGCCCCCATGGGCCAAATCGCTTTCCGCGCGCCTTCTGGTGCTGACGGTAAGCTTTGTGATGCTTGCCGAGGTGTTTGTCTTTGCCCCTTCTGTCGCCCGCTTTCGGATTGACTGGTTAAAGGCACATCTTGACTCCGGGTACCTCGCGGCCCTTGCCCTTGAAGCCACCCCCGATCAGATGATCCCTGATGATCTTGAACGCGAACTTCTGTCCAATGCCGGGATCGAGGCGGTCATCCTGCGCCGTGAAGATCGCAAATTGCTGCTGCAACGCGATGATATGCCCGCCAAGGTCGACAAGGACGTCAATCTGAGCGATTTCTCGATTCCGATGGCCTTGATGGAAGGACTGGCAACACTCAGCCAGACCGAAAACCGGGTATTGCGCGTGGTCGGCATGCCCTCCATGGCGCCAGATTTCGAAATCGAGGTGCTTGTGCATGAAGACCGCCTGACCGAGGCGATGCGTAATTTCGGTTGGCGGGTATTTGGCCTGTCGCTGATGATTTCATTCTTTACGGCCGGGCTTGTCTATTTCGCGCTTAATCGGTTGCTGGTGCGCCCGATGCGAACCCTGACCAGCGACATGATCCGTTTTCGCGAAGACCCACAGGACAAGGCATCGCTGATCAATCCGGGCGAACGCGATGATGAAATCGGTGTTGCCCGCCAGGAACTTGCCATGATGCAGCAAGACATTCAGGCGATGCTTAATCAGCGTCGCCGACTTGCCGCCCTGGGTACGGCCGCCACCAAAATCAGCCATGATCTGCGCAATGCACTGGCGACATCGATGCTGATGACCGAACAGCTTGCCAAAAGCGAAGACGACGAAGTCCGTGCTGTCGTGCCGCGATTGTTGTCATCGATGGAACGTGCGGTTTATATCAGTGAACAAACCCTGTCCTTTGCCCGCGAGACGCCACCACCGCGCGATCTGGCAACCTTCACGCTGATTGAACTGATCGAAGAAATCCGCGATCAGATTTTGCTGCAAAAATGCGAACCGTTGCTTGATGGCGGCATGGGCGATGCACCTGTGGCCAGTGAACCCTGCCCCGCGCGCATTGAGATCGACCTGCCTGATGATGTCATGCTTGAAGCGGACTATGACATGCTGTTTCGCGCCTTCAGCAACCTGATGCGCAACCCGCTGGAGGCCGGGGCGACTACCGTCACCATCAGTCATAAAATTCAAACCGAACCTGAAAAGGGTGACGAATCGGCTAAGGCCCGCCGCTCTATCGAAGTTTTCATTGCCGACAACGGGCCGGGGTTACCCGAAAAGGCGATCAAAAACCTGTTCGTCCCGTTTGCCGGCAGCGGGCGACAAGGCGGCACCGGGCTTGGCCTTGCCATCGCACGCGAACTGATCAGCACCCATAACGGTGAACTTCGCCTCACTGCAACAGGGCCGGATGGTGCTGTTTTCACAGTCAAATTGCCACTCGGGAACTGATTTCGCTGCATTCCTGTGCTGCAGCGCATCTGATCGATAGATTTTTTCTATCTATTTTTATTTTATATTCGATTTTATCTTTTGATCAGCATTTGCGACCTTGGGTTATGGCGATGCCGGGCTTGATCCCGATCCCCGATCCGCTCCTGACCCAAAGTTCGGTATCGCCAAACTTACTTGAGTGTGCACCGTATTCTTTTGAAGCCTTCCTACCCCTGTTGCACCCTCCCTTGACGTTGGCACCTCAAGTGAGACCGCATGTCGAAGACCCCATAATCCTTGCCGGATTATCATCAGGGGATCTGAAATGGTCCCCGCCCTCAAAACCCCTTGTCCAGATTTGGACAAGGGGTGTTTTTTTGACATCACATCAGCTTGGGCGAACCAATGACGCACGCATGTCGTCAATCTGTTGGCGCAAAAAACAACCTTGCGCGTGATCATTGATCAGGCCCATCGCCTGCATGAACGCAAACACCGTGGTCGGCCCGACGAACTTCCAACCGCGTTTTTTGAGATCCTTGGAAAGGGCAACGGACGTCGGCGACGTTGACATCGACTGTGGCGGGTCGACCTCATCCGGTTTCGGTTCAAACCGCCAGAAATAGGCAGCAAGTGACCCTTCCTCGGCCACCATCTCGCAGGCCCTTTTGGCATTGTTGATCGATGCCTCGATCTTGCCGCGATGGCGGATGATCCCTGCATCACCAAGCAGTCGCTCAACATCCGCATCATCAAACTGCGCGACCTTGTGAAAATCAAAACCGGCAAAGGCTTTGCGGAAATTCTCGCGCTTGGTCAGGATCGTGCGCCAGCTTAATCCCGACTGGAATCCCTCAAGACAGATTTTCTCAAACAGCCGGATGTCATCGGTCACCGGAAAACCCCATTCCGTGTCGTGATAGGCGTTAAATTCCGGCGCCGCATCACACCAGGCGCACCGGCATTTTCCATCCGTTCCGATTGTTGTTTTGCTCATTGCTCAGGCCATCAGGAAATCAAGACGTTGATCGGCACGCGCGGGCGAGATTTCCAGAATCTCGGCGCTAACGATTCCTTCGACAACGAACGGATCTTCATTCACGCGGGTTTCAATCTCGTCGCGTGACACACCATGGGCCAGAACCGCACCGCCCATATTGGGTTGCAAGCTACCGACCATCAGAAACACGCCATCATCAAAACCCTTCTTGATCCACGCTTTGTGCGCGTCCATGAATTCCGGGGCCTTTGGGCGGTTTTCGGCAAATTTCAAAAAGATCGCAAACATCGTCTACTCCCTGTCTGGATTGTTTTTGTTGGTAAGATCGGCAATCTGGTCGTCCAACCAGGTGCACATCAGATCGACCTCGTGATGCAGGAACCGGTCATCATCAAACGCATTGGCAAGGGTCGCCACACCCTGGCTGCGACCAAGGATATGCATGGCCAATTCATCGGATTTATCGCCAAAACCCAACCGTTCGAACTGCCGGCACAACCAACTGCGAAACAGGGTAAACAGTGCGGCGGCATCGCTTTTTGCCGTGTGGTTCAGCTTCGCCAGCTCTGACGACAACGTACCCACCGGGCAGCCGTATTTCCGGATTTTCTCGCCATTGACGATCAGGATATGGATGAAACTTCGAATACGCTCCGCCGGGTCTGATCCGGCAATTTCCCAGCGATCAAGCATCTGCTCGGTATTGGCAAGGCGGCGATTGATCACACCATCAAGGATGTCATCCTTGGTCTTGAAGTGGTGGTAAAAGTTGCCGCGCGATATGCCGACGGTGGCAGCGATATCGGCAAACGATGTTGCCTCGAACCCGTGCTGGTAAAATAGCAGGTCCGCTGCCTCGACAATCCGTTCTCGTGTTTCTGCTGCCATTTTCCGATATGCCGCCCGATTGACCTAGGATTAGGACAAATGTCCCAATTCCGAAATTAGGTCAATTGTCCTATTCTGTCAACAAGACAAAAAGCACCCGCAAGCATTGCCTGCGGGTGCCGGAAAATTCGGGATAAATATCCTGGGTTTCGATCAGTCGCGCCAGAATGCCGGGAACAGCAGAACCAGAACCGTAAAGACCTCAAGGCGGCCAATCAGCATGCCAATCGACATCAGCCACTTCGCCCCGTCCGGCAGGGTTGCGAAGTTGCCCGACGGGCCGACAATCGGCCCCAATCCCGGTCCGACATTGGCGATTGCAGTGCCGGCACTCGAGACTGCGGTGATGAAATCAAGTCCCATCGCGCCAAGTGCTGCGGCCAGAACCACGAAGCAGAACACAAACAGGAAGAAGAAGCTGAGAACCGATTCCGTAACATCTTCCGAAAGTGGTTTGCGGTTGTAATAGGCAATGAAAACCCCATGCGGACGCAGCATGTGCGAAAGCTGGATCTTGGCGATTTCATACAGAACCTGAAGGCGGAAGATCTTTACCCCGCAGGTTGTCGATCCCGCACAGCCGCCAATAAACATGACAAAGAAGAACACCGTCACCGCAAACGGGCCCCAAAGCCCGTAATCGGTGGTGGCATATCCCGTACCGGTCATCACCGACACAATGTTGAAGGACGTAAAGCGCAGTGCATACAGGAAATCGACATTGTTGGTTTCCGAATGCCAAAGGGCGAGGCCGACAACGATCGAAACCGCAATTGTGATGAACCAGCGCACCTGACTGTCGCGGAACAAGGCCCGCCCCTGCCCGCGCAGCATCTGCAGATACAAAATAAACGGCAACGCCCCCGTCGCCATGCCAAGCGTGATGATCACATCAATCGCCGCACTGTCATAATGCCCGATCGACGCATCCTTGGTCGAAAAGCCGCCGGTCGCAATCGTCGTCATGGCGTGCGCAATCGCATCAAATGGCGTCATGCCCGCCGACCACAACATAATCGCCCAAAGCCCGGTGAAGCTCAGATACAGCATCGCGATACCCATCGCGATCTGGGTTGCGCGCGGGAACGCCTTGTCCGATTTGTCGGAGTTTTCCATGCGGAACAACTGCATCCCGCCAACGCGAAGCATCGGCATGACGGCAATCGCCATCACGATAATCCCGATCCCGCCAAGCCATTGCAAAAGTGCCCGCCACAGCAAGATCCCCTGCGGCGCGGTATCAAGGCCGACAATCACGGTCGATCCGGTGGTGGAGATACCTGACATCGCTTCAAAAAACGCGTCGGTATAGGACATATCAAGATCGGAAAAGGCAAATGGCAGCGCCGATGCCGCCGTCAGAACCAGCCAGCTCAGCGTGGTCAGGATAAACGCCTGGCGTGAATTGATCTTAAGATTGTCCATGCGGTTCATCATGATCAATGCCCCGCCGACAAACAGCGACACAAAGGACGCCGCTGAGAACACGATCCAGTCACGCTGCCCGTAATAAAGGTCGACCAACGCCGGAATGAACATGCCAATCGACAACGTACAGAGCAAAATGCCGACGATGAAAAGAATGGGACGGAAATCGATCAATGAAGCGCCTCTTGGCACATACACCGCGAAATCCCCCCGGACAAACGGCATATGGTGCGTCTGATGTTCTGTTTTCGGAAGCCACTGCATACCCGAAAATTCGGTCTGCATGTACCCCCTTCATCACAAGCAGCGAAATTCTTGGCATATGGGGCCACAATGTCCAGTCCTTTTAAGCTGTTGCACGCTGCCTTGCGGTCGGAATTTCGCGATCATCAACACGATTTGTTCGCGCCCGCACCCTGATTAATGAACGACCGTCACCTTTGATCCGACTTTCAATATCGCCACACTGCGCGCCCATCACCACTTAACTATGTCTACAATTCTTATTGATTTCTGATAGTTCACCTGTTGATCAGAATCATTCCAATATAATCGCCGGTTTCTTTTTGGTTCCAGCACATCGCTCAAAGAACGCAAACCTGCCTGTATTTGATATTGTGTCGTGCAACATGGCGCGCTTTCCCCTAAATTAGCCGGATCAAAAACGATGAGCTCAATCATCGGTGCCTGCCTTGTGACTATCCTTGGGGAGCTTCCCGTGTGGGGAAAGAAATTATACTTCGCGATCATTCTGTGCGTTCTGCTGGCGGTCGGGTTTCTGACCACGAGTTTTGTAAGCTTCTATGTCGCCCGGGATTCTCTTGAAGAACAGATTTCCGAAAGCACGCTTCCGCTGACCAGCGACAATATCTATTCCGAGATCCAGCGCGATCTGTTGCAGCCGATCTTTATTTCCTCGTTGATGGCGCATGATACGTTCTTTCGCGACTGGGCCCTTTCCGGCGAAACTGATCCGGAACGGATCACCAAGTACCTCGCCGAAATCCAGTCGCGCTACGATACGATCACGGCCTATTTCATCTCTGAAGAAACCCGGAACTATTATCACCCGACCGGCGTGATCAAACAGGTCAGCGAAGATGACCCGGCCGATGGCTGGTATTTCCGGGCGCGCGACGGGAAGCAACCTTACGAGATCAATATCGACCACGACACGGTTGATCGGTCGCGGCTGTCGATCTTTGTCAATTATCAGGTGCGTGATTATGACGGCAATGTCATCGGCATTACCGGTGTTGGCCTGGCCGTCAGTTCGGTTACCAATCTGATCGAAACCTATCAGGCGCGCTATGGCCGAACGATCTATTTCATCGACACCGAAGGTCATGTCACGCTGCGCGGCAGCGGCTTTGGCGATGCCCACAGCCTGCAGGAACGGCCCGGCATGCGCACCCAGGCCACCAAAATCCTGACCTCGCCTGGCGCTTCGATCAGTTACGAACATGGCGGACACACCTATTTCGTCAACAGCCGTCTGGTGCCTGAGTTCGGCTGGCTTCTGATTGTTGAACAAAGTGACTATTCATCTGACGCACGTCTTCAAAACACGCTGTTCATCAATATCGCGATCTCTTTGCTGATCACGATCGTGGTCGGGCTGATCGCCTTCCTGACCGTGCGCAATTATCAAAAACGCCTCGAAGAACTGGCATCGCGTGATAAACTGACCGGCACGTTTAACCGTCAGATCTTTGACATGATCTTTGATCAGGCGGTTCAGACCTCAAAACGCCAAAAGGCGCCCCTGTCGGTGATGTGTTTTGATGTTGATGGCTTCAAGGCAATCAACGATGGCTATGGCCATCCGGGCGGCGACGCCGCACTTCGCGAAGTTCTGACCATGGTCCGCCAGAATGTGCAGGACTCCGACGTGATCTGTCGCTGGGGCGGGGATGAATTTGTTGTTCTGTTCCCCGGAAAAGATCGCAAGGAAGCCATGACAAAGGCCCGCGAACTTGCCGACTCTGTCCGCAACGCGCCGGTCCGCTTCGGGCGTGATCATATTCCGGTCACCATCAGTGCCGGTATCACCGAATACCGCGATGGCGAGGATCTTGATACCTTGATGGCCCGTGTTGATAACGCGCTTTATACCGCCAAGGCATCAGGCCGCGATCATATCTCCCTGTCCTGATCCCTAAGGCCGCGACCAGATACAAAACACCCCCGGCAGAACAATCTGCCGGGGGTGTTTTTTTTGTTTAATTCGCTTTGGTGCGCGATCAGTCGGCGATAGATGCCTCGGCGATCTGAACCGCGTTAAGCGCAGCGCCCTTAAGCAACTGGTCACCGGCAACAAACAGTTCCAGACCATGATCACCAAAGATCAGGTTGGTACGAATGCGGCCAACTTCGACGTCATACTGTTCGGTCGCGGTCAGCGGCATCGGATATTTGTTGTTTGCCGGATCATCGACAAGTTTGACACCCTTGGCATTTGCCAGCACTTCACGGGCCGCCTCCGGGGTGACAACCTTTTCGGTTTCAACCACGATGGCCTCGGAATGGGTGCGTTCGGTCGGAATACGAACCGCAGTGCACGATACCGGCAGATCCGGCGCGCCAAAGATCTTGCGCGTTTCCCAGGTTACTTTCATTTCTTCACGGGTATAGCCGTTTTCCTGGAAAGTATCGATATGCGGGATCACGTTAAAGGCCAGCGGCGATGAAAACACCTCTGCCGGGACCGGCTTGCCAGCAAGACCAGCGGCCAGACCTTCGCGCAGTTCGTTCATGCCAGGCTGACCGGCACCCGATGCGGCCTGATAGGTCGACACGATCACTTTCTTCAGACCAAAGGCCTGATGTAGTGGCCAAAGGGCGACTGCGGCAATCGCCGTGGTGCAGTTCGGGTTCGCGATCAGTTTTGCCGTTTTGGCAAGGTGACCATTGATTTCCGGCACGATCAGCGGAACATCGTCATTCAGACGGAACGCCGAGGAGTTATCAATCACCAGCGCGCCTTCGGCAATCTTGGGCGCATATTCCTTGGCGAAATCACCGGAAACAGCAAGGAAGACAATGTCGCACTGCTTGGCTTCTTCAACAGAAAACAGCGCGACGGTCTTAGTGCCGAATTTAGTCTCCACGGTCTTGCCCGCTGAACGCTCTGACGCGAACAGGGTGAGTTCACCCACAGGGAACTTGCGATCAAACATTACATTGATCAGCTCGACGCCAACCGCACCGGTTGCGCCAATGACACCGACATGGAGATTTTCGGCACTCATAATAGTTGTCTAACCTCGCAATAAATTTGTTGTCATATTCGACTGCCGCGATCATTCGCGGGCCGCGCATTATAAGGATTAATCAAGGTAACGCAAATGTACCTTGCTGCATTGCATTCATGCGCGGTTCTGATTGGGTAAAAACGCTCCGGACAACAGATTGTTCCATGGCGATTTTAAACGGGCGGACATAAAAAATCCGCCCTTCAACAGTACCACCGCCAAGCAGACGTCAAAGGGCGGATTTAGCCGCCATAAAGACGACATATCCAGACTATGAAAGAGAATCGGCTGATCGTTTTAATGTCCGATCAGGCGAATGCACTGATCACATCAGGCAATGTTTGGCAAAATCGGTCGCCTCGTTTGCCGTCCAGTCGCCTTTCGGCTTTTCCTTAAGGTCATTGCACCATTCCTCGCTGCCCACCTCGGGCGAGCATGCGGAAACAGCACCAGCCAGGAAAAGGACCGCAAGGGCCCCGGCGATTTTGGTCGTGATCGTTTTCTGCAGTTTCATGTCCGTGTCCACTGTTTGTGTGTTTGTTATTAACGCTACAAACTTATACACGGCGCGAAAATGACGCAAAGTAAACCTTCGGTCTGTGGCAACCGTCACAGACCGACACCAACAATCGGCAAAATGAAACTCAGGGATCAGTCGCGCCAGAAGGACGGCATCAACAGCACAAGAAGCGTCTCGAACTCAAGCCGGCCCAGAACCATCGCAACATCCAAAATCCACTTCGCAGAGTCCGGCAAGGACTGGAAATTGCCCGCCGGTCCAATGATATTGCCAAGCCCCGGCCCGACATTGGCAAGTGCTGTTGCCGCCGCACTCATCGAGGTAATAAGATCAAGCCCCGTCAAACCAAGGGCAATCGTCACCGCGATATAGCTGATGGTCAAAAGAAATACATAGACCGTAACCGCGTTATAGATATCGGATGTGATTTCATGGCGGTCAATGCGGCTGACCACCACCGCAGACGGACTGCGCAGGCGCATGAAATGGGCACGAAGCCCGGTAAACACGACATACAGGCGAAACATCTTGAACCCGCCCGATGTTGATCCCGAACAACCGCCGATAAAGGTCGCAAAGAAAAACAGCATGACCGCGGCGGGGCCCCACAACAGGTAATCCCCCGATGCATAACCCGTGGTCGTAATCACCGACACAAGGTTGAACGCCGCCATGGTCAGCGACCGGAAGAAGCCGTCATCCGAAATCTGTAACAGCCGCAAGGTCAGCAAAAATGTAAAACCTGCGATGATCAGGCAGAACAATTTGATTTGCTGATTGCCAATCACGGCCTTGATCGCGCGTTTGCGCAGAAACACCGCATAGGCGGTAAACGGCAACCCACCAAAAAACATGAACAGGATGGCAATCCAGTGCAGCGACAGGCTGGTGTCAAACTTGGCAAATGAAAGGTCCGACGTGGCATATCCACCAGTTGACAGCGTCGTCATGCCGTAATTGATCGCATCAAACCATCCCATGCCAAAGATGCGATACAGCACAATGCACACCAGGGTCAGAACCGAATAGATCATCACGATCTGCAGGCACATATCGCGCATGCGGCCGCTAAGTTTTTCCGACCGATCCGAACTTTCCATCTGGAAAAGCTGCATGCCGCCAACCCGCATCATCGGCAAAAGGGCCAAGGCAGTCACGATGATCCCGATCCCGCCCAGCCATTGCATGATGGATCGCCAGATCAACAATCCCGGCGGCAGTTCATCCAACCCCGACAGGATTGTTGATCCGGTCGTTGTCAGGCCCGATACGGTTTCAAACACCGCATCACAGAAACTGATTTCAAGCGATGAATACCAAAGCGGCAAGGACCCGGTCAGGCTAATCGCAATCCATGACACCACGGTCAGGACATAGCCCTGGCGCGCCGTCACACGCGGACCGATATCCGACCGGCAGGCAAGACACGCCATACCGCCAAGCCCGATGGTTGTGATCGAGGCCTGGGCAAAAATTTTCCAGTCCGGGTTGCCATATGCAAGATCAACAGCAGCAGGCACCATCATCGATATACCGATGATAATGACCATGACCCCGACAACGAAAAAGATGGGTTGCAGACGGAACAAGCAAGCTTCCCTGACAGCAAAAGACAAACCCGCTTGTAGCGCCAATTGACAATTGATGCATCCGGTTATTGTGCATGACACCATTGATGGCAATTCCCGCTGCCCGCCACCTAGCGGACAAGGACGTCATCATTTTGCCGTTCTTTTTGCTTGTTCTTTTGCCATGACCGTTGTGTCATTCTTGCCAAATACTCACCCCGCAGATCTTTGAGGCCAGTGTGAAACGCGTTATCCGCCTGATCGTCCTTCTTTCCATTCCGGCCTTGATTGCCATTGGCCTTCACTGGCACAGTGCGCCGGTCCATGCGGCTGACAATGCGTCCCAAGACAACACATCCCAACAGGCCGATCCGGCCGGACTGGAAGCCAGGGGCCGCGATGTTCAGGTGATTGACGGCGATACCATCATGATTGCCGGTCAGGTGCTTGATATCGCGGGCATGGATGCCCCGGAACTCGGTCAGCAATGCCTGCATAACGGCAGTTTCTGGGACTGCGGCATGTCTTCGGCCATGCAATTGCGCAAATATTTCGCCATGGCGCCGTTTGATGTCCATTGCTGGCCCGGTGATCAGGAACGCGCGGGCAAGGCCGATGATTTCCCCATCGTCGAATGCGGCATCGGCGAACGTGACGTGGCGGCTGCAATGATCAGCGACGGCGAAGCCCTACCGATTGCGGGCTATTCACATCGCTATGACCGGCTGTCGCGCGATGCCGACAATGCCGGCATTGGCATCCATGGTGGCGATATGATTGCCCCGTCTGACTGGCGCGCGGGTAAACGGCTTGACGGTGAAACCGGACGCTGCCTGTTTATTGCTGACGGCAAGGGGAATTACCTCAGCACCCTTGATCCGCGCTTTGCCGATTTTGCCGCAGACACCAAAATCTGCAGCGACGAAGAGGCGCGTGCCAAGGACCTGAACTATCTCCCGCCATCACCGTAAACGGCCCCCTTTTGGTGGCTGGTGCATCTTTTGGCGTTTTCGCGCGTCTTCCTGTTTATCGCTTCGATCAAACAGGAGAATACGATGCGCCTGCAACTTGCCTTGAATGTGAAAAACCTTGACCGTGCCATTGCGTTTTACAGTGAAATGTTCGCAAGCCCGGTGCACAAACAACGGCCGGGATATGCCAATTTCGAAATTGAAAACCCGCCGCTTAAGCTGGTTTTGTTCGAACACCCGGCGGCAACCGAAAACCTGAACCATATCGGTGTCGAATGTCTCAGCGAACAGGCATTTGAAACCGCGTCAGCCCGTCTGCATCAAAGTGATCTTGTCACCAGCGACGTTGCTGAAACCGGCTGTTGTCACGCAAAGCAGTCCAAGTTCTGGGCAACAGGACCAGACGAACTTGACTGGGAGTGGTATCGTATTCTTGACGATGCGCCACATAACCAGTCTGCCGATCAACAAACGTCGGCGGCTGGCTGTTGTGGCCAACAACCGGGCAAGGAATTGCAACCAGATCAGGTGTGCTGCGCGTAAAGAACCATGAAGTTTGCATCGACACATCATACAAACTCAGACTGGCAGGCCTTGCAAAAAGGCCTGCGCAGTTTTGTCTATCACCGCCTGCCCCAGGACGCGGTCGACGATGTTGTTGCCGACATCCTTGAAACGATCATCCGCAAAAAATCAGATCTTCGCTTGGCATCCAATCCATCGGCATGGATTTATGCCGTCGCACGCAGCAAGGTGGCGGACTTCTATCGACGACAGGGGCGCGAACATACCGCACTTCAGGCCCTTAATACCGATCCGACCCTGTTGAACCATGACGAGCCGCACGACAAACCCGGTTTGCATGACTGCGTGATGGGCTTCATTGGCCGATTGAGCGAAACCGACCAGACCGTACTTGAAGAAATCGACATTAACGGCACACGGCAAACCGACTTTGCCACCCGCAATGCCATTGCCCTCCCCACGGTGAAGTCACGCGTCCAGCGCGCCCGAAACCGTCTGCGCGATCGGTTGGTTGCCTGTTGTCCCGCCAACGGCGAAGACAGCAATGACAATGCCACAACATGCCACGGCACATGCGATAGCAGGACGTCATGTGCGCCGGGTCGGATATGATGATGTTCGGGAAAAGCTTGGAGCGGGTGAAGGGAATCGAACCCTCGTATGCAGCTTGGGAAGCTGCCGTTCTACCATTGAACTACACCCGCGAAGCGCGCGATTTATAGCCCGCTTTTCCGATCAACGCAAGCCGGTCCCATCCAGATCCACCCAATTAATTGCCCGACCAAATACCGGAAAACTTTAGCCTTCCGGCACCATGCGCCAGATCGCACTGGCATGGTCATCGGAAATCAGGATCGATCCGTCGATATAGTGTTTAACATCGACCGGACGCCCGATCACTTCGCCATTGCTGCGCAGGAAACCAACAAGGAACGGGTTTTCTGTCACCGGCTTGCCATTGATGAATTCGACCCGGACAACCTCGTACCCATCGGGAATTGTGCGGTTCCAGGATCCATGCAGGGCAACCAGCGCATCCCCACCATCGAAGGTGAAACCAAGCGGCGCATTGTGGGCATTAAAGGTAAATTCCGGGAAAGTGACTTCTTCTGGCACCGTTTCATGGGAAAATTGCGGGCTTCTGGTGTCGTTCCCCGCATACCACGGATAGCCATAGAACTGGCCAGACTGGCTGGCACGATTAA
>NZ_DCAO01000018.1:25999-27139 GCF_002311515.1 Thalassospira sp. UBA1131
CCGACCGCAACAAACAGGCGGTCGCCATCCGGTGACAACGCGGCATAGCGCCAGCCATGATGGCGCTCATCAGGCAGATTGGTAAACAGGATCCTTGGGCTACCAAGGCTTTCGCCATCAAAATTAGCAAGATCATAGGACACGATGCGGTGTTGATCGGCGACAAACAGGGTACCGGGTTTATAAGCAATCCCGTTGGCCAGCTTGAAGTCATCGGCAATCAGATTGACGTCCTCGGCAACGCCATCGCCGTCCTGGTCACGCACGAAATAAAGGTTCGGTCCTCGCGTCCCGACAAAAGCGCCGTTAAGCTCCGGGGCGACCGCAATCGTCCGGGCGTTGCTGACCTCGGCAAAGACCGAAAGGCGATATCCGCTTTCAGCCGTTAGCATCGATTGAACGCGCGCCACCCGTTCTGAAACCTGCTGGGCCTGTGCGGAAAGGTTTACCGCGGTCACAGCCGCGGCAGAGACAGCCCCCAAACACAAACGCCCGGCCCATCGGCGTGCGTTGTGCAACTGGCGACGGAAGTCCGGGCGTAAATATTGGGTCATCCTGAAATCTCCTTGTCTGGCAATCGGCCTTACAAGGGATACGGACAGTTTCCCCAGGTCGATTAACGAACGCGTTCAGAGATCGGGGCGTTGACCGACAGTTCCATGTCCCAGGGGAAGTAAATCCAGGTATCCTGGGAGACTTCGGTCACAAAGCTGTCAACGATTTCACGGCCAAGCGGCTTGGCATAAACCGTTGCGAAATGCGCATGCGGCAGTTTTTCGCGCACAGCCTTGGCGGTTTTGCCGGTATCGACCAGATCATCAATGATCAGCATATCGGTACCGTCACCCTTGATGTCTTTCAGCCATTCCAGATCGCCACGCGTCTTGTCAGAGTAGCTGCGTACGCACACCGTATCAATCAGGCGAATATCAAGTTCGCGGGCAATGATGGCCGCCGGCACAAGACCGCCACGGGTGATTGCCACGATTCCCTTGAACGGGCCTTTTTCCAACAGTCGCCATGCAAGTGCACGGGCATCGCGATGCATCTGTTCCCAGGAAACCGGGAAACCTTTGTTATAAGCAGCTTCGCTCACAAGAATTCTCCTGCGCCAGATCGGTTCGCCAAATGAATGTGCCC
>NZ_DCAO01000018.1:27283-29855 GCF_002311515.1 Thalassospira sp. UBA1131
GCAGCGTTGTTACTGCGCGTTCATCCGCGCTTGCAGCAGGGTTGAAAAATCACTGCCGAGTTTCTGGATCGGAGCAGACCAGTCGCCGGGTTTATCCTGACGATAGATCCGCAAGGTCGGATACCATGGGCTATCGGCCCGATGCACCATCCAGCGCCAGTCGGTGGTGTAAAGCTGCAACATCCAGACCGACACGCCAAGCGCGCCTGCCAGATGGGCGGGTGAGCTGTCAATCGTGATCACCAGATCCATCGCCTGCATCAATGCGGCACTGTCGCCAAAATCATGAATATGATCACCAAGGTCGGTGACAAAGGCATGCAGGCCAAGCTTGTCGATATCGGCCCTACGATCATCAATCTGGAAGCTGTAAAATGCCGCCCCCTTGGCCGACAAAATCGGCAGCAAGGTCTCAAGCGGGCAGGACCGGTCCCGCGGATTAAGCTTGCCCGCCCAGATGAGCCCGACCTTAAGCACCGTGCCCGGCGGCGGTGCCAGACGCGCACGTTTGCCTTGCGGCGCGGAGATGTAGCTATCGGTCGAGATTTTCTGAAGCTCTTTGGGTCCTATGCCCATCACATGCGGCAGGCTTAAAAGCGGCACATGCACATCAAATTCCGGAAGCGGCCGGCCCTTTTCCACAACGGTGCCAACGCCTGACACAGTTTTCATGATCGGGATCAGTTCCTTGCGACATTCAAGGATCACATGTGCGGCCTTTTGGGCCACCAACGGCACAAAACGCGCAAACTGGATCATGTCGCCAAAGCCCTGCTCGGCACGCAGCAAAATGCGTTTACCGCGAAGATCAGCTTTGCCATCCCACTCGGGCGCTGTTTCAAGCGGCCGGATCGGATTATCGGCAAGTTTGCGGCGCGTCTCGTACCCCGCCCAACCTTCGGCATAGTTACCAAGCGCAAGATGCGCCAGCGACTTGTCCCAGTTCGCATCGACATAGTCTGGGTCAATCGCAAGCGCACGGTCGAAATACTCAAGCGCCTCTTCAAAGCGATTCATATCGCGATACACAAGGCCGGTGTTAAACGTATGCGACTTCACCGTGTCATCAAGCTCAAGCGCCTTCTTGTGCGCAACAAGCGCCTCGTCAAAGCGCATCATTTCACGCAGGCAATTGCCCATATTCGACCACAAGCCGGCGTTGCCGGGGCGCAAGTCTGCCGCCCGTCGATAGGCAATCAGGGCGGCCTCGAACTTCTTGCTGCGACGAAGCGCCACGCCAAGGTTGTTCCACACATCCGGTTGATTCGGGTTCTGGCGAAGGGCCGTGCTGTAAAGGCGGATGGCATCATCAATCTGGCCGGCCTGATGGGCGGCAAGACCGCGTTGAAACAGATCGCTGATCACCTGTCGGCGCTGAACCGCGGCATCACCATTTTTGGCCGACGGCATGCTTTGATCGCTGGCGGCAACGTCTTGGGTTTTCGGGGTGGCGTCCTTGGGCGAAATCACCGGATCATCCTGTTTGGCTGCCATATTGTCCGTAGACGGCTTTGATGCCTTCCTTGCCGGTCGTTTTTTGCGCGTTGTCGCCGCTTTCGCCATTCCTGTTCCCCCCCGGTGCCTTTGCCCTTATCTGGCAAAAGCCATCGCCCCCAATAAAGGCATTTCCCACAGACTGACCACGGCGCTGTCCGCCCGATTCGGCGGCATGTGGCCTTTCCTGCACAAAGCATAATTTACCAAAAAAGCCTTACCAATAAGTGGATTTATTCATTTGGTTTTATGGAAATGGAATATTCACCACGCCCATCGTTTCTTGTTTCAGTAATTTTACCAGATGGGGTAGCCTCAGCGGCATAACAACAAACCAGAATGTAGTCGTCACGCCTTTGTGCCTCATTACGGAAAAATAAACGCACGAATTGGTCACTGTGAACATCACGCAGGGCAACAATTCGTCACAACCTGATTGTTGGTATCATGATCGGAGCTTCAGGCCGATCACCGACATCAGATCTAGGGATTGGGTTAATTCTGCCTTTGAAGGATTGGGAGACCGTAAATGGCCGAACCTAAAAGATCCGGTGCCTCCGTCGGACGTAAAGTGATTTTTGTGATTGTGGGACTTCTCATCGTTGGCTTCGCCGCGATGATGACCATCCAGACCGTCTCGCAGCGCAATGCCATGATCGAAATCATGTATAATGAATCGGTCGAAAAAACCGAAATGCTGTCAACTGCGGTTCAGCCGGGCTTCATTGCCATGGACGGCGCATCGGTCGAAAAGGAATTCCGCAAGATCACCGACAAGGAAGGCTCGCAGCTGGCAAGCCTGATCGCGGCAAATCCTGATGGTGATGCCATCGGCACCTATCAATCAGAAACACTCAAAAAGCATGATCTGGCAGCCCTGATCGAGCCATATCTCGGGCAGCTTGAAAACAAGGAAGTCATCAGCTTCATTTCCGAAGACGCCGTGATCGTCGGTGCTCCAATCACCAAATATTCCAAGCGTCGCGACGAAGATCAGTATCGGGGCATGCTGGTTACCGCCTGGTCACTTGATCGCGTCAATGCCGAAGTCCAGCAGGCCGTTATCATTCAGGTCGCC
>NZ_DCAO01000018.1:29953-37920 GCF_002311515.1 Thalassospira sp. UBA1131
GATGGCGAACTGGATGTCGATATCCCGGGCCTTAAGCGCAATGACGAAATCGGCGAAATGGCGTCATCGGTCGAAATCTTTAAGGAAAACGCCAAGCGCGTCGCCCAGCTTGATCGCGAACGCGAACAGGAACGCGAACGTGCCGAGACCAAACGTCGCGAAGCCATGGCGGCCCTTGCCGGTCGGTTTGAACAAACCGTCATGGGTGTGGTCGATGGCGTATCTGGCGCATCGGGTGAGATGCAGGAAGTCGCCCAGACGATGGTGGCCGCCGTGCAACAAAACGAAGCCGGATCACAGGCCGTGGTCGCCGCAGTTGAGCAGGCCAATCACAGTGTTGAAACCGTTGCCAGTGCAGCCGAACAACTTGCTGTTTCGATCCGCGACATCAGCGCGCGGGTGAATGAAACTTCGAACATCACCGCCAATGCCTCGACCGAGGCAAACCGGGTCAACGAAATGGTTCAGGGGCTTGATGTCTCGGCTCAGAAAGTCGGCGAAGTCGTGCAGATTATTCAGGCGATTGCCGAACAGACCAACTTGCTGGCACTTAACGCCACGATCGAGGCCGCCCGTGCCGGTGATGCCGGCAAGGGCTTTGCCGTGGTTGCCAACGAGGTCAAAAACCTCGCCAATCAGACCGCGCGTGCGACCGAGGATATCTCTGAACAGATTTCCGGTATTCAGGGCTCGACCCAGCAGGCGGTTGGCGCGATTGACGGGATCACCGGCATCATTGCCAACCTGAATGACATTGCATCCGAAGTCGCGGCTGCGGTCGAAGAACAGGGTCAGGCAACCACGGAAATCTCGACCTCGGTTCAGCAGGCGGTTCAAAGCACGCAGGAAGTATCCAATCACATCCGCGAAATGCAGGAGGCCGCCCGCCAAACCGGCGAAGCCGCCCATCAGGTATTGGGCGCGTCTGACAAGCTTAACAGCCAGTCGGGCACGCTGCGCGGTGAGGTTGGCAACTTCCTTAATGAAGTGCGCGCAAGCTAAGCGTCACTTGGCTTAAAACAAAAAAACGCCGCCCGGTTAGCCGTGGCGGCGTTTTTGTTTTTCGATGTGGTCCTAGCGTAATGGATCGCGGTTCCGTGCGTCCTCATCAAGGCGCATCATCATCATGTCGTCGAGATCGGCATAACCATGCAAACGATAAAGCGGCTGCATGTCCGCTGTCGCCAAAAGCCAGCGTTTCACGCGCTTTAGTTCCGGATGGGTATGCAACGCATCGATCATTTTGGCGGCAATGCCCATGCGGCGATAATCCGGATCGACAAACACATCGGCAACATACGCAATGGCGATCTGATCGCTGACCACGCGCGCAAAACCGACCTGACGGCCATCGCAATAGGCGCCGACAGGAAATGACATCTCGACAGATCGGTCAAACTCACCGCGCGTCCGCCCGGCGGCCCAATAGGACGCAGCGATAAAATCATAGCAATATTCAAGATCGATCCGTGACCGATCCAGGCTGATTTCAATGGTTTTCTCGCCATCTGCCATCATGGTCATCCCACAAGGTCTCGTCCCGTAAGGTGATAGATTATTTCAGGTAAACCGCAACAGCCAGTGCCGCAATCGCCACCCACATCACAAGGGACTGGCGCGAAAATCCGCCAGGTTTGCTTTGCCCGTTATTTGGCTTTCCACGCATGGCGGCAACCGTGTCGGGATGCAGACGCAATCCCTGATCGGTAAAGACGGCGGATGCCTGTTCCGCGGCTTCGATCACGCGCGGCAGTCGGCGCAACATGGTACCTGCCTGAAGGGTGGCTTCCTTGATCTTGGCTTCCGGGCCAAGGTTTTCACGCATCCAGTCTTCGATCAGCGGACGCGACAATTCCCACATATTCTCATTCGGGCTGAGAATACGTGAAAGCCCCTCGGCAACGATCATGGTTTTTTGCAGCATCAAAAGCTGCGGCTGGGTTTCCATGCCGAACTGTTCGGTGATCTGGAACAACTGCCCCAACAACCGTCCGACCGAAATATCGGCCAGTTCCTTGCCCAGGATCGGCTCGCCAATCGACCGGCAGGCCTGCTGGAAGTTTTCAAGCGACTGGTTACGCGGAACATAACCCGCTTCGAAATGGACCTCGGCCACGCGGTGATAATCACGCGTCAAAAAGCCCAGTAGCATCTCGGCCAGATACAGGCGTGTCTGTTTGTCCACCCGGCCCATGATGCCGAAATCAACCAGGCTGACCCGGCCGTTTTCATCGACAAACAGGTTGCCCGGATGCATGTCAGCATGGAAAAACCCGTCGCGGAAAACCTGTTGGAAAAATGCCCCGGCCGCCTTGGCCAGCAAGTCAGACCGGTCAATGCCCATGCGATCAAGGGCTTCGACATTATCAATGCGCACACCTTTGACCCGTTCCATGGTCATCACGTGTTCAGCCGTGCGTTCCCAATCGATCTGCGGGATGTAATAGGTCGGATCGTCTTCGAAATTTTGGCGGAATTCCGATGCCGCTGCCGCCTCGAAACGCAGATCCATCTCAAGATGGACACTGTCTTCCAGCGCCTTGACCGTTTCAATCGGTTTAAGACGACGCAGGCGCGGCTGGGTCAGTTCGACAAGTTCCGCAATCCAGTAAAACAGGTCCATGTCGCGCGCAAAGCGATACCGGATGTCCGGGCGCAGGACCTTGACCGCCACTTCGCGCCCGTCGGTCGTGGTCGCGAAATGCACCTGCGCGATCGATGCTGCGGCGACGGGCGTTTCATCAAATTCGGCAAACAGCACATCAAACGGCTCGGCCAGCTGTTCGGTGATGATGCGTTTGGCAAGCTTGGCCGAAAACGGTGGCAAGCGATCCTGAAGCGATGAAAGGTCGGCGGCCACATCATCGCCGATCAAATCGGATCGGGTCGCAAGGGTTTGCCCCAGCTTGATAAAGGCCGGGCCCAATTCCTCAAGCGCACGGGCTAGTCGTTTGCCCGGTGGCAAATCAGACCGGCGCGAAAACGGTGCGGTCAGGCGGGCCAGAAACGCGACAAGTTTCCCTCCCGGCACAAGGGCCAGTGGGAATAACGCATCATAGCGCGCCAAAGTGCGCGCCATGGCAAGCAGGCGAAAGCTGTTACGAATAAAACGGATCATGCGTCAAACGCCCTTATATCCGCCAACCGGAATGAATGGCTGCAATCCCGCCAGACAGGTTGCGGTATTTTACCCGCTCAAAGCCGGCAGCCCGGATCATGGATGCAAATGTTTCCTGATCGGGGAACTTGCGAATGCTTTCCGCCAGATACTGATAGGCCTCGCGATTGCCCGCGATAAACCGGCCGATTTCGGGCAAAAGCTTGAACGAATAGGTGTCATACAGCTTATCGAACCCCGGCACGACGACCTTGGAAAATTCAAGACACTGGAACTTTCCACCCGGACGCAACACGCGATACGCTTCCGAAAGCGCTTCTTCAATGCGCGTTACATTGCGTATGCCAAAGGCAATGGTATAGGCATCAACCGATTGATCAGGTAGCGGCAATTTCTGCGCATCACCGACCGTCCAGTTGATGTTTTTCAGGATCCCGTGATCAACCGCGCGGTCGCGCCCGACATGGAGCATCTCATAGTTGATGTCACATACCGTTACAGAGCCACCACCGTTTTTCAGGAAGCGAAACGCAATATCCCCGGTGCCCCCGGCAACGTCGAGCAACTTCATGCCCGGACGCGGCTTGAGCTCGTTGATGAAACTGTCCTTCCACAAGCGATGCACCCCACCGCTCATCAGATCGTTCATCAGGTCATATTTCGACGCAACAGTGTCGAAGACCTCGCGCACCATGGATGCCTTCTGGCTTTCGGGAACATCACGAAAACCAAAGTGGGTTGTGTTTTCGCCGGTTTCGCCCGCGGCAGGGTCTGTGTTCTTGCTCATGGCCGGGAAAATAGCGCAGCAATGATTATCCTGCCAGTGGAAAGCCACGACAAAACGCAAATATCCTGTTGGATCGTGGTCATTTCTGTTAAGTCAATCTGACGCGACAAGCGTTTGCCAAGAAGATTAGAGCGACGACAAGGACAGGATGCCCCGATGAGCTGCATGGTAAAAATCTGTGGAATTAACAGCGAAGATGCCGCGATTGCAGCCATGAGTGCCGGGGCAGATGCGCTTGGATATGTCTTTTTCCCGCCAAGCCCGCGTCATATATCGCTTAAAGGGGCCAAGACGCTCACCGAACGGGTCCCCAACAGCATCTATAAGGTTGGCCTGTTTGTCGAAGCCGGTGACGAGGCGCTTGAAAATGCGATCAAGGCCGGCAATCTCGACGTCATCCAGCTTCACGGCAAGGAAAGCCCGGAACGCGTGGCCGAGGTCAAGGAACGCTTTGGCCTCAAGGTCATGAAGGCCATTTCTGTTAGCACCGCAAACGACATCGAAACGGCCCGCAAAAACTATGACGGCGTTGCTGATTTTCTGTTGTTTGATGCCAAACCGCCCAAGGACAGCGTCCTTCCCGGCGGCAATGCGGTTTCGTTCGACTGGACGCTGCTGACCGGTCAGAACTTCCAAAGCAACTGGATGCTGGCCGGCGGACTTGATCCCAGCAACGTCGCCGAAGCCGTCAAGATTACAGGCGCGCCCTGGGTGGACGTGTCATCCGGTGTCGAACGCAGCAAGGGGGTCAAGGACCCGCGCAAGATCTCGGCCTTCATCCAGGCGGCAAAAGGGTACTGATCCCTCTGAGCAACTGCGATCAGAGCTGATTTAACCATTTCTGAAATGATTGGGCGCAAAACTGCCCGGGCAATAGTGCACTCCATTGCCCGGACCGAGTAAGCGCGACATGAAACCGACCCTTCGATCAAGAACCCAGAAACTTCTGCATGGTGTTGACCGGGAATCGCGGTTTTCGCTGTTTGTGCATCTGGTTCTGGCCAGCGCGATCATCATCAATGTCGTCTCGGTGATCTTTGACTCGGTCGAAGCCTTTGCCGAACGCTATTTCATTTTGTTTGCCACAATCGAGATCGTCTGCACGCTGATCTTTGCCATTGAATATGGCCTGCGTGTCTGGTCCGCCCCTGACAATCCGCGCTTTAGTGGCCGATTTGCGCGTCTGCGCTATATCCTAACCCCGATGGCGCTGATTGACCTTCTGGCGATCCTGCCGATCTTCCTGTGGTTCTTTACCAGCATTGATTTGCGCTTTATCCGCATCGTCCGGTTACTGCGCCTGTTGAAATTCACCCGCTATTCAACCGGGCTGGAACTGATGATGCTGGTGTTTCGCCAGCAAATGGGCATTTTCGGTGCCGCCAGTGCCGCCCTTGCCTGCATGCTGGTTTTCAGTGCCGGGGCAATTTACCTCGCCGAACACGAAGCCCAACCTGAACAATTCTCCAACCTGCTCGATGCGCTTTACTGGAGTGTCATTACGCTCGCCACGGTCGGCTATGGCGATGTTGTGCCGATTACGCCGTTTGGCAAACTCCTTGCCAGCATCATCTCATTGACCGGGATCGGGATTGTTGCCGTCCCGGCCGGTATTCTGGCGTCGGCCTTTAACGCCGAATTGCGTCGGCGCGAAGCCGAATATCGCCATCAGGCCACCCGCCAGTTGCTGGGTAAACGCCTGACCGAACGGGTCCGCCACAAACTGCGGTCCCATCAGGAAGAACTCGGCATCAGCGAAGAACAGGCCCAATCCATCATCGAGGACATCCGCGATGTCCATCGCAATGAAAGTGATGAAATCCTGACCTGTCCGCATTGCCATCAGCCGCTTCATCTTGAACTGCACGACACCGAAACAACACCCACGCCGCAAAAGTCTTGACGCCCGGTTTTTTTGGGCACATGGTTGACCCATGAAAACACACGGCATGAACCTGACCCGCATTGCAAATCGTTGGTGGTGGCTCGCTTAAGCGGGCGGCCAAAACTCGTGCCCTAAACATACCGGCCGCCTCATTCTTGCAGGCGGCTTTGTGTTTTCAGACTTCTTCTTCCTTGTCTAAAGATCACATGGCTCCTGCGGCGAAAGGCCCACACAGGAGTAAAAAACGTGACGACCCCGACAAGCCAAACAGGCATTTCCACTGACAGCAGCGAATATCGCTACACCACCGATGGCGGTGTTTCGGTCATCCGCCGCATGACCGAAGTGGCTTACGAAAATGCAACCGAAGGCCTGATTGATGCGCTTGATGCCACCAAGGGCGTGTTGCTGTCTTCAAGCTATGAATTTCCGGGGCGCTATTCACGTTGGGATATGGGCTTTGATGCGCCGCCGCTTGAAATTGTCGGGCGCGAACGCGGCTTTGCCGTGCATGCACTCAATGATCGCGGGCGGGTGTTGCTTGATGTCATTGCGAGTGCGCTTGAAAACCATCCCCATGTCGAAAGCCTGACCAACGGCGAAGACGGGCTGTATGGCGTGGTCAAAAAACCCGCTGCCTGGTTCCCCGAGGAAGAACGCAGCCAGCAACCCAGCCTGTTTTCCGTGGTGCGCGCACTGCGTGATTTGTTCGGGCACAAGGGCGACGAACGTCTTGGGCTTTATGGCGCCTTTGGCTATGACATCGCGCTTCATTTCGAACAGATCAATCTGGCGCAGGACCGCCCGGCCGATCATAAGGACATCCACCTGTTCCTGCCCGATCAGATGGTCACAGTCGACCATGCCTCGCGCGTCGCCACCCGGTTTGATTATGAATTCATCGCCCCCGATGGCCGCAGCACCGCCGGGTTAGAACGCATTTCACAACCCCACCCGCCATCACGCGGCAACAACGCCGCCATCGAAAACGATATGAAACAGGGCGAATATGCCGCCATTGTTGACGATGCCAAGCACCGCTTTGCCCGTGGCGAATTGTTTGAAGTCGTGCCCAGCCGCGTTTTCCGCACCGCCTGTGATGTCAAACCATCGGAAATTTTCCGCCGTCTCAAGCGTCGCAACCCCGCCCCTTACGGGTTCCTGATCAATCTCGGCGACGGTGAACACCTGATTGGCGCATCGCCCGAAATGTATGTCCGCGTTAAGGGACAGCGTATCGAAACCTGTCCGATTTCCGGCACCATCGCGCGTGGCCGCGATGCGATTGAGGATGCTGAAAATATCCGCACATTGCTGAACTCCGCCAAGGAAGAATCGGAACT
Source organism: Thalassospira sp. UBA1131 (assembly GCF_002311515.1). Taxonomy (GTDB): domain Bacteria; phylum Pseudomonadota; class Alphaproteobacteria; order Rhodospirillales; family Thalassospiraceae; genus Thalassospira. The sequence continues at coordinate 37,087 of NZ_DCAO01000018.1, forward strand.
GACCATGTGTACCGATGTCGATCGCAACGACAAGGCACGCGTCTGTAAACCGGGCAGCATCCGTATTCTGGGCCGTCGTCAGATCGAAATGTATTCCCGCCTGATCCACACAGTCGACCATGTCGAAGGTCGCCTGCGTGAAGGGTTTGATGCGCTCGATGCCTTCCTGACCCATTGCTGGGCGGTCACGGTTACCGGCGCCCCAAAACGCGCTGCGATGAAACATATCGAAGCTGTCGAACGCAGTGCGCGCGCCTGGTATGGCGGCGCGATTGGGGCTGTTCTGTGCAATGGCGATCTGAATACCGGCCTGACGCTGCGCACCGTGCGCCTCAAAAAGGGTGTCGCCGAAGTCCGCGCGGGTGCGACGCTGTTATTTGATAGTGAACCGGACGCCGAAGAAGCTGAAACTGTGCTGAAGGCATCGGCGATGATTGATGCCGTCACCCGCGATGCCAAGGATGAGGTTACCCTTGATCCGACGGTGTCGGGCGTTGGCAAACGCGTGCTTCTGATCGATCACGAAGACAGCTTTGTGCAAAACCTTGCCAGCTACATCCGTGCGACGGGGGCAGAAACGCTCACACTCCGCCCTGGCTTCCCCGATCAGGCGTTTGACGATTTCAAACCTGATCTGGTGTTCCTGTCACCCGGTCCGGGGAGGCCGGATGACTATCACCTGCGCGACAGTATCGAACGCGCCCTTGCTGCCGGTTTGCCGGTGTTCGGGGTTTGCCTTGGTCTGCAGGGGATTGTCGAATTCTTTGGCGGATCACTCGGCCAACTTGTCACACCGATGCATGGCAAACCGTCAAAGGTGAAACTCGATACAAC
>NZ_DCAO01000037.1:0-1605 GCF_002311515.1 Thalassospira sp. UBA1131
CAAGGGCACAAGACCGCGTGGCGAGACACCGCTAAGCGATGCCGAACTGGCACAGGAATTAATGTTATCGCCAAAGGATCGCGCAGAAAACGTTATGATCGTTGATCTTTTGCGCAACGACCTGTCAAAGGTGAGTAATCCTCACACCGTGAAAACACCAGTGATCTGCGCGTTAGAAAGCTATGCCAATGTGCATCATCTGGTGTCCACCGTGACAGGCGAACTGCGAGAAAACAAAACGGCTGTTGATGCATTGCGTGCATGTTTCCCCGGTGGGTCGATCACTGGTGCGCCGAAGATCCGTGCGATGGAAATTATCACCGAACTCGAAAAGACAACGCGCGGTGTCTATTGTGGTGGCATTGGCTATATCGGATTTGATGGGGCAATGGACACAAACATTGCCATCCGAACGCTTAGCGTAAATGGCGGCAAGATGGCCTTCAATGTTGGCGGCGGGATCGTTGCTGACAGCGACCCGGCAGCGGAATACGAGGAAACGCTGGTTAAAGCCGCCAAGATGTTTGAGTTGTTCGGAATAAGTGCCGGGGATCTGTTATGATCCTGCTGATTGATAATTATGATTCGTTCGTTTTCAATCTTGCCCGCTATCTTGAGGAACTCGGACATGCGGTCAAGGTTGTGCGAAATGACGAGATCACGGTGGCAGACGTTCGTGCCCTTAATCCGTTGGCGATTGTATTTTCGCCGGGCCCCTGTGGACCGGATGAGGCGGGAAACAGTCTGGAACTCATCAACGCGCTAAAAACCGAGTTTCCGATGCTTGGCGTCTGCCTTGGGCATCAGTCTATCGCCCAGGCATTCGGCGGCACGGTCAAGCGCGCAAAACGGCCGGTTCACGGGATGACATCATCGATCCGGCATAGCGGAGACGATTTGTTTGCCGGATTAAACAATCCTTTGCAAGTCACGCGATATCACTCGTTAATCGTTGATTTGCCAAATGATGGCACTTTGATCGAGACAGCAACAGGCCCCGACGGAGAAGTCATGGCATTTGCCCATGCGACCTTGCCGATTTACGGTGTCCAGTTCCATCCCGAAGCCGTGCTTACGGAACAGGGCCACGCGCTGTTGGCGAATTTTCTGAAACGTGCTTCCGGGCAGGGAGCCGATAACGATTAAAAGGGACCAGGCTATGCAGGTTTGGATGAATGGCAGTTTTCGTGATCTTGATGAAGCGTCCATTCCGGTAACGGATCGTGGCTTCCTGTTGGGCGATGGTTTCTTTGAAACCATGCGCGCGCACGAAGGGAAAATTGCCTGGCTGGAAGCCCATATGGGACGGCTTGACCATCATGCCGAGCTGATCGAGTTCCCGCTTGACCTGTTGCCCGAGACAGAAGAAGTCGCAGAAATCGTTGCCAAGCTGTTTGAGCAAATTCACCGCAAGGATGCAGTCGTTCGCATGACCGTGTCACGCGGCCCGGGCGAACGTGGATTGCTGCCACCGGGGTCGCCGGATCCGACCATCCTGATTACCGCAGAGCCCTTTGACCCGCTTGACCCGAATATCGGACTTACTCTGGCGACGTCGCAGAAAGTGCGCCGAAACCCGCATTCGGTCGCGGGCAGCATCAAAAG
>NZ_DCAO01000037.1:1698-9835 GCF_002311515.1 Thalassospira sp. UBA1131
GCACAAGACGCGCTTATTCTGTCGGCTGACGGCCATGTGGCAGAAACGACGGTTGCCAATCTGTTCGGGATCATCGGGGAAACCCTTTGGACGCCGGATGAGGATACCGGGATCCTTTGCGGGCTTGCCCGCGATTACGTTCTGCAAGTTGCCGAAGAATCCGAGATCGAGGTGAGTTTCGAGCCGAAGGCACCAGAAGAGCTCAAAGAGTTCGATGCTGTGTTTACCGCCAATGCACTGCAGGGATTGCGTGTTGTTGACCGAATTGATGGCTATGTTGTCGGTGTACCGGCGAAAACCTTCTTTACCGACCTTGCCCTAAGGGTGGAGGCAGAGCTATGCGATGGTATAGTAATTTAGGTTGAATTCACCACTTTAGTGACGTATGTTCAGCTGCAATTCAAACTGGAATGCATATGAACGCGCACACCACCAAACCACCTGTCACGATCAATCGCTTTGTCGAAAGCCTGCGTAAAAACGCGGCCAAAGGCAAAGCGATTTCGTTTGGAATCCTGAATATTCCGGCCGACTTGCGTCTTGGTACTGATGACTATCAGGCCATTACCCGGGATGCTTTCCACAATCTCCCCGAGAACACCAAGGCCCATCGCCTGGAAAACGGCATGGTGGCTTTTGTGCATGCAGGATCGTGGACAAACGACGACAACACCTTTGTCGAGCATATCCGGGAAATTTTGACCGACGTCCTGAACCGTCAGGGCCTCGGCCATATTCCAACCAATCTCTGGAACCGCTTTGAATGGCCAAAAGATCAGGAGAAGTTGGCAGATTTACTCGGTATCACGCTTGCAGAAAGACCAAGCAGTGACGTTTCCGTGCGCTTTGATATGGCTGATATGCTACGTGGTGCGATCACCACAGAGGCTGTATTTGACTCATGTCGGCGCCAGGCCATCGTCTGTTTTGATGACACCCGACGCGAGGTGTTAGGCCACGAGATTTATTGTTCGCTTGATTACCTGCGCCAAAACCATCTTGCCAGTTTCCTGTTGGAAGGGCCGGGCGAGATCGAGATCCTGTCGCGTGTTCTCGATGAAAAAGTCATGGATGTTACGGCAGCATTGGCACCGTCCATTTTGCCAGATCGACTGCATTTGAACATGCAAATCCAGACAGTTCACAGCGACAAGTTTACCGATTTCATCGCCGAACATGACGGTAAACTGATTGAAAACATGGCCATCGAGTTTTCCATGGAGAACGCGATCGCAAACTGGTGGGAATTTGAAGACGCGTGCGAATTTCTGCATTCCTTGGGAATACAGGTTGGTCTGGACCGTATCACGTTGCCAGCACTCGAATTTCTGTCGCCGCGCAAGATGAATGTCGATTTCATCAAGGTCATATGGGACCAGAACATTGTCGGATCGCGTCGCGCGGAAGTCGCCGAAAGACTGCGAGAGTTTGCTGTTTTGTTTGCCGACCGCAGCCTGATCCTGACGCGTTGCGACAGCCGAACGGCGCTTCGCATGGGCCGCAGTCTGGGGGTGGATGTCTTTGAAGGCAGCTATATTGACGCGATGCTTGGCGGCTATCTTCATCGGGAATGCAAATCCAAAAGCAGATCATCGGACAAAAAATGTGCCGTTTGCCAATGGGCGCCGCGCGAAGCCCGCAATAACGGATGCGATTTCCATTTCCGTGCAGGCAAACTGCTTTCGGACATTTAAACCACAAGGTTTTAAGGGTTTTATGACGTTTGACAACACTGGCGCGCTTTCATAAAGTGCGCGAGTTGATCAATTGTGGTTAACGTTTGTCGTTGAAACACGGCGCTTATTCTCAGGGCAGGGTGAAAATCCCGACCGGCGGTAAACCAGTTTTGGTAAGCCCGCGAGCGCCCATAGGTCGCAAGACTTTTGGGGTCAGCAGATCCGGTGAGATTCCGGAGCCGACGGTAACAGTCCGGATGGGAGAGGATAAAGCGTGACGGTCGTGACAGGAACGCCTTGGCGTGACTGGTATGCCGTCTGCCTGCGACCGCATTGTGACATTTGTCGCAAAGCGGGCCTTTCTTTGTTGCCCTGGTTCGTAAGCCCCATCCGTAGAGGACGGTTATGAATCAGAGTATTGAAAAACAATCCGATCTGTCGATCTTTGGCGATCCGCATGCGCGCATGGAACGTGCGCTTGATGATCTGCGCCAGGGCAAAGGCGTTCTGGTTGTTGACGATGAAGATCGCGAAAATGAAGGCGATCTGATCTTTTCAGCAGAAAATCTGACCAATGAACAAATGGCGATGCTCATCCGAGATTGCAGCGGTATCGTCTGCCTGTGCCTGACCGACGAGAAGGCAACTGAACTTGAACTGCCGCCCATGGTTGCTGACAACACATCCAGCATGGGAACTGGTTTCACCGTCACCATCGAAGCCAAGGTTGGAGTCACAACCGGTGTATCGGCCGCGGACCGCGTCACCACGGTAAAAACCGCGATCGCCGATGACACCAAACCGAGTGATCTGGCGCGTCCGGGCCATGTCTTTCCGCTGCGCGCCCGTCCGGGCGGTGTTCTTGAACGTCGCGGCCATACCGAAGGTACGGTTGATCTGATGCGTCTGGCAGGGTTCAAGCCCGCTGGTGTGCTGTGTGAAGTCACCAATCCGGATGGCACAATGGCGCGGCTGCCGGAACTGATCGAATATGCCAAGACCCATGATATGGTCGTGATCAGCATCGAAGATATCGTCGCGTATCGCATGGCGATGAAGCAGGCGGCAGAATAAAGCCAATCTGTTGCCATTGATAAAAGAAAAGGGCCGCATCCTGATAGGTGCGGCCCTTTTGCTGTTTTGGTGATCGAACGCGATCAGTCGTCAATCATGCACCAGACCGGTGTGTGATCAGATGCCTTTTCCTTGCCGCGTGGTTCCCGGTCGATATCCGATGCGCTTAGACGGTCTGCCGCCGCCGGGGTCAGAAGGAGGTGGTCAATACGAAGACCGTTATCCTTGTTCCACGCACCGGCACGATAGTCCCACCAGCTATATTGATGACCTTTCGGGTTGAAGGTCCGGAACGCGTCGGTAAAGCCCATATTCATCATGGTGCGCAAACGTTTGCGTTCAACCGTCGTGCACAGCACCGTTTCACGCAGTTTCACCGGGTCATAAACGTCCATGTCGTCGGGCGCGATGTTGTAATCCCCGCCCATGACAGCGGCGTCACCACTGGCACGAATTTTCTCAAACCGGGTGATCAGGCGATCGAGGAAGTTCAGTTTGTAATCAAACTTTTCGTCGCCAACGGCTGTTCCCATTGGAACATAGATCGATGCAACCCGGACTGGACGATTTGAGCAGATGGTTGCCTCGATATAGCGGGCTTGTTCGTCATCATCGTTCCCGGGCAGGCCGCGTTCGACATCTTCGATCGGGAATTTGGAAAGGATCGCAACGCCGTTGTAGGTCTTTTGGCCATGAATGGCGATGTTGTAGCCAAGATCCTCGATCTCCATCGCCGGAAACGCGTCATCAACCGTCTTGGTTTCCTGTAACAGGACCACATCGGGTTTCCCGTCCTGCAGCCAGTCAAGAATGTTTGGCAGGCGTGCCTTGATCGAGTTCACATTCCAGGTGGCGATTTTCATTCGGGCCTCGGTTTTTTTTGGGTGTTTGGTCAAACAAAACGGGGTTCGCCAATAACGAACCCCGTTTTATAAATCGGTTTGTCGATCCGGATCAAATCGAGAAACTTGATCCGCAGCCACATGAAGAGGTGGCATTCGGATTATTTACACGAAAGGCCGAGCCAACCAGCTCACGCACGAAATCAATCTCTGCACCGCCGAGAAGATCCAGCGATACTTCGTCGATCACCATTTTCGCACCGTGGTTTTCAAAGATACGATCTTCGTCAGTGGTGTCTGAATCGAGCGAGAACTCATACTGGAACCCACTGCAACCGCCGCCAGACACCTGCAAACGCAGCATGGTGTTCGCAGCACCTTCGCTGGCAATCAGTTCCTGAATGCGTTTTGCAGCACTTTCAGTCATTTGAACTTGCCGAGAAGAATCGGTCATTCAACACTCCTTGGTCTTGTCCTGCCGGGGCAGGTGTGTTTGCGATCCTTGGTCACATCATAGCATGATCCGAACGCAGTATTTGAGTCAGTATTTAGCGCGCATGGCTGAAATGTCAAAACCTGTAATGTCTCTAAATACGGGTGACTTGCGTTTTGAGGTGAAATGGCTCAAAAAAGGCGCCAGTCAATTGACCGGTCCGGTCAGAACCAGAAATTACAAAGTTCCAAGTCATGAATGTTTTCAGCCTGTTGAAAAGCGACATCGAGAACCAGATTCTCGCCCTTGAAAAAGACGGTGTTCTCCCTGCGGGAACCGACACTTCGCGTGTCACGGTGGAGCCGCCGCGCGATGCGTCTCATGGGGATGCCGCAACAAATGCGGCGATGTTGCTTTCAAAGGCTGCTGGCATGAAGCCACGTGATCTGGCGGAAAAGCTCGCTGAAAAACTGCGTGGCCTTGATCACATCGAAGAAGTCGAAATTGCTGGTCCGGGTTTCATCAATCTGCGTATGGCCGAGCGGTTCTGGCTTTCACAGATCAGCCAGATCCTTGAAGTCGGCACGGCTTACGGCAATAGCGACCTTGGTAAAGGCGAAAAGATCAACGTCGAATATGTTTCGGCAAACCCGACCGGCCCGATGCATGTCGGCCATTGCCGTGGTGCGGTTGTTGGTGACGTGCTTGCCAACTTGCTTGCAAAGGCGGGCTACGCCGTTACCAAGGAATATTACACCAATGATGCCGGTGCGCAGGTGGATGTCCTCGCACGGTCGCTTCATTTGCGCTATCGCGAAGCTCTTGGCGAAGAGATCAGTGAAATTCCGCAAGGCCTGTATCCGGGGGATTATCTTGTCGCGCCGGGCAAAAAGCTGGCGGAACGCGATGGCGACAAGTGGCAGAATGCCCCGGAAGATGAATGGCTCGAAGAGTTTCGTGCTTTCGCCATCGTCGAGATGATGGCCCTGATCAAGGAAGACCTTCGTCTTCTTGGCGTTTCCCATGATGTCTTCACCTCCGAAGACGGCTTGGTAAAGGCGGGCAAGGTCCAGTCGGCCTTTGAGCATCTTGAGAAAAAAGGCGACATCTATGTTGGTGTGCTGGAGCCGCCAAAAGGCAAGAAGCCTGATGATTGGGAACCGCGCCCGCAGACACTGTTCCGTGCAACAGAATTTGGCGACGATGTCGATCGGCCTTTGAAGAAGTCCGACGGTAGCTGGACCTATTTTGCGTCCGACATTGCCTATCACTTTGATAAGTACGAACGCGGCTTTAACCTGATGATCGACATCTTTGGCGCCGACCATGGCGGCTATGTCAAACGCATGAAGGCTGCGACCAAGGCGATCACGCACGGCGAGGGCGACCTTGACGTCAAGCTTTGCCAGCTGGTCAGCCTGTTTGACAACGGCGAACCGGTCAAGATGTCGAAACGTGCCGGAACGTTCGTCACCCTGCGTGACGTCGTTGAACGCGTTGGCAAGGATGTTGTGCGTTTCATCATGCTGACCCGCAAAAATGATGCGGCACTTGAATTCGATTTCGCCAAGGTAACCGAACAGTCCAAGGACAACCCGGTTTTCTATGTTCAGTATGCGCATGCACGTGTGAATTCGGTCTTCCGCCAGGCGGCTGAAGCCTTCCCGGGACAGGACCTGTCGGAGAAGACGCTGGCGACTGCGGACCTGTCATTGCTGAGTTCGGAAGATGAGAAGCTTCTGGTGCGCCGCATGGCTGAGTGGCCGCGGATTATCGAACAGGCGGCCGTTGCCCATGAACCGCATCGCATTGCCTTTTTCCTGACAGAAATTGCCGCAGAATTCCATGCATTGTGGAACAAGGGACGTGACAACACAGCACTGCGCTTCATCATTGCCGATGATTTGCCTGCGACTCTGGCACGTCTTGCGATGATCCGTGCTGTTGCCACGGTCATTGCTTCCGGTCTTGAGGTTGTGGGCGTTAAGCCTGTCGAGGAGATGTAAGAGATGAGCGAAGAGCACGGTGCCGACCTTCATGCAGAGCGTGCAGATCACTACGGATCAGAAAAGCCCGCCAGCAAGAGCATGATCAAAGGGCTGGCTACCGTGTTTCTTGGCGTTGTCGTGGTTGGTGGCGCGCTGGGCGGGGCAGGTTACTGGTTTTATAATCAGGGCCAACCCATTCAGGACGATGGCAATTTGCCGATCCTGCTTCCTGATCCGTCACCGATCAAAATTCGCCCGGAAGATCCCGGGGGGATGGAAGTTCCCCACCGTGAGACGACAGTGTACGACCAGCTAAGCGACGTTGATCCGGATGCAAATGTTGTGTTGCAGGAACTTCCAGACATGCCGCGTGCACCGGAAGTCTCCGCAACGCCCAAGGCAGCCCAGCCAAATCCAACGGCCGAGGCACCGGCAGATGCGGGCGCAACCGAAACAGTGGATGCACCGCAAGCGACCGAAGCTGAAAGCAATGCAGAGCCTGCTGTTAAAGCACCGGAAATTGCAGCTCCTGAATTGACGGACGCCGAGAAGGCGGTTGCCGCTGCTGAAAACCGCACGGCCGAAGCCCCGGCCAAGGAACAAGCAGCAGCCGAACCGGCCGCGGCACCGCAACCTACGACCGCGGCGCCTGCGTCTGGCGCATTCCGTGTGCAGCTGGCTTCGGTCCGCGAAGAAAGCGGCGCGGCAGCAGAATGGAAACGGTTGTCTTCGAAAAACAAAGACTTGCTTGGCAATCTTGAGATGTTTGTGCAACGTATTGAGATCGAAGGCAAAGGTGTCTTCTATCGGTTGCAGGCTGGTCCCCTTGGTGATGCCGGGGCTGCCGAAAAGCTTTGTGCGGATTTGAAAGAACGCAGTGTGGGGTGCCTCATTGTCCGGCCTTGAAGTCAAAAAGCCACGTGCCTGCATTCTTGGTGTTTCGGGAACGGAACTCAGCAATTGGGAAAAAGGCTTCTTGCGTGAAGCCGATCCGTTCGGGTTTATCCTGTTTGCCCGCAACATCGAAAACCGTAATCAGGTCCGAGCCCTGACCAACGCACTGCGCGAAACCGTTGGCAATACCAACGTGCCGATTCTGGTCGATCAGGAAGGCGGCCGCGTGATGCGTTTAAAACCGCCACATTGGCGCAGCATTGCGCCGGCCGGTGTGTTTGGTGATCTGTTTGACCGCAATCCCGATGATGCACGCGAGGCGGCCTATACCAGTGCGCGGCTGATGGCGATGGACCTGCGCGAAGCCGGGTTTAATACAACCTGCGCACCTGTTCTTGATCTTCGTCTGCCCGGTATGAGTGACGTGATCGGTGACCGGTCATACGGGGCAGAGATCGGCAAGGTCGTGATGTTGGCCAGTGCCGTGGCCGCAGGCCTTTTGGATGGCGGTATTGCACCGATCATCAAGCATATCCCGGGACATGGCCGCGCGACGGTCGACAGTCACAAGGACCTGCCGATTGTCACCGTATCGCACGAGACACTGTCCGAGTTTGATTTTGCGCCGTTTGCACACATGAAGGACGTGCTGGCGGCAATGTCGGCCCACCTGCTGTTTACCGCCATTGATGATCAACGCCCTGGAACAGTTTCCTCGACTGTTATTCAGAACATTATTCGTGGCGAGATTGGCTTTGAAAACCTGCTGATCAGTGATGATCTGTCCATGGAGGCGCTGGGTGGCTCCATCGCCAGCCGGACGCATGAATGTCTGCTTGCCGGGTGCGATATTGCGCTTCATTGCAATGGCAAACGCACCGAGATGGAAGAGGTGGTGTCAATGGCACCGCTTTTGACCGGTACGTCCTTGCAGCGCGCACAGAGCTTTACCAATCAAATTGCCACCTTCAAACACGACGCGCCAAAAAGCACCCAGATTGCCGATTGGCAGGCCCGGCTTGCCGATCTTCTGGCGCCGGTGTGGTCCGCAGGAGATGATCAGAAGTGAATGACACGATTGACCTGATCGTTTCGGCGACAACCTGGATCATTCCGGTTTTGCTGGCCGCGACATTGCACGAGGCAGCCCATGGTTTTGCTGCCAAGCTGTTTGGCGATGATACGGCCCAACGCATGGGGCGGCTGAGCCTTAACCCGATCCGCCATATT
>NZ_DCAO01000015.1:0-11560 GCF_002311515.1 Thalassospira sp. UBA1131
GTCGCAATGTTGGCACAGGCAAACCAGATGCCGCAAAACTTGCTGCGTCTGTTACAGTAACCTAACTCTCGTCCCCCGGCACTGACCGCCGGTAATCGTCTTTTTCAAGTTTCATCCTGCTGTTACAGGATGGCGGCTTTAAGGAGCTGAAAAATGGAAGTCGTAAAAAACTATAGTGCGTCGAGTGGCTCTGGGGGCATCCCCCATGCTGCTGCGAGCGTACCGGAAGTCGCACCGGCCAAAACCAGTGCGGTTTCTTCACCGGTGGCAAAACCGGAAAACAAACCTTCTGCAGTTCCGCAGAAAATGCAGGATGCACTAGCAAGCATGGATCTGCCCGACCTTGCCGATGGCACCGCACGGGTTGAGCTGAACTTTAACCAGGACACCGGCCGCGTCGTGGCAAAAGTTACCGACCGCACCAGCGGTGAAGTCCTGCGCGAACTGCCGTCCAAGGAACTGCAGCAATTGTTCTCGCAAATGCGCGAGTATCTCGGCAGCTTTGTCGACGAAGAAATTTAACACAGCGAGTGGGCGCACATAGGCACGGTTCTTGCAGTTCGGTTTGACAAAACATACCGCTAGCAGGCAAAATCAGCCGGGAGCACCCAAGGAGCTACACCAATGAGCAGTCTGAATTTAAATAATATCTATGTTGGCGATAACGGCCGCGTCCAGTTGTCTGGCGGCTCCTCCAACATCGATTTCGTCGACACTGTCGACAAGATGATTGCTGCCCGTCGTATTCCTGCTGACAATCTTGAAAAACGGATTGAAGCAAACGACGAGAAAATCGCTGCGCTGAAAGAGCTGCAGACGCTTGTTGGTACCCTTAAGGACTCCATGGCGAACCTCTATGGTGCGACCAGCTTTGACAACTCGCGAAACATCTTTGAATCCAAACAAATTTTTGCTTCCACGAACAACACCACCGAAGCAGGATCTTTAATAGGTGTTGTCGCCTCAAACGCCGCGGAGACCGGAAGCTACAAGTTCGAAATCAACCAGGTCGCCAGCAAGCACAAGCTTTCAAGTAATACCCAGTCTGTCGCGGCAAGCGCTGACGTCACCGGACTTACGGGCACTGGCACATTTACGATAACTGGTGGCACTGGCAGCTCAAGCGTGACCGTCGCGGCCGGTGATACGCTTCAGGACATCCGAGACAAGATCAACAACGTCAAGGATACGACCGGCATTCAGGCTTCGGTCGTCAAAGTGTCCGAAACCGAGAGTACACTGATCCTGACCTCGGTCGAGGAAGGCGAAGCTAATCGCATGTCGTTCAGTGACGACAGCGGCAGTGTTTTGCAAAGCCTCGGTGTTCTGACAGACCCGACGACGATCAATGCTGCCAACGTTATTGATGATGGTAACAATGCCAGCATTACACTTGACGGGATCACTGTTACGCGCGGATCCAACGAATTCTCTGATCTTATTGATGGCCTGAGCATCAGCCTCTATGACGCTGAACCGGGCACCGAGATCACGATTGAAATCGAACAGGACCTTAATCAGGCGAAAACGGCAATCCTGAATTTTGTCGAAGCCTATAATGCGGTTCAGACATTCATCAACGAAAAGACTTTCGTTGACCCGACCACGGGCGAGTCCTCGGAAGATGCGGTGTTGCTCGGCAATACGTCTGTCAAAGGCATTGAATCTGCCCTGCAACAGATTGCGGGCTCCTTTGCGAACGGCGTAACCGACAGACCCGACAAGGACGATTATTCGGTCCTGGCAGAAATTGGCCTCGATTTCGTTGCCTATGGCGCGAACGAAGACCCGATGCTGAGCAAAACCATCGATCTTGACGAAGCGGCACTGAACGAAGCGCTGCTGAACGAACCGCAAGAAGTGATGGAACTGTTCCTGTTCCGCGGGAAATCAGACAATTCCGATGTCACCATGACCGGTTTTGACGGCAAAACCAATGCCGCAACCTATGAGTTCAACATTGATGCATCCGGTGGCGTAATCAACAGCGTCACCTACGATATCACCGTCAATGGCGTAACAACGACCGGCAAGAACGCCGTTGTATCGGGCAACAGCATCCGCACGGCCGACGGTTTGCGCCTGTTTTACGGTGGGGATGCAAATGCATCCGATACAGCGACTGTAACCACCAGTATCGGGATCGGCGCGCAATTCTACTTCGAACTGGATTCTATTCTGGACGAAGAAGATGGTAGTTTGACCCAGGCCATCTCCGATCTGGAAGTCCAAAGTACTTCCTACGAAGAAAAAGTTGACCGCATTGACGAACGTCTTACTCGGCAGCGAGAAGTCCTTATGGATCAGTTCATTGCAATGGAATCGGCCCTTGCACGCATGAAGAACATTCAGAGTTCTCTTGACGAATTAATGGCTGCAGGACGAGATAAAGGTTAACTTTTGTCTGCCATACATGCACACTGAACTCACGCTTAGCATACCAAGGAGTGTCGCATGAACGAACACGCCGCCCATACATACAAGCAACAGCAGGTCAATACAGCCACACCGGCGAAGATGGTGTTCATGCTGTTTGAAAAGACCTTGTCGCGCTTGCAGGAGGCGCAGCACGCGATTGAGCGGAATGACATTCAGGGCCGTTGTAATGCGAACTGCAGTGCACAGGAACTGATTGCCCATCTTTCGAACACTTTGGATATGGAACAGGGCGGCGAAATCGCCGCAAATCTGGAACGACTCTATACCCACTGCATGCTCCGTCTGATGGATGTGGATCGGAAAAATGATCCCAACGCCGCAGCAGAAGTGATCAAGCTTCTGACACCACTTCGGGATTCATGGGCCGAGCTTTCTGAGAAAAGCGAAGGTGAACTGCGTCAGGCAGTTTTGACCGCGCAACAAGCACGCCCGGCGCTTACCAACGAAACGGCAACTGCAAGCGAAGAAACAGAACCAAAGGCACCGGCGAAAACTGGCCTGTCAATTTCTGCCTGATCCCAAACACCGGGTATCTCGCACCGGATTAAAGACCTCCGAAATTATCGGAGGTCTTTTTGTTTTTGGCCTGCTTTTGACCGGCCCCATAAATCACAGGTTCATTTTTGCCCGGCATCGGCCAAACCCCGCGAAAGGCAAAATCTGCCCTTTCTGTCAACACACTGCTAACCTGCTGAAACTATGTAGAAAACGTTAATAATCAAAACTGGCCCGCCACTTGCACATGTTCTGACACTGCTTCCATAAGGACCAAGGTCATGAACAGCTCTGCGATTACAAAAAGCGTGATGCCAACTGTCTCCATTCCCGGCACAAACCCTAGCGAACGCAAGGGATCGGGCTTTGGTGATGTCATGGCATCAATCACAGACAACTGGTCTAAGCAAAGTCATCAGGTCAAATACGACGCGGCAAAATCTGCCCAGAAGAATTTCGATGATCGGCGCTCGGATAGGGCTGCCGAAAGATCCGCACGCGACGAACGCAGCATCAATGAAGCGCGTTCCGAAGATCGCCGCGAAGAAGACCCTGTCCGCGCATCACATGATGACTACGAAGATCATGATGATCATGCCAAAATCGATGATCCTAAATCCGATGAACCGCGCGACGTGGAAGCTAACTCGGAAGATGATCGCGCTGGCGAGGACATGGAAACTGCCGATGGCGGTGATCGTTCAAACGATAACGAAGCTGCACCTCAGGACGGGGAAAACGCTGCTTCCGCATCCGACGAAACCACATCAGCAGAATCAGATGATACCAAATCAAATGCGGACAGCCCCCTGACGACCGACGCAGGCATGGTCGATCCAAACCAGCCGGCACAAGCCGTTCCGCTTCCCGGATCCCCCGAAGCCATTGAATTGGCCAAGTCAGAAGCCGCCAAAATGAAGGCTGCTGGTACTAATGGTGCAACAAATGCCCAAAATGCAGCCCTGGCAAATGGTCAGGCAGCAACCGGTGCCGCCAATGGTAACGCCACTGCGGATAGCACGACAGACGGCTTGATGAATTCAACTGCCCTGTCGCAGCCTGCCGCAGCGTCCTCTGCCAAGATGGCACTGAATGGTGCGGATGCAGGGGCTGGTGATGAAATGTCTTCTGACAAATTCCTTTCGCGGGTTGTCGATTCAATGACCGGTGACGGCAAAGGTAAAACCGATGCCACCAGCACAACAAACGCGGCAACCACCGGCCAAACCAATAATAGCACCCAACAGGCTTCCGCAGCCAACCCGGCACAAACTGCCCAGGCAGCACAACAGGCAATGGCCGCCGCAGCAGCCGGACCGAACGCGCAAAACAACCCGACCGCCGCGCAGAATGTGTCAACCAACAGTGCGGTTACCGCAACTGGCGGCACTGAGGCCACAGCAACAGCCAACGGCCAACTGGGAAGTACCAACAGTCTGCATCAGACCAACACGGGTGGTCAGACCGCGCACACCGCACGTCAGGCCCCGTCGCAACAGGTTCAGCAGCAAGTCGCTGTTTCGATCCGCAATGCAGCCAGCGAAGGCGTTGACAAGATTTCTGTTCAGCTTCGACCGGAACATCTTGGGCGCGTCGATGTCAAAATGGAAATCGGTCAGGATGGCCGAATTCAGGGTGTCATTCAGGCGGACACACGCGAAACACTCGACATGTTACGTCAGGATTCCCGTGCCTTGCAGCAAGCGCTGAAAGACGCCGGTCTGAATGCAGACAGTCAAAGCTTCACCTTCGAACACAGGAATGAAGGTGGCCAGAGTCAGGAAGGCAACGGCCAATCCCGCATGACCGCCGATCGGGGCAGCAGCCCGGATGAAGGTGACGTCATGACTGGAACCGAACTCGCCGAACATGTCGCCATTGGCTACGGGATTAATCCCAACGGCCTTGTCGATATCCGGATATAGAAAAGGTAGAGGGCACATCCCATGACCGTTTCATCCCTGACAAACGTTGGCCTTTCTCAGTCCAACACAAATGCCGCTTCAAGCAGCTCCGCCAATCAGTTGGCGCAGAACTTTGATACGTTTCTGACCCTGCTGACCACGCAGCTCAAGAACCAGGATCCGACCTCGCCAATGGAAAGTGACAAATTCACTGACCAGCTGAGCCAGTTCGCCCAGGTTGAGCAAGGCATTCAGAGTAACAAGAATCTTGAAGACCTAATTGCCATGCAAGGCCAGCAGCGACAGCTATCCGCCCTGTCCTATGTCGGCGCTGAGATTGAAGCCGTCGGTGATACCAACTGGCTCGAAGAAGGTGAAAAGCTCACCTACAAATACAATGTTTCGCCAGAAGTTCCACGTCTGCAGCTGCAGATTCAGGATCAAGCCGGCAAAACTGTCTTTTCTTCGGAATTTACCGATATTTCCGGGCTCCAGACCTTTACCTGGGACGGGAAAAACAACAGTGGCGTCGAGCAAGCTGACGGTGCCTATACGCTGGTCGTCAAACCAATGGCTGCAAACGGTGACACCTTCAAAGACGAGAAGGGTAAACCTGCCTCTGTCG
Source organism: Thalassospira sp. UBA1131 (assembly GCF_002311515.1). GTDB lineage: Bacteria > Pseudomonadota > Alphaproteobacteria > Rhodospirillales > Thalassospiraceae > Thalassospira. The sequence continues at coordinate 5,464 of NZ_DCAO01000015.1, forward strand.
CGATTGGGATCATCGGGACAGTTGATAGTGTCGATATCGATGATACCGACATCTATCTCCGTCTTGGTGATGTCTCGGTTCCATTCTCCACCCTGACCAATGTGAAGTTGGGGGCGAACGACACAGAGACCGGCAACGGCAATACAGACACTGATACCGGAGATGGCTCCGGAACTGACGAGCAGGAAGAAGCCGCCTAGGGCATTCATCCGGATTTGATCAACACCCTGTCGAAACAGGAGACTAAAAATGAGCCTTTTTGGTGCAATGATTTCCGGTGTTTCCGGCTTGAATGCTCAGTCGCAAAACCTGGGCGTCATCTCGGATAACATCTCGAACCTCAATACAATCGGCTACAAGGGGACGGTTGGACGCTTTTCAACCCTGGTCACTGAAGCTGCAACAGATACCCGTTACACTCCAGGTGGTGTAAGGTTCCATCCGACCGCTTTGATCAGTAAACAAGGCCTGCTTCAAGCAACGTCTTCAAGCACTGCGGCGGCAATTTCTGGCGATGGATTCTTTATCGTCCGCGATTCCTCCTCGCCTGGATCGAACGACGAACTCTTCTTCACGCGTGCGGGGGACTTCAAACCCGATGACGATGGTTATCTGCGAAATACAGCTGGATATTATGTTCAGGGCTGGGCCACGGACAGAGAAGGTAACTTGCTTGACCGGAACGGCAATACCACCAGTTCAAACAGCTCTGCTGTAAGCGATCTGCAAGTTATTGATGTTAACCGCATCCTGACTGCAGCTGCAGCGACAACCAATATAGAGCTGAGCGCCAACCTGAACCGGGATGAAACGGCCTTGACGGGTGGTACTGCCACCTCGACCACCACGGGTATCGATTATGATACGACCGATTTGACCTCGATTCTCGGCATCGCCAACGGCGATCAGTTCTCCATCACTCACAACGGCACAACGACGACCATCACCATCAATACGGGTGATACGCTCGAAGATTTGGCAGCTACCATCAGTGCTGTGACCGGTATCAACGCCACCACCACCACAACCGGCACGGACGACACATTGACACTCACGGCTGCCTTTGCTGATCAGGGTGTGACCTTTGCCGACACCAACAACGCGCCTTTGGCAGCTCTTGGCATTGCGGGTATTCCAGGCACCCTCGCACCGACCTATACCGCAGGCAACCTCGCAAGTGGGACTGTTGCAGAAGACAACACCATGCCGATCACGATCTATGATTCACTGGGTGCCGCACATACAGTGAACGTGCAGCTTGTCAAGCTTGGTCAAAACCGTTGGGCTTTTGAATTTACCGGTCAGACCGGAACGGACGACCTTGACGCCGCGTCTCATCCAGACGGCCTGATCCAGTCTGGTATCCTTACTTTCAATGGCGACGGGAGTTTGGGATCCTATACAGATAGCTCTGGTAATGATCTGACAAATACGAACATCACGGCGACCTGGTCCAATGGCTCGAACCAAAGCGAAATCACCCTTGATTTGGGTACCATCGGCTTCCAGGATGGCTTCACTCAATTCGGGGCACAAACCGACCCGAATGGTAACATTGTTGAATACACAACCAACTTCATCAATCAAAATGGTGCACAAGCTGGCAACATGGTGAACTATTCGTTTACCGAAGACGGCTTCCTTGAAATTGAATATGCAAACGGTGTGAAACGCCCGGTCTACAAACTGGCGATCGCAACGTTTGAAGCCCCTGATGAAATGGAAAACCATACCGGTAACGTTTACCGTCAGACCCGTGAATCAGGCGATTATCTGTTGCGTGAACCAGGTTTGAACGGAGCAGGTAACGTTGTCGCATCTGCGCTTGAAGGATCGAACGTCGATCTCGGCACAGAATTCACCAACATGATCGTTACCCAGCGCGCCTACTCCGCGAACACCAAGACGATCACCACGACCGATGAAATGCTCGACGAGCTGATCCGTATCAAACGGTAATTGACATCTGTTTCAGGGCGTTAGCCCACCCTGAAACATATTGCACCAATAGAGACTCGCCCGGCACAATTGCCGGGCTTCTTTTTGCCCGATTGACTCACTACATTAAGGGCAGAACAATTCGGTCATCAAATATCCAAGCGATTCAAATCACTGGTAAATTTGAATCCGATGACTGGGCAAAAATTGCCGGTTGTTAACCTGTTCTTCAGCATGGAGAACTATTCGTTGTTAATGCTGGTCGTATTCCGCACGGATCGATCCGCATGGGGACAGTGGTAAATTTTCGTTTCGGAGCAGTCGAACGTGGGCGGCTTGTTACAAACACTCAAGGGTCTGGGACCGACGCGGCTGATGGCTATCTGCGGCGTGGGCGTGCTGTTGCTTGTCTTCTTTGCATTCCTGATCATGCGTGTTTCAGCCCCTAATATGGAACTGCTCTATCGCGATCTGGATCCGGCAGACGCCAGCCAGATCGTCAATCGCCTCGAAGACCAGCAGGTTCAGTACCAGTTGCTGAACAACGGTACCGAAATTCTTGTGCCGGCCGATCAGGTCAACCGCATGCGTCTGACCATGGCCGAAAGCGGCCTGCCGACCGGCGGCTCTGTCGGGTACGAAGTATTTGACAATTCCGATGGCTTTGGCGCCACCAGTTTCGAACAGAACATCAACCATGTTCGTGCCCTTGAAGGCGAGCTGGCCCGCACGATCGCATCCATTCAGGCGATCCAGCAGGCACGTGTTCATCTGGTTCTGCCAAAACGTCAGATGTTCTCACGCGAAACCCAGGAAGCCAGTGCCTCTATCGCGGTCAAGATGGCCGGTGGCGAACTGAAACCTGAACAGGTTGTCGCAATTCAGCATCTTGTGGCTGCCGCAGTGCCCCAGCTTGATCCGGGCAAGGTATCGATCATTGATGAACGCGGCCGGTTGCTTGCGCGCGGTGATGGCGAACAACAGTCGTCGACATTCCTGACCCAGACCGCCGATGAAATGCGCATTCGCACCGAAAGCCGCCTGCGCAATACCATCGAAGATCTTCTGTCGCGTTCCCTTGGTTACGGCGAAGTCCGCGCTGAAGTCTCGGTCGAAATGGACTTCAACAAGATTACGACCGCAAATGAGCGGTTTAATCCGGACGAGCGGGTCATTCGCTCAAGCCAGACGATTGAAGAAAACGCGACCAATTCCGAGACCGAGGGCACAGATCCGGTAACGCTGCAGAACAATCTGCCAGATGCCAATTTTGATGCCGCCAACGGTGCAGGAACCCAAAGTCAGGAAAGCCGCACCGAAGAAACGGTTAATTACGAGATTTCCAAAACAACCACCACACAGATCAAGGAAATCGGCGAGATTTCGCGTGTGACGGTGGCTGTCCTTGTTGATGGCACCTACACCACTGATGAAAATGGCGAGCGCCTGTATCAGGAACGCTCCCCGGAAGACCTTGAAAAGATCGCAGCACTCGTGCGCAGTGCCATCGGCTATGACCCGCAGCGCAGCGATCAGGTCGAAGTCATCAACATGCAGTTTGCTGATACTGCCGACCTGTTCCCGGATGAAGAGATCGAGACGTTCCTTGGCCTCGACAAGGCTGAGATCTTCCGCATCGCCGAAATGCTGGTGCTGGCGATTGTTGCCATCCTTGTCATCCTGCTGGTGGTACGCCCGCTTCTGACACGTGCGTTCGAAACTCTGCCGAGTGCGGCAGATATGGCACAGCGTCAGCTTCTTGCCGATGACATGACCGCCGACGGCACGCCGGCCCTTGAAGGTCCGGCGCCTGTTCCGATGGCACCAGGCATGGATGACGGCGAAGAACTGATCAACCTGTCGCAGGTTGAAGGTCGCGTGAAAGCATCCTCGGTCAAGAAAATTGGCGAGATCGTGGAGAAACACCCGGAAGAAGCTCTCTCGATCATTCGCAACTGGCTGTATCAGGAGAGCTAATTCTCCTGACAGTTATCGGCTCACTGGCAGCCGCAGGGCTGCCTTCCTTTTGTTGCTCAAGGCGTTTTAGCAGTTCGATATGACGGCCATTGAAAAGTTCACATTCTCACTCAGCTTCGACGATGCCGACAACGTAATCCGTTCGGCAGGCAAAGAGGATGAGCATTACGAACTGAGCACGAAAAAGAAGAAAAAGAAAGAAGAGGAAGCCCCACCGCCCCCACCGCCTGTCTATACAGAGGAACAGGGCGCACAGATGGTCGCCGATGCCGAAAAGCGCGGCCACGAACAGGGTTTTGCCGAAGGTCACAAACAAGGCTTTGACGAAGCCCATCAGCAAATCATGGCGTCGCTTGAAAAGGCGGTTGGCGATGTGGAATCCGAAATTGCTGAAAAGCTCGCCCAGATTGACGAGCAGCAAAAGCGCGCCAATGCCAAAATCAACGAAGATGCCATTCACGTTGCCCTTGGTGTCATTCGCAAGCTGGCCCCGGCCTGGTCCAAACAGTACCAGATGACCGAAATCGAAGACATCGTCCGGCAATGTCTTGCCAACCTGTTTGAAGCGCCGAAAGTCATGATCAAGGTTAATCCCGAGCTTGAGACAGAAGTCGGTGCCGCCGCCCAGCGCATTGCAGACTCCCGGGGCTTTTCCGGCAAGGTTGTTGTGGTTGGCGAACCCGACGTCGCAATGGGTGATTGTCAGGTATCCTGGGGCGATGGCACGGCGGTTCGCGACAGTGCGCGGATATGGTCGGAAATCAATGCCATCATCGACAATGCACTTACCCTGCATGCAACCGACCATGATCTGCCCGAAAGCGATATGGGCGATCCCGAAGTTCAGGAAAGCCGCCTCGCCCCCGAGGCGAAAGTCCCGGCACAGCCTTCTGCACCGGTTCAGCCAAGCGGACCGGCACCGGATCAGGCCGAAACCGTAAATCAGATCACACCCGAGATGCCATCCGCCGAAGAACCTGCTGAGCCCGGCTCTGATACGCAAGAAGGCGATGGCACCGCGGCGCGGAATATGCAAACATTGCAAGAAGATACGAAGGCTGAATCGGCAACCACCGATGGCGCGATGCACGGACCTGAAACGGACACGACACCGTCGCCACAGCCGACACCGGAACCAAACATTACAGATCAGGCGGAAAACAAGCCTGAACCACAAAAAGACCAGACAACGGCGACAGCGCAAGGCCCTGCACAGCCTGGTAATTCCGGCCCGGAAACCGAAAAGACAGCTGCACAGGAAGACCCGACGACCACAGCCGATGAAACGGCTGCTGTGAAGCAACCGACCAAAGACGCAGGAGACGAAAATGGCTGATGATGACGATCTAGAACTCTCGGAGCTCGACGACGATAACATCGAACTCGAGGGCGAAGGGACCGAACTTCTTGCTGCGGCCGAAGCCGGCAGCGAGCAGATGAAGACTTCCAAGGATCTCGAAGCCGTGTACGATATTCCCGTTCAGGTTTCGGCAGTTCTTGGCAAAGCAACCATGCAAGTCAGCCAATTGCTGAAACTTGGTCGTGGTGCCGTGGTAGAGCTTGACCGTAAAGTTGGTGAAGCTATTGATATCTATGTGAACAACCGTCTCGTCGCACGCGGCGAGGTGGTGGTCGTGGAAGACCGGCTTGGTGTGACCATGACGGAAATCATCAAATCCGAGAAAAGCTAACGTAAGAGAGGATATCCGACTATGGCCGAAGGGGGGACTAAAACGTCGTTTGACATTGCGACAGTCGGGGGACTGGCCATTGGCTTTGCGTTGGTGATTGCGGCAATCATCTTTGGTGGGTCGCCGGGTGCGTTTATCGATATCCCCTCTGTCCTGATTGTTATCGGCGGTACAGCAGCCATTACGGCTGTCAGCTTTGCGCTGGGCGAGTTTCTCGGCTCTGGCAAAGTGCTGATGCGCACGATTTTCCACAAATCGCGCAATCCAGCGGATGCGGCACTTCAAATTCTTCAGCTTGCCGAAATCGCCCGCAAAGGCGGTGTTCTGTCCCTTCAAGGGCATCTTGATAGCCTGCAAAGCGAAGAATACCTTTGGAAAGGCTTGTCGCTCGTCGTTGACGGCACCCCGCCCGAGGAAGTCGAAGCCATCATGCGCAAGGACATGAACGCCACCATCGGCCGCCACCAGAAAGGTGCCAACATCATGAAAAA
>NZ_DCAO01000015.1:11691-12188 GCF_002311515.1 Thalassospira sp. UBA1131
CTTTTGACGACCTTCTATGGCGCGGTTCTGGCCAACATGGTGTTCATGCCGCTTGCCGGGAAGCTTGAACGCAACTCCAGCGACGAGGAACTTTTGAATTCGGTCTACATGGTTGGTGCTGTTTCCATCGGTCGACAGGAAAACCCCCGTCGTCTGGAAATGCTGATCAACTCGATCCTGCCGCCGTCAAAACGCGTCAGCTACTTCGATTGATCGTGAATGTGAATATGGTGGTTCTGGCGCATCAACGCTTTTTTTGATGCGCCGGGTCCCCGAAACTGATCGGAAAGAGATGATACGATGCAGGTACTGATCGTTGGTGGACTGGGCGGACAGATAGGCGCAGCCAGCAAGATCGCAATGGCGCGCGGCGCTTCGGTCCAGTTGGCCGAAAGTGTCACGACTGCGCTTAACATCCTGCGGGCGGGCAACCGGATTGATCTGGTTATGGCTGATATCACCCTTGATGTCGCCGCCCTGATTGAAGGCATGGTTGC
>NZ_DCAO01000015.1:12372-41538 GCF_002311515.1 Thalassospira sp. UBA1131
CGACTGGCAAGTCAGGTGGCCAACAGTTCGGCATCCATCCTGATCACGGGCGAAAGCGGCACCGGTAAGGAAATCATTTCGCGCTATGTGCACCGCAAGTCCAACCGTTCGGACAAGCCGTTCGTTGCGGTTAACTGTGCGGCCATCCCCGATAACCTTCTTGAATCCGAACTGTTTGGCCATGAAAAGGGCGCCTTTACCGGTGCCCAGGCACGACGTATCGGCAAGTTCGAAGAAGCCAATGGCGGTACCCTTTTGCTTGATGAAATCAGCGAAATGGATGTGCGCCTTCAGGCCAAACTTCTGCGTGCCATTCAGGAAAAGGAAATTGACCGGCTTGGCGGCAAAAGCCCCGTTAAGGTCGATGTCCGCATTCTGGCGACCTCAAACCGCAATCTTGAGGCCGAAGTCAATGCCGGCAACTTCCGCGAGGATTTGTATTTCCGCCTGAACGTGGTCAATCTCGACATCCCGTCACTGCGCGAACGTCCCGATGACATCCCGGTTCTGGCCGAATTCTTTGTCAAAAAATACTCTGATGCCAATGACGTTCCGGTCCGCCCGATCAGCCCGCTTGCGATCCAGCGCCTGCTGTCTCACCATTGGCGGGGCAATGTCCGCGAACTTGAAAACACCATGCACCGTGCAGTTCTGATCGCCGGTCCCGATGAAATCGGGCCAGAAGCCATCATGCTGTCTGGCGAAAGCAGCACACCTGCCCCGGCAGCCGCAGCCCCCGTATCGCAGGCCCCGGCACCATCTGCATCTGCACCGGCCCCGTCTACGACGGCACGCGCCAGTTCGGCCTATGCCAGTGCCAATGCCGCCTATGGCGCAGCATCATCGGCCTATCAACCCAGTGCACCAGCCCCTGCCGCCCATTCGCCATCCGCACCGGCGAATGAGGCCCCTTCTCGGGATGATGACGCAGACAGCGGCGATGACGGTGCATCCGATGAGAGTACTGCTGGAAACGGCTCTGTGACCTCGGCACTTGTCGGGCGTACTGTTGCTGATGTCGAACGTGATCTGATTATTGATACGCTCAAGCATTGCTTTGGCAACCGGACCCATGCGGCCAACATTCTGGGCATTTCCATTCGGACCCTGCGCAACAAACTGCGCCAGTATACCGACGAAGGACTTGCTGTACCGGCCCCGGGCGACGGTCACGACTGAACATGAAATTTCGGCGCGCTGTCCCCATCTTCAAGGCAGGTAAAGGCGCAACGAACATCGAGCAAGCAACAGGATAACAAGCAAAGACAATGGCCGAAGGTCAAGACATCACACCGACTGGTTCCGGCGGTTCTGACGGCCCCGGCGGCGGTGCGCCGGGCGGGTTAAATCTCGGCGCCATTCAGTCGCGTGTCGCTTCGGCCATGAAACGTGGCGATATCGCCATGGCGCTCGGCTTTATCATGATCCTTGTGGTCATGATGTTCCCGATGCCGCCCTGGCTGCTTGATTTCATGCTGGCCCTTTCGATCAGCTTCTCTGTGCTGATCCTGATGACATCCCTGTTCATCCAGAAACCGCTTGAATTCAACTCTTTCCCGACGATCCTGCTGGTGGCGACGTCGCTCAGGCTTGCGCTGAACATTGCGACAACCCGACTGATCCTTGGTTATGGGCACGAAGGTACCCATGCCGCCGGTGCCGTGATCGAGGCGTTTGGCAGCTTCCTGATTTCGGGCAATTTCGTCATCGGGATTATCGTCTTTGCCATCCTTGTCATCATCAACTTTGTCGTCATCACCAAGGGTTCCGGCCGTATTGCCGAGGTCGCCGCACGCTTTACCCTTGATGCCATGCCCGGCAAACAGATGGCGATTGACGCCGACCTGTCATCGGGCCTGATCAATGAAGAACAGGCAAAGGCCCGCCGTAAGGAACTTGAAGATGAAAGTTCCTTCTTCGGGTCGATGGATGGTGCATCGAAGTTTGTTCGTGGTGATGCGGTTGCCGGTATTTTGATTACGTTCATCAACGTGATCGGCGGCATCATCATTGGCACCGCCCAGATGGGGCTTTCGCTTGCCGAGGCAACCGAAACTTACACGATCCTGACCGTCGGCGATGGTCTGGTGTCGCAGATCCCGGCTCTGATCGTTTCGACCGCAGCAGGCCTTCTGGTCACCAAGGGTGGCCTTGATGGCGCAACCGAAAAGGCCGTTTTCGGGCAGGTCAGTAACTATCCGGCGGCCCTTGGCGTTGCTGCCGCCCTGATGGGGGGCATGTCCCTTCTGCCGGGCATTCCGATGATCTGGTTCCTCGGATTGGCGATCGGGTTGGGGTATCTCGCCTATTACATGAGCAAACGCCAGAACGCAGCCGTTGCCGAAGAACAGATGAAAGAAACCCAGGCCGCGGCCGATGCCGCCGGCCCGCCACCAGAAGAACCCATCGCCAATGCGCTTCGCATGGACTATGTCCGTCTCGAACTCGGCTATGGCTTGCTGTCGCTGATCAGTACCGAACGCGGTCAGAAACTGACCGATCAGATCAAGGCGCTGCGTCGCCAGCTTGCCGGTGATATGGGCTTTGTAATGCCGTCGGTGCGCATTCAGGACAACATGCAACTGCCCGCCAACACCTATGTGCTCCGCGTCAAGGAGATCGAGGCAGGCCGCGGTGATCTGCGCCCGAACATGTTGCTGGTGATGGATCCGCGCGGCGAGGAAATTACCTTGTCGGGCGAAAAGACGATGGAGCCGACCTTCAACCTGCCTGCGATGTGGATCGAACAGGGCATGAAGGAAGAGGCAATGTTCCGTGGCTATACGGTGGTTGATCCGCAAACCGTGATCACGACGCACATCACCGAAGTGATCAAGGATCACATGCCCGAACTGCTGTCTTATGCCGAAACGCAAAAGCTGCTTGATGAACTTGACGAAGACCAGAAAAAACTGGTCGAGGACATCGTTCCCGGTCAGGTTTCGGTTGGCGGTGTTCAGCGCGTATTGCAGAACCTTTTGACCGAACGCGTTTCCATCCGCGATCTGCCGACCATCCTTGAAGGCATCGCAGAATCAACCGCCTTTACCCGCAACCCGACCTTCATGACCGAACATGTCCGGTCACGACTGGCGCGTCAGTTGTCGGATGTGAATACCAATCAGGATGGCGTCATTCCGCTGGTGACCATGTCGCCGCAGTGGGAACAGATCTTTGCCGAAAGCCTTGTTGGTCAGGGCGAGGAAAAGCAGCTTTCCATTCCACCAAGCCAGCTTCAGGAATTCATCAACAAGGTCAGAACGACGTTCGAGCGCCTTGGTATGATGGGCGAAAGCCCGGTCCTTCTGACCAGCCCGGGCATCCGGCCATATGTGCGATCCATCGTTGAGCGTTTCCGCCCGAGCACCGTGGTGATGTCGCAAAACGAAATCCACCCCAAGGCACAGCTGAAAACGCTGGGGCAGGTGTGATGCGCATGATCAACCAAGCCGCCCTGCTTGCGGACATGAAAAACCGGGGGGAACTGAATGCGTCTTAAGACCTTCACTGCCCCCACCATGACCGAGGCGATGGCGCTCGTTAAAGAGCACATGGGCACAGATGCCATCATCGTCTCCACCCAGGATATCCCCGGCAGTGGTGTGCGCCTGACGGCCGCCCTTGATCGTGATCCCGACTATGGCGATGACGACGGCCCGGCTCCCGCCCTTCAGGAACAGCTTGATGCGGTGGAAGCCGCCCTGACGCGGCATAATTTGCCGGAACGGCTTCGTATTCGCCTGTGTGATCTGATGGGGCGCGAAACCGCTGCTGCATCCGAGCAACAATTGCTGGCCGGTGCGCTTGATGAAATCTTTGATTTCTCGCCCCTGCCGGAAAAGAACACGCCGCGCGCGCTGGCCTTCGTCGGCCCGCCCGGATCGGGCAAAACATTGGCGGTTGCCAAAACCGCGGCACGTGCGGTGATGAAAAAACGCAAAGTTGCTGTTCTTTCAACCGACTACAAACGTGCCGGTGGCATGGCACAGCTTGAGGCCTTTACGCGAATTCTCAAGATTGATCTGCTTGCGGCGAAATCACCGGACGATCTCAAGGCGCGCTTTGGCGAAATCCGCGAAGCCGATGTCATCCTGATCGATACGGCAAGCTGCAACCCCTATCTTGAAACCGAAATTGGCACGCTTCGTGAATTCATGAAAGCGGTGCCGAGTGAACCGGTACTGGTGAACCCTGCGGGGATTGATGCCTATGAGGCGGCTGACATTGCCAATGCCTTTGCCGATGGTGGCGCAACACGTGTCGTGATCTCTCGACTTGATGTTGCCGCCCGACTTGGCGGTGCGCTATATGGAGCCGATTCAGGAAATCTTTCCCTTTGTAATGTCAGTATGACAGCCCAGGTTGCGGACGGCCTCACCGCCCTTAGTCCCCTTGCCTTGGCAAAACTTCTGATACCGTCCCATCGCGCTGATACCGCGAAACCGAGCTTCTCCGAGGTCGTGAAATGACTACCAAGTCTGATGCATCACCCAAATCTGCCCCGCGGGCCAAAGGCCGCAATGTCCTTGCAGTTGCATCTGGCAAAGGCGGCGTTGGCAAGACCTGGTTTTCCATTACCCTGACCCATGCGATGGTTCTCGAAGGCCACAAGACCCTTTTGTTTGACGGTGACCTTGGCTTGGCCAACATCGACATTCAGCTTGGCCTGATGCCGAAATATGATCTGGGCGGCGTGATTGCCGGGCGGATCAGCCTGAAAGATGCGGTCACTCACTTCCCCGATGGCGATTTTGATATCATTGCCGGGCGCAGCGGATCGGGCAGTCTTGCCAACCTTCCGGCCACCCGGCTTCAGGCGCTGTCGGACGAATTGCTCCAGACCGGCAAGGAATATGATAAGGTATTGATCGATCTTGGTGCCGGTGTTGATCAGGGCGTGCGTCAGATGACCGGCCTTGCCAATACGGTAATTGTGATTACCAACGGCGATCCGACCTCTTTGACCGACGCTTATGCCTTTATCAAGATCACCCATATGGCCCGCCCGAAAACCGATATCCGGGTGGTGGTCAACATGGCCAAGGACAAGAAAGAAGGTCAGGCGATCTACAACAAGCTTCTCAAGGCGTGCGAGGGCTTTTTGAAAATTTCGCCGCCGCTGCTTGGCGTTATTCGTGCGGATTCCAAGGTATCGGAATGCATCCGCAACCAGACGCCGCTTCTGACCCGTCATCCGAACTGCGATGCCGCCCAGGATATAGAGGCAATCGCCCAAACCCTTCTTGAGGAGTAGGTTGTCATGACGCTCCCGCCACAAGCAATATCGCCCGGCCCTGCCGTCGGTGGACATGCTTCGGCGGGTGGCACTGCCGGGCAGGCCAATCAGGGTTCCGTCCCGGCACAAATCAATGCAACCGTCACAACCGCCACCCCGCAACAGGTCGCTGCCGCACTGGCAAAGCTCCCGGTCGAAACGTTGTTGCAGGCCTCGGTTCAATCGCAATCGGGCAATCAACTGACCCTTGCCACCGCCCTTGGTTCGGTCACGGTCAGGATCCCCACCCCGCTTCCCAGTAATCTCGGCGATCTTTTGTGGGCCCGCATTCCGACAACCAATCCCGGCACCGGCCAATCCGCAACGGGCGGCACCCCTGCCGATGGCATGCGCCTGCAACTTCTGCCGCAAACCCTGTCACCGGGGGGATCCGGGGTGACCGGTGCCCTTGCCAACGGAAATATCGCTGGCAGCAGCCTGACACCCGGCCAGACATTTGGCGCAGTGACGACATCCATCCTGACCATGCCCAATGGCACCCAGTTGCCCGCCGGAAGCCAGACACAGGTCATCTTCCTGGGTCAGGGCACGGTAACCGCACAGCAGGCCGCCAATGCCATGGCGTCCGCTGCCCAAGCTGGTTCTGCTGGTTCAGCGGGTATGGCAGGTGGCGCAGGCACAGGCGGCATGGCTGCCGGCATGGGACCAACCGTTGCCGCACAAACAGCCGCCGGGCAGGCCCCCGCTGGCACCTTGATGCTGACCGGGACAGTCTTGCCCCCTGATAGTGCCGAAGCCCGCCTGCTGCCGCAGGGTTTCACAGCCCTTCGCACCTCTGCCGGGATTGTTGGCATCAAATTGCCGGTTCCCGCGCCCACCGGCGCAACCCTGTCATTTAACGTTGATCCATCGGGCGGGGCCAAGGTATCGACATCCGTCCCGATGACCGAGGCGCAATTGATCGCGCGCGGTCAGGCCGCCGCCCTTACCCATGATTGGGACAGTCTGCACAGGGCGGTTAGCGCCCTTCAACAACATGATCCCGGTGCAGCACTCAGCATGCTAAATAACATTCCCCAGGCTGGCCCCAAACTGACCACCACCATGATGTTCTTCTTTGCTGCCATGACAGGTCAGAGCGGCAGTTTGCGTGGCTGGCTCGGCGATCGTGCCGCGACCAGCCTGGCCACACTATCCGATACAGACGGTGGCGGGCTTAAACGGCTTGAAGGTGATTTTGCCCAGTTGCGTGCGATGGCAACCGAAGAACGTCCGGATGGCTGGCGCGTGATGGCGATGCCGTTCAATATGGGCGACAAGATCGAACAGCTTCAACTGGGTTGGCGGCATGGCGATCGTGAAAATGATCCCGACAAACCCGATGATCAGGGCACGCGTTTCCTGCTGGATCTGTCTTTCAGTGTTGTCGGCCACACGCAGCTTGATGGGTTGGTCAAGGGCGAGGACAGCAAGTTTGATCTGATTGTCCGCACCGAAAACCCGTTGCAATCTCATAACCGCGATGACATTCGCGGCATCTTCCGCGAGGCCCTTCAAATTTCCGGTTACACCGGCCATATCCTGTTTCAGGATGGGTCGCGTTTTGTCGAAATTGCCCCGGTCCCCGATGGCAAAGACCCGCATTCCCACCACGGGATCGAGGCATAAGCATCATCATTGTGAAATGAATGCTTTTCCTGCCTTGGGCGCGGACGTATCCTAGAATTCATCCCATATGACAACGGTTGGAAGCCATGCTTGAGATTTATCAGCGCCGTAATCTGATCCAGACAGAGCCGAACCCGGGCACAAGGATTGATTATGTCGTTACCCTGCAAAGCAATCTGACCGGTGCCAAGGATGTCTTTCCAGCCCGCCTGACGCTGCGTTATGTGCCCGACCGCCTGATCCTTAAAACCAGCAATCTCGCGGAATATTACGCAGAGATCGCCAGTATCGAGTTCGAGAATTTCGAAGCCGCCGCAGTTCTGTTGATGGATGACTTCAACAACGAACTGGTCCCGCGCTGGATCAGCCTGCGTCTGGACAAACAGACAGCCGATAACGATCAGGTCTTCCACCACGAAACCGCGCTTGAAGACCGGCAGCCCAAATGGGGCAACCCGCGCCTTCTGGATCGGCTGGAACGTTACTGAGCAATCAGCGGAACGGGTTCCCGTGCACCCACTGGGTCAGGGAATAGCGAAGCCCCGCCGTGGTCGGTGCCACGCGATGCAAAACAAAGCTCGGAAAGAAGATTGCTGATCCCCGCGCCATCGGTGCATCGATAAAATGCCCGGCCGGGTTAAGCTGTAATTGCCCGCCTTCATACTGATCGGGCTCGGAAAGCTGGATCACCATCGTCAGTTTACGACGGCGCGCGACGTCTGATGCACCGACATCACTGTGCCAGTCATAATGCCCACGCAGATCTCCGGCATAGCAGGCAATCTGGGCATCCTCGGCAAACTCGGTCAGGGAAAAGTCAAAGACGTTGCGATTAACATCGGCAACCAGATCAACAATGCGCCGACAGACAACCGGTTCCTGTTCTTCGTTAAACCAGGTGATTTTGGATCGGCGAATATGGGTCGCGGCCTGCCCCTGTACGAGGCCGCCTTCATCCATCTCGTGGGCAAAGCCATTGATCAGGCGGTCACAGGTCGCCGGATCAAGCGCATCCGGGACAATTGCAAACATTTCTTCAGGGAACATTTACGACACTCTCCAGGCCGCACGGGCCTTTTGATTTAACGTCTGGGGCCCAAGATCATTCTTTGCGACAAGATGCTCTTAAGACCAATCATCGCGCGATACCAGAAAATTCAAAACATGTCATCGATCCATGTTCGCGTATCTAGCCACGCAGTTCAATCACCCGCCCACCGGCTGCCGCACCGTCTTCGGGGTCATGGGTTACCATCAGGGTCGGCAGGCTGTTCTTGCGGCACAGGTCAAACACAAACGACCTGATCTGGGATCGAAGACCGCTATCGAGTTTTGAAAATGGCTCATCAAGCAACAAGGCACAAGGTTCTGACAACAGAACCCGCATCAGGGCCACCCGCGCGCGCTGCCCGCCCGAAAGTGTTGCCGGATCACGATCATAAAACCCGTCCATCTCGGCACTGCCAAGTGCCGCCTCAACCCGCGCACGCCGGTTCGCACGCCCCTTGATATGCGCGGGCAAGGCAAAAGCCAGATTGCCGCCCACCGAAAGATGGGGAAACAGCAAATCATCCTGAAACAGGATGCCGACATGGCGGTCTTGTGGTGCCAAGCCATCAAGCAACCGGCCATCAAGAACCACCTGACCGGTTACCTCAAACGCATCGGGCAAGGTGCCACAGATATGCCCAAGCAAACTGGATTTCCCCGATCCGCTGGGCCCCATCAGGGTCACGATCTCGCCCGGTGCAATGGTCAGATCGACCGCAACCAGTTCACGCCCGTCAAGGCGCACCCGCACGTCATGTAATTCCAGACCGTTTTTGGCTGCTTCAGGCATGTAGCATCCTTGTCATCCTTTGTTCTGCGCACCCATGCCGCGCCGGTGACGGAATAAAACCGCCGGGATCAGCAAGGCCAGGGCAAACCCGGCAAACGGTAAAATCATCTGAAACAGGCCATAAATCCCGATCATCCGGCGATCGCCGCCCGAGGCCAAGGCAACCGCCTCGGTGGTGACGGTGGCAAAGCGCCCTGCCCCGATCAGAAGTGTCGGCAAATATTGCCCGACGGTGACGGCAAGCCCGACCGCGGCGGCGGTTAAAACCGCACGGGTCAACAACGGCAAACGCACCTGCCAGAACACCCGAGCGGGCGACGCGCCAAGACAGAGTGCAGTTTGCCCATAGCGCGGATCAAGGGCACGAAATGGTTCAGACAGGGATAAAAACACATAGGGTGCGACAAACACCAGATGCCCAAGAACAACCGAGACCAAGGTACGTTCCAGCCCAAGCAGGCTAAAGAACACCTGCAAACCAAACATGAAGCTGATTTGCGGCACCAGAAGCGGTAGATAAATCAAAAACATCGCCCGCCGCCCGGCCGGCTTGCCGGTGCGCACTTCGTTCTCAAGACACGCCAGAACCAGTGTTACGGCAATCACAACCGCCGGAATACCGATCAGAAGGGTGGTGGTCAGGCTATTGCCAATCGCATCAAGTTCGCGCGCCCAAAGACGCAATGAAAAACCACGCGGCAACAGATCGGGAAACGCCCAGAACCCGGCAACACTCCAGACCAGCAAAACCACAAGCCCAAGCACCACTGTCCCGGCCGCAACCAGCGCCATCACTGCCGATACCCCACGCACAGCACCATCTTGCTTGAACCGTTGGCCATCAATGGCCCAGCAGGCACCAATCACGGCGACAAGCCGCTCGCCCGCAATCCAGATTGCCATGGCTGCGATCACGATCAGCAATTGCAGCACGGCTGCACTTGATGCCATGAACCGTAAGGCAAGATCGGGATCGGACAACCATCCCAGAATGCGCACCGCAAGCGGGGCCGGTGTTGTCGGGGCCAGAATGATCGCCACATCAACAACCGACGTCGAATAGGCCAAAACCGCCAGAACCGGCAAACGGATCTGCGGATAGATGCGTGGCAATGTTGCCTTGAACCATCCGGCAATCCTGCCATAGCCAAGACTTGCTGTGACCTGTGCCGTGCGATCCGTATCCGCCTGCGGCAAGGCTGAAAGCGTCATCAAAAACAGAAACGGGATTTCCTTGGCAACCAGCCCGGCAATCAGGGCAATGCCCCACGGGTCATGGATAATCGCAACATCCGGGGGCCGATCCCATCCGGTAAATTGCGCCACCACCCGAACAAACCAGCCCGATGGCGCAATCAAAAATGCCAAACCAAACGCCGCCGTCGCATGCGGTACCGACAGGATAGGCGAGAGTATCCGTTGCAGGGCGTGAAAAGTGCGTGTGCCCTGCCACGCGGCACAAAACAGCATGACAATCGCAACCGAGACAAAGGTTGCGATCAATCCATTGACCAATGAAAGCCGGATCGAGGCGCCCAACCCCGGCTGTGCTACCAAAGCTTGCCAGGGTTCAAGGCTGGGCGTCGTGCCGCCAAGGGCTGGCAATATCTCGAACGCAGGCAAGATCGTTCCGATCAGCCCGGCAGAAACCGGGCCAATCATCAGAACAATCGTCAGGATCGGGATAAATCGCAGCATGCGCGATTATTGCACAACGCCGTAACGCTTCTGCCATTCTGTTTCGACAAGCGACATCCAGCTTGGATGCGGTTCCGGCAAGACGGTGCCGCGCTCAGAGGGCGCAAGCGATGCGATGCCGAGATCAAGATTGGCAAACGCTTCCTGCATATCGGCCGGCAATTTATCCATCGCCAGAACCGTGTCTGCGCCCCAATATTTCGGGTCCTGTTTACGCAGTTGCGCTTCGGGTGACATCAGGAAGTCTGCCAGTACAACTGCGCCGGCCTTGGCCGATGCGTTATAGGGGATAGCGACGAAGTTGGTATTGCCAAGGGTGCCATTCTCAAACACGTAGGAACGCACGGTATCGGGAAGCTCAAACGCCTCGATCGCGGATGACACTTCGCCAGAACTGAATGAAAAGGCGATATCGACCTCGTTATCCGCCAGAAGCGTACGCATCGATGCCCCGTTCTGCGGATAGGCCTGACCATCGCGCCACAGAAGCGGCTGCAAGTCTTCAAGATAACCCCAAAGCGGTGCCAAGGTCGCCTTTGCATCCGTTTCATCGGCGGGCTGTTGCAAAACTTTCGGGTCTTTGACCAGTTCGGTCAGGATCTGTTTAAGGAAGGTCGAGCCCATATAGTTTGGCGGCTGCGGATAGGTAAAGCGCCCCGGATGTTTCACCAGCCATTCCAGCAGTTGCTGGGCGGTTTTCGGGACGGTATCAAGCTTGGCGGTATCGTAATAGAAACTGACCTGCGCCATGCCCCACGGCGCTTCAAGCCCGTCGGTCGGCACGGTGAAGTCATTGATCACGGTTGGTTTGCCTTCAATATCGACATAGGCAAAGTTTGGCGTCTGTTCCGCCCACGGCCCGAACAAAAGGTCATTGCGCTTCATCGCGGCAAAGTTTTCACCGTTAATCCAGATCATGTCGACCGCACCGCCATCATCGACACCGGCGGTCTTTTCCGACAGAACACGGGTAACGGCATCGGCAGTATCGGTCAGTTTGACCTGAACCACTTCAACGCCATAGCGCTCGCGCACCTGTTCACCGGCCCAGGCGATGTAATCATTAATGCGTGGCTCCCCGCCCCAGGCATGCCAATAAACGGTCTGGCCACGGGCCTGATCCAGAACCGATTGCCAGTTTCCAACATCCGGTGCCGGATCCGCAAAGGCAGGCGTCGACAACGTCGTCGTCGCAAGCCCCACTGCCAGCGCCAAAGCAGAAACGAAAGTGCGCATTTTTGATCGCATCTCGGACAATCCTTTTACCTGATGACCCAAAGCCCTTCCCGCATGCCGGGTGTGACTGTTTGATTGGTTTTATACCCGTCAGTTTTTCAACAGACGGCACATAAAATCAATTCACGCTTGCGTTAGGGGCCTATCAAACACACTTTGTCTGCAACAAGTTGTTCGCTTTTTGCGCCCCTGTTTAGGAAGTTTTCGATGTTTGAATGGATGAGTGATCCCAACATGTGGATGGGCCTTGCCACCCTGACCGCGCTCGAAATTGTTCTGGGCATCGACAACATCGTTTTCCTGTCGGTGATTGTCTCGAAACTTCCGCAAAACCAACAGGCATCGGCGCGCCGCATCGGTCTTCTTGCGGCGATGGGCATGCGGCTTGGGCTTTTGGCCGGTATCGCCTGGGTCATGCAACTGACCTCGCCGCTTTTCACAGCCTTCGGTCAGGAAATCAGCGGCCGCGACATGATCCTTATTTTTGGTGGTCTGTTCCTGATTGCCAAGGCGTCCAAGGAAATTCATCACACCATTGACGAGCCCGAAGAACATGGCCCGGGCAAAATCATGTCGAGCTTTGCCATGACCATCGTGCAGATCATGTTGCTTGATATGATTTTCTCGCTCGATAGCGTCATCACAGCGGTTGGTCTGGTCGATCATATCTCGATCATGGTGATCGCGGTGATCGCATCAGTTCTGGTGATGCTGATGGCGGCCAAGACCATTGGCGACTTTGTCGAACAAAATCCCTCTGTCAAAATGTTAGCGCTATCATTCCTTATTCTGGTAGGGTTTGTGTTGCTGCTTGACGGGGTCGAAATACACGTACCGAAAGGCTACATCTATTTTGCAATGGCCTTTAGCCTGTCGGTCGAGACGCTCAATCTTCTGAACCACAAACGTAAACTCAAACGTCGTGCGCAAGAGAATGGCTGATGAAAAAAGTTGATCCGCCGCTATGTCTGGCAAACGCCTTCATGGAACGCGAACTTGAAAACGTCGACGTATTTGAGTTTCCCGAAGGCACGCGCACAGCTGCTGACGCTGCAAACGCCATTGGCTGCGATATCAGCGACATCGGAAAATCACTGGTCTTCATGACCGAGGCATCCCGCCCGGTCCTGATCATCATGAATGGTGCCGATCAGGTCGATCTCGACAAGGTCGCCGCCCTGCTGCGTTTATCCGTCCGCAAGGCCGATGCCACCGAGGTCCGCGAACATACGGGCTACGCCATTGGCGGCGTTCCACCCTTTGGCCACGCCAAGCCCGTGGAAACGCTGATTGATAAAAAGCTTCTGGCAAAGAAAACCATCTGGCTTGCAGCCGGGACACCCAAAACAGTGTTTGAGCTTAAAACAAGCGACCTCAAGCGCGTAACCGGTATTGAAACCGGCGTTAATATCGCTGTCTAACTATCCCGAAAATCACATAAGCCCGTCATCGCGTGTCGCCGAACGCATGCCGATTTCGTCAAGTTCGTCTTGTTCTTTCTTGTCTTCTTCGGCGCGTTCGGCCTCAAGCCGGTTGCGTTCGGCAATTTCGGCAGTTTTAAATTCCTTGAAGGCGTCAGCAACTTCATCGCGGAAGACGTCGATCTTTTCTTCCTGTTCGGCAATCATTTTTTCGATTGCCTCACGCTCCGCGATCACTGCGGTGGCAAACCCGCCATAGGCAAAGCCGGCAAGTTCCGGATTTTCGGCCGCGATCTTTTGTTCGGCCAGCACCGCCTGTTCGAGGGCTTCTTTTTCCGCCTCAAGATTACCCAGCACACCAAGCATCTCGCCCAATTGGCGCTGCTTTTCATCAAGCGCCCATTTGCGCATGCGCACCAGTGTTTTGAAATCCTTGGCCATGGGTTACCCCCTAGGGTCCGCGATCATTACGATCCATTCCCCGATGCGTCGTTGCCGCCTTCGCTCAGCGCCCGCTTGGCCGCGTTCAGGTCCTGCCCGTCACGTTGTGACCGGCTGTTAACCTTGGGCCCGCGATTGATCTTGGGCCCGATTGACGGCGGTGGTGCCGGGCGGGGGGCCGGCATTTCCGGCCCTCCTGCGGGCTGTTGCGGCTTGGCACTTCCCGCTTGCCGCGCCTGTCCCCCCGGTTGTCCTTGGGCAGGTGCTGGCTGTTCGGGTTGCTCGGCCAGCATATCGAGACGCCGGGCCAGTTCCAGATATCCCTCATTGAGGCGCGTGCATTCTGTCTTGCGCTGTTTAAGGAATTCCTCGATCAGCGGGAAGTAATGAATGGCCTCGTCGACCTTGGGATCAGTTCCCTTGCGATAGGCGCCAAGACGGATCAGTTCCGCCATATCATCGTAGGTCGCCAAAAGCTGACGCGCACGGGCAACGATCTGGTTTTCTTCCTCGTTATTACAGCCTGGCATGGTACGTGACACGCTGCGCAGGATATTGATCGCCGGATAACGGCCCTGCTCGGCAATCGCACGGTCCAGTACCACGTGGCCATCCAGAATACCACGCACCGCGTCCGAAATCGGTTCGTTATGATCATCGCCATCAACCAGAACCGTAAACAGCCCGGTGATCGATCCCTGCCCCGGTCCGCCGGGACCAGCACGTTCCAAAAGACGCGGCAATTCGGCAAATACAGTTGGCGTATAGCCCTTTGATGCCGGCGGCTCGCCCACCGAAAGGCTGATTTCACGCTGCGCCATGGCAAAGCGGGTCACGGAATCCATCATGCACAGCACATCGCGCCCGACATCGCGGAAGTATTCCGACAGCGCCATGGTCATATAGGCCGCCTGGCGGCGCATCAGCGGCGGTTCATCCGATGTCGCCACGACGACGACCGAACGACGCAGGCCTTCCTCGCCCAGATCATCTTCGATGAATTCGCGCGCTTCACGGCCACGTTCGCCAATCAGCCCCACCACCGACACATCCGATGTCGTATGGCGCGTCATCATCGACAGCAAACTTGATTTACCAACACCCGACCCGGCAAATATGCCCATACGTTGTCCGCGACAGCAGGTCAGAAACGTGTTCATCGCCCGCACACCGAGATCGATCTTGCCCGCAACGCGCTGGCGCGAATGGGCCGATGGCGGCATGTTGCGGATCGGATAAGGTCGATTGCCCTCAGACAGCGGGCCTTTGCCATCAACCGGCTCGCCAAAGGCATTGACCACGCGGCCCAGCCAGCTTTCATCGGGATAGACTTGCGGTTGGGTATCGCCAAGTTCGACTTCGCAGCCGATCCCGATCCCATCCAGAATGCCAAACGGCATCAAAAGGGCGCGTTCATTGCGAAAACCGACAACCTCGCAAATCACGGTTTTGCCATCGCGGCGTTTGACCTTGCAGCGGTCACCAACCGACAACGCGCCTTCAACCCCGCCAATCTCGACCAGAAGGCCCAAAACGGCAGTCACCCGGCCAACCACGCGATAGTCGGGAATACGGCGGAGTTCTGCGACAATATTGCGGCCAATCTGAAACACGGGCGGTTCTTTTCAGCGAAAATGGTACAAACAACTCTTGTAACACGGAAATTTGCCCCGCCGAACGGTAACAGGGGTGGCAAATCGTACCGCGTCGTACCAAATATATAGTCATAATCGGTATTAAAAAGCCGTGTAGACGATTAAATCGATTTTTTTTCGTTGCATAAGGCTTTTGGAATTAACACCGCAAACCGTTGGGAAAACTTGCGTTCCGTCCCCGAGTCGCTTCTTTGAACGAAAAAAAGTTAACAAGTTGCGACTCGCCTGCTTGCCACGAGTCGCAAAGCAACGTATCGTTAACCGAATGGGGAAAATTTCCCAAAGGCCGGCAATCGTTGGGGCGCTTGTCGATCTACCGGATCAACACGGACTTATTGCGGAACACGGTAACGGAGCAGAGACATGCGGGTGCTGCTTGTTGAGGATGACAACACCTATGCTGACAGCATCGAATTGATGCTTAAGTCTGAGGGCATGGTGATTGACACTACCGACCTTGGGGAAGATGGTCTCGAGATCGGCAAGCTTTACGATTATGACATTATTCTTCTGGACCTTATGCTGCCAGATATTGACGGCTACGAGGTCCTGAGACGTTTGCGCGACGCACGCGTCGAAACACCGGTCCTGATCCTGTCGGGTCTGACCGAAACCGAAGACAAGGTCAAAGGCCTTGGCTTTGGCGCAGATGATTATCTGACCAAGCCTTTCGAGAAAACCGAACTTCTGGCACGTGTACAGGCAATTGTTCGCCGTTCACGCGGCCATGCCCAGTCGATGATTTCGACCGGTAAGCTCAACGTCAACCTGGATGCACGCACCGTCGATGTCGATGGCAAACCGCTGCATCTGACTGGCAAGGAATATGGCATTCTGGAACTGCTGTCGCTGCGCAAGGGCACGACACTGACCAAGGAAATGTTCCTCAACCACCTTTATGGCGGTATGGACGAGCCGGAACTCAAGATCATTGACGTCTTTGTCTGCAAACTGCGTAAGAAAATCCAGTCTGCGACCAAGGGCGACAATTACATCCATACGGTTTGGGGCCGGGGCTATGTCCTGCGCGATCCCGACACCAACAGCGCTGCGGCCTGATTTTCGGGAACTTGGTATCAGGCATGCCTGATGCCGCCCCAACAGTTGCCGCTATACGAAAAACGCCCCGGTTCAGATCCGGGGCGTTTTTCGTTTCTTATCACGGCAAATAGATAAGCGGATCAACAAGACCGCTGATCTGCAACCGATCAATCAGCTCAAAAATCGGGATCACCATCAGAAAGACCAGCCCGTCGCGCAAT
This sequence comes from Thalassospira sp. UBA1131, assembly GCF_002311515.1. Classification (GTDB taxonomy): domain Bacteria; phylum Pseudomonadota; class Alphaproteobacteria; order Rhodospirillales; family Thalassospiraceae; genus Thalassospira. The sequence continues at coordinate 28,830 of NZ_DCAO01000015.1, forward strand.
GTTCGCCACAAAAGATGCGGGCGTACTTCAAGGATCTCGGCATCGCGCCAAGCACCAAACCGGGGACCAAAGCGCGGCACGCGCGTTTTGTAATCTTCAAAGGATGCGCCAAAAAGTGTCTCGAGCGCCCTTTCTTCACGCAGGATCACCGGCAAGAACACACCAAACGCCGCCACCCCGAACAACAGGGCGATCAAAAGGCTTCCGGTTTGCGCGCCAATGCCGACTGCGCCGATGAAGCTGAACATATAAAGCGGATTGCGGCTGATGGAATAGGGGCCGGTATCGGTCAGATCGCGCGCCTTGCGCCCACCGATATACAGCGTGCACCAGGCCCGCCCGAAAATGGCCATCAGAATCAGGACGATCCCGCCGGTCTCGACCGTTTCATGGGTAAACATCTCCACCTCTGCCAGCGACTGCATAAGCGGCAGCGCAAACAGCACCAACAGCGCGATACCTGCAATGGCAAGCTTACGACGGCGCTGGACACGGCGAAGGTCCTGACGCGGTGAGGCGATCGTGTTTGATGGATTTGAGGTCATTGGCCTTCCCGACTTTCAGTTCAACAGAACATTCGGCAAGAAACCAACTGTCATCTACTTCTTGTCGTCCGGTTTGCCAAAGCGGGACCGATCAAAGGTCGTGGACGGGCGCGTGGTTCCGCTGGAACCGCTTGTATTGCTGCTGCCTGTCCCCGGCCGTTGTGTCGTACCACCGGCACCTGCACCGGTTCCGGTACCAAGCGGGCGGCGATAGGTCGAACCAGTGGTATCCGTTGTTCCCGGACGCGTGGTTGAACCTGTACCAGTCGAACCTGACGGTCTGCTGAACGCGCTGCCTGTTGTGCCTGATCCCGTGCTGCCGGTTCCGGTTGTTCCCGGACGGGTGGTGGACGGGGTGGTGCCAAGCGGACGTTGGGTCGACGTCGTGCCAAAACCTGAACCTGCGGGGCGGGTTGTTGCCGTCCCTGCTGTTCCGGTTGTCCCGGCTGCCGGGCGGGCCGTTGTACCGGTCGTGGTTGCGGCACCGGTTTGCATATGTTTGGGCTTCTGGAAGGCCAACCCGCCGGGTGCAGCACCGGCCGCACTTGCAGCCCCCGCCTGCGCCTTTTCAAGCGCGGTCAGATCGACTTCCGGCGCACCCGGACGGTTAAGCTGATAAATGCCACGTTGACGCGCAAGCGGTTTGAACTTGTCGGAAATGCCCAGAACCGTTTCTGCCCCGCCAAGGAACAGGAAACCGTCATCTGGCATCAAGGCGGAAACACGCGAAAGGACGTCACTTTTGGTCGGCTGATCGAAATAGATCAGCACGTTACGGCAATAGACGACATCAAACTGCCCAAGCGGACGGAAATCTTCCAGAAGGTTGAATTCCTTGTACTGCACCTTGGACCGGATATCGGCCGAAATTTGCCACTGGTCTTCCTTCTTTTGGAAGTATTTGACCAGAAGACCGATCGGAAGGCCCCTTTGGACTTCGAACTGCGAATACAGGCCTGCGCGCGCCTTGGTCAGGATCTCGCGCGAGATATCCGTCCCGACAATATCGATCCGCCAGCCAGCGAGCTGCGACTTGAATTCATCAAGGATCATCGCCAGCGAATAGGGTTCCTGCCCGGAAGAGGCGGCAGCACACCAGATGCGCAGATGTTTCTTCGACGCACGTGTCTTGATCATGTGCGGCAGGACAACATGGCGGAACTGGTCAAACGGCTTGGTATCGCGGAAGAAGAAACTTTCATTGGTCGTCATCGCATCAACGACTTCTTCGACCAGATTGCGGTCGCCACCGCGCAGCGTACCGATCAGCTCCGTCAGGTCCTTAAGACCCCGTTTGCGTGCAATCGGCATCAACCGGCTTTCGAGCAGATAAGTCTTGTCCTGGCTCAGAACGAGCCCGGACTTTGACTTGATCAATCTGCTTACAAACTCGAAGTCATCCGGCTTCATCATTGTGGGTTAACGACCCCCCGCGAATTTTTTGATATAGGCCGCAATCCCACCTACCGGCAAAACCGCAGAACAGATACCGGCATGCGCCGCAGCGCCCGGCATCCCCCATACAACGCTACTCTGCTCGTCTTGTGCCACGACCATGCCCCCCGCATTGACCACGTCACGTCCACCAAGCATACCATCCTGCCCCATTCCGGTAAGTATTGCAGTCAGAATGTTTCCTCCGTAACTCGCGACCAGACTGCGCAACATCGGATCGACCGACGGACGACAGAAATTCTCGGGCGGGTTCTGATTTAACTTCAGATGCCGGCTGGCACCACGCCCCTCTACAGTCATGTGGTAATCACCGGGGGCAAGATAAACCTGTCCACCAACAATTGGCATATTGTTTTGTGCTTCCTGACATTTAAGCCCGGTCAGACGGGTGATGTGCTCGGCCAGAATGGTGGTAAAGGTGGCGGGCATATGCTGGGTAATGAAGATCGGCTGACGCACGCCATTCAGGCCGCGCAACACTTCAAACAAGGCCTGCGGCCCACCGGTCGAGCTGCCAATCGCGATGGCTTCGACATTGATGCGTTTTTCGGGCAGCAGCGTGACACCACCGCGTGCGGACTGGCGTTTTGCCGGGGCGGGTGCACTTGCCGAACGAACCTGTTGGGCGCGCGCACCTTTTTGCGGCGCGGGTGCGGTTGGTCGTTTGGCCGGCGGTGCCGTTCTTGCGCTGGGTGCTGCTGTGGCGGGGCGTTCCGGCATTTTGGGCACGGTTTTGCCCTGCCCGCCGGCGGCAATGGCCGCATCACGAATAAGTCTGCCCGGATCGCGTGACGGTGTCGTCGAACGCGCTGCTGCACCACCAGCCGGGTTGGCAGCCGCTTTTGCGGCCTGTGTTGCGGCCTCCGACGATGCGGGTGTAGCCGGTTGCGGCTTAGGTGCCGGTTGCTGCGGCATCGGCGTCTGGCGCATCTGCGTTGGTTGCGGGCGGTGTTGCTGCATCGGGCGGGGGCGCAATTCGGCGGTAAATCGTTTGCGCTGGATCCGGCCTTGCTTGTGAAGCTGCTGATGTTCGACCGACATTTCCGCCCGGAAAGCAGCAGCCTTGCCGCCAGAAGCTGCGTCATCGGGCTCAGATGCCTCGGCATCGGGCGCAGTTGATTTTTCTTCCGGTTCTGGTTCTGGTTCGGGTGCAGCTTGGGCAGCGGCCGCTTCTGCCGCGGCAGCTTCTTCGACCTCAAGCATCTTGCGACGCTGCTCAGCCCAGGCTTTCACCTTGTCCAGAAGTTCTTCACGGAACCCCTCGCCGACATTCAGGTCTTTTGACGAGCTTGGCTTGGGGATGTAATCCACAGCCCCCAGCGTCATCGCCTGGAAACTGATATCGGCATTTCGTTTGGTGAGTGTGGACGCCATGATCACGCGGACTGTCGGATCAATCTCCAACAGTTTCGGCAAGGCCGTCAAACCATCCATCACCGGCATTTCGATATCAAGAACAACGGCTTCGATGCCGCCTTTTTCCATGACTGCCAGTGCTTCTTCGCCATTACTGACCGATCCGACGACTTCAATTTCGGCGTCTTCGGTCATCATACGTGTAACAAGTCCGCGCACGATGGCGGAATCATCCACGATCAGGACTTTGTATGGCGAATGGATGGGCGTTTCTTCCACGTGGTAGCGTCCCCGCTTGATGATGGAGATCGGATCTTGAAGGCTTACAGGTTCGTGAGCACCCCGGCCTAGATCAGGCCGACCTGCTCGAACTTGGCCTGGATGATCTCGCTATCGAACGGCTTCATGATGTATTCGTTCGCGCCAGCGGTGATGGCTTCCTGAATGTGTTCAAGGTCGTTTTCAGTTGTACAGAACACAACAACAGGATCATCGCCACCAGGCGTTGCACGCAGTTCGCGCAGGAACTCGATCCCGCTTTTGACGGGCATGTTCCAATCAAGCAGAACCGCATCGGGCATGGACTCAAGGCACTTGTCGAGTGCCTCCTGACCGTCCACTGCCTCCACAACCGCAAACCCGATTTCCTCGAGAATGCGTCTTGCTACCATCCGGATGACTTTCGAATCATCGACGACGAGACAACTCTTCATCGACTTCCTTCTCGCTTACTTAGGTCGTTAAGCCACAATGGCAGGAACCGGGCACATTGCGTGCCCGGCATGGGAAATCAGGTTAACCGGCCTGCTTGATCGAAGACGTGAAATCAAGCAGACGGGTCACGTCGAGAATCACCAGAAGCTTCTTGTCGAGACGGAAAATACCGTCCGAAAATTCGCGCCAGCGCGGATCAAGCGTTGCCGGGTTCTGTTCGAACGCCTTTTTCGGAACGCTCAGAACCTCACCAACCTGATCGACCATCAGGCTGTAAAGCTCGCCACCTTCATCGACAACGATGCTCATGCCCGGTTCATCGTCTTCGCGGTCACGCAGACCAAGACGTTTGCGGACATCAATCGCGGTCACGATACGACCACGCAGGTTCAACGATCCGGCCACTTCCGGCGGTGAAAGCGGGATACGGGTAATGCGTTGCGGCCCCAGGACATCCTGAACGGTCAGGACGGGGATACCGAAAAGCTGCTTGCCAATATTCGCGGTCACGAAATCCTGGCTGTCACCACCAAGTTCAAGGGCGCCGCCTTTTTCTTGGCTCGGGACGAGTGCGTTTTTATCGCTCATAGGACTGTTCTCCCGCTTACATGCTGCTCAGTGTCTGGATCAGGGTCGAGACAAGCGCATCGCGATCAAATTTGGCCACATAGTCGCTGAAACCGACCTGACGACCGCGTTCGAAGTCTTCCTCTTTGGTGTGCGAGGACAGGGCAATGATCGGAATTTCACCCCATTCTGCATCATCCTGAAGCGCTTCGGCAAATTCAAAGCCGTTCATGCCCGGCATTTCGATGTCACTGATGATCGCATCGAACAGAACACCACGGTTTTTAAGGTCCATGGCCTGTTCTGCATTTTCGACCGCAGTCACATTGAAACCGGCAACCGACAGCATCGGCGTCAGCAGGTTACGGAAGAACGGGCTGTCATCGATCAGAAGAACACGCTTCTTCTCGCCGCCGTTATCCTCGGTGCCGAACCAGTCGCTGAAGGCCAGTTCAAGGTAGTAACCGGCATCAATAAGGTCGGTGGCCTTGCCGTCAATCACGGCCGAACCAACCAGACCATCCTGATCTGCGGTCAGTTCAACATTCAGCACGTCATCAACAATATCGACGATCTCGTCGACAACCAGACCCATGGTGCGCTCACGATCCTGGAACACAAGGGTCGGCTGACGGCCTTCTGACTTCATCTGGTAGCTACCGTCGATAAAGACAAGAGGCATAAGCTTGCCGCGGTACTGGACCAGCGGACGGCCATTCGAATGTTCGATATTCTCGACATCGATTTCTTCAAGACGGGCAACCAGTGCCAGCGGAACCGCGCGCACTTCGCTGCCACCGGCCCGGAAGACCAGCATGGATGTGGTTTCGCGATCCGATGCATCGGCCTTGGCCTTGCCTTCGACACCCTGCGAACCACCAACGGTGATTTCGCCGGTGCGGGTTGCAATGCCGTTCGGATCAAGGATCATGATCACGCTACCGTCGCCAAGGATGGTGTTACCCGAGAACAGCGACAGATCGCGCAGGATCGGGGCCACCGGTTTAACAACGATTTCCTCGGTGTCGAACACGCGGTCAACGATGATACCGAACGAATAGGTACCGACCTGTGCGACCACGATGAATGCTTCTTCATCGACGGCATCGTCGCTTTCCTGAGTGGTATCAAGACCAAGAATTTTCTTGAGCGTGACCAGCGGCAGCAGACGATTACGCAGGCGCAGGACCGGCGTATCGTGAATGCGTTCGATGGAATGTTCGGAATTGTTCGATGCACGAACAAGTTCCAGAACGCTGATCTGCGGAATGGCAAAGCGTTCGCCGCCACTTTCCACGATCAGGGCCGACACGATTGCCAGCGTCAGCGGGATCTTGATGATGAAGGTCGACCCACGGCCTTCGACCGATTTCAGTTCGACCGTACCACCGATCTTTTCGATGTTGGTACGCACAACGTCCATACCCACACCACGGCCGGAAACCGAAGTCACTTTTTCCGCGGTCGAGAAACCGGCTTTGAAGATGAACTGCTGGATCTGCTGTTCACCCATGCCTTCAAGCTCGCTTTCGGTCGCAAGACCGTTGGCAATCGCCTTGGCTTTAATGCGCTCAAGGTTCAGACCACGACCGTCATCGGAAATCTCGATGATGATGTGACCACCCTCGTGATACGCATTCAGCGTGACCGTACCGGTTTCAGGCTTGCCTGCATCGCGACGGCCCGGAATGTCTTCCAGACCATGGTCGGCAGAGTTACGCACCATATGGGTCAGCGGGTCCTTGATCAGTTCAAGAACCTGACGGTCCAGTTCGGTGTCGGCACCGATCATTTGCAGATCGATTTTCTTGTTCATCTCAAGGGCAAGGTCGCGAACGATACGCGGCAGTTTCGCCCATGCGTTGCCGATCGGCTGCATACGGGTCTTCATCACGCCTTCCTGAAGGTCGGTCGTGATGTGTGACAGGCGCTGCAACGGAACGGTGAATTCACTGTCATCCTTGCCGCGAACCATCTGCAAAAGCTGGTTACGGGTCAGGACGAGTTCGGAAACGAGCGTCATCAGGTTTTCAAGCAGCTCGACATTCACACGAATGGTCTGGGCTGCAACCGAGCTTTCCTTGGCTTCTGCGCGCGGTGCCTCTGCCTTTGGCTTTTCGGCAGCCTTTTTGGCCGGCGCAACTTCCTGGGATTTCGCAGCGGCGGGCGGAGCAGCCGGTTTTGCCGGTGCTTCCGGCTCCGGATCAGCGGCGGCAGCCGGTTCGTCAGGAACTTCGAAATCGGGATCGTATTCTGCGGCGTCAAAAGCAGCCTGCAGTTTTTCGTCATCCGTCATCGGAACTTCTTCGTCGGCTTCCTCTGCTGCCGGGGCTGCCGCAGCAGCCGGCGCACCACCCGGAATTTGGCCGGTATCGGCAAAGTGGTTCAGACGACCGATCAGGTCAGCATCATTTCCGTCCGGCTCGGCTTCGTTCTGTTCGAGCTCGCCCAGCAGATACTTAATGGTGTCGATCGACTCAAGAACAAGCGTCACGGCATCAGGTGTCACCACCAGTTCGCCGTCACGGATTTTACCGAGCACGTTCTCGCCAGCGTGGGCAACAGCCTCAAGGCGCGGCAGGCCAAGGAAGCCGCAAGTGCCCTTAATGGTGTGAACCAAGCGGAAAATATTGGACAAGATGTCCGGATCATTCGGGTTCTGTTCCAGCTTCACCAGTTCGACGTCAAGCGTCGACAGGCTTTCAGAAGTCTCGGTCAGAAATTCACTTAAAAGATCGTCCATATACCCCCTCCAAATCTCCAACAATCAATAGCTTGTCGGAACTGGAACTCCCATTAAAGCGCCAAATGGCGCAAACGTACTATACTTCGGTATCTTAGGTAGAAGCTATTGCACGCCATTACCAGACCTGCCGGTCAAATTTTTATCCATAGATCAATGCAATATTTCCGTCCTGTTGCAAGACCGAAAGCACTCCACCCCCGAGTTTAGCCAGTTTCCGCAAGAAAAACGCCTGAACATTGCGCGGATCGAGTGCATCAGTAGAAACTTCTTTTTCCAATACATTCATGATTTCAGGGCGCAAGGCCGCGCGTTTGCCTTCGCCAAGAACCGTTACTTTACCGGAGTCGCGCATAACCGAAAGCGTTCCACCGAACGGCAAAGCTTCACGGGCAAGCATAACCATGTTCAATACGATTCGCCCGTGAGATGGATCAATCGGAAGATCCGGCCAATCAAGTGCGACCTTCCCTTCGGCGGCATAAGTCTGTTTTGCCGCTTCACGCATCGCTGCGGTATCGGCACTGCTGCCCGCACGCCCGAAGGCCAGCCGGAACAGTTGCAAACGACGTGCGGCCTCAAGACCGCTTTTGCGCATGAGTGCCAGCGCCTCATCGTCGCTAACCCCGTCTTCCCCCATCAGTTCTGCCCCGGCATTGACCGCCCCGACCGGACCGACAAGATCATGACAGATCCGCGAACTGATCAGTTCGATCAAGGTCAGTTCAAGGGTGGCATCCTCTTCCATAGCGCGGGCTCTCCAAGGTCTTTGCGTATCGTCACAACATCATGCCCCAAGACACAATGCGCTTCCCGAATGGTCCGTTCTGAGCGAACAGGTCACTCGCAGAAGCCACAAGATTGCCGCCGATATATTAAGAGCTTATTTAGCACGCTCGAAAATCAGGCTTTTCCGACCCGGCAAATTTTGCCTCTGTGCGATATCGGCCCCGATATCCGGTCCGCAACACGCAGCCGCAAATTGCGCGACCTCGGCAAACGACCTATATTGAAGCCAGCAACACAGGATACAGAGCACCCAATGGATTTCTTGCTGACGCCAGGCGCCATCGTGCGTCATCCCAATCAACCGGACTGGGGACTGGGCCGCATTCAGGCCGTTGACGGAGATCGAATCGCTGTCAATTTCGAAGAGGCCGGTCGCCAGATCATCCGCCAGCGCTATGTCGTTCTGGAAATTGTCGAAGCCGCGGCGGGCTACGAATAAGCACCCTTCCTGCAACCGGTCCTTGAAGGCAACGCTTGGCACATGGATTGCTCGGATCGAATTGTTAATCAATTCACCATACAAGATGGACTCTATCATACACTCGATAGATGAACCTGACACGAGCACAACAGTCTTAAGAAGGTTTCGAAGCCCATGATCGCAGCCAATAAACCACCGCGTGACAGCTTTAAACAGCGCCACCACGTCGCGGCCTTTACCGTGCTGGAACAATTTGCCCAGGGTCTTGTGCATGTTGCCCGCGACCATGGCGGTTCCGTTACCGAAGAACAGATCCTGAAATCGCTCAATAGCCTGCGTGACAACGAAGACCTGTTCGACAATGCATGGGCGATCCTTGAAAGCGACCTCGAAGCGATCAAGACCCGCGAACATGCAGCCCTGCGTCACGATCCGTTCGGGCGTCTGCTGGTCTCGCGCTTTGATCATCTGCTTGAAGGCAACGCAGCCGGCGATATCGAACACGGCGCTCTGTCCCGCACGATACTCCAGCCTTTCTTTAAGGTCATCCGCATGATGGTCGGCATGGACATGCTTCAGGAAATCGATCGTGAAATTCACGAAATCATCGAAGCCCACGCCAATGACGATGACGAGTTGCGCAATCCCTCCGAATACTGGGATCATCTGGCCAAAACCCCGGAAGTCCGGTCGCGGATCAATCTGGTGTTTGCCCGCATGGCGCTGCATTTCAGCAACTATGAACACCGCAAGAAATGGCTGATCCAGCTCGTCAATGACAACATGGTCCATGGCGAAGAACGTTGGGAATTCACCGAAACCCACTGCATCCGCCTGCTTGATGCGCTGTTTGCCGATGTGCGCAAAACGCTTGCCGTGCCGGAACATTCCGCCGAACTGGTCGCGCGGATGGGCCGCGAAAACGTCGCCACCCTGCGCGAAGTGGTCAAATGCATTGATGCGGACGTCGCTAAGTTGTCAAAGTGATCGTCGACCTGTGGGCACCCGTTACCTGACGGTTACCCCTTAACGAACGAATATATGAGCTGCGATCTGTTATCGGATTGTGGCTCATATCGTTTTCACCTGACGTAAAGGTGAACACCACAGATCGAAACAGACTGGTCAAAACCCCGTCTGCTGTGCCACAGTCGCCTCACAACGATTGCAAAAAGCCCGGAAACTCAACAACACCGTTGAAACGCCACCATGACCAAACCGCTGATCGACAAATATGGCAGACATGTCTCTTACCTGCGCGTTTCGGTAACCGATCGCTGCGATTTCCGCTGCACCTATTGCATGGCGGAAAACATGACCTTCCTGCCCAAATCCGATGTTCTTTCGCTTGAAGAACTCGATCAGCTTTGCACGGCTTTCATCACGCGTGGCGTGCGTAAATTGCGCCTGACCGGCGGCGAACCGCTGGTGCGCCGTGGCATCATGGATCTGATCGCCAATCTGTCGCGCCACCTTAAAACCGGCGCGCTCGATGAACTGACCATGACCACCAATGGCAGCCAGTTGGCCACTTATGCCGATGATCTGGCCCGCCTTGGTGTGAAGCGCCTTAACATCTCGCTTGATAGTCTGGATTCCCAGAAATTCACCGAAATCACCCGTCGTGGTCGCCTTGAACAGGTACTGGCCGGGCTTGAGGCCGCCAAACAGGCCGGTATTTCGATCAAGATCAATACGGTGGCGCTTCGCAATTTCAACGAAGACGAAATGTCACGCCTTGTCGCCTGGTGCGGGAAGGAAGGCTTTGATCTTTGCCTGATCGAAACCATGCCGCTCGGCGACATTGATGGCGACCGGACCGATCAATACCTGCCACTGACTGCTGTGCGCGAAAGGTTGGAGCAGGAATACACCCTGATCCCGTCCGAATATGTCACACCGGGCCCGGCCCGCTATACCACGGTGGCTGAAACCGGCGGGCGGCTCGGCTTCATCACGCCGCTGACCCATAATTTCTGCGAAGGCTGCAACCGCGTGCGTGTCACCTGCACCGGCACGCTTTACATGTGCCTGGGTCAGGAAGACCACGTTGACCTGCGTGCTGCCCTTCGTACCGGCGACCCGCGTGCGCTGAATCAGATGCTCGATGCCGCCATGGACCTCAAACCCAAGGGCCATGATTTTGTGATTGATCGCAAAGGCCAGAAACCGGCGGTCGGTCGCCATATGAGTATGACCGGGGGCTAAATGAGCTCCGTAGTACCGAATTAAGTATCCGCCTCCCCACGTAACGCGTCTTCAAACTCTTCTAAGCTTATGACTTCGCTTAAGTTGGGTGAGGTAGAGTATACGAAGGTGTCCCAAGCGGTCTCAGGAATGACGAATCCTGTTCTTGTAAGGGCAATCAATGTTGCCATTAGGGCTTTGTCGTTAGCGAACAGGCTTGGAATAAATCGATCCCGCAGTTTTCCGAGCGCCCATCCCGGACGTTGGTCATCCTTTTTTGATGAGTACTCAGCTGTATGTTCAATCTCATATAAGCCGCATAGCAGGATGATCTCCTCTCTGCGCAAACTAGCTATTATCGCCGCATGATGCTGAAACTTGCTGGCCAACAGATTGGGTTCTTGCAACTGCTTCTTTAGCGCCTTCGCCATCAAACGGAGGTTAACTCTTGCAGCACCTTCCATCGCGGAACGCGCAAAGCGATATGCAACGGCGACAATCTCATCTCCTTCAACTGCCTCCGAAATGTGGACCTTTCCTTCACGAATCTCTTCAAGCAAGATATCTCGCGCTCCAGCCAGCCTTTTTTGCATGATTTTTTGCATCATAGAGGCTGCACCAGTTCCTATACTGGCCTCAAATCCAACGTCGACAAGAGATGCTAGATCCGAAACTGCTGCTCCAAAACTGTTGCTATGTGCCATTGTGACCTCCGCCAAGTAACTACCCGCAGCTTACCCCAGCACAAGAAGCTCTGCACTCCCCCACAAAAGATGTGAACAACACATAGCGCAATCACTGCTGCCAAACCCCGGCACTGGAACTTGGGTATCAGCTTCCTGCAAAGCAGCGCGTAGCGCACACTCATCCCCACCCGGCACCGCCAGCACCGACACAACCCGCCCGGCCCCGTTTGAGGTCAGTTCATCGACATGCCAATGGGGTTTCTTGGTCGCCTTGCAGTGGCGTTTGACACGCGCGGCGATGCCGCCGGGGCCATTGGCGGAGCCACAATAAAGATAGGTGCCTTTGGCAAGGTTGATCCCGGCGAAACGTTTGTTTTGAAGCGTCAGGTCAGCTTCGAGTTCGATCACCAGAACGTAGGCTCCGGCAACTTTGGGAAGCTGCCGGAGGGTTTGGTCATTGATCTCTGGGAAAAACGTGCTCACGCGTCCGGGGACTCTCGCAGCAACAGATCAATCGAAAGTCCGGGTCCGGCCATGCCGTTGGTCAGTACCGGTTCGCAATGTTCGTTGATGCGCGCGCCAATGCGTTGGCGAAAGCCGCTAAAGCGTTTTGATTCCACCACATCCACCGGTTCATCGAGATGCACTTCGACCCGAAACACACCGGGCGTGGGGGTCGCCGTGACGCTTCGGATCAGGCCGGTGACAGCATGACCAAGGTAGGAGCCGGCAAACCGTTTGCCGATACCAAGATCGGACACACTGGTCGGGATATTGCGCCGTGCCATGGCAACGGCGGTGTTCCAGTCACGAAAACCATGGCTTTGCGCCAGCAGTTCGAGCGAACCGGTATGCGAGATCGAGACATCACGCGCCGCCAAGGCTTTGCGCAGGCGTTTGGCCTGTGCCTTGAATTGCTCGGTCGCGTCGGTGTCAATGTCGGCACGGCTGATATTGAGCGTATTGGAAGTCATAAATCGTCTCCACGCAGGAGGCCGGGGGTCCGCATTGCCAGGCCGTATCCTGATCGGGAAACGGGTGCGAATAATTCATTCCACGCACTTTACCAAAGGCATAAACCTTGCGGACGGCAGGGGTGCGCACCCCGTAAAAAGCGTGTTAGCCCAATCTCGGCCCAAAAACAAGGTTTTCACATTGCCTGATATTGCCCGGTTATAGCCTGACATCGGCGGATGGCGCGCCTTTCTCAAAAATTGACAGCCCCCGTGACAACAACATATACCAG
>NZ_DCAO01000015.1:41555-41719 GCF_002311515.1 Thalassospira sp. UBA1131
ATGGAAGCCTATGAAATCGAAAGCATGATCAAGGAAGCCCTTCCCGATGCACAGGTCCGCATCGAGGATTTGCGCGGCGATGGCGATCATTATGCAGCGATTGTCGTCTCCGAACAGTTCCGCGGCAAAACCCGCGTGGTTCAGCACCAGATGGTCTATTCCGC
>NZ_DCAO01000044.1:0-10147 GCF_002311515.1 Thalassospira sp. UBA1131
ACCATATCAAGCGCGTCAATCACATGGGATTTAAGCCCCAGCATACCGGCTTCGAAAACCGCAAAAAGCCCGACCGGACCTGCGCCAATAATGGCAATATCTGTGCTATGCGATGCGTCTGACATATTTATTCCATCCAAATAAAATCAAATTTGGGTAGGGGGCTGCCCCCAAGCCCGGCGGTGTGCGGGATTTCTTATGCAGCGAGATAGCATCTGGAACACGATATCGCAATGTAAACCGGCCTTTTTCCGGGTTTGCGCCGTGATTTGAACCACACGTCTCAATCGGCTTCGCAAAATCATTGCGAAGTGCCGCATCAACCCCCTAAAACAGAAGGCAAGAGCCATTCAAAAGACGGACATCATGAGCAAGACAGTCACTGTCAGCGATCAGAACGGGACCGAAGCCCTTGCCGCCAAACTTGCCGCTGTTGCCAAGGCAGGGGACGTGATTTTGATGCATGGGACACTCGGCATGGGCAAAAGTGCGTTTTGCCGTGCCTTCATTCGGGCGGTTGCCGATAATCCGAACGAAGAAGTCCCCAGTCCGACCTTCACGCTGGTTCAGATCTATGAGCTTGATCGCGTGCCGATCTGGCATTTTGACCTGTATCGCTTGTCTGATCCCGAAGAAGTCCACGAGCTTGATATCGAGGATGCCTTTTCCGATGCCATCAGCCTGATCGAATGGCCAGATCGGTTGGAATATCTGACCCCGGAAAACCGTCTTGATATTCATATCGATCCCGGATCGACCCCGGATGGCCGTGTGTTCAAGCTTGAGCCGCATGGCGAAGACTGGGATGCACGGATCAATGATCTGGTGGTAAGCCCGTCATGAACCGCGCAAGCCCCGATCAGGAACGCCGTAACGCCGAACGCCAGGATTTTCTCGTCACCTGTGGCTGGCAGACCGCGCAGGTCATGCCATTGGTTGATGATGCCTCGGCGCGGAAATATTTCCGCCTTGAACGGCGCCATGACACCGCCCTTCTGATGGATTTTCCGCCGACGGCCATTCATGTCGATCCGCACGGCATTCATGACAATCCCGAACGCCCGGCATCCGTTTCACCAGTTCTGCAAACCACAAACCTGTTCCAACAGGCCGGTTGGCGGGTGCCCGAAATCTATCAGGCCGATGAAAAGCGCGGCTTGGTCCTGATCGAGGATTTTGGTGACATCACTTTTACCGAGGCGCTCACGGGCAGTGCGATGCTGGATGGCACAACGCAGGATGCGCTTTATCTGCGTGCCATCGAACAGCTGATCACCCTGCATCGGTTCTGCGACGGGGGCGGGATGAATGATTGCGGTCTGGTGCGCTATGGCCCGGAAAACCTGCGCCGGATGCTTGCAAGCTTCAAGGCGGATTATCTGCCACTCATCATCCCGGACGCAGCCAAGCGTGATGCGGCAAGCACCGCCTTTGATCAGCTTCTTGAAACCGTGCTGCCACTGTGTTGGCAGGTCGGTGAGGTGATCATTCACCGCGATTATCATGTCGATAACCTGATGTTGGTTGAAAATGGCGAGGGCGGTGATGATTGCGGCATCATTGATTTTCAGGACGCGGCAATCGCACCAAGGCCCTATGATCTGACGTCGCTTCTGCGCGATGTGCGCCATGATATCGGCCCGGACCTTGAAGCGCGGATGAAGGAATTCTATCTTGCTGCTTTCCCTGATATTGATCGTTCTGATTTCGAAACGGCCTATATCGCGACCTCTATGGTGCGCAATTTCCGTATCCTGGGCCGGTTTGGCTGGCTTGCGATCAAGGCCGGAAAGACGCGCTATTTCGACTACATCCCACGTTGTTGGGAGATGATCCTGCGCGGGGCAGCAGAAAAACTGCCAGCCCTTCAGGATTGGGTGGATGTCCATATTCCGTCCGATGCGCGCAGAGCCCCGGCACTCGCCAAAACCCAGAACCTGTCAGGCGAAGAGGAACAATCATGAGCGCACCAGAAACAAAGGCACAGGCCATGGTTCTGGCGGCTGGCCTTGGCAAACGCATGCGCCCGATCACCGATACCATGCCAAAGCCGTTGATATCGGTCGCTGGCAAACCGATGCTTGATCATGTGCTTGATAAACTGGCAAACGCCGGTGTCACGCAGGCGGTGGTCAACTCGCACTATCTTGGGCAACAGATCATTGATCATGTCGCCAACAGAACTGCACCCGCCATTGTGACCTCTCCCGAGGAAGACCTGCTTGAAACCGGCGGCGGGGTGAAAAATGCGCTTTCGAAACTCGCCGAAGACGCAATCCTGATTGCCAATGCCGATGTTTTCTGGACCGAGGGCCGGGACCCGCTGTTTGATCGCCTGATCAATGCCTTTGACCCCGATCACATGGATGCGCTTCTGGCCCTCTATCCGGTGGCAGATGGCTATGGCTATGACGGGGCAGGGGATTTCTTCTGGCAGGTGGATGGGCGCTTGAAACGGCGCGGTGATGCGTCCGAGGCCCCCTATTTTTTTACCGGGGTGCAAATATTGGCACCGCATCTGTTTGAAGACACGCCCGATGGGGCTTGGTCGCTGAATGTTGTTTATGACAAGGCGCTTGCCGCTGGACGGTGTTATGGTCTGGTCCATGATGGCGGATATTTCCACATCGGCACGCCAGAGGCGCTCAAGGAGTCCGAACCAGTCATCGCAAAGGCGCTTGAGGTTGAGCGCGCCAAGAAAGCCGCATCCGGGGGAGTTTGATGGCCGACCTGTTTGATTACATGGACGCGCCCGACTATGACGAAGCTTCCTTCGCGGGGGAGGCAACGCCGCCCTCAAACCTGTTTTTCATTCCGCCCGGCGTTGCCTTTGCCGATCTGATCGCCAAACAACTGATGGCGGAAACCGCCGATCAGCCAGATACCTTGCCCGACTATGTCCTGATGGTGCCCAATCGCCGATCCGCCAAGGTGATGCGTGATGCCTTTTTGCGGCAGTCCCAAGGCGCGGTGACCCTGCTTCCGACCATTCGTCCGCTGGGCGAGGCCGACGAGGATGAATTGGCGATTTATGGTGCGGGTGGTGAACAAGCTGCCCTTGATCTGCCGCCCGCCATCCCCGATCTGCAGCGTAAATTGCTGCTCACCCAGCTGATCATGGGGCGTCCCGATCATCGCGGTGAAAAACCAACCGCCGATCAGGCCGCCCGCCTTGCCGGCGAACTCGCACGCTTTCTGGATCAGGTGCAAACCGAAAACTGCGCCTTTGACGATCTTAAGGGCCTGGTCCCCGAAGAATTCGCCGAACACTGGCAGCTCACCCTTGAATTCCTGCAAATCCTGACCATTCACTGGCCGGGTATTCTGGCATCGCAGGATGTCAGTGACCGGGCCATGCGGCGCAATGCCCTGATTGCGGCACAGATTGATCTATGGGCAGAAAACCCGCCCGAAACGCCGGTGCTGATTGTCGGCTCAACCGGCCCGTTCCCCGCCTTGCGAGATTTGATGGCTGCGGTGCTTAGAATGCCGCAGGGCCGGGTGGTCCTGCCCGGTCTGATGGCGGGGCTCAGTCAGGAAGACTGGGCGGCGATTGCCGATGATGCCGCCCATCCGCAACATCTTCTGGGCAAGACATTGGGCCATATCGGCCGTCATGCTGACAGTGTTCTGCCTTGGCCCGCCCTTGACGCGGAAAGTGATGCCACGATCGAGCGCCGCCGTCTGGCCCGCGAGGCATTGCGACCGGCCAAAACCACCCATCACTGGCGTCACATCGCTGGATTTAGCCCGGATGTGATGGATGGCGTTTTGCGCGTCGATTGTTCTGGTGCGCGTGAAGAGGCAACCACCATTGCCCTTATGATGCGCGAAGCCCTGGAGCATCCTGAAAAGACCTGCGCGCTGGTCACCCCGGATCGTGGCCTTGCGCGGCGTGTGGCGACGGAACTACGCCGGTGGGAGGTCGAAATTGATGATTCGGCCGGTATCCCGCTTCATGACACAGCGCCGGCAATCTATCTGCGCCTTGTGGTGCGTGCCGTGCAGGAAGAATTCGCGCCCGTTCCGTTGCTGGAACTTCTCAAACATCCAATGTCGGCGGCGGGACTTTCACCCGAAAACTTCCGGGTTCTGACCCGATTGCTTGAAAAGGAAGTTCTGCGCGGTGCCCGTCCGGGTCCGGGGCTGGATGGGTTGCAAACCGCCCTTGATGGCTGGTGCGAGGATACGGTCGCCCGCCTTATCGCTTCCGGGGCAGACAGCGCCATTGGCCGGATTGAACGCATCCGCGATGATCATGCGCGCCTTAGTGATCTGGTGGAACGCATTAAAACCTGCCTTGATCCGATTGATGATCTGACTGGCGATAAAACGCACGCGCCAGTTCATCTGCTGCGCAGTCATGTTACGGCGGCTGAGGCGCTGGCAGCCAGTGATACGCAAACCGGTGCGGATCGCCTGTGGCGCGGCGAAGCGGGCGAGGCATTGGCGGATTTCGTCCATGAATTGCTGAATGCGCTGACGGATTTCGCGCCGATGCCGGGCAATCGGTATAGCGCGTTTCTTGATGCCCTGATGGCGGATCGCGCGGTGCGTCCGCGTTATGGCAAACATCCGCGCCTGTTTATCTGGGGCACGGTTGAAGCCCAGATGCAGCAGGCCGACCTGACCATTCTGGGCGGGCTCAACGAAGGCGTCTGGCCGCCCGAGGCTGGGGCCGATCCATGGATGAGCCGCCCGATGCGAAGCAAGTTTGGCTTGCCTGCCCCCGAACACCGGGTCGGTCAATCGGCGCATGATTTCCAGCAACTGTTTTGTTCGCCCAATGTAGTGATGACCCGTGCGCTGCGTATCGAAGGCACGCCAACCGTGCCGTCACGCTGGCTGTTACGGATTGAAAACATTCTGCGCAAATCCCGCGTTTCGATGGAAAAGCCCGATGCGGCCGAGTGGCGTGCACTGGCTGATCTTATTGATGAACCGGCCTCGAGCATGCGGATCAAGATCGGACGACCTGCCCCCAAACCGCCTGCATCGGCGAGGCCGGATCGACTTTCGGTGACCCAGATCGAAACATGGATGCGTGATCCTTACGCTATCTATGCCCGTCATATCCTTGGCCTGCGCAAGCTTGATGGTATCGACGAAGATCCCGGTGCAGCCGATTACGGCAACCTGATCCACGACGCCCTTGATCAGTTCATCGCTCGTTATCCCGAACATTTGCCACCGGATGGCGAACATGAATTGCTGATCATTGGTCGCGAAGTGTTCAAGCCGCTTGCGGCACGCCCCGGTCTTTGGGCCTTCTGGTGGCCACGGTTCGAGCGCATCGCAAAATGGTTCATCCAGACCGAAGCCGCCCGGCGCGATGCCGTGCGTAAATCCTATACCGAGCAGGCCGGAACCCTTGATACCAGCAGCGGTTTTCAGGTCTATGCCCGTGCTGACCGCATTGATCAGCTGCGCGATGGCGGGATTGCGATCATTGATTATAAAACCGGTGCACCACCCAGTCAGGGCGATGTTGCCAACGGGTTTGCCCCACAATTGCCGCTTGAAGCCGCCATTGCCGAAAAGGGTGGCTTTGGCGATGTGCCCGCCGGTCCCCCGGCCAGCATGGCGTTCTGGAAACTCTCGGGCGGCGATCCGGCAGGGGAGATCGTTGAAATCAACACAGACCGGATGAAAACCACGCCAGCAGAGCTTGCGCATGCGGCGGTGGATGGTGTGAATGGGTTGGCGGCGGCCTTTGCCGATCCTGCAACGCCCTATCTCAGTGTTCCGCATCCCGATCACGCGCCGAAATATTCCGATTATGTCCATCTCGCACGTCTGCGCGAATGGATGGGCAGCGAAGATATCGAAGTGCTTGATGATGTTGATAATGGTGGGGAGGGTGATGCGTCATGACCGAAATGCGCGGAACTGATCCCAACGTCCTGCAACGCAATGCGTCTGATCCGACGGCATCCGTCTGGGTGTCGGCCTCAGCCGGGGCGGGCAAGACCAAGGTGCTGTCTGATCGCGTCTTGCGTCTGATGCTTTCGGGCACTGAGCCACATCGTATTCTGTGTCTGACCTTCACCAAGGCCGCGGCGGCCGAAATGGCCAACCGTGTGAATGAACGATTGGGTCTGTGGGCGACGATGGAGGATCGCGACCTTCAGGCCGATCTTGCAAATCTTGCCGGTGCAGCACCCAGTGCCGATGAAACCATCCGCGCGCGTCAGCTTTTTGCCCGTGTGCTGGATGCGCCGGGCGGAATGAAAATCCAGACCATCCATGCGTTCTGTCAGTCGCTTTTGAGACGGTTTCCACTGGAAGCCGGTCTGGCGCCGCATTTTGAAATCATGGATGATCGCACAGCCGCCGAAACCATGGCCGATGTGCAGGAAGAGGTACTGGCATTCGCCCGAACAGGCCGTGATGATGATCTGGCCCATGCCCTTTCTGTCGTCACCGGTCAAGTCCGTGAAGGTGCCTTTGGCGAGGTCATGAGCGAGCTTGCCCGCGAACGTGGTCGGCTGAAACGCATGCTGGCCAATCTTGGCGGGGCCAATCGCATGCGTGATGCGGTGTATAAGGCGCTTGGTGTGCCGGTCGGACTTGATGATGAAACCATCCTGACCAAGGCCCTTTCCGATGATGCCTTTGACCGCGATGGCTTGCTGCGCGGGTTGGCAGCACTTGAAGCCGGAACCAAAACCGATATCGCCCGCGTGCCGGCATTGGCGCAGTTTCTTGAAAAGACGAATGTCGAAGACCGCCTTGCGGTGTTTAACGAATATCGCAGTGTCTTTTTCACCACGGCGGGTGAACCGCGCGCCAAACTGATCACCAAGGGGGCGGCTGAAAATCACCCGATGGGGGCCGATGCGCTTGAACAGGAATGTGCGCGTCTGGTCGAGGTCGATCGCCAACGCAAGGCCGCCGCAATGGCCGGTGCGACATCGGCGCTGATCACCATCGGCAATGCGATGCTTGATCGCTACGCCACCAAAAAGGCCCTGCATGCCCGTCTTGATTACGATGACTTGATCCTGACCAGCTTGCAGTTGCTGCAACGTCAGGCCGGAATTGCCGGCTGGGTATTGTTCAAACTGGACGAAGGCCTTGATCACGTCCTGATTGACGAGGCGCAGGATACCAACCCCGAACAGTGGGAAGTGGTGCGTATTCTGGCCGAGGAATTCTTTATCGATGCCGGGCGCCATGCCGATAAGCCGCGCACCATCTTTGCCGTCGGGGATGCAAAACAATCGATCTATAGCTTCCAGCGCGCTGATCCGGAAAAGTTCGCCGAAATGCGCCGTTATTTCCGCGAAAGGGCGCGTGAAATTGCTGCCGACTGGCGCGAAGTACCGATGAACATCTCGTTCCGGTCCACCGATGCGGTGCTGGGCACCGTGGATCGTGTCTTTGCCGGTCCGGTGGCACGGCAGGGTGTGGGTGATGACGGGGCAGACGTGCAGCACAGCCCGTTCCGTGTCGGGCAGGCCGGGCGGATTGAACTTTGGCCGGCCGTCGAGCCCGAAGAACGCGCACCAGAAGACCCATGGACGCCGCCGACCCGCATTGTCCGCCTTGAAGATCCGGAAATCCGCCTTGCCCGCGTCATTGCCGGGCGCATCCGCCATGCGATTGATGAAAAGGAAATCCTGACATCGCGTGGCCGTCCGGTGCGGGCAGGTGACTTCATGATCCTTGTGCGCCGTCGTACCGCCTTTGTCGATGAGGTCGTCAAGGCACTTAAGGAACGCAACGTTCCGGTCGCCGGTGTTGACCGCATGCAAATCACCGATCAGCTCGCCGTGATGGATCTGGTGGCATTCGGGCGGTTCCTGTTGATGCCCGAAGATGACCTGACACTGGCCGAGGTGCTTAAAAGCCCACTGATCGGGCTTGATGACGATCAGTTGTTTGAAATTGCCCATAACCGGCCGAGAACCCTGTGGCATGCGCTGCGTGAAAAGGCGGCTTTGGTCGAAGACGGATCACCGTTTGCACGCGCCTATGCCTTTTTGTTCAAGTGGCTGGGCCGGGTTGATTACGAACGCCCGTTTGAACTTTATGCCGAATTACTTGGCGGGCGGGGTGAAGAAGCACGTGGTGTCCGTGCCCGTCTGGTGGGTCGTCTGGGGATCGAGGCGAACGATCCGATTGACGAATTCCTGAACCTCGCCATGGGTTATGAAGCTGATCATGCGCCAACGCTTCAGGGCTTCCTGCACTGGCTGATGGCGGGCGATGCAGAGATCAAGCGTGACCTTGAACAAAGCGGGCGTGATGAAGTCCGCATCATGACCGTGCATGGTGCCAAGGGGCTTCAGGCCCCCATTGTGTTCCTGCCCGATACCATGCAGGTGCCGACACAGGCCCCGAACCTGTTCTGGCAGGAAGACCGCAATCTGATGTTCTGGCTGCCGCGTGTGGCGCTTGAAACCGATCTTGTTGCGCGCCTGCGCGATGACATCGCGCTCAAACGCGATCAGGAATATAACCGGCTGCTCTATGTCGCCCTGACACGCGCCGAAGACCGGCTTTACATCTGTGGTTGGCAGGGGCGGCGCAAGGCGCCTGAGCATTGCTGGTACAATCTGTGTAGCCAAGCGATGGAAGGCTACGCCAAACCGGCCCAGATTGATCTTTCGACCTATTCCGGATCGGGATGGGAAGGGGAAGGCTGGGTTTGGGAAACCGATCAAAGTCAAGCGCCCAAACCGGACCGTTCAGATGATATTTCGGATTCAAAACAATCTGCAAAACGCCAATTAATTCGGGCAGTTGCGCCAGAAGAATCCTTCCCGCCAAAGCCACTGGCTCCCAGTCGGCCGTTCGAAGACGAACCGGCTGTTCAATCGCCGCTGGGTGGCGATCAGGGGCAAAGCTTCAAGCGTGGTCTTCTGATCCATAAGCTTTTGGAACTTCTGCCAGATCTGCCGGAGCAGGCCCGCCGGAAGGCAGCCGAACGTTTCCTTGCCCAGCCCGTCCATGCGCTTGATCCCGATCTGCAGGTCGAAATCGCCAATGAAACGCTGGGTATTTTCGATAATCCGGCCTTTGCCCCGGTATTTGCGCAGGGATCACGTGCGGAGGTGCCGTTGGTTGGTATCGTTGGCGGGGATGTGGTTTCGGCCCAGATTGACCGGCTTGTCGTGCGCGATGATGAAGTGATGATTGTCGATTATAAAACAAATCGTCCGCCGCCCCGCGATGTCGAAGACACGCCGCGTGCCTATCGTCGCCAGATGTCGATCTATCGCGCGGCCTTGGCGCAAATGTATCCGGGCAAAAAGGTCAGGTGTTTCATTCTCTGGACCAACGGGCCGTGGATGGTAGAGTTGCCCGATCACATTCTGACATTTGGTTAGGGAACCGACTCTGCAGAACGCCTGCTTTGACGAAGATCGCTTTCGCGCGGATCGCCCAATGCGCTTGACGTTTGCGTCAGTGCTGCCTACCTTGGCCTCATAAAGCGGATCGAGGTTTGCGGGTTCGCCCGCCTTGCCTCGTAACAACTAGGATCTGAAAGTATGACCACGATTAAAGTTTCCGACGGTTCGTTCGATACCGACGTTCTGGGTTCCAACGACCCGGTTTTGGTCGATTTCTGGGCTGAGTGGTGCGGTCCGTGCAAACAGATTGCCCCATATCTCGATGAAATCGCTGGTGAACTGGGCGGCAAGCTCAAGATCGCCAAGGTGAATATCGATGAAAACCCGAACACCCCGGCGAAATACGGTGTTCGTGGCATCCCGACCCTGATGATCTTCAAGAGTGGCGAAGTCGCTGCGATGAAAGTCGGCGCACTTCCGAAAAGCGCTCTTGTCGACTGGATCAACCAGTCGATCTGATCTTCATCGGATCACAGAATACGAAAAAGAGGCAGGCTGCAAATCAGCCTGCCTCTTTTCATTTGGTGTCTTATTGCCGCAATGGGCAGCAGGTTACGCAGCACGGATATCCTTGAGGAATTCCTGAATTTGGCTCAGCAGAACCTGCGACTTGTCGGTCATGCTGTCAGATGCGCGCAGGACTTCGTTAGATGCCTGACGTTCTTCTTCGGCAGACTCGCGAAGTCCGACAACGTTGTGGGCGACTTCTTTTGTGCCCGACGCAGCTTCGGCGACGTTGCGCGCAATTTCACCGGTTGCCGCATCCTGTTCGCTGACCGCAGCTGCAA
>NZ_DCAO01000044.1:10235-22043 GCF_002311515.1 Thalassospira sp. UBA1131
GCACCTTGGGTGCTTTCCTGAATGCCTGTGATGTGTCCGGCAATATCTTCAGTCGCACGGGTGGTCTGGTTGGCAAGGTTTTTGACCTCGGCTGCGACCACGGCAAAGCCTTTGCCGGCCTCACCAGCGCGGGCGGCCTCAATGGTTGCATTGAGCGCAAGCAGGTTTGTCTGTTCGGCAATCGACTGGATCAGTTCGACGACTTCACCGATTTTGTCCGATGCACTTGCAAGTTCGGCAAAGATCTTGCTGGCATCTTCGGCCTCGTCCGCGCCCGATTGTGCGATATTGGAACTGCGGGCAACCTGCGAGGTGATTTCATCAATCGCTGCTGCCAGTTGCTCGGCTGCTGCGGCGACGGTGTCTACGTTGGTCGCAGCCTGTTCTGTGGCTGCCGCAACATTGGCCGCCTTGTTTGTGGTCAGATCAGATTGGCCCGCCATTTCCGATGCTGTGCTGCGCAGTTGGGACAGGGCTGCATTGACACCGGTCAGGTTGCTTTCGACATCGTTCTCGAATGCCTTGATACGGGCATCGATACGTTTGGCGCGTTCAATCTGTTGCTGATTTGCGGCTTCCTGTTCTTGCTGCAGGCGGTCGGCTTTCTTGCGGCTTTCAAGGAATACTTCAAGCGCGCGTGCAAGATCGCCGATTTCATCCTTGCGGTCCTGGCCATCGGTTGCGACCGATGTATCGCCTTGTGCGACACGCGATAGGGCGGCAGTGATTGTCCGCAAGGGGCGGGTTGTTGATCTGTCGATCGCAAGTCCAGCCATTCCGATGACGATTAGCATGCCAATTGCCACAGCGATATCGTTGATAGCTGTTCGCCAGAAAATTTCGTCAACATCGTCGATATAAACGCCGGTCGTTATCACCCAGCCCCATGGCTTGAATGTTTCGGCATAGGCCAGTTTGGGAAATACGCCGTCATACCCCGGTTTGTTCCATTCGTAGGTCAGGAAACCACCTTCGGGATGTCGGGCCGCCTTGACCATTTCATCAAGGACCGGAACACCGTTGACATCAATCACCTGTTTGCCGTTCTGGCCGTTAAGTTTTGGCTGGAGCGGATGCAGTATGACCTTGGTATCAAGGCCCAGTACAAACACATAGTTATTGCCATCGTAACGGGCATTCTGAATGAATTCAGTTGCACGATTTTGCGCTTCTTCAAGGGTAATCTCGCCAGCTTTGGCAAGCTGATCATAATGATTAAAGGTCGAACTGGTCATCTCGACGACTTGCCGGACATTGGCTTTCTTTTCTTCGACCAGTGCGGATCGCAGTGTCACAAGATCAAAGATTGCCAGGCCACCCAGCGCAAAAGCCGTCATTACCAGTACCATCCGCAATTTGGTGGAAAGCGAGAAATTGGAGAGTTTCATTGGGTTCTCCGTGTTTGGATGTTAACGGCGGGAAACTGTATGCAGCAAAAGCTGTCAGACCAGCATAACTGCAAATTACGGTTGTGTAGCTGTGCGGTTTTATAAAAAGATCTTTGCCATTTGTTACTGATCGGAATTTAAAAAACCGTGCTATGATAAAGAATTCCCAATGAAATCAGTGCTACAGCAAGATGCGCAAACGAGAGAGGGATGCGCATGGCATCCCTCTTTGGTTTCGTGATAATATTTTCGGTTGTAGGACGATCAGTATTCGTAAGGCGTACCGTCCATATTTTCCATCAGCACTTCACGCTTGCCGACATGGTTGGCGGCGGAAACGACGCCGTTTTCTTCCATCTGCTCGATAATGCGGGCAGCGCGGTTGTAGCCGATTGAAAGCTTGCGCTGGATGAAGCTGGTCGATGCCTTCTTCTCGCGAAGCACAATGCCAACCGCCTGATTATAAAGATCATCATCTGATCCGCCGCCACCAGCCCCGGCATTACCACCGGCCATATAGGCCGCAACCGGGTCTTCTTCGGGTTCTTCGGTAACGGTTTCAAGATAGGCCGGGTCGCCCTGATCGCGCAGGTGTTTGACGATACTTTCGACTTCTTCGTCGGAAACAAACGGGCCATGGACACGTTGCAACCGGCCGCCCTGACCCATGTAAAGCATATCCCCCTGACCCAGAAGTTGCTCGGCGCCCATTTCACCCAGAATGGTGCGCGAGTCGATTTTCGAGGTCACGGAATAGGAAATACGTGTCGGGAAGTTGGCCTTGATCGTACCGGTGATCACGTCGACTGACGGACGCTGGGTCGCCATGATCAGGTGCAGACCAGCCGCACGGGCCATCTGTGCCAGTCGCTGGATTGAGGCCTCAACATCCTTGCCGGCAACCAGCATCAGGTCAGCCATTTCGTCGACGATGATGACGATAAATGGCAGTGGCTCCATCGGCAGTTCCTGATCTTCAAAGATCGGTTTGCCGGTTTCCGGATCAAAGCCGGTCTGTACACGTCGGGTCAGCTGTTCGCCCTTGGCGGCGGCTTCCTTGATGCGTTTGTTATAGCCCGCAATGTTACGCACGCCGACCTGGCTCATGGCGCGATAACGGTCTTCCATCTCGCGCACGGCCCATTTCAGGGCAACAACCGCCTTGTGCGGGTCGGTCACGACCGGTGTCAGAAGATGTGGAATGCCGTCATAGATCGACAGTTCAAGCATCTTGGGATCGATCATGATGAAGCGGCATTCTTCGGGCTTCAGGCGATAGAGCAATGACAGGATCATCGCGTTCACACCAACCGATTTACCCGAACCGGTGGTACCGGCAATCAGCAAGTGTGGCATCTTCGACAGATCGGCAATAACCGGCGTGCCGCCGATATCCTTGCCGAGGCTCATATTGAGCTTGCCGGTGTTCTTTTCAAAGTCACTCGATGCCAGAATTTCATGCAGATGCACGGTTTCGCGGCGCGAGTTTGGCAGTTCGATCCCGATAACGTTGCGTCCGGGCACCACGGCAACACGGGCGGCAATCGCACTCATGGAACGCGCGATATCATCGGCCAGGCCAATCACGCGCGATGATTTGACACCTGCGGCGGGCTCCAGCTCATAAAGGGTGACAACCGGGCCGGGCCGGACCTGCACGATCTCGCCCTTAACGCCAAAGTCCTGAAGCACGGTTTCAAGCAAACGGGCATTCTGCGCCAAGGCTTCCTGATCAATCTGGTTGGCATCGGCCGGATCAGGTTCACCAAGCAGATCAAGCGGCGGGAAACGATACTCATCCGAGCCCAGATCAAACGATGCCTGACGCTGTGCTGCGGCCTTCTGGCTGGGTTGCAGCTTGGCGGCTGGCGCGGCGACAATATGAACCGGCGGTTCGTGATCGTCATCGTCGTCAAACCCGTCATAATCGTCCGGGTCGACATCCGGTTCGGACTTCCGGGTTGAAATGGCCGTGCCAAGCTTGGACTTGCCTTTGTCCATCGACGGTTCCTGACGCGAACCCGGGGCACGTTTGGCAAGTGGCTCATCGTTGCTGCCGGTCGGGATAATGGCACGAATGCCTGCAATCACCTTGCCGCCGGCAAAGGACAGGGCCGTGCCCAAGCGTCCCCATTCAGACAGCGAATAGGCCATGCAAAAGATCGTCAGTGCCAGACCAAGCATCATGGATGCCAATGCGATCAGGGCCCGTGCACCGGGCACCCCAATCATCGCAAAACCGGCCTGAAGCTTGCCCAGCAGCAAATCACCGGCAAACCCGCCCAGACCAACCGTCAGCGGCCAATGCATGCCCGGCTGAATGGCTGCTGCCGAAACTGCGACAAGAAGCAGTGCCAGCGGCAAAACAAGGAAACGTGCCCACATCCAGCGGAACGGTTTGACCGCAATCAGGCGCAGGCCCCAGGCGACAAGCAAAACGGTAATCAGTGCCGATGCCAGACCAAGGGTACGCAGCATCAAATCCGCGCCATAGGCCCCGACAATTCCCAACGGATTGAAAATCGTCGTGCGGTCCGTGGCATGGTTAAACGATGGATCACCGGGATGAAAGCCGATCAGCATGATGAACAGGGCCATGGCCAGCAATACCAGCCCGAGGCCGCAAAACCGCAAGCCACTGCGCTTGAGCAGTGTCACGAGACTGCCGGGCATGAAAGCGGTTCCAAGAGTGTTTGACTGGCTGCTCATCTGGGTATCCGTTCTGGTTAAGTCCTGCTGTTCTGGTCGGGCGAAGTATCGGTTTAGCTTTCCAATGCCTTCGCGATGCGGGTCAGTCCTTCCCGCGTGGTTTCAAGATCATGCACCAAGGCAATGCGGATGAACCGTTTGCCCGGATTGTTGCCATTGGCATCGGTCAATGAAAGGTAACTGCCCGGAATGACCTTAACCCCGGATTCTTTCCAGATTTTCCGAGTGGCAGCCTCATCATCGCCGACATCAAGCCACAGGAAAAATCCGCCGGGCGGGCGATAGAAGCCAAACCGGTTGCCAAAGACTTCCTCGGCGATGTCGATTTTGGCGCGATAGATATCCCGGTTGGCCTCCGCATGGGCATCATCGTTCCAAAGTGCGGTGGATGCGGCCATGACCGGCATCGGAATGGTGGCCGAGCAATAGCTGCGCAGTGCCGTAAAGCGTTTGACGATTTTTGCATCACCGGCAACAAACCCTGAACGCAGGCCCGGCGCACTGGATCGTTTCGAAAGACTGTGGAAGACAAGGATATTGTCCATGTTTCCACCCTGTGCGGCACAGATTTCAAGCGCGCCGGTCGGTGCGGTGCTGTCATAGATATCGGCATAGCACTCATCCATGGCCAGCACGAAGTCATGCTTGCGTGCCAGTGTGATGATCTGTTCGAGGTACGCACGCGATGCAATCGCCCCTTGCGGGTTGGCCGGCGAGCACAGGAAGAACAGCGCGCAGGCATCAAGATCCTTGGCATCAATCTGATCCAGGTCGGGCAGGAACCCGTTTTCCGGCCCTGCCGCCAGCGGCACCATTTCCGCGTCATTCAGCACCGCCGCGCCGCAATAGACCTGATAGAACGGGTTGGGCAGCAAGACCTTGGGTTTGGGCCCGGGTTGATCCTGTGGAATGACAGTTGTGGCAATCAAATAAAGTGCTTCGCGCGTGCCTGCGACCGGCAGGACGTGATCATCACGGTCGATCATGTCTTTGGGCAGGTTATAGCGGCGATCAAGCCAGTTTTTGATGGCATCGCGCAATTCCGGCGTACCCGCACCGGGCGGGTATTTGTGCCAAAGGCTGGCATGTTTGACCATCGCCTCGGTGATCATGGCGGGCGGTTCATGCTGTGGCTCGCCGATCGACATGACAAGCGGCGGCTGACCGGGTTCGATCCCGTCAAGCAGGGTTGCCAATCGCGGAAACGGATAGGCAGGCAATTGATCCAGGCGCGCGTTAAACATGGTCGTCGTCAATCCAGCATGATCTGTGGTCCGCCGTTTGCGGTCCGGTTATTCGGAAGATGGGTAAAATCCCCTGACTTTACCCCTATGCCAAAAGTGCAAAGAAACATTTAAGAGCACGGGCAAGCCAACGCAAAAAGCCCGGAAAGATGCGCTTTCCGGGCTTGAAAGAGTATTAACTCTGGTGCGGGTCGCGCAGCCTAGCTCGCCCGGAGATCATCCTCGGGATATGCGCCGATGTTGTGGATCGAGATATCTGCGCCATCAAACTCGGCTTCTTCGGACAGACGTATCCCAATCGTGATCTTGAGGGCACCATAGACAACAAAGCCGACCACGGTCGCAAAAACGACACCAATCAGCGATCCTGCCAGCTGTGCGCTGAACGAAACGCCGCCCATGCCGCCAAGGGCCTCAACGCCAAAGATGCCACAGGCAATCCCGCCCAGAAGACCGCACATGCCGTGCAGCGGCCAAACGCCAAGAACATCGTCAATTTTCCATTTTGCCTGAAACTGATTAAAGCCCCAGACAAACAGCGCACCGGCAAGGCCGCCGGTCACAAGTGCACCCAACGGATGCATGACATCTGACCCGGCGCAAACGGCAACCAGTCCGGCAAGTGCGCCGTTATGGACAAAACCGGGATCATTTCGACCGGCAATCAATGCCGTCAGAATGCCGCCGACCATCGCCATCAGCGAGTTAACTGCAACCAGCCCGGTAATGCCGCTTATTGATTGTGCGGACATGACGTTAAAGCCAAACCAGCCAACACAAAGGACCCAGGACCCCAACGCCAGGAAGGGAATGTTTGACGGCGGAATACCGACGAGGCCACCGGTTTTGGTATATCGCCCGCGTCGCACGCCGAGATTGATCACAGCACCAAGTGCGATCCAGCCGCCAACCGCATGAACGACGATGGAACCGGCGAAATCATGGAAAGGAGCACCAAAAGTGGCTTCGATCATGTCCTGGAAACCGAAATTGTTGTTCCAGACCATGCCTTCAAACAGGGGATAGCAAACCCCCACCAAAATGGCGGTGGCAAATAGCTGCGGATAGAAACGTGCGCGTTCTGCAATACCGCCAGAGATGATGGCCGGGATCGCTGCTGCAAACGTCAAAAGGAAGAAGAATTTGACCAGATCATAGCCGCTATCAGCAAAGGCTGGGCTGTTTTCGGGGGTGATCTGACCGCTCAGAACGCCAGCATTGGCAAAGAAATCAACGCCATATGCAACGCTGTAGCCGACAAAGAAATAGGCAATGGTCGAAACAGCGAAATCAACAATGATCTTAACCAGTGCGTTAACCTGGTTCTTTTTGCGAACCGTGCCGACTTCAAGAAAGGCAAAACCGGCATGCATTGCGAGCACCATAATAGCGCCCATCAGGACGAAAAATACGTCCGAGGCAGTCTGGAAGGCCCCCATAAGGCGTCCCCCTTTTCAAATAGCGTTTCCTCTCCGTCCGGTCTTGTCGGGGCAGCCGGACTCTGGTTCGGGGCAGCCAAGATCAATTTTCGTGCCAATGACGCAAAACCGGGCAGCAAAGCGTAAAATGCCAAGGCTGTTGCTTGGTATTTGAGTGTCGGGGTGAGGCATTCGGTTTTAGGGACAAAAAACGTCTTTGCCTTCCAAGTGATCAAAACGCTGCCCAAAAAGGCAGCATGGAACAAAAAAGCCCGCCCGGGCTTCCCCGGACGGGCTTTTGATCTGATCGATCAGGTGCCGTGCGAACGCGGCACCTGTCAGAAAGTCTTGCTTAGAAGCGCTGGGAACCCTTACCGAATTCCGGATAGGCTTCCAGACCAAGCTCGGTCGCATCCGAACCGTTGGCTTCTTCTTCCTCGGAGAGGCGGATACCAACAGTGAACTTCAGAGCCAGCCATACGATAGACGAAGCAACGATGGTGAAGGCACCCATTGCAACGATACCGGTGATCTGCGTACCGAAGGAAGCACCGTCATTGGTGAACGGAACAGCAAGCGTGCCCCAGATACCAGCAACAAGGTGAACCGAAACAGCACCGACAACGTCGTCGATTTTCAGTTTGTCGAGCAGCGGAACCGCAACAACAACCAGGATACCACCGATTGCACCGATGATGATCGCCGAGCCAATGGTCGGGGTGTCCGGAGCAGCCGTGATCGAGACCAGACCAGCCAGTGCACCGTTAAGTGCCATGGTGAGGTCGACCTTTTTGTAAAGGATCTGGGTCAGGATGATTGCTGCAACCACACCGCCGGCAGCAGCCATGGTGGTGTTGCCATAGATGTTGGCAACGGCGATGACGTCAGCGCCGGTACCCATAGCAAGCTGGGAACCACCGTTGAAGCCGAACCAGCCGAGCCACAGGACGAAGGTACCAAGCGTTGCAAGCGGAAGGTTCGAACCCGGCATCGGGTGAACGGAACCGTCTTCGCCGTACTTGCCTTTACGTGCACCAAGGATGATCGCACCGGTCAGAGCAGCCCAGCCGCCGACCGAGTGAACAATGGTGGAACCGGCAAAGTCAGAGAAGCCCATTTCCGACAGCCAGCCGCCGCCCCAGGTCCATGCACCGGTGATCGGATACAGAACGCCAGTCAGAACAACGACGAAGATCAGGAACGGCCACAGTTTGATACGCTCGGCAACAGTACCCGATACGATCGAAGCTGCGGTGGCAACGAAGACCATCTGGAAGAACCAGTCGGATGTTGCGGAATAACCGCCAGAGAAGTCGCCACCAAGGGCAGCGGAGTCATCTGCGCTCCACAGGCTCAGCGAGCCGATCCAGCCAGACACATCCATGTACATCAGGTTGTAACCGATGAGGTAGTACATGATGCCTGCGATTGCGAAGAGCGAAATGTTCTTAAGCAGGATGGTGGTAACGTTTTTGGTACGAACCAGGCCGCTCTCAAGCATAGCAAAGCCCGCCGCCATGAACATGACGATTGCGCCACTGAACAGGAAGCTAAAGCTGTTGAGAATGAACTGGGTTTCAGCCGGAACGCCTGCGTCCTGAGCAAAAGCCGGAGAAGCGATTGCCAGAAGGGCGGTAGCTGCAGCCGCAGCAAGGCCGGTTTTCTTCATGGAAATAGTCATAATGTCTCCCCTTGTCTCTGGACTTACAGGGCGTCGTCGCCGGTTTCACCAGTACGGATACGAACCGCCTGATTCACATCAAGAACGAAAATCTTACCGTCCCCGATTTTCCCGGTTTGAGCAGTTTTGGTGATGGCTTCGACAACCTGATCAACCAGATTATCCGTGATGGCGACTTCCAGCTTCACCTTCGGCAGGAAGCTGACCATGTATTCAGCACCACGATAAATTTCGGTCTGACCTTTCTGGCGACCAAAACCTTTAACTTCGGTGACCGTCAAACCCTGGACGCCCAGTGCGCTAAGCGCTTCACGGACTTCGTCCAGTTTGAACGGCTTAATGACAGCAGTAACAAGTTTCATAATAATGCGACCTCCCGGCATATCCGTTGAGTACCAACGTGGTAATCACGATTTCGCAGTCGCAGTCTCCAAACCAAGAATCGTGCCAGACTCAGAATAAAAATCGTAAATTACTGTTTTTGTTGCATAAAATGATGAATCAATCTGACGGAATTATGACTTCGTTCTGTCATGACCGGATTAAAATCTGCACAAAATCTGTGGCTGTTCAAAAAATATGCATATTTTTTAATCAACCTGTCGCGTAATTGAAAAGCGCTTACAGCTCAAGGCTCTGTGGCAAATCGCATTCCTGGTCCGCGGGACTTGTCGCAACCAAGGGGTGATATGCCTTGGCAGGTGGCGATGGCGCATTCACGGCTGTCAAAGATGGTTTGCCCCGATGTTGTGCTGCCAAAGGTGTGATAACTGCGCGTCGATGATCGGTGCGGGTTGTGGCTGCGTATCTGGCAGGGTAAAGATGTGCAAACAACGCTTCCACGACGCCCTATTGCGTCAGGTCAACGCAGGATGCCAAGTTGCATTGTAAACCGGCATCACTGGCCAAGGCCAAACGACACAGGAAATTGCGATATGCATGATCATCAGCCACTTCAAACCGATGTCATTATTCTTGGGGGCGGCTTGAACGGTGCTTCCATGGCCTTGGCGCTGGCCCATGGCGGTATCAAGTCGGTGGTGATTGATTATGCAGACCCCAAAACCATCCTGACGGCCAATTACGATGGCCGGACCTGTGCGATTGCTGCCGCCTCCAAATCGGTTTTGGAAGTGATCGGAGCCTGGGAAAACATGGCCGATGGTGCGGAGCCGATCCTTGATATTCGCATTGCCGATGGTCAAAGCCCGCTTTTCCTGCATTACGACCATCATGATGTCGGTAACGAGCCGCTTGGCTATATCGTCGAAAACCTTGTCACGCGCAGTGCGCTTTATCGTGCCATCGAAAAAAACGATCTGGTCAAAATGATTGCACCGGCCAAGGTCGAAACGATTGCACGTGATCAGGGTGCCATGACCATCACGCTGGCAGATGGGCAAGTCGTGCGTGCGCCACTTGCCATTGGGGCCGAAGGGCGCAAATCAATGTTGCGCGAATGGGCAGGCATCAAGACCTATAACTGGAGCTATAAGCAAAGTGCGGTGGTTTGCACCGTCAAGCATCAGCAGTCCCACAATGGGCTGGCGGTCGAGCATTTCCTGCCGGCAGGCCCGTTTGCAATCTTGCCGATGACCGATAACCGTTGCTCGATTGTCTGGACCGAGGGCACGGATCAGGCCAATTATCTGGTCAATCTTGATGATCAGACCTTCCTTGATGAATTGCATCGCCGGTTTGACGGCTATCTCGGTGATCTTGAAGTTATCGGGCCACGCTTCTGCTATCCGCTTGGGTTGCAGCACGCCTATCACTATACCCAGGATCGCTTGGCGCTGATTGGTGATGCAGCGCACGGCATGCATCCGATTGCCGGTCAGGGGCTGAATATGGGGATCCGCGATGTTGCGGTTCTGGCAGAAATTCTGGTCAATGCCCGTCGTATTGGTCGTGATATCGGCAGTGCCGATGTGCTGGCAGAATATGAACAATGGCGTCGTTTCGATAACACGGTGATGCTGGCGGTAACCGATATCACCACGCGCCTGTTCTCCAATGATATCGCGCCGATCCGTTGGGCGCGTGATATCGGATTGGCGATTGTCGAGAAAATCCCGCCCCTAAAAAAGACCTTCATGTCGCATGCGATGGGCTATGCCGGCACGCTGCCAAAACTGATGCAGGGCAAGCCGCTGTAATCGGATCGCCTTTTGCCACAACCGGGAACTTTCGCTAGGGATTTCGGTCGAAAATTGGGATAGGTGATCAAAGGTCATTTAAAATCATTCAAAAACATGTCGTTTTTTGTGAGTGATTGTTGATTTGTGTCAACAAGTCAGCAAACAGAAAAGCGCAATGTCCCCCTCGAGTTGATCAAACTAACAGGGGACAGATAATGTCATTCAAATCCAAACTCCTTGGTGCCGCATTGTTGGGTGGCATGATGGCCGCTTCGTTTGTTGCAGCCAATCCGGCTTCCGCACAGACCGCCGAATTCAAAACCAAACAGGCTGGCGACTTCCTGATTCGCGGCCGTGTGCTGGGTGTCGTTCCTGATGAAGACGTCAAGAGCGGGACTCTGTCTGGTGAAGGTAAAGTTGATAACGATGTCATTCCAGAACTGGATTTCTCTTACTTCGTGACCGACAACATCGCGCTTGAACTGATTGCAGGCACATCCAAGCATGATGTTAGCTGGAACACCGGTTCTGCAGATGTTAACTTGGGCAGTGTCCGTCTGCTGCCGCCGACCCTGACCCTGCAGTATCACTTTATGTCCGATAGCCGCTGGAGTCCTTACGTCGGTGCTGGCATAAACTACACCTTCTTCTACGACGAAAAACGAGGCGATGCGCAGTCGATCAGCTATGATGATGGCTTTGGTTATGCGTTCCAAGCTGGCTTCGACTATGCGATTTCGGGTCCTTGGTCGTTGAACGTCGACGTCAAGAAAATCTTCCTGAATACCGATATCACAACGAATGTAGGCGGCAACACTCACAAAGCTGATGCAGACCTCGATCCGTGGTTGTTCGGTGTCGGTATTGGCTATCGCTTCTAATAAGGCGTGCGTTCGAGGTTAACCTCCCCGGACAGCAAGACACTAAAAACGGTCCTGTCTTTGGCAGGGCCGTTTTTGTTTTGGGACTTCTGGAAAGAAGGGGGGAGCGTCAGCGTTTGGCAGGATCGCGCGACAGGCCGCGTGCTTTGAGTGCGGCGAGATAGTTGTTCCAGAGCTTGTCCTGATTACAGTGCAATTCACGCAGATATTGCCAGCTAAACAGGCCGCTATCATGCAAGTCGTCGAAGGTAATGCGCACGGCGTAATTCCCGACCGGCACGATATCGATGATGCCGACATGCCGGCGGCCGGCGATGATCTTCTTTTCTGACGGATGATGGCCTTG